>JBFWUN010000016.1:0-76337 GCA_050247235.1 Gammaproteobacteria bacterium
TCACCTGACCAGTCGTGCGATCGAATATCTTGGTGCTCTGTCCGATGTAGACCCCCATCGAGATCACCGCGCCCTCGCCGACAATCACGCCTTCGACGATCTCCGAGCGCGCGCCGATGAAACAGTAGTCCTCGATGATGGTGGGCGACGCCTGCAGCGGCTCCAGTACGCCTCCAATCCCGACACCGCCTGACAGGTGCACGTTCCGCCCGATCTGCGCGCACGACCCGACCGTGGCCCAGGTGTCCACCATGGCACCGCTGTCGACGTAGGCCCCGATGTTCACGTAGCTCGGCATCAGCACGACGCCGCTGCCGATGAACGCGCCGCGCCGCACGGTCGCCGGTGGCACCACGCGCACGCCGCCCGCACGAAACGCCGCCTTGTCGGTTGTCGCATACTTGAGCGGCACCTTGTCGAAGTAACGCGTATGGCCGCCTTCCATCACAGCGTTGTCGTGCAGTCGAAACGACAGCAGCACCGCCTTCTTCGCCCATTCGTTGACGTGCCAGTGGTCACCCCGCTTCTCCGCGACGCGGAGTTTCCCGGTCTCCAGGTGGTGAAGCGTTTCTTCCACCGCGGCACGCTCGCGCTGCGCGGGGCTTGCCGGCGTCAGGTCCGCGCGCCGTTCGAAGGCTTCGTTGATGATGTCCGCCAGGGCGTCTGTCTGCATGGGAAACTCCGGTACGATGCGTTGCGTTTCGCGCCCGGGAGGCTTTCTCGGGCGCTCACGCCAGTCGGGTGAAGAATTCGCGAATGCGCGTCGCCGCCTCGGTGCAGCTCGCGACATCCGCCACGAGCGCGATGCGCAGCCGACCCTGTCCCGGGTTGGCCCCGGCGACGGTGCGGGCGAGAAACTGGCCGGGCAACGTGACCACGTTGGCATCCGCGATGAGGCGACGGCAGATGTCGAGATCATCGGGTGGCACGCGCGGCCACAAATAGAAGCCTCCGGCCGGAATCGCCACGTCCAGTACGTCCGCCAGCAAGGCCGTCACTGCCTCGAATCTCGCCCGGTAGGCGGCCCGTGTCGCGATCACGTGTGATTCATCGCGCCAGGCCGCGACACTCGCGGCCTGCACATGCAGCGGCATCGCCGAGCCATGGTAGGTCCGGTAACGCAGGAATGCGTCGATGAGACGGGCATCGCCTGCGACGAATCCGGAGCGGAGTCCAGGCGCATTGGAGCGCTTGGACAGGCTGTGCATCACCAGGCAGCGCCGGAAGTCGGTGCGCCCGCTGTGCCACGCGGCTTCCAGCAGGCCCGGCGGCGGTGCCGCCTCGTCTGCGTACAGTTCGGAGTAGCACTCGTCCGCGACCACCACGAAATCATGCCTGTCCGCGAGCTCGAGCAGTCCCGCAAGTTCGGCGCGTGACAGCACCGCGCCGGACGGGTTGGCCGGCGAGCAGATGTACATCAGTGCGCAGGAGTCGAGCACGGCCGGGGAAATCGCGCCGAAGTCGGGCAGGAACCCGTGCTCCGCCGGGCACGGCATGTAGTACGGATCGGCGCCCGCCAGGTGCGCCGCGCCCTCGTAAATCTGATAGAACGGATTTGGCATCAGCACGCGGTTGCGCGCCGGTTGTCGCGAAACGAGTGCCTGCGCGACCGCAAACAGGGCTTCACGGGTGCCGTTCACCGGCAGCACCATGCGCTCGGCGTCGACCGCGTCGGCGCGCAACCGGAAGCGACGTTCGAGCCAGCGCGCGACTGCGTGGCGGAACTCGTCGCCGCCTTTCGTCGCCGGGTACTTGGCAGTCCCCGCGAGCGCGCCTGTCAGTGCCTCGTGGATGAAGCCCGGTGTCGGGTCCTGGGGTTCGCCGATTGACAGGTTGATCGGTGACAAGCCCGCGGGCGGCGTCACGCCCGCACGCAAGGCCGCGAGCCTCTCGAAGGGGTAAGGTTCGAGCTTGAGGAAACCGGGATTCATGTGACGGCAGGTGTTGGCGGCGCGGCCAGTATAGGGAATCCCTTCCGCGATGCCATCGGTATCGTCCCCAGATCGATTACGGTATTCTTTGCGCCCTTTTTTGGCCGCGAAACCCCGCCATGACACACAAGATCCTGCTGCTCGCCGGTGACGGCATCGGCCCCGAAATCGTGGGTGCGGCGCGCGACGTTCTCGACGGCCTGCAGCACCGCTTCGGCCTGAACGCCGAGTTCGAAACCGCGCCGATGGGTGGTGCGGGGATCGATGCGGCCGGGGATCCGCTGCCCGAGGCAACGCTCACGCTGGCACACGCCGCGGATGCGATCCTGCTTGGCGCAGTGGGCGGGCCGAAATGGGACCGCATCGAGCGGGACCTTCGTCCGGAGCGCGGATTGCTCCGATTGCGATCGGGGCTCGACCTGTTCTGCAACCTGCGGCCGGCGATCCTCTACCCCGCGCTGGCCGGCGCGTCGACCTTGAAGCCGGAAGTCGTCGATGGGCTGGACCTGATGATCGTGCGTGAACTGACCGGCGACATCTATTTCGGGAAGCCGCGCGGGATCGCCGTCAACGACGCCGGGGAGCGGTATGGTTACAACACGCTGGTCTACACGGAAGCCGAGATTCGCCGCATCGCGCGCTCCGCGTTCGGAATCGCCAGGCTGCGCGGGCGCAAGGTGTGTTCGGTGGACAAGGCGAATGTGCTTGAGGCAACCGAGTTCTGGCGGGAGATCGTGACCGACGTCGCGCGCGACTTCCCGGATGTCGAGTTGTCGCACATGTACGTCGACAACGCGGCGATGCAGCTGGTGCGCGCGCCCAGGCAGTTCGACGTAATGGTCACGACCAACATGTTCGGCGACATCCTGTCCGACCTCGCGTCGATGCTGACGGGCTCGATCGGGATGCTGCCATCGGCGTCGCTGAACGCCGCGAACAAGGGGATGTACGAACCCATCCACGGGTCGGCGCCAGATATCGCGGGGCGGGACGTCGCGAACCCGCTCGCGACCATCCTGTCGGTGGCGATGATGATGCGCTACTCCCTGAACGAATCCGCGCAGGCCGAGCGGATCGAACAGGCGGTGGAGGCGGTACTGGCCGCGGGATTCCGCACGGCCGATATCCAGGCGCCCGGCACGCGGGTCATCGGGACCCGCGAGATGGGCCGGCAGGTCTCCGCCGCGCTGGCCTGATCGAACACGCATCGTTACGGGGTAATTGCATGGCCAAGAAGTTCAATGTCGCGGTTGTCGGCGCCACCGGGGCGGTGGGTGAAGCGATGCTCGCAATTCTCGAGGAGCGACGTTTCCCGGTCGACGAGGTATTTGCCGTCGCCAGCGCACGTTCGGCAGGCACCCGCATTCCGTTCGCGGGTTCCCACCTGGCGGTACAGGAACTCGATACGTTCGATTTCAGCGGGATACAGATCGGACTGTTCTCGCCCGGCGCGTCCGTTTCCAAGATCCACGCGCCACGCGCCGCGGCAGCGGGTTGCGTGGTGATCGACAACACCTCGCAGTTCCGTTACGACGACGACATTCCGCTCGTCGTGCCGGAAGTCAATCCGGAGGCGATCGCGCAGTATCGGAATCGCGGCATCATCGCCAACCCGAACTGTTCGACCATCCAGATGCTGGTCGCACTGAAGCCGATCCACGACGCCGTCGGCATCGAGCGAATCAATGTCTGCACGTACCAGGCGGTGTCAGGCACCGGCAAGGAGGCGATCGAGGAGCTGGCAACCCAGACAGCGGCGCTGCTGAACGCGAAGCCCGTCGAGGCAAGCGTGTATCCGAAGCAGATCGCATTCAATTGCCTGCCGCAGATCGATGTCTTCCAGGGCAACGGCTACACCAAGGAAGAGATGAAGATGGTGTGGGAGACCCGGAAGATCATGGGCGATGACACCATCCGCGTGAACCCGACCACCGTCCGCGTGCCGGTGTTCTATGGGCATTCGGAGGCGGTCCACCTCGAGACCCGCGAGAAGATCACCGCCGAACAGGCGCGCGAGCTGCTGGCGAAGGCGCCCGGGATCAAGGTGCTCGACGAGCGCCGGGACGGGGGTTACCCGACCGCGGTGACGGAGGCGGCCCACGCAGACCCGGTCTTTGTCGGGCGTATTCGCGAAGATATCTCCCACCCGCGGGGACTGAATCTGTGGGTGGTCGCGGACAACGTGCGGAAGGGGGCGGCGCTGAACAGCGTTCAGATCGCCGAAGTGTTGGTAAAAACCTATTTATAAATTATAGTTAACTGTGAATTGTAAAGTGCGTTCGTAGGTTGCGGGGTGTCATTGGATTCGGTGCCGGACCGATCAGGAGCGATACGTCTGCAATCCTGTGGGCTTTTCCATACCGCCACGCTCGATTAAGGAAGCGCAGCATGCTACGGAAGAGAGCCGTTGCCGTTGCCCTAACGGCCCTGCTGAGTCCGACTTCGTTCGGCCTCGGACTCGGAACCCTGAAGACAAACTCGGCGCTCAATGAGCCGTTCGAAGCGCGGATCGAGGTGGTCGGCGCGGCCGTCCAGGATTTCGACACGCTGAATGCGAAACTCGCGGACGCGCGGCAGTTCGAGCGTGCGGGCGTCTCGCGGGACGCCGTGCTGCTGAACCTCCGCTTCGAAGTGGTGTCGTCAGAAGCCGGGGCAGATTTCATCCGGATCACGACGAAGGACCCGGTGCGGGAGCCGTTCCTGAACTTCCTGGTCGAAATCGACTGGGCAAACGGTCGCATGGTGCGCGAATACACCGTGCTGCTGGATCCTCCGCTGTACGACCGCCATCGGCGGCCGCCGGCCCTGTCCGCGCCGACGCCACGACCCGCCGCGCCCCCGCAACCCGTTGCGGCACCCGCCGTGACCGAGGCTCCCGCCGCCGCGCCGACGCCGACCACCGCAACCGCCGGGGGAACGATGATCGGGGAGGTGACCGGCCAGGACACTGCGTGGGGCCTTGCGCTGCGGCATCGCCCCGATGCGTCCGTGTCCGTGCACCGGATGATGCTCGCGTTGCTGCAGGCGAATCCCGCCGCGTTCGCCAATGACAACGTGAACCAGCTGCGCCGTGGTGCCGTGCTGCGGATGCCGACACAGGCGGAAATCGACGGGATCTCGCAGGCGGAGGCGATTGCGGAGATCCGCCGCCAGCATGACGTCTGGCAGGCGTATCGCCAGGGCGCGGCCGGCGCGCCGGCCGAAGCGCCCGTGGAAGCGGACGCGACGCCGGAAGCCGCGGACTCCCTTGACGATCTTCTCGCGGAAGAACCCGCGGCACCGGCCGGCGAGGCGCGTCTCGAACTCGCAGCGCCCGACAAGGGCACAGCCACTCCGGAGCCTGGCGGGGAAGCGGGCGGCAGCGCCGACGAGACCCTCGCCGAAGCGGAGGTCCTGGACACGAAGGCGCGCGAGAACCAGGAACTCGCGGCCAAGCTCGAGGAGGCCGACCAGATCATCGACCTGCTTCAGCGACAGGTCCAGGTCAAGGATGAAGAACTCGCGGCGCTGCAGAAGCGACTCGGTGAGGCGGGTGTCGAGATGCCCGCGACAACGCCTGCCCCCGCAGAACCGGCAGATTCGATGCCGCTCGCGGAAGCCCCCGACACGGAAGCTCCTCCGACCGAGCCCCCGACGGAAGCGCCGGAGTCCGAGCCCGCGCAAACGGAAACTCCCATTGCCGCGGCCCCCCCACCAGAACCCCCGGCACCGGCGGCGACGCCGACCCCACCCGAACCTGTCCCGGCCACGCCGGCCGGCTTCCTGGATCGGTTCGTGCCCGAACATCTCCGCACCGCGGTCCCGGGTGGCTCGCTGACCCTCGCCGGGATCGCGGCGACCTTGCTGCTGCTGATCGGGGTCGGCGTGTCCAAAGCACTGGCAGGGCGCCCGGGCAAGGCCATCGTGCCGACTCCGCAGAAGCCCGCGGCAATGCCGGCGGCCGCTGCACCGGCCGTCGCGGCCACGGCAGCTACGGCAGCAGGTTCGGCGGCGGCCGAAGACCTGCTGGAGACCCGCGACGATCTGCGCCCGTTCGAAGGGCGCGGCGATCCGGAGCAGTTCCAGCGCACGATGGAGGCCACGGCAGAACAGCTCGCCGCGGCACCGGAAGAGGATCCGCTCGAAGAGGTCAACGTGTACCTCGCGTACGAGCGGTTCGACCAGGCGGAAGAACTGGTCCGGAACGTCATCGCCAAGTATCCGTTCGAACACAAGTACAAGCTGCGCCTGCTCGAGATCTACTACTCGGCGAACAACAAGCCCGCCTACGAGAACTCCGCGCGTGAACTTCTCGATGCGGTGGGTGACGCGAGTCCGCTGTGGGCGAGCGCGCTCGCGATGTGGAACGAAATGTCGCCGGAGCGGTCGCTGTTCGCGCCACCTTCCGCGGCCGAACCGGCCGTGGGAGAAAGCACCGATTCCGCCAGCGCTTTCGTCGACATCACGTCCGACATTCCGGGCGACGAGGCGACCGTCGTGCAGCCGGCCGAGGGCGATGACCTCCTCGCGTCCACGCAGGTGGGGCTGACGAACGATTTCACCGGGACGTCGACGCTCGATTTCGACCTCGGGGCCGGCGAGACCGCCGAACCCATGATCGATCTCACCGCGCCGGCCGAACTCCCCGATGCGGATGACGTCCTGGACCTGACCGAGACCGCAGGCGAGATGACCAAGGACACCGACGTGTTCGACGTGTCGGGCGAGAACCTGCTTGGACTCGCGGACACTGTCGAGAACGCCGCTGCCGAGGTCGCCCAGGCACCGCGGGACTTCGACGAGTTCGCCGCCACGGCGTTCGACGACACTGCGCCCGGTCCGCTCGAGCCGGATTCGGCCGAAGCCGCCACGGTCGGGGGCTTTGTCGAAGAACAGGAAACCGACTTCGACATCAGCGATACGGTCGCGCCCGCGGGCGCCCGGCTCACCGAGACCACGCCGCCCGCCGCGTCCGGGGATCTCGAGCTCGATTTCGATATCGAGGGCCTCGCGGCGGCCGCCGAGCCGGTGGAATCCACCGCCGCCGAAGCGGCGCCAGCCCTGGAGGATCTCGACCTCACGCTCGATTCGGACCTGGAAATCGGTGTGCCGGATTCCGCCGAGGCCGATGCCGACCTCGATCTCTCCCTGCAGGATACGAGCGAGCTCGATTTCGATCTGGGGGCGCCGGCGAGTACCGAGCCGCCAGGAGAGTCCGAGGTGGAGTTCGACCTGGCCCTGCAGGACACCACGGACTTCGAGAGCCTTTCGATCGACGACACGCTCGAGCTGCCGAAGTCGAGCACCGCGCGTGCAGCCGGCATGCAGCCGGTCGACACGGAGAGCGAGTCGCTCGAGGATCTGACCCGGTCCATGGAAGCCTCGATCTCGGGGCTCGATCTGGACGACGACAAGGACAGCATCCTCGATCTCTCGCTGGAACCGGGCGACGCCGAAGCGTTGGATCTCGATTTCGGCCTCGACGACCTGGGCGAGCTCAACGGTCTCGATACCCTCGCACTGGACCCTGACGAACTGCGCCGGCAGGCGGACGGTGTCACCGATCGTACGGTCGCGCTGCCGCGTGATGGTGAAGCTGAAATCGATGCAGGGCTCGACGAAACCGACACAAAGTTGAATCTTGCCAAGGCGTACATCGAGCTTGGAGACGGCGAAGGCGCGCGCGCAATCCTGAACGAAGTCGTGACCGAAGGGACTGCCTCCCAGCAGGAAGAGGCGCGCCGACTCCTGTCGCAGCTCGTCTGATCGTGCGCTGGGCGGCGTGGGCTGCGTCAGCGCGCGACGCAGCCGCAGGCCGCGCACTGACGCGATGAGGATCGCGCTCGGAATCGAATACGACGGCACCCGGTTCAGCGGCTGGCAGACCCAGTCGCACGCCCGCGCCATCCAGCCTGCTGTCGAACATGCGCTGACCAAGGTCGCCGACAGTCCCGTGAAAGTAGTGTGTGCCGGCCGCACCGATGCCGGCGTGCATGCTTGCTGCCAGGTGGTCCATTTCGACACCCTTGCCGTGCGTACGATGCGCGCCTGGACGCTCGGCGCGAACGCGCATCTCCCCGGGGACGTGAGTGTCCGGTGGGCACAACCGATTGCTGATCATTTCAACGCACGTTTCTCCGCGATCGCGCGCGCCTACCGGTACGTGATCACGAATCGCCCCACCCGCGCCGCGTTGTGGGCGCACAAGGTCACGTGGGAATGCCGCCCGCTGGATGTCGCACACATGGACGAGGCGGCGCGCGTGCTGCTGGGCGAACATGACTTCACGAGCTTCCGTGCCGCGGGTTGCCAGGCACGCCACCCGGTTCGGACTCTGCGGGCAATTTCGGTCATCCGGGACGGCGAACTCGTCGTTATCGACGTGGAGGCGAACGCGTTTCTGCACCACATGGTGCGCAACATCGCTGGAACCCTGCTCGAAATCGGACGTGGCGAGCGACCGGTCGCCTGGATGTCGCACCTGCTCGCCGCCCGTGACCGCACGCGGGGCGGGATGACTGCGCCACCCGGTGGCCTGTACTTCATGGGTGTCAGGTATCCCGAGGAATTCGGACTGCCCGGCGTCGAATGGGCGCCTCCGCCCGGAGTCTGAGTTCGAACTTCACCTGTACCGGGAACGGCCATCGGTGGGATAATTCGGACCCGTTCGGCACACGACGCCCGCAATCCCCTTCCGGTTCCGACGCCATGGCCCGCACCCGCGTGAAGATTTGCGGCATCACCCGGCTCGCCGACGCGCAGGCCGCGGTGGCGCTTGGTGCGGATGCACTCGGTTTCGTGTTCTTCGAGGAGAGTCCGCGCTGGATACCGCCCGCGCGGGCGCGCGAGATCATTGCTCGACTTCCGCCATTCGTGACGTCTGTCGGACTGTTCGTGAACGCGGCGCTGCCGCGGGTATGTGCGGTGGTCGAGGAGACCGGGATCGCATGCGTGCAGTTCCACGGACAGGAGTCCCCCGAGACCTGCGCGGCCTGTCCACGGCCGTACATCAAGGCGATCCCCGCCCGACCCGGCACTGATTTCGACGCCGAGTTCGCGCGCTACGCGGGCGCACAGGCGCTGCTCGTCGACACCTGGCATCCCCATCTGGCGGGGGGGACGGGCGAGGTGTTCGAATGGTCGATGCTCGGACCCGCCCGTCGCTTCCCGCTGGTGCTCGCCGGCGGCCTGACGGCGGGGAACGTGGCGGCGGCGATCATGCAGGTACGTCCGTATGCGGTGGATGTGAGCGGCGGAGTAGAATCCGCCAAGGGAATCAAGGATGCCGAGCGCATTCGCGAGTTCATTACCGAGGTAGCGAAAGTTGAACGCAAGACCTGACACGCGCGCGCAGCACGGCGCCCTGGCGGCGCTGCCGGATGCGCGGGGGCATTTCGGTCCCTATGGCGGACGGTTCGTCGCGGAGACGCTGATGGGACCGCTGGCTGAACTCGAAGCGGCGTATCACCGTTATGCGCGCGATCCCGAGTTCGTCGCGGAGCTGGAGCACGATCTGCACCATTACGTCGGACGGCCCTCGCCGCTGTACTTCGCGGAGCGGTGGTCCGACGTGCTCGGCGGCGCGCGGATCTATCTCAAGCGGGAGGATCTCAATCACACCGGCGCGCACAAGATCAACAACACCGTCGGCCAGGCGATGCTGGCGCGTCGGATGGGCAAGCAGCGAGTCATCGCGGAGACGGGCGCGGGCCAGCACGGCGTCGCGACCGCCACGGTCGCGGCCCGGTTCGGCATGACCTGCTGCGTGTACATGGGGGCGAACGACATCCAGCGCCAGTCGCTCAACGTGTTTCGCATGAAGCTTCTCGGCGCCGAAGTGATCCCGGTGACTTCGGGTTCGAAGACGTTGAAGGATGCGCTCAATGAAGCGCTGCGCGACTGGGTGTCCAACGTCGACGACACGTTCTACATCATTGGAACCGTTGCGGGGCCCCATCCGTACCCCGCGATGGTGCGCGACTTCCAGGCGATCATCGGGCGTGAAACCCGCGCGCAGTGCCTGGCGCAGACGGGGCGGCTCCCGGATGCCGTCGTCGCCTGCGTGGGGGGTGGTTCGAATGCGATGGGCATCTTCCACCCGTTTCTCGATGACACCGCAGTGAAGCTCATCGGGGTCGAAGCCGGCGGCGACGGGATTGCCACGGGGCGTCATTCGGCGCCGCTCAGTGCCGGTCGACCGGGTGTCCTGCACGGCAATCGGACGTACCTGATGCAGGACGCGGACGGCCAGATCATGGAGACCCACTCGGTGTCCGCGGGCCTCGATTATCCCGGTGTCGGCCCCGAGCACGCGTGGCTGAAGGACAGCGGCCGCGCCGAGTACGTGTCGATCACAGACACCGAGGCTTTGGACGCGTTCCGCGCGCTTACCCGGATGGAGGGCATCATCCCGGCGCTGGAGTCGAGCCACGCGCTTGCCCACGTCGCGAAGATCGCGCCCTCCATGTCGCGTGACGCGATCCTCGTCGTGAACCTGTCCGGGCGGGGCGACAAGGATATCCCCACGGTCGCCGGGATCGACGGCATCACGCTATGACCACCGATCCCCGGGCCGGAGGAGGCACAGTGACTGTCGATCGCATCCAGCAACGTTTCACGGCGCTCGCATCCGCGCGACGGGCGGGACTCGTGACGTTCATCACCGCGGGCGATCCCGACCCGTCCGCGACCCTGGAATACATGCACGCGCTGGTCAGGGGGGGCGCCGACCTGCTCGAACTCGGGGTCCCGTTCTCCGACCCTATGGCCGACGGCCCGGTCATCCAGCGCGCGAGCGAGCGCGCGCTCGCCGGGGGCATGACGCTCGCGAAGGTGTTCGAGATCGTGACGCGCTTTCGCGCGCAGGATGCGACGACGCCTGTCGTGCTGATGGGGTATCTGAATCCCATCGAGCGCATGGGCTACGCCGAGTTCGCGCGCCGGGCCGCCGCTGCCGGTGTCGACGGGGTGCTGACGGTCGATCTTCCGCCCGAGGAAGCGCACGACGCACACACCGAGTTCGACCGGCACGGTCTCCGGCAGATTCACCTGCTGGCACCGACGTCCGACGCCGCGCGCATGGAAGCAATCTGCGCGCGTGCCTCTGGCTTTGTCTACTACGTGTCCGTCAAGGGCGTGACCGGCGGCAAGGCAATCGAACCCGATGAGGTGCGCCGGCGCATTGCGGAACTCAAGCGGCATACCCGCGTGCCCGTCGGCGTGGGGTTCGGTGTGCGCTCGCCCGATGCCGCGGCCGCACTCGCCGGCGTTTCGGACGCCGTCATAGTCGGCAGTGCGCTGGTCGAGATCGTCGAACGGCACGGCACCGGAACGGCGGCGGCTGCCGCCGCGCTCGAATTATTCGCACACGAGCTGCGCGTCGCGATGGACGCCCGACGCGCGGCGTGAAGCAGGCGATGATATGAACTGGTTCAAGAAACTCCTGCCCTCGCGCATCCGCATCGAAGGACCGGCCAAGAAATCGATACCCGAGGGTGTCTGGACGAGCTGTCCTGCGTGCAAAGCCGTGCTCTACCGCGCGGAACTCGAACGCAATCTCGACGTCTGCGTGAAGTGCGGCCACCACATGCGCGTCACCGGGCGGCGGCGCCTGCAGCTGTTCCTCGATACGGGTTCCGGGCAGGAGATCGGGGCCAGCGTGACCCCGGTCGACTTCCTGAAGTTCAAGGACAGCAAGCGCTATCGTGATCGCCTGGTGGCCGCCCAGAAGGAAACCGGCGAGACCGACGCACTCATCGTGATGCGCGGCACCGTGCAGGGCCTGCCGCTGGTCGCCGCGGCGTTTGACTTCAGCTTCATGGGGGGCTCGATGGGCTCCGTCGTGGGCGAGCGTTTCGTGCGCGGGGTGCGCCGTGCGCTCGAGGAGCGCATTCCGTTCCTGTGCTTCTGCGCGAGCGGCGGCGCCCGGATGCAGGAAGCGCTGGTGTCGCTGATGCAGATGGCAAAGACGAGCGCCGCGCTTGCCGACCTGCGCGCACAGCGGCTGCCGTACGTATCGATACTCACGGATCCCACCACCGGCGGTGTGTCGGCCAGCATCGCGACGCTGGGCGACGTGATCGTCGCCGAGCCCAACGCGCTGATCGGGTTCGCCGGGCCGCGCGTGATTGAACAGACCGTGCGGCAGGTGCTGCCCGAAGGTTTTCAGCGCAGCGAGTTCCTGCTCGAGCACGGCGCTGTCGATTTCATCTGCGATCGCCGCGAGCTGCGCGCGCGCTTGAGTTCGATCCTGGGCGTGTTCATGCATCTCGAGGCGGATGCCGGCCAGCACGTCGCGGGCGCGAGCTGATCGCCGCGATGGCGACGTTCCCGACCGGGTCGGGCACCGAGACGATGATCGCACCGTCCGCGCGGACCCTGGCCGAGTGGCTGGCCTGGCAGGAAACGCTGCACACGCGCGATATCGAACTCGGCCTCGAGCGCTGTCGCGCAGTCGCACGGCGGATGGACCTGCTGCCGCCGCCGTACCCCGTCGTGACGGTGGCGGGGACCAATGGCAAGGGCTCCACCGTCGCGATGCTCGAACGCATCTTCCGGGCGGGAGGATACCGGGTCGCCGCGTACACGTCGCCGCACCTGCTGCGCTACAACGAGCGGATCCGCGTCATGAACGAACCCGCCAGCGACGAGTGCATCTGCGCCGCGTTCGCCGCGGTGGAGCATGCGCGGCTGGCCACGGGGGTTCCTCTGACGGTGTTCGAGTTCGGCACGCTCGCGGCACTCGAAATTTTCCGCGACGCGCGGCTCGACGTGGCGATTCTCGAGGTCGGCATGGGCGGGCGACTCGACGCGGTGAACATCGTGGACGCGGACGTTGCGGTCATTGCGACGCTCGACATCGATCATGTCGAGTTCCTCGGACGCACGCGCGAAGCCATCGCCCGCGAGAAGGCCGGCATCATGCGTGCGGGTCGGCCCGCCGTGTGCTCGGATCCGCAGGTGCCGCAGAGTCTGCGGGATGTCGCCCGCGAGATCGGGGTACCGCTCGACCTGCTCGGCGTGTCGTATCACTTCGTGGACAACGGGGAGGATTGGTCGTGGTGGTCGGGTGACGAGATGTACGACCACCTCCCGAAACCAAGCCTGCACGGTGGTTACCAGTTGCGCAACGCCGCGGGGGTGCTGCAGACCGTGGGACGCCTGGCGCACCGTCTGCCGGTCACCCGCGAGGCGATTGCCGAGGCGCTCTCGACGACCGTCCTGCCCGGGCGCTTTCAGCGGATTGCGGGACCGGTGGAGTGGGTGCTTGACGTGGCGCACAACGCCCAGGCCATCGAATCCTTCGTGACCACGCTGAACGCCCTCCCGGCGGCGCGCACCACCCACGTCGTGCTGGGAATGCTGGCGACGAAGGATCACGCGAGCGTGATGCAGAGCCTGAGCCGCGTCGTGGACCACTGGCACCTGGGGACGGTTCATGCGAGACAGGGCGCGACCGCCGCAGACCTGTTCGCCACCTGGCGTACGCTGGCACGCCGGGGCCGCGCGGACATCTACGATTCGGTGCGCGACGCGAAGCTCGGTGCCGAGCGTGCGGCCGTGGCGGGCGATCGTATCCTCGTCGTCGGTTCGTTCATCACCGTGGGCGAGGTGTTGTCGATGCTGACGCTGCGCGCGGATCGCTAAAGGAGGCACGACTCCCATGGACCCTCAGCTCAAGCAGAGACTGGTCGGCGCCGCGGTGCTCATGGCACTCGCGGTCCTCGTGATTCCCGCGTTTCTCGACCAGGAGGACGTGGTGATGGAGCCGGTCGTCCGGCGCGATATGGCGCCGATGCCGGTCGCCGAACCGCCGGAGACCCTGAGCCCGGTCGATCCTGCCGTGATGGAGGAGATCACGAGCGGTATGGATGCCGCGGGAGACGCGCTGGAGGCGCGCCTGCCAGCCGAGGACCTGCCGGCGCCCCCGGCGATGTCCGCGGTACCCCCGGCGGAAGGGACGACCGCGGCGCCCGTGAAACCCGTACCCGCGGTCAATGCGGCAGTGGTCGTCGATGTCCCGCATGCGACTCCCTCCGTGGATGCGGCGGCAGACGCGCCCGCGCCGGCCCGGCCCGGCGACTGGGTCATCCAGCTCGGCAGCTTCGCCCGCGAGGAGAATGCCGCCGCGCTGCGCGACCGCATCGCGCAGTCCGGGCTCGCCGCCTACGTATCGCCGCTCGGGAGTGACGGCCGGCGCACCTACCGCGTGCGCGTGGCGGGCGGTACGAGCCGCGAGGCGGCGGACCGACTGCACGCTCGGCTGCAGTTCGAACTCGGCTTTTCGGGCATGGTCGTGCGGGCGGAATGAACCGATCTCGACGGTGGCGTGCGCGCCGCGTCCGGAGGGTGGCATGAACCTGGACATGCACTGGGTGGACACCTTCATCCTCGCCGTGATCGGCGTGTCGGCCTTGTTGAGCCTGTTTCGCGGGCTCGTGCGGGAGGTCCTGTCGCTGCTCGCATGGGTGGTTGCCGGCGGGGCCGCTTACCGGTTTGCCGGCCCCGCCAGCGCGCATCTCGCCGGCTTTGTCGAGGTCCCTTCGTTGCGCATGGGGATTGCGTTCATCGCGATCCTGCTCGGTGTGCTGCTGGTCTTCGGCGTGCTGAACTACCTCGTCGGGAAACTCCTCGAGTCGACCGGTCTCGGGGCGACCGATCGCCTGCTCGGGATCGTGTTCGGCGTTGCCCGGGGGGTTGCCATCGTGACCGTGATCGTGATGCTGGCAGGTCTGGGGCCGTTTCCGCGCGATCCGTGGTGGCATGAATCCCGCTTCCTGCCGCGGTTCGAAGGCCTCGCCAGGCTTGCGATCGCGCAGCTGCCGCCTGAATTCGCGCGCCATTTCGAATACGATCGCCCCCGTCCCTGACGCGGGCACACACCTCACCAGGAATCCCGGGCGGAACCAGCTATGTGCGGATTGATCGGCATCGTCGCGAAGCAGGCGGTGAACCAGACGCTCTACGACGGCCTGACCGTGCTCCAGCACCGCGGACAGGATGCCGCCGGCATCGCCACGTACGAGGACGGCCGGGTCTACCTGCGGAAGTCGGACGGGCTCGTGCGCGACGTGTTCCACACCCGGCACATGATCAACCTGAAGGGCCGCATGGGCATCGGCCACGTGCGGTACCCGACGGCAGGGGCATCATCGACCGCCGAGGCGCAGCCGTTCTATGTCAATTCTCCTTACGGCATCTCGCTGGCGCACAACGGCAACCTCACGAACTCCGACCAGCTCAAACGGGAGCTGTTCCAGGACGGTCTCCGCCACATCAACACCGACTCCGACTCCGAAGTGCTGCTCAACGTGTTCGCCCACGAGCTGCAGAGCTTCGGCAAGCGACGCATCGGCCCCGAGGACATCTTCCGCGCAGTCGCGCGCCTGCACACCCGCTGCCGTGGCGGTTACGCGGCGGTGGCGATGATCACGGGCGTCGGGATTCTCGGCTTCCGCGATCCGTTCGGGATCCGGCCGATCGTGTTCGGGAAGCGCACCACGCCAACCGGCACCGAGTTCATTCTCGCGTCGGAATCCGTCGCCATCGACGTGCTTGGATTTGAGCTCGTACGCGACATCGCGCCCGGAGAGGTTGTGTTCATCAGCAAGGAGGGAGAGCTGCACTCCCAGCAGTGTGTCGACAATCCGCGACTCACCCCGTGCATCTTCGAACACGTGTACCTCGCGCGTCCCGATTCGATTATCGACGGAATCTCGGTGCACAAGGCGCGCATGCGGATGGGCGAGTCGCTCGCGCGCAAGATCCGCCGGGAATGGGGCGACCACGACATCGACGTCGTGATTCCCATCCCGGATACTTCGCGTACCGCGGCGCTGGAGCTCGCGCATGCGCTGGGTGTCCACTACCGCGAAGGGTTCATCAAGAACCGCTACATTCCGCGGACGTTCATCATGCCGGGGCAATCGATGCGCCGGAAATCGGTGCGGCAGAAGCTCAATGCGATCGATCTCGAATTCGAGGGCAAGAACGTGCTGCTCGTCGACGACTCGATCGTCCGTGGCACCACGTCATCGCAGATCATCGAGATGGCCCGTGAATCGGGGGCACACCGCGTGTACTTCGCGTCGGCGGCGCCGCCGGTCGCGTTTCCAAACGTTTACGGCATCGACATGCCCACCAGCGAGGAACTGGTGGCGCACCGGCGCACCGTCGACGAAGTCTGCCGGTTGCTCGGCGCGGATCGCCTGATCTACCAGGATCTCGACGATCTCGTGGAGTGTGCGCGGCGCGGCAATCCGGCCATCGAGGCGTTCGATCTCTCCTGCTTCAACGGCTGCTACGTCACGGGTGACATCAGCGAGGGATACCTGAGCCAGGTCCAGCTGCTGCGCTCCGACGAGGCCAAGGCCCGGAGGGCGGCGGCGAGCAATGCACTGCAGGACCTGCACACGTCGAGCGGAACCGTCGTCGACATGAACTGAACGGCGCAGGCGCGGTCGCACGACCGGACTTCCGCGCGCCGCCGGCGCAATGCTGCCGAACCTTCCGATGGAGCCATCCATGTCCGAGAACCCGTACGAGTCTCTGGGGTTGAGCACCATCGGCGCGCGCGCCGGCGTGCATCGATCGGCCGAGCAGGAGAACAGCGACCCGCTGTTCCTGACGTCGAGTTTCTGCTTCGAATCGGCGGCGCAGGCCGCCGCGGTGTTCGCCGGCGAAATCGACGGCAACGTCTATTCAAGATTCACGAATCCCACCGTGCGGGTGTTCGAGGAGCGTCTGGCCGCGCTCGAACGTGGCGAGGCGTGTCTCGCGACCTCCTCGGGCATGAGCGCCATCCTGACGGTGCTGCTCGGGCTGCTGCAGTCCGGCGATCACATCGTGAGCGCGCGCGGGATCTTCGGCACGACCACCGGCCTCCTGCAGTCACTGGCGAAGTTCGGGATCTCGACTACGTTCGTGGAAGCGACCGACCTGGATGCCTGGCAACGGGCACTCACCGCGCACACGCGACTGCTGTTTCTCGAAACACCTTCCAATCCGCTGACGGAGGTCGCCGACATCGCGGCGCTTGCCGCGCTGGCGCATGCGGAGCCCGACCGCCTGCTGGTGGTCGACAACTGCTTCTGCACGCCGGCGCTGCAGCAGCCGCTCGCGCTCGGCGCGGATATCGTGGTGCACTCGGCGACGAAGTACCTGGATGGACAAGGTCGCTGCGTGGGTGGGGCAATCGTGACGACCGCGGCGCGGATTCGTGACCGGTTCTTCCCGTTCCTGCGCGCCGCCGGCCCCAGCATGAGCCCGTTCAATGCCTGGGTGTTCCTGAAGGGGCTGGAAACCCTGACCCTGCGGATGCAGGCGCACAGCCAGTCAGCAGGCAGGATTGCCGCATGGCTGGAGGTGCACCCGGCAGTCGCGAAGGTCTTTTACCCTGGATTGCCGGGCCATCCGCAGCACGCGCTCGCGGCACGCCAGCAGCGCGGATTCGGCGGCATCGTGTCGTTCGAGGTGCACGGCGGACGCGCCGAGGCCTGGCGGGTCATCGACCACCTGAAGCTGTTCTCGATTACCGGCAACCTCGGTGACACGCGGAGCATCGTCACCCACCCGGCAAGCACGACGCATGGGCGGCTCGCGCCCGACGCGCGACGCGAAATGGGAATCGGCGACGCGCTCATCCGCCTCTCCATCGGGCTGGAGGACATGGCGGACCTGGAATCCGATCTCGCGCAGGCACTGGGGCCCTGAGCGGCGGGTGCGGGGCTTGGCAGCGCTCCGGGCCGCCGTGTAAAGTCCCGCGACTGACCCGGGGTACCCCTGCGCATCGCCCCGCTCCCTGCAATCCACACCCGCCACTGGAAGCCGACTGCGGTTGAAGAGCGTTTTCCGGTCGTGGCACACCGGAGGTTTCCATGCCTGGCCGCAACCACCTGTTCATTCCTGGACCGACCAATATTCCCGAACGCGTGCGACGCGCGATGAACGTGCCGCTCGAAGACCACCGCCGGGCGGACTACCCCCAGAGCGTGCTGCCGCTGTTCGCCGACCTGAAGCGGATTTTCGGCACCCGCGAGGGCCACGTGTTCATCTTCCCGTCGTCCGGCACCGGCGGCTGGGAAGCGGCGTTGACCAATACGCTGTCACCGGGTGACCAGGTCCTGCACGCGCGCTACGGCCAGTTCAGCCACCTGTGGGCCGAGATGTGCCGCAGGCTGGGACTGGAAGTGCACCTGTTCGAATGTGAGTGGGGCACTGGCGTCCCGCTCGAGAAGTACCATGCGGCGCTGTCCGCCGACCGCGAGCACCGTATCAGGGCGGTGCTCGTCACCCACAATGAAACCGCGACAGGCGTCACCAGTGACATCGCTGCGGTACGCCGGATCCTCGATGACCTCAAGCATCCGGCCATGCTCTACGTGGATGGCGTCAGCTCGATCGGATGCATCGCGTTCGACATGGACACCTGGGGCGTGGACCTCGCCGTCGCGGGATCGCAGAAGGGCTTCATGCTGCCCACGGGCCTCGGCATCGTCGGCGCCAGTCGCAAGGCGCTCGAGGCGTGCAGGACGGCGACGATGCGGCGCGCCTACTTCGACTTCGACGACATGCTGAGGATGAACGAGGGCGGATGGTTCCCGTACACCCCGGCGATGACCCTGATTCACGGCCTGCGCGAATCCGTGAACATGCTGTTCGAAGAGGGTCTGCCCAATGTCTACGCGCGACATTTCCGCTTCGGCGAGGCAGTACGCCGCGCCGTGTCCGCGTGGGGACTGCGCGTGTGCGCCCAGGATCCGAAATGGTACTCGAGCACCGTCACGGCGGTGGTGGTGCCTGAAGGTACGGACAGCGGGAAAGTCGTGGCTCACGCCTATCGGCGTTACAACCTGTCGCTTGGCGGGGGATTGTCACAGGTTGCCGGCAAGGTCTTCCGCATCGGGCATCTCGGCGACCTCGATGAAATCATGGTGCTGAGCGCGCTCGCCGGCACCGAGATGACCTTGCGCGACTGTGGCGTGATGGTGAGCCCGGGCAGTGGGGTTGCGGCGGCCCAGGAATTCCTGCGCGAAACCGCTCCGCAGGACTGACGTCAGGCGCGGCGGTACAGCCGGTTGCGACAGGATCCCTGCGCGCGGATCGCGGGGTCTTCCACCAGCCCCGCAGCGGCGAGTCGCGCGGTCAGTTCGTCGACACCTGCCGCGCCGGTAGCGCCTTCCACTTCCACCAGCAACGAATTCACATGCGGCAACGTGCGCTCCGCGCCGCGCACGATGTCGAGTTCGATGCCGTCGACGTCGAGCTTCAGGTGCGCGGGCGGCGGAAGGTCGAACGTGGCGCGGAATCCGTCGATCGTGTAGGCAGGGATGGCCTGGCGAAACGTCGGCTCGAAAGGCCCGAAGTTGTTCGCCGCGACGTTCAGCGCGTTGCTGCCGTGACCGGGATCCGTGTGCCGCATGCACAGTTCTCCGAGCCCGCCGTGCGCTCCGAGCGCGATGCACAACGGCCGCACGCGGTCGTCCATCCGGTTCAACGCGATGTGTTCCGCCAGCACGCCGAAATTGAACGCCGAGGGCTCGAATGCGAACACCCGCCGGGTCGGATCCAGCCCCGCATACAGCGCGTACAACCCGATGTTCGCGCCGATGTCCCACAACACCTCGCCGGGTGCGAAACCGTCGATCCAGGCGAGTGTTTCCGGCTCGTCGGAATGGAAACGGGCGATCGCGCTTGCCGCGAATGCCCCGCGCGCCTGCAGGAATTTCAACGTGCCGCGTGGGGTTTCGATCGTCACCGCCTCGTCGCGTCGCAGCTCCGCGATCACGCGGGCCAGTACGCGCTGGCGCTGGCGTGCGCTGAGCGGCGCGACGAGCGTGCGGACTGTCGCGGTGATCAGGCGGGCGAAGGTACGGCTCACGGACGCATTATAGGTGCACTTCACGCGCACCCACGACCTACCCGCGACCCGGGCGCGATGGCACAATGCATGGACTCATCCAAACCCCCACAGGAGGCCCCATGGCGATCAAGGCTGGCGACAAGATGCCCACCGGCACGTTCGGAATCATGACCGACAAGGGACCGGGCCAACTGACGAGCGCCGAACTGTTCGACGGCAAGAAGGTCGTGCTGTTCTCGGTGCCCGGCGCATTTACCCCCACGTGTTCCGCGAAACACCTGCCGGGCTACATCGAGAACGCAGACAAGCTCAAGGCCAAGGGCGTCGACACCATCGCGTGCCTGGCGGTGAACGATGCGTTCGTGATGGGTGCATGGGGCAAACATGCCGGCGCGGACGGCAAGATCACGATGCTGGCGGACGGCAACTGCGCGTATACCAAGGCGCTGGGACTCGAACTGGACGCCAGCGGTTTCGGCATGGGCACGCGCGGTCAGCGTTTCGCGCTCGTCGTCGAGAACGGTGTGGTGAAGCACGTGTTCATCGAAGCCCCGATGGAGTTCAAGGTCAGCGCTGCCGAGCACGTGCTGGCCAACCTCTGAGGTCGGCGGGTCCGCGGCGCCCACGGTCGGCTTCGGCACTGCACGCGGCCTGTCCGTGAGCGGGACCCCGTCGGCGCCGGCGGCTTTCGATGCGGCGGAATTCCGGCGCGAAGCACTGCTGTTCCTCGACTGGATCATCGAGTACCTCGCCCGCGTAGAGGAATTCCCGGTGCGTTCGCGTGCCACCCCAGGGGCGCTGCGCGCCGCGCTGCCTGCCGCGGCGCCGGCGCGGCCGGAACCGCCCGAGGCGATCCTCGCAGACCTCCAGCGCCTCGTGGTGCCCGGACTGACGCACTGGCAGTCCCCGAACTTCTTCGCGTATTTCCCCGCCAACAGCTCGTGGCCCGCGGTGCTCGGTGAGCTCGTCTCCGCCGCGCTCGGCGTGCAGGGCATGCTGTGGATCACGAGCCCCGCGTGCACGGAGCTCGAAACCCATGTGCTCGACTGGCTCGCGGACCTGTGCGGACTGCCGCCCGCCTTCCGCTCCTCGGCGCGCGGGGGTGGGGTGCTGCAGGATTCGGCCTCGAGCGCGGTGCTGTGCGCGCTGCTCGCCGCGCGCGAACGCGCGAGCGGCGGTCGCACCAACGAGGAAGGTTGCCGGGGAGACCTGGTTGTGTACGGGTCGACCCAGGCCCATTCGTCGCTTGACAAGGCCGTGCGCGTGGCGGGCCTCGGACAGCGACAGCTGCGCAAGATCCCGGTGGACGGGGAGTTTGCACTGCGGCCCGACGCACTGGCCGCGCAGATCGCCGCCGACCGCGCGGCGGGTCTCACGCCGTGCATGGTCTGCGTGACGCTCGGGACCACCTCCACGCTCGCGTTCGATCCGTTGCCGGAAGTCGGCGCGATCTGCCGGCGCGAAGGTCTCTGGCTGCACGTCGATGCCGCACTGGCTGGCAGCGCCGCCGTGTGTCCCGAGTACCGGCCGCTGCTCGCGGGGCTCGAGGCGGCCGACAGCTACTGCTTCAATCCACACAAGTGGCTGCTGACCAACTTTGACTGCAGCTGCCTTTACGTGGCGGATCGGGAGCAACTGGTAAGCGCGCTGTCGATCACGCCGGAGTACCTGCGCAATCCCGCGACCGAGGCCGGCGACGTCATCGACTACCGGGATTGGCAGATCCCGCTGGGGCGGCGCTTCCGGGCGCTGAAACTGTGGTTCGTGCTGCGCCGGTACGGGGTCGAGGGACTGCAGGCGCACATCCGGCGGCACGTCGGACTCACCGCGCGCTTCGCCGAACGGATTGCCGACGATCCGCGGTTCGACGTGGTTGCGCCGACGCGGCTCAACCTGCACTGCTTCCGCTGCCGCGGCAGCGACGCGCTCAACCGCGCGCTGCTGGAGTCGCTGAACGACAGCGGCGAGGTGTTCCTGTCGCATACGACGCTCGACGGGCGTTACGTGCTGAGGTTTTGCGTGGGTCAGCCGAGAACCGGTAGCGGGCATGTCGAACGCGCGGCGGCACTGGTCGTCACCACGCTCGACCGGTTGCTCGCGGGAGGTTTGCAATGACATCCATGGGGCGTTACCGGGTGTTCGCGCTGTTCGCCGTGCTGGCGCTTGGGCCCGCCACGGTGTCGGCGGAGGACTATCCGTCGCTGCGGCAGCGGGTCGAGGGCGGGGATCTCGGCGTCGATTTCCGGTCGTTGCGCTTCGCGTTTGCGCAGACTCCGGCCTACAGGCCCGGCGCGGCGCGCGGGCAGGCGGCGCGTCGGGCCGTGCAGCAGGCGCTCGAGAAGGAATCCTGGGCGGACGCGATAGCCGCCGCCCGCGCGTGGCTCGCCGACGAATACGTGAACCCGTTCGCCCATCTCGGGCTCGCGCGGGCACTCGAAATGACGGGCGAGACCGCAACCGCGCGGTTTCATCACCGCGTGGCCGAGGCCCTGTTCGACTCGATCTGCCGGGGCGGCGAGGGTCGCTCGGCCGACGCCCCGTGTCCGGTGATTTCGCTCGACGAAGAGCACTTTTACCTTGCGCGGCATCGTTTCGAAGTTGGCGGTGACTACGAACGGACCTGCGCCCGGGATCGGCCGTGCCATGTCTACGAAGTCCACGAACCCGGGACGGACATGCTGCACGACATCCACTTCGACATTTCGGTCCCGCTCGCACGCATGCAACAGGGGGCGTCTCCGTAACGCTGGTTCAGAATGCGACCGGCGTGGCCGCTATCCCGGGACAGTCACAGTCCTTTCAGGAAAATGGAGCGCCCCATGACCGTCGCCTCCCCGGCCCAGACCAAAGCCAGGGCTCCGTCCCGCAGCACGCCGCATGTCGAGCCCACGTTCGTTTTCGGCGCCCGCGTGAACGGGCAGTCAAACGAACCCAGCGCGGCAACTGCCATCCGGTATCACGGCGCGGATCCCTTCGCGTGGCACGGCCCGACCGGCAACGCGTACGCGCTGCCGTGCCAGGGCAGCGATGGCGCCCCGCTTGGTCCGCGCGCGCTTACCAACTACCTGGACGAATTTTTTCGGTTCGCGCAGGCCAATCCCGAGCAGCGCTTCCGCGTGGCCCGGCTCGGCTGCGGCGACGCCGCGATGCGCGACGCCGACATGGCAAAATTGTGGCGGCAGGCGCCGAAGAACTGCGCGTTGCCGGCTGTATGGCAGAAGGAACTGGCGCATCCGGAGCTCGCCCGCATCCTCGTGTTCGATCCGCTGGTGCGGCTGAAGAGCGCGCTATGGCGCGAAATCCTGGCGCGCTTCCTGTCGCTGAACCTGCCGCTCTGGGGTGTCACACGCTGCGAATTCGTGTCCAGCGCTGGCCCGCGCGGCAGCCAGTGCACCGCGGATGCAGCGAAGGAACTCGGGTATCCCCACCGCGAGATCCGCGCCGATCCCGGGTATTACAAGGAACACGCGGACACGGCGTCCGACTTCCTCGCGATCTGGCACGCGACCCATCTGCTGAGCGTCACCGATCCGGACCAGACGTCGGTGCCGAGTCATGTGCGGCTCGTCAACTACGCGATGCGGGACGGCCTGATGGTCGATGACCTCCACATGGACAACGAACCCTAGGAAAACCGGCCAGCGCGATCAGCAGCAGCGGCGCACCCCGCTCCAGCGCCGCTCCAGCTCCCGGCGGTGGAACTCGCCGCGCGTGAGCGGCATTCCGTCACCATGAATCGCGCGGAAATGCGCGACGTAACGCGCATACGCGCTGTCGCCGTTCAGGAAGCGCAGGTACTCCCGGACCCACGCCCACAGCGCGTGCAGCCGCGGCGGCGGCTCAGGGGCGCGCAAACGAACTGCGGACATAGCCCGCCTCGCTGAGCGGCCGGACGTCACGCCCCCGCAGATGGCGCAGGCATACCCGCGACATATCAAGGACCAGGATCCACGCGAGGGCGAGAAACAGCAGGGTCAGCCCGGCGTTCAGGCGATCGTTGAAGATCAGTCGCGGCGCCTGCGTCGCGAGATCGGCCGGCAGGGTCCCGGCCGCGAGACGTTCCCCGAGATCTGCCGCATGCGCCAGGAATCCGAGACGCGGCGCGGGGCTGAACAGCTTCTGCACCGCTGCCGTTGTCGTGACCACGAGCAGCCACGCGAGCGGCAGGCCCGTCACCCAGGCGTGACGCGCACGACCTGACTTCACCAGGATCGTGGTCGTCACGCACAACGCGATCGCGGCGAGCATCTGGTTGGCGATGCCGAACAGCGGCCACATGCTGTTGATGCCGCCGAGAGGGTCGATCGTGCCCTGGTACAGGAACCAGCCCCAGGCCCCGACCACCGCCGCGCTGGTCATCAGCACACTGGGGTACCAGCTGGTGCGGCCCAGGGGCGCCCAGAAGTTGCCGAGGAAATCCTGCAGGATGAAACGGGCGACGCGGGTGCCGGCGTCGAGCGTCGTCAGGATGAACAGCGCCTCGAACATGATCGCGAAGTGGTACCACACCGCGAGCAGCCCCGGCCCGGTGAACGCCGCGAAGATGTTCGCCATCCCGACCGCCAGCGACGGCGCTCCGCCGGTGCGCGCGAACAAGGTCGCCTCGCCCATCTGGCGTGCGAGACTCTCCATCTGTTCGACCGTGACCGGAAATCCCCACGCGCTGATGGTTGCAACGGCCTGGGCAGCCTCTTTGCCGACGATGCCGGCCGGGCTGTTGATCGCAAAGTACACGCCCGGTTCGAGCACCGTCGCCGCGATCATCGCCATCACCGCGACGAACGATTCCATCATCATCGCGCCGTATCCGATCATCCGCGCATCCGCCTCGTTGACCAGCAGCTTGGGGGTGGTCCCGGACGAAATCAGCGCGTGAAACCCGGAAATCGCCCCGCAGGCGATCGTGATGAACACGAACGGGAACAGTTTGCCCGAGAAGATCGGGCCGGTGCCGTCGATGAACTGGGTTACCGCCGGCATCCGGATATCCGGCCGCAGCACCAGGATCGCGAGCGCGAGCGCGAGGATGGTCCCGACCTTCATGAACGTGGAGAGGTAGTCGCGCGGCGCGAGCAGCAGCCAGACCGGGAGCACCGCCGCGCAGAAGCCATAGGCGATGATCAGCAGTGCGAGCGTCGGCGCGTCGTAGTCGAACCATGTCCGGATGTCCGGCAGGTCATCGATCCAGCCGCCGCCGGCGACCGCGAGCAGCAGCAGCGCGACGCCGAGTGCGGTCGCTTCGAGCACCTGACCGGGGCGCAGACTGCGCATGTAGACGCCCATCACGAGCGCGATGGGAATGGTGGCCGCGACCGTGAATGTCGCCCACGGACTGTGTTTCATCGCGTTGACGACGACCAGTCCAAGCACCGCGATGAGGATGAGGCTGATCATCACGACGCCGAGCATCGCCGCGAGCCCGCCCAGTGCACCGAGTTCGTCGCGCGCCATCTGTCCGAGCGAACGCCCGTTGCGGCGCAAGGAACAGAACAGCACCACGAAATCCTGCACGCAGCCGCCGAGGACGCCGCCGAGCACGATCCACAGCGTGCCGGGCAGGTAGCCGAACTGTGCCGCGAGCGTGGGTCCGATCAGCGGTCCGGGACCGGCAATCGCGGCGAAATGGTGGCCGAACACGATCCACCGGTTGGTCGGCACGAAATCCCGCCCGTCGTTGAGGCGCTCCGCAGGCGTTGCCCGCGTCGAATCGAGCAGCAGCACCCGGGTGGCGATGAACAGGCTGTAGAACCGGTAGCCGATGGCGTACACACAGGCCGCGGCGACCACGAACCAGAAACTGTTGATCGACTCGCCGCGACGGAGCGCGATGGCACCGAGCGTGCCCGCGCCGACAATCGACACGGCGAGCCACGCGAGGCGGGCGGGCCAGCGGGAATGCCTCGATCCCGACGAAGGAGTTGCGGTCATGTTCGATCCCTGCGCGAGCGTTGAACACCGGCACGTCCGCCGCCGCGCGGCCCGGCCCGGTGCCGCGACAGCATAGTCGAATCGTGCGCCTGCCTGTACCCGAATCCGGCCGCCGGTCGTTGAGCAGTCACCCCCGATTCTGGTAGTTTCTCGGTCGCGACCCGGCGCCCCCGACCGTCCCTTCCACGGCCCCCCGGCACCGCGCCACGCCCACACGAATTCCAACGCTAAGGCATTGCATGACGCGCTACGTCTTCATCACCGGTGGTGTCGTTTCCTCGCTTGGCAAAGGCATCGCGTCGGCGTCGTTGGGGGCGATCCTCGAGGCGCGCGGTCTCGGCGTGGCGATGATCAAGCTCGATCCCTACATCAATGTCGATCCGGGCACGATGAGCCCGTTCCAGCATGGCGAGGTATTCGTCACCGAGGACGGGGCCGAGACAGACCTCGACCTGGGGCACTACGAGCGTTTCGTGCGCTGCCGGACCAGCTCGAACAGCAACTACACGACCGGCCGTATCTACGAGCGCGTCATCCGCAAGGAACGTCGCGGGGAATACCTCGGGGCGACCGTGCAGGTCATCCCGCACATCACCGATGAGATCAAGACCTGCATCCGGCAGGGCGCCGGCGATGCCGAGATCGCGATGGTCGAGATCGGCGGCACGGTTGGCGACATCGAGTCGCTGCCGTTCCTGGAGGCTATCCGCCAGATGCGAGTCGAGCTCGGCGCGCGACATACCCTGTTCATCCACCTGACGCTGGTACCGTACATCGGTTCGGCCGGCGAGATGAAGACCAAGCCCACCCAGCATTCCGTCAAGGAGTTGCGCTCCATCGGTATCCAGCCCGATATCCTGCTGTGCCGCTCGGATCGGCATCTTCCGGATTCCGAGCGGCGGAAAATCGCGCTGTTCACCAACGTGGAGGAGCGCGCGGTGATCTCGGCAATCGATGCCGATTCAATCTACAAGATCCCGATGATGCTGCACGCCGAAGGCCTCGATGAGATCGTCGTCGAGAAGCTCGGCATCCAGGCGCCGCCGACCGATTTGAAGGAATGGCGCGCGGTGGTGGAAGCGCAGGCGAACCCGCAGTCGGAAGTCGACATCGCGATGGTCGGCAAGTACGTGTACCTGACCGAGTCGTACAAGTCGCTGTCGGAGGCGCTCATCCATGCCGGTATCCATACCCGCACCCGCGTCAACATCCGGTACGTGGACGCCGAATCGATTGAGCGCGAGGGACCCGGCTGCCTGGCCGACATGGATGCCGTGCTCGTGGCGCCGGGCTTCGGGGAGCGCGGTATCGAGGGCAAGATCACGGCTGCGCAGTACGCCCGCGAGCACAAGGTCCCGTATCTCGGTATCTGTCTCGGCATGCAGGTGGCGGTGATCGAGTTCGCGCGGCACTGCGCGAAGCTCGCCGACGCGCACAGCACCGAGTTCAGTCGCACCACCAGGTACCCGGTGATCGCGCTCATCACTGAATGGCTCGCGGCGGACGGCTCGATGCAGCGTCGCAGCGTGCAGGACGAGAAGGGCGGGACGATGCGGCTCGGGGGACAGCAGTGCAAGCTCGCGCCGGACAGCGTGGTCGCGCGTGCATACGACACCGAGACTATCGTCGAGCGTCACCGTCATCGCTACGAGTTCAACAATACCTACATGATGGAGCTCGAAGCCGCAGGCATGCGGATTGCCGGGCGTTCGATGGACGGGAACCTCGTGGAGATAATCGAGATCCCGACACACCCCTGGTTCGTGGGGTGCCAGTTCCACCCGGAATTCACTTCGACCCCGCGCGACGGGCATCCGCTGTTCACGTCCTACGTGCGCGCCGCGCTCGCCTACCGGAAGCGGAAGACCGCCAGCGTCAGCAATGCGACTGTGTGACTTCGAGGTCGGTGGCGATCGGCCGTTCTTCCTGATCGCCGGCCCCTGTGTGATCGAGTCCGAGGCGCTGTGCGTGGACACCGCGGGCGTGCTGCGCGACATGACCCAGGCGCTCGGGATCCCCTTCGTGTTCAAGTCCTCGTTCGACAAGGCGAACCGCACCTCGCACGAGAGCTTTCGTGGTCCCGGCCTCGAGGCGGGGCTGCGCATCCTGGCGGAAGTCCGCCGGCAGGTGGGCGTGCCGGTATTGACCGACGTTCACGAGGACTCCCCGCTGGACGAGATCGCCGCCGTGGCGGACGTGCTGCAGACCCCGGCATTCCTGTGCCGGCAGACCAACTTCATCCGTGCCGTTGCCCGCCAGGGACGACCGGTGAATATCAAGAAGGCGCAGTTCCTCGCGCCGTGGGACATGCGGCACGTCGTCGCCAAGGCGCGCGCGGAAGGCAACGATCAGATCATGGTGTGCGAACGCGGCGCCTGTTTCGGCTACAACTACCTCGTCTCCGACATGCGCTCGCTGGTGGTGATGCGCGAAACGGGCGCGCCGGTGGTGTTCGACGCGACGCACTCGGTGCAGATGCCCGGCGGGCAGGGAACGAGTTCAGGTGGTCAGCGCGAGTTCGTGCCGTCGCTTGCGCGCGCGGCGACCGCGGTGGGTATTGCCGGTCTCTTCATGGAGACGCACCCCGATCCTGACCGCGCGTTGAGCGACGGACCCAACGCGTGGCCCCTCGGGCGCATGCGCGAACTGCTGGAAACGCTGCGGACCCTCGATGAAACGGTCAAGCGGGCCGGCGTGATGCGGGACTGACGCGGGGCGCGATCGCGCCGCGGAAAACCTGTCGCGGGGACTGCCCGCGCCTCTGCCAAGGAGTTTCTATGTCCGAGATACAGAAGATCGAAGCGCTCGAAGTGATGGATTCGCGTGGCAACCCCACGGTCCGTGCCGAGGTCTGGACGGCCGGTGGTGCGCGCGGCGCGGCGCAGGTGCCGTCCGGCGCATCGACCGGCGAACGCGAAGCGCTCGAGTTGCGGGACGGTGACAAGGGGCGGTATCTCGGCAAGGGTGTGCGCTCCGCGGTTCGTCACGTCAACGAGCTGATCGCGCCCGCACTGCGCGGTCGCGAGGTTGCCGACCAGGTGGGCCTCGATCGCGCGATGATTGCGCTCGACGGCACGCCGAACAAGGCCAGGCTCGGCGCCAACGCCACGCTTGCGGTGTCGATGGCGGCCGCCCACGCGGCGGCGAACGAGGCGAAGCTTCCGCTGTATGCGCATTTCCGGCAGAGCGAAACCTACGAGATGCCGGTTCCGATGATGAACATCATCAACGGCGGCGCGCACGCGAGCAACAACGTGGATTTCCAGGAGTTCATGATCCTGCCCGTGGGCGCGCCGAGCTTCGCGGAAGCACTGCGCTACGGTGCCGAGATCTTCCATGCGCTGAAATCCGTCCTCGCGCAGCGGGGCGCCAGCACCGCGGTGGGCGACGAAGGCGGCTTCGCACCTGATCTGCCCTCCAACCGCGCCGCGCTCGACCTCATCGCGGACGCGATCGGGCGCGCGGGCTTCACGCTCGGCCGGGAGATCGTACTTGGCCTGGACGTCGCCAGTTCCGAATTCCATGAGAACGGGTCCTATCACCTTGCGTCGGAGAATCGACGCCTGACCAGCCAGCAGATGGCGGACATGCTCGCGTCGTGGACGCGCGAGTATCCCATCGTGACGATCGAGGATGGCATGGATCAGAACGACTGGGCGGGGTGGAAGATCCTCACCGACGCCATCGGTCGCAGCGTGCAGCTCGTGGGTGACGACCTGTTCGTCACCAACACCGCCATCCTGAAGCGTGGCATCGACGATCACATCGGCAACTCGATACTGATCAAGGTCAACCAGATCGGGACGCTCACGGAGACGTTCGAGGCGATCGACATGGCGCGGGGTGCGAACTACACCGCGGTGGTGTCTCATCGCTCCGGGGAGACCGAGGACACCACGATTGCCGACATCGCGGTGGGCAAGAGCACCGGGCAGATCAAGACCGGGTCGCTGTCCCGTTCCGATCGCATCGCGAAGTACAACCGGCTGCTCGTCATCGAGCACGAACTTGGCGCACGTGCGAAATACCCCGGGCGCGCAGCGTTCTACAACCTGAAGTAGATGCTGCGCGTCTTCGCCGTCATCCTCGCTGCGGTGCTGCTCGCGCTGCAGTTCACGTGGTGGTTCGGCAAAGGGGGCAGGCGAGACGTGCACAGGCTGGAGTCGCAGATCCGCGCCCAGGAACAGGCACTCGAATCCCTGCGGCAGCGCAACGCGAAGCTCGCGGCCGAGGTGGTCGACCTCAAGGAAGGGCTGGACACCGTGGAGGAGATCGCGCGCAGCGAGATGGGGATGATTCGCGAGGGTGAGATCTTCTACCAGATGATCGAGACGCCGCCGCCCGCACCGGCGGCAACCCCGGAGGCCGCCGATGAGTGAGTCCGGCGCCCGCTGCTGGGCGGTCGTTCCGGCTGGCGGCAAGGGTGCGCGCATGGGGGCCGACGTCCCCAAGCAGTACCTCGAACTCGGCGGTCGTCCGATCATCGAGCACACGCTCGCGCGGCTCGCGAACCACCCCCGCATCGCCGGCGTCGTGGTGGCCGTCGCCGCGGACGACGCGCTCTGGCCGATCGTGCAGTCCGCCCTGCCGCCTCACCGGGTGGCCCCCGGAGGCCGCGAACGTTGCCACTCCGTGCTGAACGCGCTGGACACGCTCGTGGCGGACGCGGACGTGCGGGACTGGGTACTTGTCCACGACGCCGCGCGGCCCTGCCTCCATCCGCACGATCTCACCCGGCTGATCGATGCGGCGATTGCCGGCACGGCGACGGGATGCATCCTCGGCACCGCCGTGCGCGATACGCTCAAGCGCTGCGATTCCTCCGGTGTGATCGAGGACACCGTCGATCGCACGCACCTGTGGCACGCGCTGACGCCGCAGATGTTCCGGCTGGGCGAACTGCGACAGGCGCTCGCGGGTGCGGTCGCTGACGGTCGCATCGTGACCGACGAGGCACAGGCGATCGAACTCGCGGGCGGCACCGTGCGCGTGGTGGAAGGAAGGGCGGACAACCTGAAGATCACGCGACCCGAGGACCTGGTGCTTGCCGGCCTGTTCCTTGCGGCCCAGACGAAGGAGGGAAGATGATGCGAGTCGGCCAGGGCTACGACGCTCACAGGTTCCGCGACGGCGATCACGTGTTCCTCGGCGGTGTTCGCATCCCGCACGATCGCGGGCTCGCGGCGCACTCGGACGGAGACGTGCTGCTGCACGCAATCTGCGACGCGCTGCTGGGCGCCGCTGCGCTCGGCGACATCGGACGCCACTTTCCCGACACTCGCGGAGAGTTCAAGGGGATCGACAGCCGGATCCTGCTGCGACGCACCGCCGGACTGGTGCGCGACGCCGGGTACCGCGTCGCCAATGTCGATGCCACCGTTATCTGCGAGCAGCCGCGCGTCTCGCCGCACGTGGCGACGATGTGCGAACGCATTGCCGCAGACCTGGAACTGGCGGTCAACCAGGTGAACATCAAGGGCACCACGACCGAGAAGATGGGCTTTACCGGCCGCGGTGAAGGGATTGCGGCGATGGCCGTCGCGCTGCTGTCACCGGCCGCACCAGATCGGGAGGAGACGCGATGAGCACGATGACGTCCGCGGAGCTCGAAGCCTTGTGGACCGAGCACGTGAAGTACGAGTTCGAGACCGCCAACACCGAGGACACGCTCGCGACGATGGTGGAGGATGCCTACGTCAATCACATTCCGGTGATGACGGGCGGCGTGGGCAAGGTCGAATTGCGCGAGTTCTACGCGAAGCATTTCATCCCGCAGATGCCGCCGGACACCGAGATGGAGCCGCTGTCGCGCACGGTCGGCCGCGATCGCCTCGTCGACGAGATGATTTTCCGCTTCACGCACACGGTGCCGATGGACTGGATGCTGCCCGGGGTGGCGCCGACCGGCCGCCGGGTCGAAGTTGCGCTCGTCGCGATCGTTCATTTCCGCGACGGCAAGCTGGCGTACGAGCATATCTATTGGGATCAGGCGTCGGTGCTGGTGCAGGTCGGGCTGCTGGATCCGCGGGGTCTGCCCGTGGTCGGCGCCGAGGCTGCGCACAAGGCACGCGATCCCGCGCTCCCCTCGAACCGCCTGATGCGGCGCTGAGCCGCCGCACCCGGGGCTGCCCGGCCGGGGCACCCGCGCCGCCCCCGATGACGATCCTGCGACTCCGGTCGGCGCGCGTTTCCGCCCGCCCGACCTGTGATCCCGTTCTCAACGTCACAACATCGCCGGGTTTCTTCGGCACTCCGTCTCAAGTTTCCTGGCGCTGATCCGCTCTAGTGCCTACAAATACCGAGCCATGGGCGCACGCGCCCGGTCAACCCACGAAGAACGATGTTCGGACGTATGGATTTCACGCAGGTGCTGAGACTGAGCGCCGCACTGCCGGGATTGCTGCTGGCAGGCTGCGCGACCCTGAATTCCCAGGCCGGCCCGGAACAGGCCACCACGAAAATCCACGATAGTCGTGCCGAGGCCGTGTTCATGTACCAGAGCCGGGTCGCGAGCCGGGTGCTCGATCGTCACGCTGAGATCGAAATCGAGGGCCGTACCGATGCCGATCCGACGCTCGCCGCCGCCGATGCCCGCATGGCGGAGATCTGCCACCACCTGAACCAGGCAGCGATCGGACGCGCGGAGGGGCGCGAGCTGGGATGGACGATGAAGCTCAGGGTGCTCGCGACGACCAGCGCGTGCGCGCAGGCCGCGCGTGAAGTCGAATTGCTGCTCGACAACCACGGGGACAGCGTGGCCACCGCCAAGCTCTGACCGCCGGCAACGTGCGCGACGCGATCGCCGTGCGACCTACAACGAACTCTGCAGACACATCGCTTCGACCCGCGCGTTGGACCCTATCGCGGTGTTGTTGACGTCCTGAACACGCGACAGCGCGCTGATGCACGTGTCCTGGCTGTCGAAGATCGTCTTGTCGATCACGAGATCGCTGCCGTTCGCGGTGACCGCGATCACCCACAATATCCACTTCATCGATGCTCTCCTGGCTGGCTGGTTTGTGGCGCTGCGTGAATCGACTGGCTGCCGACCCACGTCGCGCCGGATGCGAGGTGCACAGGGTGCGCAGCGGCGGCGGCTTCCACGCACACCATCCGTCCGGCACCGCCCGGTTCGAGATCGGCGAGATCCGCCGCGCGCTCCGCCCCAGGATTCCACACCACGATGTCAGGGAACCCCTCCTGGGTGATGACGCGAGTGCCGGTGGCGTCGACGACGCGCACCGGTGATGCCACGTCGGCATAGACGCGATCGACCTCGCCGGGAAACGTCACGGGTGCGGCCGCGCCGGGCCGCCGGATGCCGCCGGCGGCGGCATCGATGTACGGCCGCGCCTCGAGTCCGAGAATCCGCGTCCGCTGCAGCTCAGCGACGCGCAGGTAGGTGTGCAGCGCGGCCGTGAACGGGCAGGGCGCCGGATCCCGGTTGGTCACCTCCAGCCGGACCTCGAGGGTCCAGGGCGCGATCCGGACGCGCAGGCGCAGCAAGAACCGGTGCGGCCACAGCGCGTGCGTGGACGCGTCATCGACGAGCGTCAGCACCCTGCACGCGGGATCCGTCACCGGGTCCGGCTGCCAGTCCCGGTTGCGTGCAAAGCCGTGCTTCGGCAATGGTCCCAGTGCCGCGAACTGCGGAAAGATGACCGGGATGCCGCCCCGGATCGCCGCGCCTCGGGTGAAATCCGCGGAGGTGCTCAGGAACAGCTGCTCGGTGCCGTCCGCGGTGCGCCAGGACAGCACCTGGCCGCCGTGGGAATGCAACCGGACGCGGCTGCCGTCCGTCGCTTCGAGCATGATCTCGTTGCGCGTCATCCGCGTGCCCGTTTCAGCAGCACGTACAGCGCGCCGGTGCCGCCGTCGGCCGGGCGCGCGCTCGCGTAGGCCACCACATCCGAGGCATGGGCGAGCCAATACGCGACGCGCGGTTTGAGTACGGCCGAATGATCGGGCGAGCGGTATCCCTTGCCGTGCACGATGCGCACGCAGCGCCTGCCGCCGGCGACGCAGTGGCGCAGGAATCCTGACAGCGCGGCGCGCGCCTCGGCGATCGTCATGCCGTGCAGATCGAGGGTCTCTTCCAGCGCGTACTCGCCGCGCTGCAGTCGCCGCCAGTGCGCAGGCTGGAGGCCGACGCGCTTGAACGCGAGATGATCCGCGTGGTCCAGCTCGGCGGGAGACGCCTCCGCGAGCGTCGAGCCGGGCAGGTCGTCGACGACCGGGCGAGGTCGTGGCCGTGGCGGCGGCGCGCGCAGGGTCAGCGTGTCGCTCGTCAGCCGCCGGACATCTTTCGTCGCTGCCCGGAACAGCGCGCGCTCCTCCGCGCTGGGTTCCGACGCCGCCGCGGCGAGCGGACGGGCACGCCCGGTGCGTCGTTCATCACCGGGTGGGTCGGGGACACGCGTCGGCGTCATACGCTTTCCGGGGCGGGTTCGTCGGGGATGCGGGGTTCTGCCAATGTACCATGCAGCCCGCGGCATCGAATCCACGACGACCCGCATCGTGCTAACCTCCGGCCGCACGCCTGCGCATCGCGAACCCGGATCCGCCATCCTCATGACGAAAGAACCCGACTTCCTCGGACCGTCTCGCGCGGCGCGCCGCGGCCGATTCGGGGTCGGGCTGATCGGCCGGCCTGCCGCCCGCCGGCACGGTCGCGCCGCCGAGGGTGGATACCGCACGATGATCCTGACGTCCATCCACGACATCGATGCGACGCGCTGGGACGCGCTGGTCGGCGCGGGCGGCATCACGCGCTCGCACGCGTATCTCGCCGCGGTCGAGTCCGCCGGTATCGCGGGCAGCCGGTTCTTCTATCCCGTGATTTTCAACGCGCGCAACGAGATGGTCGCGCACGCGTGCGTCGCGACGGTGGTAACCGATTTCGCCCAGCTGCTGCCCGCGGCACTGCAGCGACTGGCGCGCGGGATCCGTCGCGCGTGGCCGGGTTTCCTGCGCGTTCGGATCACGGAGTGCGCGGTGCCGCTCGTCGCGGGACACCCGGTCTCGTTACGGGCGGACGCCCCGCGCGACCTCGTGATGCGTCGAGTCGCCGACGCCGCGCATGACATCGCGCGGACCCAGGGCAGCCCGATCGTGCTCGTCAGGGACCTGCTGCCCGAGCACGCCCCGGATATCGCGACGCTCCTCGCGCATGGGTTCCATAAAGTCGCCAACATGCCACTCGCGCGCATCGACGTGCGCTGGCGCAGCCACGCGGCCTATCTCGAGGACATGCGGCCGCGGTATCGCAAGGATGTGGAGCGGCGCCTGCGGCGGGCGCGGGCGGCGGGACTGTCGGTGGTCGACGTGTGCGACTACGCGACCCACGCAGACACGTGGTGCGCACAAGCCCGGGGCGTGTTCGAGTCCGCACAACGGTTCAAGCGGGAGATGATCACCCCCGACTACTACCGGCAGGTCGCGCACACCCTCGGTGAGCGCAGCCGGTTGTTCGCGGTATTGCGCGACGGCCGTCCGGTGGCGCACGGGCTGATCGTGTTCGACGCGACGCAGACCGTCGCGACGTTCTTCGGGCGTGAACCCGGCCCGCCAGGGTATGCCTGGTTCCTGCTGGCCGACGAGGTTCTCCGCTTCGCAATCGCGCGCGGCAGCCGCTACCTGCAGCTGGGACTGGGGTCGTATCCGGCCAAGGGCCTCATCGGGGCGACGTTCGAGCCGCTCGCGATCTGCTGCCGCAGCCGCCACGCATGGCTCAACCTGCTGATGCGACTCAAGCCCGATCTCGTCAATGCCGGTCGCCAGGCAACCCCACGCATCTTCCGCGATCAGGTGTCGCGCGCGGCATGCGGGACGGCGTCCAGCACACCCCCGATGAGTGCGACGGACAGCCGCGCGACGTACGCGAGTGAACCGAGCACCAGCGCATCGCCGAACGACAGGCCGAGCCACACGTAGAGACCCGTCGCGGCGACGTCACCCAGGTGAAGACCGCCGAGATTGAACGGGATGACCTGCAGCAGCGACCCGCACGCGTTGACCGCGAGCACGACATGCCACGACGCGTCCAGGCCGGCTGCGGTGGCGACGACGTGAATCGCGGCCGCCAGCAGCGCCTGCATCGCGAGTGAGCACAGGAGCGCCTCGGCGAGCGGCCGTCGCCGTGCGAACAGCGGTGCGAGCCGGTGCAGCGCGCCGGCGCGATCGCGTCGCGCGAGCAGTACACCCGCCACGACGATCGCGCCGGCTGCCAGCGGCACGATGGCAGGCCATCCACGGGTGTCGACGAACACGCCCATGCCGGCGCCGGCGAGCAGCAGCAGCGCCGCGGTGCCGATCGCATGGTCACCGACGATGGCACGCGCGACAGGTCCCGACGCCATGCCCGGCCGCGCGGCACGCGCGAGCAGGAAGCGGCTCAGGTCGTTGCCGATGGACAGCGGCACGAAGCAGTGATGGAACAGCGCGCGGGCACACACGCGAAACGCCGTGCCAAAGCCGATCTCGAGCGACGCGCAGCGCAGCGACGCGCGGAACCGTGCGGCGTAGCACGCGAACGACGCGATGGTCAGGCCGAATCCGGCCGCGAGCGGCCCAGACTGTCCGATCGCGCGGAGTGCGCTCTCGTTGCCGAGCGTGCGACACAGGTAGAGGAGTCCGGCGAGCACGCCGGTGGTCCGCAGGAGTGCGAGGATTTGCTGCCTCAAGCCACGAAGCGCCGCGCGTTCGCGAAAATTCCGAACCAGGGCGACTCCGCGGCACACCAGTCCGCCGAGATCCACGAGAACTGCCGCCGCAGGTACACGCGCTCGGGGTGCGGCATCAGGATCGTCGCGCGGCCATCCGTCGATGTCACGCCGGTCACGCCGGCCGGTGATCCGTTGGGGTTGTGCGGATAATGCAGGGCGGTCGCGCCGCGGTTGTCCACGAAACGCATACAGACACCCGTCGGTGCGCCGTCGAACTCCGCCCGGCCTTCGCCGTGCGCGACGGTGATTGGCGCCTGCAGGCCCGCCATACCGGTGAAAAGCACCGACGGCGACGTTGCGATCTCGACCATCGCAAGCCGTGCTTCGAACTGTTCGGAGCGGTTGCGCAGGAACGCAGGCCAGTGGCCGGCGCCGGGAATGATCGACTTCAGCTGCGACAGCATCTGGCAGCCATTGCAGACTCCGAACGTGAACGTCCCGGGCCGTGCGAAGAACGCGGCAAATTCATCGTAGGTGCGCGTGTTGTAGAGGATCGAACGCGCCCAGCCGCTGCCCGCCCCGAGCACATCCCCGTATGAGAAGCCGCCGCAGGCCACGGCGCCAGCGAAGCCCGCGAGCGTCACTGTGCCCGACAGCAGGTCGGACATGTGCACGTCGTACGCATCGAAGCCGGCGCGGTCGAACGCGGCGGCCATTTCGCGATGCCCGTTGACACCCTGCTCGCGCAGGATCGCGACCTTGGGACGGGTGGTCGCTGCCGCCGGCACTGCCGGGATGACCTCCGGCGGGAGGACGAGCCGCAATCCGGGGTCGTGACGATCCAGGATCGTCGCGAGTTCCTCGTCCGCGCACACCGGGTCGTCGCGCAGCCGCTGCATCTCGATGGTGGTCGCAGTCCACTGTTCAAGCGGCACGAACAGGTCGTCCGCGTAGAGCGGCGTGTTCCCGGTGCGAATCGACACCGACGTGTCGTCCCGCACGTGACCGAGCACGTGCACGTGCCCGCCGAGATCGCTCATGCGCGCGAACTGCGCGCATACGTCAGTCACATCAGTGGAGGCGACCTGCAGCACCGCGCCGAGTTCCTCGCAGAACAGCGCGCCATGCGGTGTGCCGCCGAGCACGGCGAGGTCGACGTCGAACCCCGTCCGCCCCGCAAACGCCATTTCGAGCAACGTCACGATGAGCCCGCCGTCCGAGCGATCGTGGTAGGCGAGGACATGGCCCGTGTCGTTCAGGAGTTGCAGCGTGCGGAAGAAATCGACGAGATCCGCCGCCGATTCAACATCCGGTGGCGCGGCGCCGAGCGCACCGCAGACCTGTGCGAATACCGAGGCGCCGAGCCGCTGACGTCCGCGCGCAAGGTCGACGAACAGCAGGACGCTGTCGGTCCGTTTCCTGAGCTGTGGCGTGAGCGACATTCGCACGTCCGCGACCGGCGCGAACGCCGACACGACCAGGCTGAGCGGCGCCACCGTCGAGTGCTCGCCCGCGTCATCCCCCCATTTCGTGCGCATCGACATCGAATCCTTGCCGACCGGGATACAGATGCCGAGTGCCTGACACAACTCGCCCGCCGCGCGGACCGCCGCGTACAGCGTGGCATCCTCGCCGGGCGCGCCGGCCGCTGCCATCCAGTTGGCCGACAGCACGATGTCGGACGGATCGAGCACGCGCGCGGCGGCCAGGTTCGTGATGGCCTCACCGATGGCCATCCGCGCGGACGCCGCACCGTCGAGCAGCGCGAGCGGCGCGCGCTCGCCGAGCGCGAATGCTTCGCCTGCGCACCCGTGGAAATCGAGCGCCGTCACCGCGCAGTCGGCCACGGGCACCTGCCACGGGCCGACCATCTGATCACGGACCGACAGCCCGCCGACACTGCGATCCCCGATCGTGATCAGGAAGCGCTTGTCGCCGACCGCGGGAAATCTCAGCACCCGTTCGATCAGCGTGCCGAGTTCCCGGCCTGCGTCGGGCAGCGCTGTTGCGCACGGCGGTTCGCGGGTTGCCTGCCGGAACATTTTTGGCGGCTTGCCGAAAATCACGTCCATCGGGAGATCGATCACCGCCACATCCGTCGTGCGGTCCCACAGGAGCAGGTGTTCCTCGGCGGTGGTCTCGCCGAGCACTGCCACCGGGCAGCGTTCGCGCGCACAGATCTCCAGCAGCGTGGGCAGCGCCGCGGCCTCGACGCCGAGCACGTAACGCTCCTGCGCTTCGTTGCACCAGATCTCGAGGGGCGACATGCTCGCGTCGGCGTTCGGAATCTCGCGCAGTTCAAGGCGACCGCCGCGCCCGCTGTCGTGCAGCAGTTCCGGGATCGCGTTGGAAAGGCCGCCGGCTCCAACGTCGTGGATGGAGATGATCGGATTCGCGTCGCCGCACGCACAACAGGCGTCAATCACCTCCTGTGCGCGCCGCTCCATCTCCGCGTTGTCGCGCTGAACCGAGGCGAAGTCGAGTTCGCCGTCGCCTGCCCCGCCGCGCTGCGAGGACGCCGCCCCGCCGCCCAGCCCGATCAGCATCGCGGGCCCGCCGAGCACGACGACCTTCGCGCCAACCGGCAGCCGGCGTTTCTCCACGTGTCCCGGGCGCACGTTGCCGAGCCCGCCCGCCAGCATGATCGGCTTGTCGTAGCCGCGGAGCACGTGCGGGGACGTGCGGTGTTCGAACGTGCGGAAGTATCCGCCAAGCGCAGGTCGGCCGAACTCGTTGTTGAAGGCGGCCGCGCCGATGGGTCCTTCGAGCATGATCTGGAGCGGGCTCGCGAGCTGCGGTGCGTGCGACCGCGGGCCCTCCCACGGCTGCGTGAAACCGGGGATCCGCAGGTGCGACACGCTGAACCCGCTGAAGCCCGCCTTGGGCCGCGCGCCGCGTCCCGTCGCGCCCTCGTCGCGGATCTCGCCGCCCGCGCCGGTGGCGGCCCCCGGGTATGGCGAGATGCCGGTAGGGTGGTTGTGGGTCTCCACCTTCATCAGCAGGTGCAGATCCTCGGTCTGCGCGCGGTACATGCGCGAATCCGGCGCGATCTCCCAGCGTTCGCCGCGGTAGCCGCGAGTGACGGCCGCATTGTCCCGGTAGGCGGACAGCACGTGGTTCGGGTGTGCGGCGTGCGTCGCACGGATCATCGCGAACAGGCTGGACGGCGCCATCTCGCCATCGATTTCCCAGTCGGCGTTGAAGATCTTGTGCCGGCAGTGCTCGGAGTTCGCCTGTGCGAACATCATCAGCTCGGCGTCGGTGGGATCACGGGCAAGCGCGCGGTAGCGCTCCGCGAGGTAATCGATCTCGTCCGCCGCGAGTGCGAGCCCCAGCCTGGCGTCGAGGGCAACCAGCGCAGCCCGGCCGTCCCGGGTGAACGGCACGCGGCCGAGCCGACCCGGTGCCGGTTCCTCGGCGGCGAGCAACGCGTCCGGCGTCTCGAACAGGCGCTCGGTCATCCGATCGAAAAGATGCGGTGCCACCTCCGACCACCCCCTGGCATCCAGGCCCGTGGCCTCCCACAGCACCGCCCGCTCGATGCCCTCGATACCGTCGAGTCCGCAGTTGCGCGCGATATCGGTGGCCTTGCTGGACCACGGTGACCGTGCGCCGCGGCGGGGCGCGACGAAACGGGCGCCTGCCGGGAGCACGAACGGCACGTCGTCCGCGTGCAGCAGCGCCGCGAGTCGCGCGACTTCGCGCGGTTCGAGTGGTCGCGCGCTCCACACCGCATAGACATGGCGGGCGGACAATGTCGTGAGTCCAGGGGCGACGGGTGCGAGGCGCGCGCGCAGGCGTTCGATCCGAAAAGGGGAAAAGGCGGGGCCGCCCGGGAACAGCCGGGCCGCGCGCAGTGACTCTGCAGGCATGATGCGTCTTGCGTCGAGGTTGGGGTCGGGAGGCATCCTTGAACGCCGCCTCGCCCGGGTTATCGATGCCGTGGCGTGCGCGTGGCAGCCGCGGCCGCGCGGCGGATCAGGGCTGCTCGTCGACCCGCACCCACACGGAATAGCTATTGTCGCCCTGCCGCCGGGTTCGCGCCAGCAGTTCGGCGTCCGCGGCGCCGGTGGTGAGGTTCGCGCCGGCGAGCGCGATCCACTCACCCAGACGTCCGCTGACGGTGGTCTCCACCGAGCGGGTGTCGATCGCGCCGGACCCGTGGGGGTCGGCGTGCTCGAGGCGCGGCGAGACGTCCAGGATCACGCGCTCGCCCTGCACGCGCGGCGTCACGTAGAACCCCGAAGACACGTCACGATACTCGATGCCGCCTGCGACACCGACCCCCAGCGGCGTGAGCGTCGACTGGACGTACGGAAGCGGCACCTGCTGACCTGTCGCGATAAACGCCGGCTGACCCTCCATCGCCAGCACGAAGTGGAGATTGCCGGTGTCCTGTCGTGAATCCGTGCGCGTGGTCCGGTAAGTGACCTCGCCGCGCGGTGTCTCCACGCCGAGGGCCGCGCTGCCCGCCGGGCCCCGGTCCGGTACTCCTGCGGCGAAATCCCCCGTGTGCAAGTGCCCGGACAGCGCGTCCTCACGCGCCTGGGCGACCACCGCCGCGTCCTGGGTCACGGAGATCCGCAGCTGACGGATCCGCGTGTCCAGCGCGGCCAGCACCTCGCGCAGTTCCGCAAGGTTCTCCGGCGTCGTGCGCAGGATGAGCTGGTTGGACGTGCCGGTTGCGGTGGCGCCGGGCGCGAGGACGGGCTGAATGACGGGAAGCACATCGCGCACGAGACGATGCTCGAGCGGGATGACTTCGAGCACCATGCGCTCCGCGCCCGCCACGGCGGCGAAGCCCCACAGCAGCACAATACGCAGCAGCGCGCCCGGTTTCATCGGTCTAGAGGTGAAGCCGGCGCAGGTTGCCGTCCGGCTGGGCGCGCTGCCATATCTCGTCCAGGCGGTTCACGAGCGCGCGCGCGAGGCGCCGGTCATCGAAGTTCGCGGTGGCCTCGTAGCGATCGCTGAACCGCCGGTGGAGATAGCCGGTGGCGTCCGCGACCAGCCACGCCTCGTTGAATTCCTTGTACTCCTCGGACGGAATCCGGATCGTCACGAAGCTGGAGAGCCGTTGCGCGAGCTCGACGAGGCGATGCCCGCGCGCGATCACGGGCGCCGGGTCGAGCAGCAGGATCCGCACCTGCACGCGGTGGCTGCCGACCACCAGCGCGCGCACCGCCGCGCCGAAGTCGTCCGTATCGTACAGTGCCGGGTCCAGGTGACGGGTCACGATGTCCAGGCTGCGGCGCGCCTGGCGTGCGAGCGCGAGGCAGAGTTCCCCGACCTGTTCCCGTCGATCGATCTCCAGGGTCTCGTCGGTGGTGCCGAGGATGCGTTCCGACATCGCTCAGATCTCCCGCGCGAGCCGGATCGCGTCACCGAGGTAGGTTGCCGGGGAAAGGGCTTTCAGCCGTCCCCGCTCGCTGTCGGGCAGGGCAAGCGTGTCGATGAACGCGTGGAGGTCCGCCCGCTCGATCCGCGCGCCCCGCGTGAGTCCCTTGAGCACCTCGTAGGAGTCGGCGATGCCGTAACGTCGCATCACGGTCTGGATTGGTTCGGCGAGTACTTCCCAGGCCGCGTCCAGGTCGGCGTCGAGCCGCGCGCGGTCGAGCGCCAGCTTGCCGAGGCCGCGCCGGCAGGACTCGAGCGCGATGACCGTGTAGCCCAGCGCCGCGCCGAGATTGCGCAGCACCGTGGAGTCGGTGAGATCGCGCTGCCAGCGCGAGATTGGCAGCTTCGCCGCGAAGTGCTCGAACAGCGCGTTCGCCACACCGCAGTTACCTTCCGCGTTCTCGAAATCGATCGGGTTCACTTTGTGCGGCATCGTCGAGGACCCGACCTCGCTCGCGACCCGTTGCTGGCGGAAGTAACCGATGGAGATATAGCCCCACGCGTCACGGCAGAAATCGATCAGGATCGTGTTGAGCCGCTGGCCCGCCGCGCAGAACTCCGCGATGCAGTCGTGCGGTTCGATCTGAGTCGTGTAGGGGTTCCATTCCAGCCCGAGTGACGAGACAAACCCGCGCGACACCGCGGGCCAGTCGACGTCCGGGAACGCCGCCAGGTGAGCGTTGTAGTTGCCGACCGCGCCATTGAACTTGCCGAGGAGCGGCACCGAGGCGAGCTGCCCGGCCTGGCGCCGCAGCCGGGCCACCACGTTGGCGAGTTCCTTGCCCATGGTCGTCGGTGTCGCCGGCTGGCCGTGCGTGCGTGCGAGCATCGCCGCGTCGGCGCTGTCGTGGGCGAGCGCGACAAGCGCTGCTTCTATCGCACGGTACTTCGGCAGCAGCACGCCGTCACGTGCGTCCCGCAGCATCAGCGCGTGCGCCAGGTTGTTGATGTCTTCGGAAGTGCACGCGAAGTGCAGGAACGGGATCGCGCGCGCCAGTGTGGGGTGGGCTTCGCAGCGCTCCCGCAGGAAGTACTCCACCGCCTTCACGTCGTGGTTGGTGGTCTGTTCGATCGCCTTGATGCGGGTGGCGTCGGCGAGCGAGAACCCGGCGACGATCGCGTCCAGCCATGCATGCTCGTCTGCGGAGAACGGCGCTAACTCGGGGATACCGGGGTGCGCGGCGAGACACTGCAACCAGCGTACCTCGATGCGGGTCCGCGCGCGGATGAGCCCGAATTCGCTGAGGTGCTCGCGCAGCGCGACGGTATGGCGCGCGTAACGACCATCGAGCGGGGAGAGGGCGGTCAGCGGCTCGAGCGCTGGCGGACACTGTTCGATCATGCCGCGAAGAATACGAGCGGCAGCGATGGGTTGCAACGCAAAAAGCCACTACAATTCCCGCGCCCGGCTCGCGCTGCCGCGAGTCCCGAACAGACGGAGATCCATGTCCAAGTCAGCGGTCGCCCAGCGGTTTCGCGGATTCCTTCCGGTCGTCGTGGATGTCGAGACGGGCGGATTCAATGCAGCGACGGACGCGTTGCTGGAGATTGCCGCGGTCATCGTCGGCTGGAATCCGGAACGCGGCTGGCATCGGACGGAAACCATCGCCCATCACGTGAAGCCGTTCGAAGGTGCGCGCCTGGAGGAATCGGCGCTCAAGTTCAATCGCATCGACCCCTGGCATCCGTTCCGGCTCGCGGTCAGCGAACGCGACGCGCTGGCGGACGTGTTCGGACGTGTCCGCGACGCCGTGCAGATCCACGGATGCTCCCGCGCAATCCTCGTCGGTCACAACCCGGCGTTCGACCTGGGTTTCCTCAAGGCGGCGGTGGAACGCTGCAGCCTCAAGCGCAACCCGTTCCACTCGTTCAGCACGTTCGATACCGCGAGCCTGGCCGGCGTGGCGTTCGGCCAGACGGTGCTCGCTCGCGCGGTGCAGGCGGCCCAACTCGACTGGAACGAGGAGGCGGCCCACTCCGCGATCTACGACGCCGAAAAGACCGCAGAGCTCTTTTGTGCGATCGTCAACCTGTGGGACGCGGCGCGCGTATCGCCTCCCCCCAGCGGTTAGCGTTCGCCAGCAGCTGGCGCGTGTCCACGGTGGTCACCATCCCGTCGCGCACCACGTGGCGCCCGGCGACCCAGACTTCGCGCACGTTGTCCCGATGCGCTGCGTACACGATCTGTGACACCGGGTCATAGACCGGGCACAGGCGCGGATCGCGAAAGTCGATCGCAACGAGATCCGCCTGCTTGCCCCGTGCAATCGACCCGATTTCCTGCTCCAGGCCCAGCGCGCGCGCGCCGTTCAAGGTCGCCATCTGCAGGGCCGTGGAGGCGGGCACCGCGCTCGCATCGCCGCTGACGGCCTTGGCGAGCAGCGCGGCGAAGCGCATCTCCGTCAGCATGTCCAGGTCGTTGTTGCTGGCCGAGCCGTCGGTCCCGAGCGCGCAGTTGACACCGGCGGCCACCAGGGCGGCCAGCGGCGCCATGCCGCTTGCGAGCTTCAGGTTGGACTCGGGGCAATGGGCGACGCTGACGCCGGCGCGCGCGATCCGCGCAATTTCGTCTGCGGAGAGCTGCGTCATGTGCACCGCCAGCAGCCGCGGCGAGAGCAGGCCGAGGCGCTCCAGGCGCGCGAGCGGTCGCTCTCCCGTCGCACGGAGAGCATCTTCGATTTCGCGCGCGGTTTCATGCACGTGCATGTGCACCGGGACGTCGAGTTCCTCCGCCAGCACTGCGATCTCCGCGAGCGCCGCATCGTCCACGGTGTAGGGCGCGTGCGGAGCGAACGCGGTGTGCACGAACGGATGCGCGCGGTAGCGGTCGTGGACCTCCTGCCCCTTGCGCAGGTACTCGCGGGTGTCCTGCGCCCACGCGGTCGGAAACCCGATCACGATCATGCCGACCATCGCGCGGATGCCGAGCTCCGACGCGGCTGCCGCCGCGGCGTCGGGGAACATGTACATATCGTTGAAGCAGGTCGTGCCTCCGCGCAGCATCTCGTAGGCGGCGAGGCGTGTCCCGTCACGCACGAAATCGGTGTCCAGCCAGCGGGCTTCGGCGGGCCAGATGTGTTCCTCCAGCCAGCGCATCAGGGGGAGATCGTCGGCCATGCCGCGGAACAGGCTCATCGCGGCGTGCGTGTGCGTGTTCACGAGCCCGGGCATGAGGGCGTGATCCCGGCAATCGATCTCGGACTCCGTGCTCAGGGTCCGTCGCCAGTCGGCGGTGGGCACGATGGCAGCGATCCGGCCGTCGGCGATGGCGACGCTGTGGTCGTGCAGGACCGGTTGGCCCGGCTCCACCGTGACGACCCAGCGTGCATGGATGATCTGTTCGACGTCGAGCACGCTGAATCCCACGCTGCAGGGGCGCTTAAGTTACCATACTGCCCCCCGTCCCTCGCCCGAAGCCGCAGCCATGCCCGAGTCCGCAATCAATCCCGTGACGTGGGACGGCGACGCGCTCCTCCTGCTCGATCAGCGCGCGCTGCCCGATCGCGAGACCTACTTGCGCTGCACGTCCGCGGCCGCGGTCGTGGACGCCATCGTGACGATGGTGGTACGCGGCGCGCCGGCAATCGGCATTGCCGGGGCCTACGGCGTAGTGCTCGCCGCGCGGGACGCGTGGGCGACAGGGCGTGATGCCTGGCAGGAACGCATGCGGCCCGCGCTGCACGCGTTGCGCGAGGCCCGGCCGACGGCAGTGAACCTGGCGTGGGCCGTGGACCGCATGTGGCGCGTCAGCGCGTCCCTGTCCGGTGACCCGGTGTCCGCGCTGACGCAGGAAGCGGACCGGATCCTCGCCGCGGACCTGGCGGCGAACCGGCGCATGGGCGCGCTCGGCGCCGAGTACCTGGCGCGCGGTTCGCGCGTCATCACCCACTGCAATGCCGGTGCCCTCGCCACCGCCGGCCACGGGACCGCGCTCGGGGTCATCCGCAGCGCGCACGCGGCCGGTCGGCTCGCCGAGGTGTTCGCCACGGAGACCCGTCCGTGGCTGCAGGGTGCGCGGCTCACGGCGTGGGAGTTGCACCGTGATGGCATTCCGGTGCGTGTCATCACCGACGGCAGCGCCGCCCACGTGATGCGCACGCGCGGGATCGGTTGGGTCATCGTCGGTGCCGATCGGGTGGCAGCGAACGGCGACGTCGCGAACAAGATCGGCACCTACGCGCTGGCCGTCGCCGCCCGGCATCACGGCGTACGCCTGATGGTCGTTGCGTCGACCTCCACAATCGATCCCGACACCGCGACCGGCGACGACATTCCCATCGAGGAACGCGCCGCGAAGGAAGTTCTCGAAGTGGCCGGCACACGTTTCGCGGCCGCGGGAGTCGACGCGCTGAATCCCGTGTTCGACGTCACGCCGGCCGCGCTCGTGGACCTGCTGGTGACCGAGCGCGGCTGCCTTGCGGGGCCTGACGCGGCCGGGATCGCGGCACTCCTCGCGGGCCCCTGAAGACCCTCCCGACGGGTTACTGAAGCGATCCCGCCGTGCTACAATCCGGCGGCCTTTCGGTTCGCGTGTTTCCCTTAAAACTTAAGAACTTAGATTGTCGTTTCCCCAACTCCTCCGTACCCATGCAGATGACCCGAAATGGTTGACTTCGCGCGCCAGCTAATCCCGATCAACATCGAGGACGAGATGCGCCACTCCTACATGGAGTACGCGATGAGCGTGATCGTGGGGCGTGCGCTGCCGGATGTCCGCGACGGGCTGAAGCCGGTCCACCGGCGCGTGCTGTTCGCGATGCACGAGGCGAACAACGTCTGGAACCGCGCCTACGTCAAGTGCGCCCGGGTGGTCGGCGACGTGATGGGCAAGTATCACCCGCACGGCGACAACGCGATTTACGACACCCTGGTGCGGATGGCGCAGGACTTCTCGCTGCGCTACACGCTGATCGACGGCCAGGGCAACTTCGGATCCGTCGACGGCGATGCGCCGGCTGCCATGCGCTACACCGAGTGCCGGCTGGCCCGCATCTCGGCACAGCTGCTCGAGGACATCGACCGCGAAACGGTCGACTTCGTGCCGAACTACGACGGCAAGGAGCAGGAGCCGACGGTGCTGCCGGCGCGGATCCCGAACCTGCTGGTCAACGGGGCGAGCGGCATCGCTGTCGGGATGGCCACCAACATCCCGCCGCACAACCTCGGCGAAATCATCGACGCATGCATCGCGCTGATCGGGAACCCGGCGCTGACGGTCGAAGATCTCATGCGGCTCGTGCCGGGACCGGATTTCCCCACCGCCGGCATCATCAACGGGGCGGCGGGTATCCGCGAGGCATACCGGACGGGCCGTGGCCGCATCCTCGTGCGGGCAAAGGCCGAGATCGAGGACGACGGCGACGGTCAGCGCATCGTTGTCAGCGAACTGCCGTACCAGGTCAACAAGGCGCGGCTGATGGAGAAGATCGCCGAACTCGTGAAGGAGAAGAAGATCTCCGGGATCCGCGAGCTGCGCGACGAATCGGACAAGCACGGCATGCGCATGGTGATCGAGCTCAAGCGCGGCGAACTTGCGGAAGTGCTGTTGAACAACCTGTACCAGCACACCCAGATGCAGACTGTGTTCGGCATCAATACCGTCGCGCTGGTCGACGGTCAGCCGCGCACACTCGACCTGAAGTCGCTGCTGGAGTGCTTCCTGCGCCATCGCCGCGAGGTGGTGACGCGGCGGACAATTTTCGAGCTGCGCAAGGCGCGGGAACGCGCGCACATCCTCGAAGGGCTCGCAGTTGCGCTCGCCAGCATCGACGAGGTCATCGCGCTGATCAAAGCCGCCGCGGGCCCGAACGAAGCGCGGCAGGCGCTCACCGAGCGGGCGTGGGCGCCCGGTGTCGTGCTCACGATGCTCGAACGCGCCGGTGCCGCGGTGTCGCGGCCGGAAGACCTGCCGGAGGGCTGCGGACTGCACCCGGACGGATATCACCTGTCCGAACGCCAGGCGAAGGAAATCCTGGAGATGCGCCTGCAGCGACTCACCGCGCTTGAACAGGACAAGATACTGGACGAGTACCGTGAGATCCTGCTGCGCATCGACGACCTCCTCGACATCCTGTCCAGGCCCGAACGGCTCCTGACCGTGATTCGCGATGAACTGACGGAAATCCGCGAAAACTTCGGCGACGTGCGCCGCACGCGGATTGAAACCACCCAGGAAGATCTGTCGCTCGAGGACCTGATCAGCCCGGAGGACGTGGTGGTCACGCTGTCGCACATGGGTTACGCGAAGTCGCAGCCCATCGCGGCGTACCGCTCGCAGCGGCGGGGCGGCAAGGGCAAGACGGCCACAACCACCCGCGACGAGGATTTCGTCGACAAGCTGTTCGTGGCGAACACCCACGACACGCTGCTCAACTTCTCCAACCACGGGAAGATCTACTGGCTGAAGGTCTACGAGCTTCCGCAGGCCGGGCGCTCGGCGCGCGGCAAGCCGCTCGTGAACCTGCTGCCGCTCGCGGAGGGCGAGCGCATCACCGCGATGCTCCCGATCAAGGAATACGATCCGAACCTGTTCGTGCTGATGGCGACCCGCCGTGGCACCGTCAAGAAAACCTCCCTGGCGGAGTACTCACGTCCGCGTGCGAGCGGGATCATCGCAGTCGATCTGGACGTGGACGACAGCCTCGTGGGGGTCGTGCTGACGGACGGCAGCCGCGACGTGATGCTCGTGAGCTCGGATGGCAAGGCGGTGCGCTTCGCCGAGCGCGAAGTGCGCCCGATGGGCCGCAACGCACACGGCGTGCGCGGCCTGCGCCTGGCGGACGCGCAGCACCTGATCGCGCTGATCCCGGTGGATCAGTCGCGCAACATCCTGGTCGCGACCGAGAACGGCTACGGCAAGCAGACGCGCGTCGACGAGTTCCCGCTGCACGGTCGCGGCGGTCAGGGGGTGATTGCGATCCAGACGAGCGCGCGAAACGGCCAGGTGGTCGGCGCGGTGGCGGTGGCGGCCGGCGAGGAGATCATGCTGATCAGCGACCGCGGCACGCTGGTGCGCACCCCCGTGGAAGGCGTCTCGGTGCTCGGGCGCAATACCCAGGGCGTGCGGCTCATCTCGCTGGGTGAAGGGGAGAAGCTGGTCGGGATCGAGCCGATCGCGGACGCCGGCGGCGAGACGAATGGCGAAGAGGGCGATCCGGAGATCGAACCGGGCGGAACCGACGGCGCGGAAGAGGAGGGTTGATGCGGGACGCGTGCGGCCATCCGGGCCGACCCAACTGAGCGGCACATGCGGGAAGAGGACGCACTGAGGGCGGTTCGCGCGGAGATCGATGCGATCGACGCGGAACTGCTGCGCCTGGTCAACGCGCGGGCACGCTGCGCGATCGAAGTTGGGAGGATCAAGCGCGCCGGGGGCGCGACCACTTCACTTTACCGTGCGGAGCGCGAGGCGGCGGTGCTCCGCCGGGTGCGCGATACCAACCCCGGTCCGTTGCCGAGTGTCGACGCGGTGCGCATCGTGCGCGAGATCATGTCCGCGTGCCTCGCGCTGGAGGAGCCGCCGACGGTGGCATATTTTGGCCCGGCAGGGACCTACACCCACGCCGCGGCGCAGAAGCACTTTGGCAGTGCGGTGCACCTGCTGCCGCACCCCGGCATCGACGACGTGGTGCGCGAAGTCGAAGCCGGCGGGGTGCAGTTCGGCGTGGTGCCGATCGAGAACTCGCTCGAGGGGCCCGTGAACCTGTCGCACGACCTGCTGTATGCGTCCAGTCTCGTCGTGTGCGGTGAGGTGGTGCTGGCAATCCATCATCAGCTGCTGACGAACGCACGCCACCCCTCGGAGATCAAGCGGGTGTATGCCCACAGCCAGGCCCTCGCGCAGTGCCGGCATTGGCTGGACGGCCACTGCCCGCAGGCGGAACGGGTTGCCGCGAGCAGCAATGCCGAAGCCGCGCGGCTCGTCTCCCGCGAACCCGATGCGGCCGCGATCGCGGGCTCCATTGCGGCGGATCTCTACGGCCTGCCGGTGCTCGCTGCGAATATCGAGGACCGCGCCGACAACACCACGCGCTTTCTGGTACTTGGCCGTGAGGCCATCGCGCCTACCGGGGACGACGTCACCTCGCTGGTGTTCAGCACGCAGAACCGCGCGGGTGCGCTGTGTGACGCGCTGCGCGCGTTCGCAGACGCGAAGATCAGCATGAGCCGCCTGCAGTCCCGGCCACTTCGCCAGGGCAGCTGGGATTACCTGTTTTTCGTGGATATCGCCGGGCATCAACAGGATCCTCAGGTCGCCGCGGCACTCGAAGCGTTGCGCGATGCCACGTCGATGTGCCGCATCCTCGGCTCCTACCCGCGGGCCGTGCTGTGATCGGCCGACGCGGTGGCACCGTGGAGGTCGCGCGATGATCAACAGGCTCGCTGTGCTCGGCGTCGGCCTTATTGGCGGATCGCTGGCGCGCGCACTGCGCGCCCGGGGGCTCGTGCGGGAAGTCGTCGGATGCGGCCGTGACGAAGCAAACCTGCGCCGCGGCGTCGAACTCGGCGTGATCGATCGCTACACGTTCGACCCCGCGGTGGCGGCGGCACACGCGGACATCGTGGTCGTCGCGGTCACGCTCGGCGCCACGGCGGACATTCTCGCCCGGATCGCGCCGGCTGTCGGGCCGGGGACGATCGTGACCGATGTCGGCAGCACCAAGCAGAGCGTCATCGCGGCCGCGCAGGCGAATCTCGGGGAACACTATCCGCGCTTCGTGCCGGGCCACCCGATCGCCGGCGGTGAGCGCACCGGCGTGGAAGCCTCCAACCCTGTGCTGTACGAGCGGCACCGCGTGATCCTGACACCCACTCCGGAAACGGATCCGTCCGCGGTAACCACCGTTGAGCAGATGTGGACTGCGGCCGGTGCACACGTCACGCGAATGACACCGGCACATCACGACGAAGTGCTCGCCGCGACGAGCCACCTTCCGCACATGCTGGCGTTCGCGCTCGTCGACTGCCTTGCGGAATTGAGCGAAGCCGGCGAGATATTCGACTACGCCGCCGGCGGTTTCCGCGATTTCACGCGCATCGCGTCGAGCAGTCCGGACATGTGGCGCGACATCGCGCTCCACAACCGGGAAGCGCTCGCGACGATGTGCGCGCGCTTCGAGCACACCTTCGGGTCGCTGCGCCGAGCGCTGGCGGCCGGCGACGGCGAGGCGCTGCAGGCGATGTTCGCGCGCGCCAAGCAGGCGCGTGACGCCTACCTCGCGCGGAGCGGGCGTTGACCGCGGAAGACACCCTCGTCGCCCGGCCCGGTGGCACGCTGCGCGGGACCCTGCGCGTCCCCGGCGACAAATCCATTTCGCATCGATCCGTCATGCTCGGTGCCCTCGCCGAGGGGATGACCGAGGTGCGTGACTGCCTGATGGGGGAGGATGTGCGCGCGACCATCGGCGCATTGCGTGCGATGGGCGTGCGAATCGACGAACTCGAGGATGGCAGGCTGCTGTGCGTGCACGGTGTCGGGCTGCGTGGCCTGATGCCGCCGTCCACGGTGCTCGACTGCGGCAATTCGGGCACCTCGATGCGCCTGCTGTGCGGCATCATCGCCGGCGCGGGACTGGGCGCCACACTGACCGGCGACGCCTCGCTGCGCCGGCGGCCGATGCGTCGCGTGACCGACCCGCTGGGTGCAATGGGCGCGACTATCGTCACCGCGGATGGCGGGACGCCACCGTTGACGATCAGGGCGGGCGCGCGCGTGCGTGCAATCGACTTCACGCTGCCGGTCGCGAGCGCCCAGGTGAAATCCGCGGTGCTGCTCGCCGGGCTTTTCGCCGACGGTACCACGTGTGTCACGGAGCCCGCTCCCACCCGCGATCACACCGAACGCATGCTGCGCGGGTTCGGCGTGAACGTCACGCAGGACGGGCCGCGCGCGTGCGTGCGGGGGGGACAACGGCTGCGGGCCACGACGATCCGGGTGCCGGCCGACATCTCCTCCGCCGCGTTCTTCCTGGTGGGCGCGGCGCTCGCCGGCGAACCGCTGACGCTCGAAGCGGTGGGCGTGAATCCCACGCGCACCGGCGTGCTCGAGATCCTCCGCCTGATGGGCGCCGACCTCGTGTGCGGCAATCCGCGCGAAATCGGCGGCGAACCGGTAGCCGACATCACCGTCCGCCCGGCGCCGCTCCACGGCGTGGACGTCCCGCCGGCGCTGGTTCCCCTTGCGATCGACGAGTTCCCGGCGCTGTTCGTCGCGGCTGCGGCGGCCCGGGGCCGTACCCGGGTGACCGGCGCGGAGGAACTGCGCCACAAGGAAAGCGACCGGATCGAAACGATGGCCACAGGGCTGCGTGCGCTCGGTGTGCGGGTCAACACGCTGCCGGACGGCATTGAAATCGACGGCGGACCGATGGGCGGAGGGGTCATCGAGAGTCACGGCGATCATCGCATCGCGATGGCATTTGCGATGGCGAGCCTGCGTGCGCGCGCGCCGATCACGATCCACGGGTGCGCGGCAATCGCGACCTCCTTCCCCGGCTTCGTGACGCTGGCGCGTACGGCCGGCCTCGCGATCTGACGGCCCCGCATGTCCGGGGCGACCGATTCCCGCGCGCCGGTGATCGCGATCGACGGTCCGAGCGGCACCGGCAAAGGCACGCTGTGCCAGCGCCTGGCAGACCTCCTCGGCTGGCATTTTCTCGACAGCGGTGTGCTGTACCGGCTGGTGGGTTATTTCGCACGCCTGCGCGGGGTCGCGCTGGATGATGGTGCGGCGCTGGGCGCACTGGCCGCCACGCTGCCGGTGGAGTTCCGCTCGACGCCGACCGGTCCGGAAATCTACCTCGCAGGCGAACGCGTGACCGACAAGGTCCGGGACGAAGCCGTCGGGGCGGCCGCGTCACAGGTGGCCGCGTGGCCGGCGGTGCGTGCGGCGCTGCTCGATCGGCAGCGGGGCATGCGGCGCCTCCCGGGACTGGTCGCAGACGGGCGCGACATGGGCACCGTGGTCTTTCCCGACGCGGCGCTCAAGGTCTTCCTGACCGCGAGTCCGGAGACGCGCGCGATGAGGCGATATAACCAGTTGAAGGGCAAGGGAATTGATGTTAGTCTCGCGCCGCTCTTGGAGGACATCCGCGCGCGCGACGAACGCGATGCCCAGCGCGCGGTGGCGCCGCTGAAGCCCGCACCCGACGCCGTCATCCTCGACACGACCCTGCTCGGAATTTCCGAGGTCGAAGACCGCGTGATGCACATGATCAGTGCCCGCGGACTTCGCTGAATGCGCGGAATGTCCATTTGTTCAACCCAGCAACCCTGATCGCAGGGCAACGTGGCCGTGCCCAGCACCGGGCTCCCGGTGCCGGCCCCCGCGTCCCGATCAGAGCGAGAAAGTTATCGTGAGTACGTCAGTAGAGTCCCCCGTCGAGAGTTTCGCCGAACTGTTCGCAAACAGCCTCGTCGAGTCGAAGATGAAGCCCGGCACGATCGTCCAGGGGACGGTCGTCGAGATCCGCGGCGATTTCGTGATCGTCAATGCCGGTCTCAAGTCCGAAGGCGTGATTCCCATCGAGCAGTTCCGCAGTCCCAAGGGTGAGTACGAGGTGGCGGTCGGTGACGTCATCGACGTGGCGCTCGATGCCGTCGAGGACGGTTTTGGCGAAACGCGCCTGTCACGCGAGAAGGCCAAGCGTGCAAAGGCCTGGGACGAACTGGAGAAGGCCTGCGAAGCCCAGGCGACCGTGACCGGCGTGATCAGTGACAAGGTCAAGGGCGGCTTCACCGTCGACATCAATTCCATCCGCGCATTCCTGCCCGGTTCCCTCGTCGACGTCCGCCCGGTGCGCGATACGAGCTACCTGGAAGGCAAGCCGCTCGAGTTCAAGGTCGTCAAGGTCGACCGCAAACGCAACAACGTCGTGGTGTCGCGACGCGCGGTGGTCGAGAGCGAAAATTCCGCGGAGCGCGAGGCGCTGTACGAAAGCCTCAAGGAAGGCGCCATCATCAAGGGCCTGGTCAAGAATCTCACCGACTACGGCGCGTTCATCGACCTGGGCGGCATCGACGGCCTGCTGCACATCACGGACATGGCGTGGAAGCGCGTCAAGCATCCGTCTGAAGTGGTCAACATCGGCGAGGAAATTACCGTCAAGGTGCTGAAGTTCGATCGCGAGCGCACGCGCGTGTCGCTCGGCCTCAAGCAGCTCGGCGAGGATCCGTGGGTCGATATCTCCCGCCGCTATCCCGAACATACCCGCCTGTTCGGTACGGTTACCAACATCGCCGACTACGGCTGCTTCGTGGAGATCGAGGAAGGCGTCGAGGGTCTCGTGCACGTTTCCGAGATGGACTGGACGAACAAGAACGTGCACCCGTCCAAGGTGGTGCATCTCGGCCAGGAAGTGGAGGTGATGGTCCTCGACATCGACGAGGAGCGCCGCCGCATCTCGCTCGGCATGAAGCAGTGCCGGTCCAACCCGTGGGAGGAGTTCGCTGCCACCCACAACAAGAGCGATCGCGTCACTGGTGTCATCAAATCCATCACCGACTTCGGCATCTTCATCGGGCTCGAAGGCGGCATCGACGGTCTCGTACACCTGTCCGACCTGTCCTGGGACATCCCTGGCGAGGAAGCGGTGCGCAATTTCAAGAAGGGCGACGAAATTGAGACCGTCGTGCTTGCGGTGGACGCGGAGCGTGAACGTATCTCGCTCGGCGTGAAGCAACTGGCCCAGGACCCGTTCTCGTCGTACCTCGCGGACAGCGGCAAGGGCAGCGTGGTCACCGGAACGATCACGGCGGTTGATGCGAAGTCGGCGACGGTGAACCTCGGCGATGGCATCGAGGGCGTAATCCGGGCGAGCGAGATTTCGCGCGACCAGGTCGATGACGCCCGCAAGGTGCTCAAGGAAGGCGAAGCGATAGAGGCGATGATTATCGGAGTCGATCGCAAGCGCCGGGTGATCAACCTCTCCATCAAGGCGAAGGAAAGCGAGGACGAGGCGACTGCCCTGCAGGAGTACAGCGCGGACAACGAGCCAGGCACCGCCAAGCTCGGCGATCTCCTGAAGGAGCACTTCGAGCGCTGAGTCCGCGGATCGGGAACCGCGCGCCAGGCGCGCGGTTCCTCGTGGGACACGACACCAGGGTGGGATGGGAGCGACAACAAGAATGACAAAGTCAGAACTGATCGAGATTCTTGTCAGGAAGCAGACTCAGCTTGGCTATCGTGACGTCGAACTCGCCGTCAAGACGATGCTCGAACAGATGGGGCAGACGCTCGCCTCCGGTCAGCGCATCGAGATCCGCGGCTTCGGCAGCTTTTCGCTCCATTACCGGCCGCCTCGTCTCGGGCGCAACCCGAAGTCGGGCGATCCGGTCTCCCTGCCCGCGAAGTACGTACCGCACTTCAAGCCAGGCAAAGAATTGCGTGAAAGGGTCAACGCCCTCGACGATGCGACGATTGAAAAGGGCCGCGCCGCCACCGCGTACGATGACGACGAGGATGATGACGAATGAGTCTTCCCGGCGCGCCCGCCCGGCGCGCCCGGCGTTGCCTGCCTGCCAGGTAGCGCCCCCTCCGCCGAACTGCCGGCGCTGAACATGCGCACCCTCCTCGTGATTGTCGCGCTGGTACTGGGACTCGCGTTTCACAGCCGCAATCACCAGCCCGTGACTCTCGATTTCTACGCGCGAACGTTCGACGTGCCGCTTTCGTGGGCGGTCGTCGCGGCGCTCGCCGCTGGCGCCGCGTTGGGCGCGCTCGTCATGGTGCCTTCGCTGGTCGCCCTGCGCCGCGCGCTGCGCCGGGAGCGGCGGCGGGCCGATCTCCTCCAGGCAGCACCCCCCGCCGCACCCACGAACGCTGTCGAGGGACTTCCGGCGAGTTCCGCGCATGGGCACTGATGTCTTCTTCTTCGTGACCGCGTTCCTGCTGCCGGTTGCCGCCTGGTCCGGCTGGTACTACGGCCGCCGTGAACCCGTCTCGACCGCCAACGCGCTGCGCGATCACAAGCTGCAGATCGCCACGGACTATTTCAAGGGATTGAACTACCTGCTGCACGATCGGCCCGACAAGGCGATCGAGATTTTCGTGAAGGTGCTGGAGGTTGAAACCGACACCATCGAGACCCACCTCGCGCTCGGCAACCTGTTCCGCCGCCGGGGCGAGGTGGACCGCGCGATCCGCATTCACCAGAATCTCGTCGCGCGCACCACCTTGGACGTGAACCAGCGGGGCCAGGCGCTGCTCGAACTCGGACTCGATTACATGCGATCGGGGCTGTTCGACCGCGCCGAGAGCCTGCTGCTCGAACTGCTCGACCTCGGCATGTACCAGGCGCCGGCGCTGCGACACCTGGTGGACATCTATCAGCAGGAGCGCGACTGGGACAAGGCACTTGCGTTCTGCACCCGACTGGAAGCCGTCAACGGTGAGAATCTCAGCGTAGAGCGAGCGCATTTCCTGTGCGAACTTGCGCAGGAGCGGCTGGACCGGGGATTTCGGGCCGAGGCGCTCGAACTCCTGGAGCGCGCGCTGAGCGCGGACCGCCGGTGTGCGCGGGCTAGCCTCATGATGGCGGCCGTCGCCATCGGCAACCGGGAGTACGAACGGGCCGTCCAGATACTGAAGCGAGTCGAGCATCAGGACATCGACATGGTCAACGAGGCGATCGCACCCCTGACGAGGTGTTACCGCGAACTGGACAGGATGCACGATCTTCACGACTACCTTGACCGGCTCGCCGCGCTGCGCACCAGCACATCGCCGATGCTCGCCGTTGCGCGGCTCGTCGAAGAACAGCAGGGAATCGATGCCGCGAAGCATTACGTGGTGCAGGAACTCAAGATCCGTCCCACGCTGCGTGGCATCGAGCGCCTCATAGATTATTCCCTGCAGGGCGTGCAAGGCGAACCTCGTGAAGACCTGCTGATCCTCAAGGAGACGGCCGTGCGCCTCATTGCCACCAAGGCAACCTACAAGTGCGCGCAGTGCGGGTTTTCGGGCCGATCGCTTCACTGGCAATGCCCAAGCTGCAAGTCCTGGAACAAGATCAAACCCATCCACGGGATCGAAGGCGAGTGACCCCGGTTCAGAAAATCATCGTGGCGCTCGATCATCCCACCGGGCACGAGGCGCTCGCGCTCGTGGCGGCGCTGGGGACGACCGAGTGCGCCCTCAAGATCGGCAAGGAGCTCTTCACGCGAGAAGGTCCGCCGATCGTACGTACCCTGGTGGGGCAGGGACGTCCGGTGTTCCTGGACCTCAAGTATCACGACATTCCCAACACCGTTGCGGCGGCATGCCAGGCGGCCGCCGATCTCGGCGTCTGGATGATCAACGTGCACACCAGCGGCGGACCCGAAATGCTGCGCGCTGCGCGTGAGAGCCTTGCGGGTCGGACGCGGCGCCCGCTGCTGATTGGTGTCACCGTGCTGACCAGTCTCGACGCGAACGCCCTGTCGGCGATCGGCGTGACGGCCACACCCGCGGCTCAGGTGCTGCGGCTCACGCGTCTTGCGCGCGAGTGCGGCCTCGATGGCGTGGTGTGTTCTCCGCAGGAAATCGCCGCCGTCAAGCGTGAGTGCGGCGCGTCGTTCCTGACCGTCACGCCGGGAATCCGACCCGCCAATGCGAGTCACGACGACCAGCAGCGGGTTGCCACGCCCGCGGCAGCCGTGCGTGCCGGCGGGGACTACCTCGTGATCGGAAGGCCCATCACGCGTGCGTCCGATCCGGCGCTGGCCGTGCGCGACATCACCGGGGAGATTGCCGCGGCCGCGACGTGAGCGCACGTGTCCGCCGTTCGACCTCCCATGGATGACACCGTCCGATTGAGTCCGCTCGCACCGGTACCGCCCGGTCGCGGCGAATCGCTTCGCTACTGGACACAACTTTTCGGCGCGGGCCGCTCACTCGCGATCGCGGAGGTGGCGCGGCGGCACGCCGGCCTGACGGTGCTCGTCTGCGCCGATTCGGCGGCCGCGGTCCAGTACGATACCGAACTCCCGTTCTTCGCGCCCGATGTGCCGGTGCTGCATCTGCCGGACTGGGAAACGCTGCCGTACGACCGTTTCAGCCCGTTCCAGGACATCATTTCCGATCGCATCGCCACCCTGACCCGACTCGGGATGCGTCCGCACGGCTGCCTCGTGATCTCCGCGGCAACCTTGCTCCACCGCCTGCCGCCGCGTGCGTGGCTGCAGGGACAGAGTTTCCTGCTGCGGAAGGGCGATACGCTGGACCGCGAGGCTTTCCGCACCCGCCTGCACGAAGCCGGGTATCGCCACACCCCGCAGGTCATGGACCATGGCGACTTCGCTGTGCGCGGATCGATCATCGACGTGTTCCCGATGGGCGCGGCCCAGCCATTCCGGATTGATCTATTCGACGATGAAATCGAATCGTTGCGCCTGTTCGACGTCGAGAGCCAGCGTTCGTCCACCCAGGTGGACCGGATCGAGCTGCTGCCGGCGCGCGAAATCCCGCTGACCGAGGACGCGATCGCGTGCTTCAAGCGCAACTGGCGTCTGAGCTTCGAGGGGCGACCTTCCGCGAGCCCGCTGTTCGAGGACGTCAGCCGTGGCCTCGCGCCGGGCGGCATCGAGTACTACCTGCCGCTGTTCTTCGACGAGGTCTCCACGCTGTTCGACTACCTCCCGCAGGATACGCTGTTCCTGCTGGACGGCACGGTGTCCACTGGCGCGGAGACGTTCCTGGGGACCGTGCGCGAGCGCTACGAACAGCTCCGCCACGACATCGAGCGCCCGCTGCTGCCACCGGCCCGACTGTTCCAGAACTGGCCGGAAGCGCAGGAACGCATCGCCGCGTATCCGCGCATCGCACTGGGGGGTGAGGAATGGAACGACCGCGCGAGCGGGGTCCGCTTCGGGACCCGCCCGGCGGTGCGGTTGCCGATCGACGTGCGCGCGAAGGAACCGCTGGGTGCGGTCAGCCAGTACCTGGCGCGTTACCCGGGGCGGGTTCTGATCGTCGCGGAATCGAACGGGCGGCGCGAAACGATCGCCGAACTCTTCCAGCGGCACGGACAGCCGCTCAAGGCGGTCGCATCCTGGGCGGAGTTCGTCACCGGCGACTGCCGCGCGGGACTCGCGGTGGCGGGGCTCGCCGAAGGTGCCGAGATCGAGGATCCACCGCTCGCGATCATCACCGAAACGCAGCTTTTCGGTGAGCGCGCCGCGCAACGCCGACGCCGGCGACGCACCAACGTCGACCAGGAAGCGATCGTGCGCAACCTGGCGGAGCTGCGCGTCGGCGCACCGGTCGTGCACGAGCAGCACGGCATCGGCCGCTACCTCGGACTGGAAGTACTGACCGCGGGAGACACCGCCAACGAATACATCAAGCTCGAGTACGCGGAGGGTGACAAGCTCTATATTCCTGTCGCGTCACTTGGCCTCATCAGTCGCTACACGGGGATCGATCCCGACCATGCCCCGTTGCACAAGCTCGGCAGCGGCCAATGGGACCGGGCCCGGCGCCGCGCCGCCGAACGCATCCACGATGTTGCGGCCGAACTCCTCGAGATCCACGCGCGCCGGGCCGCACGCAAAGGCCACGCATACCGGCTCGACCGCGACCAGTATCTCGCGTTCGCCCAGGGCTTCCCGTTCGAAGAAACGGCGGACCAGGCCGCGGCGATCGAGGCCGTGCTCGAGGACATGAGCAGGCCGCAGCCGATGGACAGGCTGATCTGCGGTGACGTCGGTTTCGGCAAGACCGAGGTCGCGATGCGGGCGGCATTCGTCGCCGTCAGCGACGGCCGGCAGGTCGCGGTGCTCGTTCCCACCACGTTGCTGGCACAGCAGCATTACCAGACGTTCCGGGACCGCTTCGCCGACTGGCCGGTACGCATCGAACAGCTGTCTCGGTTCAGCGATGCGCAGAGTTCGCGCGGCGTCCGGGCCGGGCTGGCCGAAGGAACGGTCGACATCGTCGTCGGCACGCACAAGCTGCTGTCCAAGGACATCAGGTACAGGAATCTCGGACTGCTCATCATCGACGAAGAGCACCGCTTCGGCGTGCGGCAGAAAGAGCAGCTCAAGGCGCTGCGTACCGAGGTCGACATCCTGACTCTGACCGCGACCCCAATCCCGCGCACGCTCAACATGGCACTGTCCGGCACGCGCGAACTCTCGGTCATCGCCACCGCGCCGTCCAAGCGGCTCGCGATCAAGACCTTCATCTACGAATGGTCGCAAGAGCTGGTGCGTGAGGCCGTGATGCGCGAGATCGCGCGTGGCGGCCAGGTGTACTTCGTGCACAACGAGGTCGAGACGATCGAGAAACTCGCCAACGAGATCGCCGCGCTGGTTCCCGAAGCACGCGTACAGTTCGCACACGGTCAGCTTCGCGAACGCGATCTGGAGCAGGTGATGCTCGATTTCTACCACCGCCGCTGCAACGTGCTGGTGTGTACGACGATCATCGAGACCGGGATCGACGTACCGAGTGCCAACACGATGATCATCAACCGGGCCGACAAGTTCGGGCTCGCGCAGCTCTACCAGCTGCGTGGTCGCGTGGGCCGGTCCCATCACCGGGCCTATGCGTACCTCATCGTGCCGCCGCGGAAATCGATGACCGCGGATGCGGTCAAGCGCCTGGAAGCACTGGAGTCGATGGAAGACCTTGGTGTCGGATTCACGCTCGCGACGCACGACATGGAAATCCGTGGCGCCGGCGAGATTCTCGGCGAAGAGCAGAGCGGGCAGATCCAGGAAATCGGGTTCGGGCTCTACGCCGAACTCCTGAACCGCGCAGTCGCCGCGCTGAAGGCGGGGCGCGAAATCAAGCTCGACGAGCCGGAGCGCGGGACCGAGATCGAACTGCATATCCCGGCGTTGCTGCCGGAGGATTACCTGCCGGACGTGCACGCGCGACTGATTCTCTACAAGCGGATCGCCAGTGCGGCGGACGAGCAGGAACTCGAAATACTCAAGGAAGAGGTCATCGACCGCTTCGGTGAGTACCGTGAGCCCGTGCAACACCTGTTCCGCATCAGCGCGCTCAAGATCGCCGCGTCGCGGCTCGGGATCCGGCGCATCGACTTCGGTCGCCAGGGTGGGCTGGTCGAGTTCCGGCCGAACCCGGACGTCGATCCGGCCAAGGTCATCAAGCTCATCCAGAGCGGGAACCGTTACCGTCTCGAAGGCCAGGAGCGGCTGCGCGTGCGCGCGGAGATGCCTGATGCGGCGAGCCGCTGTGACGAGGTGGCGAAACTCCTGCGGAGTCTTGCATGAATATCCGACGAGTGCTGTGCGGCGGTCTCGCGATGGCAGCGGCGCTGTGGGCGTACGCTGCGCACGCGGAGAACTGGTACCAGGTGGAGGTAATCGCGTTCCGATACCTTGCGGAGAATTCCGGCGCGTGGGCTGCCGCGGAACGGCTTCCCGATGTCGCGGCGGCGACGCAGCTCGCCGACGGGACCGATCCCCCGGACCCGCTTGCCCCCGTGGCCTACCGGCGACTCGGGGCGCATGAACTCCGGTTGGCCGGCGCCTATGCCGCGCTGGGGCGCAGCGGGGATCTCGAGCGCCTGTTTCACGTGGGCTGGCACCAGCCGGCCGGTGACACCCGGGCGGTCTACCTGCCCGGAGACCCGTCCGCCCCGGCGGCAGGCGCCGAGCTGCCCGCCCCGCCGGTCTTTGCCGGCACCCTGCGGGTCGGGCTCGGCCGCGAACCGTTCACGCTGGACGCGAATTTCAGGCTGGACCTCCCCGATGCGCAGGTGGCAATCGGGGAGTCGCGGCGCATCCGGCTGGACGAACTGCATTACCTCGATCATCCCCTGGCCGGGTTGATCGTGCAGGTGACCGCGCTGGCGGGACCGGAGTCGCCGATCGGCGAACCTATTCCGCCGCTGCCTGACGCAGACGCACTGCCCGACTGACGAGTCGCACCACGGTCGACATTCCGTCGCGCAGTTCGCGTTCGATGTCCGCCAGCGAAATCGCCGCGTCGCCGAGGCCCGCCGCCCAGTTCACGACCAGTGCGCAGTTGGCATACGCGACGCCCGCTTCGCGCGCGAGCGCGGCTTCAGGCATCCCCGTCATGCCGACGAGCGTACAGCCATCGCGCGCCATGCGGGCGATCTCTGCCGCGGTCTCCAGCCGCGGCCCCTGCGTCGCGCCGTAGACACCGTTGCTGACCACGGGAATGCCAAGCTCGGCGCCGGCAACGCGCAACGCGTCGCGCAGCGCCGCGCTGTAAGGTTGGCCGAACTCCACGTGATCGAGCGCACCGTCGCGCCCATCGTAGAACGTGTGCTCGCGACCCCAGGTGTAGTCGACAATCTGGTCCGGAATGACGATCGCCCCGGGCGCGGCCTCAGGTGCAATGCCGCCCACCGCGGTGACCGCGAACACCTCGCGAATGCCGAAATCGCGCAGCGCCGCGAGGTTGGCGCGGTAGTTGATCGCATGCGGTGGCAGTGCGTGTGTCGGCCCGTGACGCGGCAGGAACACCACCGGTGTACCATCCAGGGTACCTTCGAGCAGCGCGGCCGACGGCGCGCCGTAGGCGGTGTGGACGCGATGCGTCGCGCGGACCGCCAGCGCGCCCAGCCGATCCAGACCGCTGCCACCGATGATCGCGATCCGTGTCATGTACCCTTCACCGCGTAGATCCCCGGGCTGTTCCGCCACCACGTCTTGTAGTCCATGCCGTAACCGAAGAGATATCGATCGGGTGTCGACAGCGCATGGAAATCGGTGTGCGACAACCCGGGCCGCTGCGCCACCTCCTTGTGGATGAGCACCGCCGTCAGGACTTCGCGGGCGCCCCGCCGCTGGCATTCGTCGACGGCAGCGGCGAGCGTGACGCCCTGGTCGAGCAGGTCATCGACGATCAGCACAGCACGATCCTCGACCGTCGGCGGCGGCGGTTTGATCCATCGGAGGTCGGCACCCGTCGTCGCCGTGCCGTAACGGGTGACGTGGATGTAATCGACCTGCAGCGGAAAATCGAGATGCGGCATCAGCAGCGCGGTCGGCACCAGGCCGCCGGTCATCGTGGCCAGCAGCAGCGGCTCCGCGGCACCGAGCCGCGCGGTGATGCGCGCCGCCATCGACTTCACGGCCGCTTCGATCTGTCCGGGCGTGAACAGCAGGTCGGCCTCGGCACGCGCCCGGGCGATGTCTTCCGGGGTCGGCGCGCTCATTGCGGGGTCTCAGCCGCCAGCGCCGAGCGTCCCGCCCAGTCCTTTGCGAACTGGAACGCCGAACGCCCGCTGCGCGATCCGTGCAGCAGCGCCCACTGGAGCGCCGCGTGCTCGGCGGCGGCATCGGGTTCGGGCACGCCGAACGCCTGCAGCCAGTGACGCACGATGTCGAGGTAGCGTTCCTGGTTGTATGGATGGAACGACAGCCACAGGCCGAAGCGCTCGGACAGCGAGATCTTCTCTTCCACTGCCTCGCTCTGGTGGATCTCGCCGTCCACCGCGCGCGCATCCAGGTTGTCGCGCAGGCGCTCCGGTACGAGGTGACGGCGGTTGGAGGTCGCGTAGATGACCAGGTTGTCCGGGGGCGCTGCCAATGAGCCGTCGAGCACGGTCTTCAGTGCGCGGTAGCTTGAATCGTGTTCGTCGAACGCGAGGTCATCACAGAACACCACGTAACGCCCGGACCGCCCGTGCAGCCGTTCCACGATGTCCGGCAGGTCGACGAGATCGCCGCGTTCAACCTCCACGATGCGCAGGCCCTGTTCGACGTACGCGTTGAACAGGGCCTTGACGAGCGACGACTTGCCGGTGCCTCGCGGACCCCACAGCAGCGCGTTGTTCGCCGGCAGCCCGCGCAGGAACTGGCGCGTGTTGCGCTCGAGTTCCTCGCGCTGGAAATCGATGTGCCGCAGGTCCGTCAGCTGCACCGCGCTGAACTGCCGGATCGGTTCGAGCGTGCCGATGCCCTGGCGTTTGCGCCAGCGCCACGCAAGGCCGTCATCGACGCGGTCAGCGGCCGCGGCCGGAAATAGGCGTTCGAGGCGCGCGACCAGCGCCTCGGCGCGCCGGAAGAATTCGTCTGCACTGCTCATGGGAGATCGGGAAGGTTCCGTTCGGAGCCGGCATTGTAGCCGACCCCTCCCGGGGGTGTCGTCAGATCCGGCGCCCGCTCACGCGCCGAGGCGTGCGCGCAGGGACTTGGTCAGGTGGTACTCGATACGCTTCTTGAACTCGAGCAGACGGACCGTGCGCCGCGCGACGTTGCCATGGTGGGAGGCGTAGCGTTCCGACAGTTCGAGCTGGGTGATGTAGACCGGGTAGCCTTCCTGGCTCAACCGGTTTGCGAGGATGTGGGTCGCGATCGCGTTGAACAGTTGCGCGCCGTGTTCGCGCGAGCTGAACTCGTGCTCCTCGCAGTAGCAGGTGAACTCTGCGATCCCGTCCGCGTTCAGGTCAGCGAACATCTTGAGCGGCACGTAGGGCGCCGAATCCTGCAGGCCGAGATGCACCGGCCGCGCGACCCAGCGTGAACTCTGCTGCAGGAGCTGGTACCACTCCACCGGAGCGCCCGCGGGCAGCGCATCGACTGCGCTGTGGACCTGCAGCGCGCGCAGGCTCTCGAAGAAGCGCGAAAGATGATCGAACGTCGTCCGCAGGCCCTGTCCGACCTGCCGTTCCACGTACAGGTCGCCGAACTCGTCGAGCACGTAGAGGTCGAGCTTCGCATCGCGGGGGTGCGCAAATACCTGGATTCGTTCGGCGCGGTTGTGTTCGTAGATCGTCGCGAGCGGCAGCGTTTCCATGCAGTTGGCATCGAAGCGCACGTGCCTGCGCGATGAACTCGGTTCGCCGAGACTCTTGAGCAGCGAAACCGCGTTGGGGTGCACACGGTACTCGAACGTCCCTGTGCGGCGACAGATTTCCTGGTAAGTGTCGCCCACCGCGACCACGTGATGAGCCACCTGCTGGCGATCGTGGTGCCGGAAGAAATCGGCGATGTTGCGCACGTAGCTCTCCAGCCGCTGCCGCACGAGGTGGCCGTAATCCGGGGCAGGGCAGTACACCCGGGGCACGATCTCCCGCCGGCGGGGCAGCCGTTCGAGCGCCTCGCACATCGCCATCGCGAGCGCTTCGCGCCCGGCGTAACGGTGCACGTAGAGTTCTCCCCAGCTGGTTTCGACCACCATGTCGATGGCGCCGAGCAGGTTGACGCGGCCACCGCCGAACTGGAACGCATCGCTGTGGCTGCTCGTCAGCACGTCGCCCTGCGCCAGCCGTCCGGGGGCGATGTCGCAGCCGACGTTCGCGATGAACACCACGGTGGTCGCGTGCGGCGCGCGGGTCAGGCTCGACATTTCGGGCGCCGCCGGCTGGCGGGAAGGGAATGCTTCGACCAGCGCATCGAGCACGCGGCGAACCTCGGTCAGGGCCTGCCGATGACCAGCCTGGAAGACGTGCCATTCGGTCTGACCGTCTGCCAGGCGGTTGAAGTGGCACCACGCGAGCACCTCCACCAGTGAATCGGCCTGTTTCTGCGGCGTGATTCGCGCGTCGTCCTCCACCTCGATCCGGCCGACGTAAAGCGCCCAGTGGGTCGACGCACCGTCGCTGCGCGCATGCAGCGACAGGATTGGCTCCGCCGGGTTCTGGCAGATGCCACGCGTGATGAGTTCCAGCTTGTGCGGTTTGCGCTCGAAGGCGGCATACAGCTTGCGGCCCAGCACGTTGAGATCCGAATCGGTGATGTGCTGCGCGCGTCCGTACGTTCGCGCGAACTCGGAGAGCACCGCGTAACTTCGCCGCAGCGCCTTCACCAGTTCGCGACGCTCCTCGCGCGCCGTGTCCAGCCGCCACTGCGCGCGGCGATCGAGGGCGGCGACCTCCTGCGCCGTCCATCCCCACGCCTGCACCATGCTCTCGATGATCTCCCGTCGCCAGGAGGCCTGGCGCACGTCGGCGGGCGCGCTCAGCGCCTGGTCGGTCTTCAGGTAGAACGCGCGCCGCAGCACGCGCAGCCTGGCGCTGTCCTGCTTCGACATCAGGTACTCCTCGACCCGCCGGTACATCGCGAGGTAAGGATCGAGATCGTCCAGTCCGACGTTCGCGGTGGACAGTGCCTGCTTGTAGTGATGGCTGAGCAGCCGCACGTTCGGGTAGTCCGCGGCATAGGACTCCATCAGCAGCAGCTTCATCACCGACTTGTAAGGTGAATCGATGCTCTTGTAGAGCTGCCACAGCGCGGCTCCGAAGAATTCCGCGGCCGGGATCTCCGGCACTCCGCCGAAATCCACGTAATGACGCGCGGAGATTCGCCGCTGGACGAGTGCGCGTTCGACGAACGCATCGTAGTCACGTTCCTCCTCCGGCGGCACGTACCACCACAGGGGTTTGAGGCCGGCGAGCAACAGGCCTGAGCGATAGAACTCGTCGAGCAGCAGGTGGTGCTGCGAACTGCCGCTGCTCTCGGCCGAGAGGCTCAGCGTCTCGCCCCGGCGGAAGCGCTCCGCGTCGAACACGTAGAAGTGCACTTCCACGCCCTGCGTGAGCGCGAACGCCTCGATCTCGGCGGCTTTCCGCTGCAGCAGTGTCACCTGCGCTGGGCTCAGTGCCTCGTCGTGGCAGATCCAGATATCGAGGTCGCTGTCCCGCGAGTACGCGACAGTTCCCGCGCTGCCCATCAGGTAGATCCCCCGGATCGCGAACGAGCGCAGCACGTTGGACTCGTGCGTGAACGACTTCACCAGGCGCCGCGCGGCGGTCACCGCGCTCCGTGTCGGCGTGTAATCCGCGATGCCGAACGGCGTGTCCGGTCCGCAGTAGCCGGGCAGCAGCGGATGGGTGAGGTGGAACAGCAGAGGGATCATCTCCACGACGTCCTGCTGACGCGTCGACAGCGTGTCGAAGGCGCGCCGCAGGCGGTCGTGCGTGACGGCGACGAAGCGGTTCTCGAGATCGCGGGGGCGCGGTTCGCGCGCGGGCTTCACGGGAGACGGTGCGGACATGCCGGATCTAGCGGCGGAGGGCGACGCTTCCTGAAGCCGTGGAAGGTTCGCCGGATTGTGTGACGACCGCAGCTAAGCCGCTGAAACTCAATGACTTGCCATTTGAGTCCGAACCCCGTTCTGGGGAATAATGCGCTGCCCACCCGCGGCGCCCGGATCCAGGCCCGGCGCGCCGCTAGGCGTTCGCGTCCGGCGCTTCACCAGAGGACCACGAAATCCTCCGACATGCCCCCGGATCCCGACCAGAGCCATTGAGAGAGGACCCAAGCGATGTTCAGCCAGGACATGCGGATCGCCGGTTTCGATCCGGAGCTCGCGGCGGCCATCGCCGCGGAGACCCAGCGCCAGGAGGATCACATCGAACTGATCGCCTCCGAGAACCACACCAGCCCGCGCGTGCTGGAGGCGGCCGGGACCCTGCTCACCAACAAGTATGCCGAGGGATATCCGGGCAAGCGCTACTACGGCGGCTGCGAGCACGTGGATGTGATCGAACAGCTCGCGATCGATCGGGCCAAGGCGCTGTTCGGCGCACAGTATGCGAACGTGCAACCGCATTCCGGCTCGCAGGCGAACGGCGCGGTCTACCTGGCGCTGCTGAATCCCGGGGATTGCGTGCTCGGCATGTCGCTCGCACACGGGGGGCACCTGACGCATGGCGCAGCGGTGAACTTTTCCGGACGTACCTACCGGTCGGTCCAGTACGGTCTCGATCCGGCCACGGGCCGCGTGGACTACGACGAGGTGGCGCGTCTTGCACGCGAGCACCGCCCGCGCCTGATCATGACCGGTTTCTCCGCCTACTCGCGGGTACTCGACTGGGCGCGCTTCCGCGAGATCGCCGATGACGTCGGCGCCTACCTGGTGTCAGACATGGCGCATGTCGCGGGCCTGGTCGCCGTCGGGCTCTATCCCAGTCCCGTGCAGGTCGCACACATGACGACCACCACCACGCACAAGACGCTGCGCGGTCCGCGCAGTGGGCTCATCCTGGGCATGGATGACGAAGATCTCGCGAAGAAAGTGAATTCCGCCGTTTTCCCGGGGCTGCAGGGCGGACCGCTGATGCACATCATCGCGGCCAAGGCCGTGGCCTTCAAGGAAGCGATGGAACCCGCGTTTCGAACCTACCAGGAGCAGGTCGTACGCAACGCGCAGACGATGGCCGAGACCTTCCTGTCACGTGGCTACGACGTGGTGTCCGGCGGAACCGACAACCACCTCTTCCTGGTGGACCTGGTCGCCCGCGGCCTGACCGGCAAGGCCGCAGATGCGGCGCTGGGAAGCGCGCATATCACCGTCAACAAGAATGCCGTCCCGAACGATCCGCAGTCGCCGTTCGTGACCAGCGGCATCCGCGTCGGCACGCCCGCGATGACCACGCGCGGATGCCGCGAAGACGAGGCGCGCGCGCTCGCGGGCTGGATGTGCGACGTGCTCGATCAGATCGATGATCCCGCGGTGATCGCACGCGTGCGCGGCCAGGTCGTCGAACTGTGCCGGCAGCATCCGGTGTATCGCCCGGCCAGCTGAACGGCGCACGCCCCGATGCACTGTCCGTTCTGCGCGCATCACGACACCCGGGTCATCGATTCCCGTCTGCTCGGTGAGGGCGACCAGATCCGGCGCCGTCGCGAGTGCATGGAGTGCAAGGCGCGCTTCACAACCTACGAAACTGCGGAGCTCACGTTGCCGCGGGTGGTCAAGAGCGACGGTCGGCGCGAGACGTTCAACGAAGACAAGCTCCGCGGCGGCATCCTGAAGGCGCTCGAGAAGCGGCCGGTGGCGATGGAACGCGTGGAGGCTGCCATCAACAGGGTCAAGCGGCTGGTCCGCGAGAGCGGCGAACGCGAAATTGACTCCCGCCGCATCGGCGAACACGTGATGGAAGCGCTGCGCGGACTCGACCAGGTGGCGTACGTGCGGTTCGCGTCGGTGTACCGCAGCTTCGAGGACGTGCGCGCGTTCCTCGAGGAGATCGAGCGCCTGGAGAACGACCTGCCGCCCGATCTGCGCGAGCAGCAGCTCGATCTCATCCCGAGCGACGCCCCGCGACGCAAGCGGTGAACGCGGCGGCGAGCCCTGTATCGAAAGCATGACCGAGCTCGCCGGCGACCGCGCGTTCATGGCACATGCGCTCCGGCTCGCGCGACGGGGTCTGTACTCCACCCGGCCCAATCCGCGCGTCGGTTGCGTGCTCGTGAAGGACGGGCAGGTGATCGCCGAAGGATTTCACTACCGGGCCGGCGATGCCCACGCGGAAGCGTGTGCGCTCACCGCCGCGGGCCCCGCGGCGGCCGGGGCGACCGCCTACGTGACGCTCGAACCCTGCAGTCACCACGGACGCACACCGCCGTGTGCCGATGCGCTCGTGGCCGCCGGAGTCGCACGCGTGGTGTACGCGGTGGGCGATCCCAATCCGAGAGTCGACGGCAGCGGCGCGGCGCGCCTGGCTGCCGCAGGTATCCCGTGCGTCGGTGGCGTACTCGCGGACGAGGCCAGCGAGCTCAATCGCGGCTTCTTCAGTCGTCACCGGCGCGGACGGCCGTTCGTCGTGGTGAAGCTCGGCATGAGCCTCGATGGCAAGGTGGCGCTCGCGAACGGCGAAAGCCGCTGGATCACCGGTGCCGACGCGCGCGCCGACGTGCAACGCCTGCGCGCGCGGTCCGACGCGGTAATGACCGGCAGTGGCACGGTGCTCGCCGACGACCCGTCGCTCGACGTCCGCGATCCGCGCTTCGACCTCGGTGGACAACCACCCATGCGTGTCGTGCTCGACTCCGGGTTGCGCACACCGCCGACGGCGCGCCTGCTCGACCCTCCGGGCCGCGTCACAGTCTTCACCGTCGCGCGCACTGACGACCCTTCGGCGGTCGCGCTGGCGGCGCGCGGCGCGCACGTCGAGACAGTGGGCGGCGGCGTGAGCGGGGTCGACCTCCGCCAGGTGCTGCATCGGCTCGCCACGTGGGAGATTGGCGAAGTCCTGGTGGAAGCGGGACCCACCCTGGTGGCGGCGTTTCTCGCAGCCGAGCTCGTCGATGAACTGGTGCTGTATGTCGCGCCCGTGCTGCTCGGTCCGACGGCGCGCCACGCGTTCGCGTGGCCGACGCCCGCACGGCTCGCGAACGCGCCGCGCCTGCGGCAGGTGGCGTCCGTGGCGGTAGGTGCGGACCGGCGTCTGACGTACCGCCTGGACGCCGGCTGAGTGCGCCGGCGGCCGGGTTGACGGGTTCCCGACCATCATCGATAGTGCCTTGATGTTCACGGGAATCATCCAGGCGGTCGGGCACGTGGTCGCGCTCACCCAGCGCGATCAGCAGATGCGGCTCGCCCTCGATGCCGGTCCGCTCGCGATGTCCGACGTGAAACTCGGCGACAGCATCGCCGTGTCCGGCCCGTGCCTGACGGTCACGACGCTCGAGGCCTCGGTGTTCAGCGTGGACGTGTCGCCCGAAACGCTTGCGCACACTACGCTCGGCGAACTCCGGGTGGGATCGCGTGTGAACCTCGAAAAGGCGATGTCGCTGGCGGATCGGCTCGGTGGTCATCTCGTCAGCGGCCACGTGGACGGCGTCGGCACCGTGCTTGCGCGCGAGGAGCGGCAGGACTACGTGTTCTTCCGGGTGCGCGCGCCGGCGCCGCTCGCGCACTACATCGCCCACAAGGGATCGATCTGCGTGGCCGGCGTGAGCCTCACGGTCAACGCGGTCACCGGCGCCGACTTCGACCTGCTGCTGATTCCGCACACGCTGCGTGAGACGACGCTGGGCGAACTCGCGCCGGGTAGCCGGGTGAATCTCGAGGTGGACCTGATCGCGCGCTACCTCGAGCGCCTGATGACGCGCGACGCCTGAACTCGCACGCACGCGGCCGATGCCGCAATGAATGCCCAAGGGCACGCGCGCGTGCCCCGATCGACAACCAAGAAGACTGACGACACGGACTCCTGCATGGGATTGAACACCACACAAGAGATCATCGACGACCTCCGCGCCGGACGCATGGTCATCATGATGGACGATGAGGACCGCGAGAACGAAGGCGACTTCGTGATCGCGGCCAGTCACTGCACGGCGGATCACATCAACTTCATGGCGCGGTTCGGCCGCGGACTGATCTGCCTCACGATGACCGAGGCGCGGTGCCGGCGGCTGAACCTGCCGCTGATGGTGCAGGATACGTACTACACCCATCGGACCAACTTCACGGTCTCGATCGAAGCAGCCGAAGGCGTGACCACCGGGATTTCCGCCGCGGACCGCGCGCGCACGGTACAGGCGGCGGTGGCGGCGGAGGCACGCCCGAGCGACATCGTTCAGCCCGGTCACATCTTTCCGCTGATGGCGCAGTCGGGTGGGGTGCTGACGCGTGCCGGTCATACGGAGGCCGGGTGCGATCTCGCCGCGCTCGCGGGTCTGGAACCGGCCTCTGTCATCGTCGAGATCCTCAATGACGACGGCACGATGGCGCGCCGTCCCGAGCTCGAGAAGATCGCCGCCCAGCACGGCATGAAAATAGGCACGATCGCGGATCTCATCCGTTACCGCATCGAGAATGAGAAGACTGTCGAGCGTGCCGCCGAAGCCACGTTGCCGACCGAGTTCGGTGAATTCCGCCTGGTCGGCTACCGGGACGCGATCCACGGCGATCTCCATCTTGCGATGGTGCGCGGACAACTGGATCCCGAGCGACCGACCCTCGTGCGTGTACACATCTACAATCCCATCCAGGATCTCACGGCCAACGTCCGCCGGGATGCCGGCTGGCCACTGCGCGATGCGCTGCGGCGCGTGGCAGAGGCGGGCGAAGGCGTGGTGGTGGTGTTGAACAACCAGCTCGACAACGACGAAATCGTGCGCCAGATCTTTCGCTACGCGTCCAACGGCGCGGGCGGACAGAAGGTCGCGAAGGCGGGCGCGGTTACCGCGGATTTCCGCCAGGTGGGGCTGGGAGCGCAGATCCTGTCGGATCTCGGGGTGCGCAAGATGCGTGTCATGAGCCATCCGCGTCGCTACCATGCGCTGTCAGGATTCGGTCTCGAGGTCGTCGAGTACGTCACCTGATGCAAGCTTCGATTCCCACAGGAACCCGCGTCCCATGAGCCAATACCAAGTCATCCAGGGCCAGCTCGTTGTCTCAGGTCCGGTCAAGATCGCGATCGTCTGCAGCCGCTTCAACCATTTCATCGTCGATCAGCTGGAAGCCGGCTGCATCGACGCGCTGACCCGGCATGGTGTCGCGATCGGGGACATCACGGTGGTCAAGGTGCCCGGCGCATTCGAAATCCCGGTGGTCGCCCGTCGTCTCGCGAAGAGTGGCAAGTGCGATGCAGTGATCGCGCTCGGCGCGGTGATCCGCGGTTCCACCCCGCATTTCGATCACGTCGCCGGGGCGTGCACCAGCGGCCTGGCAGCGGCTGCCGCCGACAGCGGCGTGCCGGTGGTGTTCGGCGTGCTGACGGTCGATTCCATCGAGCAGGCGATCGAGCGCGCCGGCACCAAGGCCGGGAACAAGGGCGCCGACGCGGCGCTGACGGCGATCGAGATGATCGCCGTGCTGCGCCAGCTCTGAACATGGCCGGAAGCGGCAACTACGGCCGCGTCCGCGCCCGGCGGTGCGCCGTCCAGGCGCTCTACCAGTGGCAGCTCGCCGGCCACGAGCCCGGCGAGATCCTGCGCGAGTTCGTCGCCGAGCGGGAACTCGTGAAGGTGGACATGGAGTACTTCTCCACGCTGACCCGCGAGATCCCGCGTTGCTTCGATACTCTGCGAGCGGACCTGGAACCGGCGCTGGATCGCGACTGGACGAAGCTCGGCCCGGTCGAACGCGGCGTGCTGCTGGTCGGCGCCTACGAGCTGCGGCACTGCCCGCATATTCCGTGGCGGGTGGTGGTCAACGAGGCCGTCGAGCTGTGCAAGCTGTTCGGTGCCGAGGAAGCGCACAAGTTCGTCAACGGCGTGCTGGATCGCACGGCGCGCGCCGTGCGGCCCGTCGAAACCGGCGCGCAGGCCACACCGGTCGCGTGAGATCCGCGTTGCCGGGCCGGGGGACGTGGACGAGTTCACCCTGATCGAAACACTGATCGCGCCGCGCGCAGGGCAGCGCGATGACGTGCTGCTCGGCATCGGCGATGACGGTGCGATCGTGCGCCCGCCGCCCGGCGAGGACCTCGTGATCGTCGCGGACACGATCGTCGAAGCCGTGCATTTCCCCCGTAACTTCCCGGCGTCGGAGGTCGGGTATCGCGCGCTCGCAGTCAACCTGAGCGACGTCGCGGCGATGGGCGCGGAACCCCGCTGGGCGACGCTCGGGCTGACGATGCCGCGGTCGGATCCGGACTGGTTGCGCGCGTTCGTCGGCGGGCTGGTCGCCGCGGGGGCCGCGCACGGCATTCAGCTCGTCGGTGGGGACACGACGCGCGGTCCGCTCACCGTGACGGTGCAGGTCGTCGGAACCGTCCCGGCGGGACAGGCCTTGGTTCGCCACGGCGCACGTCCCGGCGATCGCGTGTGGGTAACGGGCACGCTCGGCGACGCCGCCGCGGGCCTCACGCTCGCGATGCGCGCAACCGGTTCCCCGCTGTCCGCGGGCGAGACCTTCCTGCGCGAGCGCTTCGCCCGGCCCACCCCGCGGGTGGCGGTGGGGCAGGCGTTACGCGGTGTCGCGACGAGTTGCATCGACATTTCCGACGGGCTCGTGGCCGATCTCGGCCACATTGCGCGGCGCAGTGGCTGCGACGCCGTTGTCTCCGCTGCGTCGCTGCCGTTGAGCGACGCCTTGCGCGACCTCGATGATGTGTACGTGGCGCACGAACTGGCGCTGACGGGCGGTGACGACTACGAACTCTGTTTCACGGTGCCGGTGGCGGCGGAAGCCACCTTGCGCGCGCGACTGGCGGCACTTGGCGAACGCGCCACGTGTGTCGGGGAGATTCGAACGGGACCCGGCACCGTCACGGTGCTGGACGCCGGAGGAGAACCCCGCGCGCCGGCGCGCGGCGGCTATCGCCACTTCTGAGCAGGTGTACCAAAAGCGGAAGCCCCCTTGCGGGGGCTTCCAAGCATCTTCGGGGAAAGGAACAACCCCGAAGCAAAACAGGCTAAGCGAATCAGGCCTTGCGGGACTTCCAGCGGCGGATGCCACCGAGCAGGCCGAGCGCCGCGAGCGTGATGCTGGACGGCTCCGGGACGCTGCCGCCGCCACCGCCACCCGGAGGGGTGCAGCCCGGCGAGCCCGGCGGATAGCACGGCGTGGTGTACTTGCCGCCGAGCCCGGAAATTTTCACGTAATCGTTGCCCGTGGAGAACGTGTCGCCGAGCCCGGAATTGTACGCGCCGATCGCCCAGAACTTCGAAGCCACCGCGGTACCGCCCGCGCCGGCGGTCTCGAAATGGCTGAAACTTTCGGAACCGGTCCCCGCATTGGCGATGTTCAGGCTCTCCCAGTTGCCGCCCGCGAGGTTGTTGCCCGTATTCGTGGAGTTGATCCCGCCACCCGCCAGCAGCGCCTCGGCGTCGCCGGCTCCGGTGAACGCGGCAATGGAGATGTCGGAGTCCGCGCCGATCCAGGAAATCGACAGCGCGTTCAGGGTCACCGCCTGGTCGAATTCGAACAGCACGAATTCACGCGTACCCGCGTTGTCAATTGCATGCTTCGGTGACGTTCCGGGACCCGCGCCCAGGCCAATGCCCTGATCGGTCAGCGAGATCTTGCCGAAGACGGCTGCGTTGGTGTCCGCGCTGCTGCCCCAGGCAGTGGCTTTCACCAGGTTCAGCGGGCCCGTGGTTCCCGAAGGGCCGGCCAGGAGGATCTGGTTGGTATCCGCACCACCCGCGGCGACGGACGAGCCGGCGACCATCTTGTCCACCATGCCGGTAGAGAACGGCAGGCTCGAAAATGTCGCGGCATGCGCGGAGACGGACGTAACCGCCAGAAGGGCGGCGGTCACTGCCAGGTTCAAGGGGCGTTGAGTGTGCTTCTTCATGAGTTCCTTCCCGGCCAGATCATCGTGTTGGGGCGACCTGATTCAAAGCAAGCTCCGTGCCCGAAGAAATTTGGGTTGGAGAATCAGGTAGTTACCCTATGCGAGTGCGCGCTCGGAGGGCTGCAGCATGGACGCGTGTAAAAACTGTTGACGGGAAAGTTGTTGAATCTCGGGACAATTTCCCAGTTTTGTAAACCCCGTTGACACATGCTTTTTCACGATTCGTCCCCCAGTGCATCGCGGAGCCGCAGCGCTTCCGCGCGCTCTCCGAAATCCACCCCGGTGGCGACCGCCGGCTCAAGTTCCTTGAGCGCTTCCGCACGGCGCCCGAGTTTCTCCAGGGTCGCCGCCAGGTGATAGCGGATCTCCGGCAGATTCGCGGCGCGCGTCCGCGCCTCGCGCAGGTAAGGAAGCGCCTCCTTGGCCCGCTCAGCGCGGGTCAGCACCCAGCCGAGCGTATCGAGCACGTAGGGGTTCTCGGGCGCCACTTCGAGCGCGGCGCGCGCGCGTGCCTCCGCGGCCGCCAGGTCACCCGACCGAAGGAGCACGTTGGCGAGGTTGTTCAACGCCTCGGCATTGTGCGCGTCCTGTTCGAGCACCGCCTCGTAGCCCGCACGTGCGGCCGGCAGCTCGCCCTGGTTCATTGCAAGCTCCGCCCGTCGCAGTGCGGCCCAGGTCTGCGTCGGGTGGCGGGACTGCCAGTCTTCCAGCACGGCTTCGGCGGCGTCCACCTGGCCGGCGTCGCGCAATGCTTCGAACTGCTTCAGCGCGATTTCCGGGCGGTCGCCGTCCGGTCGGCGACGCGCTTCGGCGTAGTGCTCCGCCCCGTCGGCGAAACGCTGCCGCGCGGTCGCGACATCGCCGAGCAGCGCATGACCTGCCGGATGGTCCGGGAAATCGTCCACGAGTTTACGCGCCCTGCGCTCGGCCTCGTCCAGCTTGCCGAGCGCGACTTCGATGTCGCCTACCCGCGCGCGCAGCGGCACGTCGCGCGGCTTCTCCTGCAGCGCTTTGAACAGTGCGTACTGCGCGTCTGCGAGGTAGCCGTAGCGGATCTGCGACTCGCCGATCCGGGTCAGCCAGTCCACGTTGAACTCGGCGGTTTCGGCCATGCGCTTCAGATGCGCACGCAGATCGTCGTGCTTGCCGCTCGCGAGCAGCAGCCGGGTCTTCATATCCAGCACCTCGAGATTGTTCGGGTGCTTCGTTTCCTGTTCGAGGATGACGTTCCGGGCGCCTTCCACGTCTTTCCCTTCGAGCAGCAGCGCGGTCAGCGCGCCGGCGATCTCCAGCGAATCCGACTGGGCCTTGTAGGCCGCACGCATGGATTTGAGGGCGGCCTTGGTGTTCCCGCGCGCGGCGCTGACCCGCGCGAGTTCCAGCAGTACCTGGCCGTCGTCGGGCTTCGCCTTGCGCAGCCCCTCCAGGCGTGCCGCGGCCTCGTCGAGGCGGCCCTCACGACGATCAAGCTTGGCGATGTTCAGCAGCGCCGGGCGGTAGTTCGCGTTCAGCGAAAGTGCCTTCTCGAAGCGCACGCGGGCTTCCTGTGGCCGATCCAAGCCCACCAAGGTCACGCCATGCAGGTTGAGGTAGGTCAGGTTGCCTGGCTCGGCGTCGAGCAGCCTGGACGCGACCTCCTCGGCGCCGGCGTAGTCGTTGCGTGTCAGGCGCAGGA
>JBFWUN010000017.1:0-75003 GCA_050247235.1 Gammaproteobacteria bacterium
TCACGGCCGCGGGATGCACGGGGTGGGTGATCAGCGTCCAGGTATGGATCCGCCCGCGCCCGGACACCGGCGCCCAGGTGCAGTCTTCGGCCTGGCAGTACGGGCAGATCGGCGCTGGGGTCCAGCGATACCGCTGGCAGCGATCGCAGCGCTGCATCAGCAGGCGCTCCTCGTTGCACGCGGCCCAGTAGGGCGCCGTGCCGTCCTCCGGCAGCGGCGCCGGGAAAGCCATCGCATCGTTCATCCGTCGCGCCTCAGGATCATCGCGGAAGTTGGGACCGCACTGCCGGCGCAGACGAATGCGTAACGTGCGTCCGGCACCTGGCAGCGTGCGCTGCCACGCAGCTGGCGCACGGCTTCGATCGTGTTCTGCATGCCGTGCAGGTAGCCTTCGGAGAGGTTGCCGCCGCTGGTGTTCAGCGGCAGGTCGCCGTCCGGCCAGCGGAAGCGGCTGCCGTCGCCGACGAAATCCTTGCCCTCGCCCCGCGCGCAGAACCCGTAGTCCTCGAACGCCATCAGCACCAGCGGAGTGAAGTGATCGTAGACATAGAGCGCATCGATCGCGTCATGGCGGATGCCAGCGTCCCTGAACAGGCGTTGCGCGATCACCGTGGATTCGTTGGTCGGGGAATCGATGTCCCTGACCATGAAGCGGTTGTTCCACGCGCCCCCGCCGAACCCGGCAGCGGCAATCCACACCGGCGGCTGGCGCAGGTGGCGCGCGCGGTCCGGGGTGGTCACGATGACCGCGGCGCCGCCGTCGGTCTCCAGGCAGCAGTCGAACAGGCGCACGGGATCGGCGATCATCCGCGAGGACTGGTGGTCGTCCAGGGTCATCGGTCGCCCGTACATCATCGCGTCCGGATTCATGTTCGCATGATGACGGCAGGTGACCGCGATCGCGCCGAAATGTCGCGACTCCGTGCCGTAGAGATGCATGTGACGGCGCGCCGCGAGCGCCACCATCTGGGCCGGGCTGAACAGCCCGTAGGGCGCGAGGAACGCGCCCGGTCCGCCCACGCGATCGGCCGTGGTGGCCTGGCCGAAACGGGCGGTGCCGCGGCCGGAACGTTCGTTCATCGCGCGAAATGCGACGACCGCCTTCGCCTGACCGGTGGCGACGGCCATCGCCGCCAGCAGCACCGTGCCGCAAGGCCCACCCCCGCCGCCGTACGCGACCTCCGCGGCAAACCGCAGCTGCGGCATGCCGAGACAACGCGCGATCTCCACGGGATCGTTGTTGTCCATCGTGTACTTCGCGATGCCGTCCACGTCGGCCGCGGTCAACCCCGCGTCCGCAAGCGCCGCGCCGATCGCCTCGACGGCGAGCTTCAGTTCACTGCGGCCGGAGTCGCGCGAATACTCGGTGTGCCCGATGCCGACGATGCACGCGCGGTCGCAAATGGAATCCATGTTCACCTCGCAACGCCCGCGAGGCGCGCAAACGTCATCGTCGCGCGGCGGGGTGCGGGGATGATACGCGATGCGACGCCAGCGATGCGCCCGGACGCGCGGCGCGTGGCTGTCGGGTCCCTGGCATCGGGTGAATTGCCGGCGCGGAGGATGCCGGCTCGGCTGACGGGCAGGCAGTGCGGCGTCCGCGCATCGCGCGGACCCCGTGGAGCGAAGCTCAGAAAGTGCGGGTGATCGTGAATATCACGGCGTCTTTCGTCAGGTCCTTGTACGACGTGTTGCCTTCCGCGGAGTACTTGTAGTCGTTGTAGAACGTTTCGAAGCCCCCGTTGAACTCGCACAGCGGCTGACCGATGCCGGCGCACGAGCCGCCTTCGGTCACCCATACCCAGGAGAGATCGAGCGTGAAGCCGAGCACGGCGTAAGTTGCGCCGATCTGGAAGTAATCCCAGTCATAGCCATCCGGCGTGCCGAAGTAGGAGGAAAACTCATCGCCTTCGACTTCCTGGTGCCCGCCTTTCACGTACGGCGCCAGACCGCCGGGCAGGGTCAGGCCCAGTGCGCCGCCGATGTGGTGACCTTCACCGTCCTCACCGAAGAAATCCGGGGAGTAGTGATAGTTGAGTCCAAGCGTCGGGCTCAACTGCACGTCGAAGGTCTTGGTGATGCCCAGGTTGACTTCGAAGTAGTCGGCGTCGATGTCCGCGATCTCCGTATCGAACGGCTGATCGAGACCCGCCGCGCCGCCGTTGCTGAACAGCGCGGGATCCGGCTGCGGGAAGGTGGTCGACAGTCCACCGGTCACGGTGGGGTCGAAGCCCGGAGGATCCAGGCCTTCGCTGCGGCTCGATTTCTCGCCGGGGAACGTGTAGTAGATGCCCTGGACGACGAAGTTCATCCCGGCCCATTCCCAGCCGTAGCCGGCGTTGTAGTCGATCTCGATGTTTGCATCGGAGAACTCCGTGTTGGAGCCCCACACGCCGAGGAAGAACCCGTTGTAGCTCCAGCTGAGCCCACCCTGGATCGCCGGACCGTCGGAGTTGCTGATCCCGCGGACCCGGTAGTCATTGGTGAGCGCCACGGACCCGGTGAAGTTTTCCAGGGCGAACGGGCCGGGGGGTGGGCTCGCAGCTTCCTCGGCATGCGCGACGCCCGAGGCGGTGAGTGCCGCGAACATGGCGCTGGCAAGAGCAGTACGTTTCATTCTCGAATCTCCCAGACTTGTAAACATGACGAATCGACGCTGCCTCGACGCTCACCGTGTTGTCCCCTTAACTGACGGGATGCCTTTCGGGAGCGCGTGTCATCAGCAGTTGCGGTGAGGGAAAGCAACATCCGAGCCATTCTCAAATTGGGGTTTTGTGCCACAGAGTTCCCGGCGGCAGAGGCGCGATCCCGATGACTACACTATATCTTAAAATATATAAAAAACAATAGATTAAAATTGCATCTTAAGAGTGCACCTGAGAAATTTTGTGCCATTCTGGTGCGTACCCCAGTGAACTCGAACGCGTTTGTCGCCGATACGCAACAGCGAATCGGGCAGGTTTGCACTTCCCTGGTGCACTGCGGCGGTGGAGCTTTGGAGATTGGTGCATAGCGACGTTCCGGCAGCCCTCTGACGACGCAAACCTCGCGTCTGCCGCCCGCTGATATGCGAGGCCGGTTGAGGTTGAGGTGGACGGCCGGCACGCGTGCGTGCGCGATGCGGAAATGCGGCAACGCGCGGCGGCAGAGGATGGCAGGTTGGCCGGTGGCGCCCGCGAATGCGTCCCGCCAGGGGTCAGTGGTGGTCCGACGCCGCGGGGGTGCCGCGCTCAGTGAACGCTTGCGACCGCCCCGTCGGCGGCCCATGGAGTGGCGGGCGCACAGGTCAGTTCGAGCTGGTCGGGATCGAGGTGGACAGTGAACGGGGCAACGCTCTTCAGCGCAGAGAGGCCCAGGATGTTCTTGCGCGCGCCGGGCAGTGCAACCGCCTCGAAATCGCGGATGACGCACCCGTCGCCGAGATCGAGTTCGGCAATCCGGTAGACCGGCGCCCGTACGGACGCGTTGTTCGCAAGCAAGGCGCGCAGATGGCGCAACGGCGTGAGCTTGCCTGCACGCTCGAGCTCACGGCGGGTCGATTCCGCGAGCACCACGTGCGCCGACCCGGTATCCAGCAGGAACTCGACCGTGCGCGCGTGATCGATCTGGCCGCGGACATGCAGCGTGCCGACATCGCTCGCCTGCAGCGCAACCCTCGTGGAACCCGCGTGCGCCTCCAGCGCCAGGCCCGCGGCCATCGCGAATACTGCCAGCCAGTGCTTCATCGCCGGTCTCCGGAAGAACAGCCCCGACCACGTTGGTGCATGTGTCGTGCCACCTGTGCGTGACGCGCCAAACGCCGGAAATCCCGATGAAACGGTTCGCGGAATACGGCTTAAAGTGCCGCGTGTTGGTGCGTTAGGCTTCGTCCGTGCCCGAAATCCGCCCTAGGGCGGTGCAAAACCGGCGCAGCGTCTCAAACAATGAAAGCGAGGAACCTGACATGCGGAAGTCCATCAACCTTCGTTCCGTCGTTGCCACCGCGTTGACCGCCGCCCTTGCGGGGGGCGCCGTGAACGCGCTGGCGGACGACAACGCCGCGCCGACGGCCACGCCGGACGAGCGGCTCGTCTACGTCCCGCACAAGAGCGGCTACCCGTTCAACTTCTTCCGGGTCCCCAATGAGCGTGCCGAATTCGCCCGCGTCGAGATCGCGCCGGACGCCCGCCCGGATCGCGTCGTCCCGCCGCCGAAAACCGGCAACCCGTTCCTGCACCATCATTGATTGCCGGGCGGAACGGTATGCGCCCTGAACGCCCCCGCGCCGGTCCCGCCGGCGCCGCGGGGCCATAACACCGGGGACGCACCCGGGTTTCCGGCCCCCGGTACCCGCCAGCCAGTGCATTCCTCTTTGACCGCCCTTCCCTTACCGTAACGGCCTGTCGTTCCCGGGCCAGGTTCGTTCCGCCAGTGTTCTCCGTCACGACGCGTTCATACCGCCGACCCTGGGCGGCAGTCGCCGCATGGCTCCTCGGAATCGTCTCGGCACCGCCCGTCGCGCGGGCAGACGTCTTCCAGGGCTGGTACCAGCACAACGCGTTCAAGCGGCTGGATGATCGCTGGAGCATCGGCAATTACATGGACCTGCGGGTCACGGATGCTTTCGGCGAGATTGCGACGACGATGTTCAGCCCGCGGATTCGACGCGATCTCGGGCCCAACTGGTCCGCGCAGCTGAACACCACGTGGATGGAAGCCCAGGCCGCCGATGCGCGCGGCCGCACCGAGTTCCTGCGCGTGGAAACCGAACTGAACCCGCGCTTCGCGCTGACCGAGCGGCTGACGTTCAGCGCCCGCAACCGTTTTGAATGGCGCTTCATCGAAGATGTCGACGATGTGAACCACCGCCTCCGGCTGCGGCCCCAGCTCGATTTCCGCACGCCGGGCGCGGGCCCGGTCCGCGGGATTTTCATGAACAACGAAGTGTTCTACGACTTCGACCGGGCGCGCGTCACGGAAAACCGCCTGGTGCCGTTCGGGCTCGTGTTCCAACCCACCGCGCATACGGAGCTGCGTGTCTACCATCTCTGGCGCCGGACCCTGAGCGGTGAGCAGTGGTTCGATTTCCACGTCCTGGGACTGCTGGCCAACGTGAACTTCTGACGACGCTGCCGCGCGCGGGGTTCAAGAATCCCGATGAATCCGGCTCGGAATTCTTGATTGTTCCCGGCGTTTGCCTCCCCTAGTTTTCCCAGCCTCGACGCTGGCGCACCGTCGTTTCGGGCGGGTCGCCGCGATCCTTCGGAACCACGCATGAGGAGGCACCTGCCATGCGCACGCAGACCCGTGAAATCCAGCAGAACCTGACGCCGGAACTCGCTTACAACATCCTCAAGGAAGGGAACCAGCGCTTCGTCAGCAATCTGCGGTTCAACCGCAACCTGCTGCAGCAGGTCAACGAGACCTCCGACGGGCAGCATCCCTTCGCGATCGTGCTGAGCTGCATCGACTCCCGCACCTCCGCGGAACTCATCTTCGACCAGGGTCTCGGCGACATCTTCAGCGCCCGCATCGCCGGCAATGTCCTCAACGATGACATCCTCGGCAGCATGGAGTTTGCGTGCAAGGTGGCGGGCGCCAAGCTTATCGTGGTACTCGGCCACACGCGCTGCGGTGCGATCAAGGGCGCGTGCCAGCACGTCGAAATGGGTCACCTCACGGGGCTGCTGAGCAAGATCGGCCCCGCACTCCACGCGATCGAGCAGACCGGCTGTGCCCGCGAAGATGAAAGCGCGTTCGTCGAACGCGTCGCGGAAGAGAACATGCGACACCAGATGCGCGCGATCCTCGAGCGCAGCCCGATCCTCGAGCACCTGCTCGACGCCGGCGCGATCGGCATCGCAGGCGGCATCTACTCGGTGGAAACCGGCGAGGTCGAGTTCAAGGAAGCAATTTTCCGCACACCGGCGACGGTCCGTCCTGCGAAAGTGGCGTAACGGTCCGCCCGGCGCGTCCGGCACCCCGGGTGCCGGACGCGGGACCCGCGACGGAGGAAGGCGGGTTCCCGGTCGGCAATCTTCCGAACCCTCATCGAAAAGTGACTTTCAGCGAGGATCCATGCACCTGTTCAGCCATGCCCGTCACGACGTGCCCGCGAGCATCGTCGTATTCTTCGTCGCACTGCCGCTGTGTCTCGGCATCGCGCTCGCCAGCGGCGCGCCGCTCTTTTCAGGCCTCATCGCCGGGGTCATCGGCGGCGTGGTGGTCGGTCTCCTGAGCGGTTCGCCTCTCGGGGTTTCCGGGCCCGCCGCCGGCCTGGCCGTGATCGTCCTGTCGTCCATCCAGACGCTCGGCAGTTTCCAGGCCTTTCTCGTGGCCGTCGTGCTCGCCGGCCTGCTGCAGATGGCGCTCGGCGTCGCCCGTGCCGGCGTGCTCGGGTATTTCTTCCCGTCGTCCGTGATCAAGGGAATGCTGGCGGGTATCGGGGTGATCATCGTCATGAAGCAGTTGCCCCATGCGGTGGGATATGACGCCGACTTCGAAGGAGATCTCCGTTTCACGCAGGCCGATGGCGAAAACACCCTGTCGGCGCTGACGAACATGTGGAACTTCGTCGATGGCAGCGCGATGTTCATCGCGCTGTCCACGCTCGTCGTCCTGATCGCATGGGACAAGCACCTGAAACCCCGCCACAAGGTATTCCAGGTACTGCCCGGGGCGCTCGCCGCGGTACTGTGCGGCGTCCTCTTCCAGTTCCTGACGGAACGGTTCGCGCCCGCGCTGGCGCTGTCCCCGGAGCATCTCGTGGCGGTTCCCGTCGCCGCTAGCGTGGGCGGGTTCTTCGGTCTGTTCACGAGTCCCGACTGGTCCCACCTGATGAACCCGCAGGTGTACGTGATCGCCGCGACGCTCGCCGTCGTCGCGAGCCTGGAGACGCTTCTGTGCGTGGAGGCCACCGACAAGCTGGATCCCCACAAGCGCGTCACCCCCACCAACCGGGAGCTCGTCGCCCAGGGCACCGGCAACGTGGTCTCCGGTCTGCTCGGGGGGCTGCCGATCACGCAGGTGATCGTGCGCAGTTCGGCGAACATCCAGTCGGGTGCACACGGTCGCCTGTCGACCATCCTGCACGGCCTGTTGCTCGCCGTCTGCGTCGCAACGCTCCCGCACCTCCTGAACATGATCCCGCTCGCCGTGCTCGCCGGTGTGCTGCTGGTGGTCGGGTACAAGCTCGCGCAGCCCGCGCTGTTCAAGGCGGTCTACCGGCAGGGCATGGCACAGTTCCTGCCGTTCATCGTGACGGTGCTCGGCGTGGTGCTGACGGACCTGCTGTCCGGCATCGCGGCGGGCATGGTCGTCGCGATACTCTTCCTGCTCCGCCGCAGCTATCTCAATTCGCACTTTCTCCACATGGAACAGCGCGACACCGCGGCGCACGAGCACATCGTGACCCTGCGGCTCGCGGAGGAAGTGACTTTCCTGAACAAGGGCGCGATCCTGAAGGAGTTCAGCCGGATCCCGGACCGTTCGCACGTGGTGATCGACCGCAGCGCGTGCATCGGGATCGATCACGATGTCCGCGAGATCATCGAGGACTTCCGCAATACCGCCCAGGACCGCGGCATCACGGTGGAACTGATCGATCGCCCGCCGCCGCAACACCGACCCGCCTTCCTGCCGGACCCGCCGCGCGCCGCGGCCTGAGTTTCGCGTGCGCCGCCGTACCCCGGGTCACGGGGACGGCGCGCAACGTTCAATCCGCGGGAATCTGGAAGCGATCCAGGCGTACTGTCGCGGCATAGAAATCCGTCAGGGCCTGCAGGTAGCCGAGACGCGCCTCGATGCGCCGCACGCGCGCATCCGCGGCTGCCTCTTCGCGCAGGTTGACGACGAAGAAATCGCTCGCACCGTCGTCGAACCGCTCGCGTTCGGCGGCTTCCAGGATCTCCGCCTGTTCGACTTCACGGCCGGCGAGTTCGAGAAAGCGCTCTGCCGCGGCAATGTCGTTCGCGATGTTGCGGACCTCGACCGCGATCTGTTCGTTCAGCAGCTGGCGCTCGAGTTCCAGGCGGGAAAGGTTGGCCTGGGCTTCCGCGACCTGGCCGCGGCCGGTTCGTCGTTCGAGCGGCACCGTGATGTCGAAGCGCACGATGGCATCCGTCTCCTCGCGCGTGACGCTGCCGCGACCGAGGTCACGTGACGCCTCGAGATTCAGATCCACCCGCGTTTTGAGTGCGTTCCGCCCGAGCGCGAGGCGATTGCGCTCACGCGCGATATCCGCGGCGTTGATGCCGAGTTCCGGACGTCCGGCCAAGGTTGCCGCGATGCTCGCCTCCAGGTCGGCGGCGTCGACCTCCCCCAGGTCCGGCCACGCCGTCGGCTGCCGGGTCGGTTCCGGAACGACCGGACGTCCCTGGTCGTCGCGCAGGTACAGCGCGAGACGGTTGGCATGGTTCGCGAGAACGCGCGCGGCTTCGGTCACCCGACCCGCGCGCTTGAGGATGTACTGCTGGTTTTCATTGAGATAGACGCGGGCAAGATCGCCGTGCGCGACGCGCTCCTCGAGCGCACCCTGGCGCGCCTCGGCGAGCTGCAGGAGCGCCGCGTAGGTCGCCCGCGCCTGGCCGGCCGCGAGCCACGCGAGATACACGCGCGTCGCCTGGTGCTGCACTTCGATCTGTGTCAGGCGGGCCTCCAGTTCGCGTTGCGTCAGCGCCAGGCGACTGTCCCGCAACGTGAAGCGGCGATCGTCGATGTCGCGATCGCGCAGCAGCGAGAACACCGCGCCGACCTTGAACTCCCCGCCGCCGTTCGTGAAGTACTCGTCTTCGTAGACCGGAAACTCACCGTCGGCGATCCGGTAGCCGCCGTACAGCCGTGTGTTCATACTGGGCAGCGGCTTGACGATCTTCGAATCGATTATCCTGCCGTCGTAGAAGCCGGCAGCGCGTGCATAGGTGTCGTTCTCCAGCTGCAGGTCGAACGCGCCCTCGCTCGCCAGCACCTTGCCCTGTTGTGCGCGAATCTTCTCGGTCGCGGCCAGCACCCGTGGAAAATGCCTCAGCGAACTCGCGAGCACATCCTCCAGCGAGAGCGCCGCGTCGGCCTTGGCGTATCCGCCCAACCAGCAGCACACCACGAACGCGATCGCGCGTTTCATGGCCGCACCGCGTCCGGCGCCGGCGGTGTCGGCTCCGGCGGGAAGTTGTTGAGTCGTCGCCATACCTCGTAACCGAGGCGCACGGTATCGAGAATCACCCACCCGCGTGCCTTGCCGCCGAGGCGGAGATATCGCGCGCTCGGCCACGGAGCCCCGGGCCGTTCGACGATCACGGCGCGAAAACGCCCGTTGCGCGAGACCGCCGGGTCGACGAACTGCACGACCCCGGGAAAGGTGCCGATGGCGATCGAGGGCCAGCCGCTGAACTGCACGGCGGGCCAGCCTTCGAACATCAGCCGCACCTCCCGGCCTGGCTGCACCAGCGCCGCGTCCAGGCCGCTGACGAAAATCTCCACGGCGCGTTCGCCGTCTTCCGGTGCGAAGGTGACGAGGGGGTCGCCTTCCTTGACGAGGGTTGCCGTGTCGCCCGACGCGATGCGCATGATCCTGCCGTCGCGGGGAGCCACCACGCGCTGCGTGGCCTGCCGCGCGCTCTGCACCTGGACCTGGGCGAATTCGGCCGCGATGCCGGCGGCGGTCGCCTTGAGTTCCTTGTACCTGATCGTCGCTGCTTCGAGCTCGCGGCGGGCGCTCAGGCCCTTGTCGAACAGGCGCTGCTTGCGATCGACGTCGAGCTTCGCGGTATCCGTGGCGATCCGTGCGGCGTCGAGCTTCGCGCGCACGGCGGCGACCTCGGCCTGCAGCCGCTCGACCAGCAACGGATCGTTGTCGATGATGTCGACGAGAGGATCGCCCTGGCGAACCACGCTGCCGTCCTGGACGTGCCAGGTCTTGATGCGCCCGCTGACGAGCGCAGTCACGGACTGTACCCGGCCGGCGGGATCGAGCGCGATGAGCTGGCCGCTGCCCGGCGCGGTCTGGACCCACGGGATCCAGTACAGCCCGGCGCCGAGCACGATCAGAAGGAACCCGATCAACCCCGCCACCTGCCGCCACACACGCGGGGGCGCCAGCCGCTGCAGGGTCGTGAATGCCGCGCGGTAGCCTGGATCGAACTCGGCATGCTCGATGATCTTCACGCGGACCCTCCTGGCGGCGGGTCTCCCGGCGCGGACGCAAGCGACCCTTCCCGCGCCCGTTCGAACGCGAGCAGATCGCTCATCCGTGCGAAGGCATGATGCGTTGCCGGCTCTACGAACAGGTAGTGATCGTAGCGCTGCACATCACGCCGGTTGCTGAAATTCAGCAGGGTCAGGGTCGGATCGCAGCTGATATGCTCGAGAATCGTTCGCCGGTGGCGCGGCGCGAGGGTGTCGAAAATCTGCGTGAGCACCAGCAGGCGCGGTCGGGCGAGCAGCGCGGCCGCGATTTTCAGGCGGACCGTCTCGGAGCGGGACAACGGATAGCCGAACGCCCCGAGCGGCGTCTCCAGACCTTCGGGCAAGGCGTTCACCACCGCCTCCAGGCCCACCAGGTCGAGCATGTCGCGCATGGCTGCGCGCGTGATGGTCGGGTCGCCGAGGCCGAGGTTTTCCTCGAGCGTCCGTTCGAGCACGCCCGAGTTGTCGACCACCGCGATGCCATCGCGCAGCGCGTGGCGGTTCAGGTCCGCGATGTTGCGCCCCGCGAAAAGGACGGCGCCGCGCAGCGGCTCCACGTGGGCCAGCACCAGGTCCAGCATCCGCTTCTGCAGGCTGTACGATTCCACGACCGCGAGCACCTTGGCGCCGGCGGGGATCGCCAGGTCGAGGCGGAATTCGCGGTCGCGATGCACGGTGACTGCCGCGTCGAACGACAGCCCGGCCGGCCCCGCGGGCAGCGGCTCGCCGGTGACGGGCGTTTCGAGGGGAAGTTCGAAGAAGTCGCCGAGCTTGTACAGCGCCGCACAGACTTCGTACAGCTCCTCGAGCATCGTCGAGACGCGTGCTATGGAAATGAACACCGCCGAGAGAATCAGTTCCGCGGCGACGAGCTGCCCCAAGGTCAGCTCGCTTTCGATCACGAGCCAGCCACCCATGCCGAGCAGCGCGGCGCTCGCGATCGCGTACAGCGCCAGGAAGGCGATCTGCTGGGCGAACTTGAACCGGAAGTGCCGCCGATGCGCCTGCACGTACTCCGCGATGACCCGCTCGGACTCGCGCACCGCGAAGCGCACCGTCCGTGCGGACTTGAAGAACGCGTTCGCGCGCGCCAGTTCCTCCAGCCAGTGGGCGACCTGGAACTTGGCGTAGGAGGCGGCAAGCTTGCTGCGGATGGCGCCGCCCGCCCACACCTTCCACCCGAGGTATACCAGCAGCAGCACCACCATGTTGAACATCAGGAACACCGGGTGGTATGCGGACACCACCGCCACGCCGACGATCGTCTGCAGGACCATCGCCGAGCCGTTGATCACGAGTGACGGCATGTTGCGCTGGATGGTGACGATTTCGAAAAACCGGTTCGCAAGTTCCTCGCGGTTGACCGCCTCCACGTCCGCGTAGCGCGCGTGGATGCTGCGCAGCGCAATCTCCTGGGTGACCCGTGCGAACAAGCGTCGTTCGAACACGTCCATCAGGTGGGCCTGCGCGCCGATCAGCAGGCCGTAGAGTGCGAGCAGCGCCAGCAGCACAATCCCGAGCACCACGACGGGGCGCAGCAACGCCGTGTTCGCCACCGAACCGATCAGGATCTGCACGGAGATCGGCACCGCCAGGGTCAGGACGCTGATCGCGACGCCGAACACGATCGCCTGCCAGAAGAACGCGCGATCCGGCGCGAGGACCAGCCGGGTCATCGTGGCGAGGCGCGCGGCGTAGCCCGTGGCTTCGAACTTGGAGGCCATCATGTTCCTGCAACCGGGATGGAAGCACGCGGGCGGCATCCACCGTCGCGCGGGACCTCTATTTTTTCCATCGAAAGGTTGGCGACAACGCGGTTTTTCCTGAGGAACCAGGCGGCTAAACCGGATCCCCGTCCGACGCGCGCGCGGCCGCCTCCCGCTGCTGCAGCCACCACATCTGCGCGTAGGCACCATTCAGCGTGATCAGCTCCGCGTGCGTCCCGGCCTCGATCACGCGCCCGGCCTCCATCACGAGAATGCGGTCTGCATCCATGATCGTCGACAGCCGATGTGCGATGACGAGCGTGGTGCGTCCCACCTGGATCCGGTCGAGCTCGGCCTGGATTGCCTTCTCCGAACGCGAGTCGAGCGCGGAGGTGGCCTCGTCGAAGATCAGGATCGCCGGGTTCTTGAGCAGGGCCCGCGCGATCGCCACGCGCTGCTTCTCCCCGCCCGAAAGCTTCAGTCCGCGCTCACCCACTTCGGTCTGGTAGCCGTCCGGCAGCCGCGTGATGAAGTCGTGGATATGCGCAGCACGCGCCGCGTCCTCCACCTCCGCGTGCGTGGCCCCGGGGCGGCCGTACGCGATGTTGTAGAGGATGGTGTCGTTGAACAGCACGGTGTCCTGCGGAACGATGCCGATCGCGCCGCGCAGGGATGCCTGGGTCAGCGCGCGTACATCCTGACCGTCGATCGTGATGCGGCCGTCGTCGACGTCATAGAAGCGGTACAGCAGGCGGGCGAGGGTCGACTTTCCCGAGCCCGAGTGACCGACCACCGCCACGGTGCCGCCGGGCGCAATCTCGAAACTCACGCCGTGCAGGATCGACCGGCGCGCATCGTAGGCAAACTTCACGTTCTCGAAGCGCACGCACGGGCGATGTGCGCGGAGCTCCCGCGCGTCCGGTGCGTCCCGGACGTCCTGCGCCTCGTCGAGCAGGGCGAACAGCCGTTCCATGTTGGTCACGCACTGCTTCACCTCGCGATACATCATGCCGAGCAGGAAGAGCGGTGCCGAAAGCTGCAACAGGTAGGCGTTGACGAGGACGAGATCGCCGATCGTGAGCCTGCCGTCCACCACCCCCGCGGCGGCGCGCCACATCATTGCGGTCACGCCCACCGCAACCACCGCCGTCTGGCCGAGGTTCAGCACGGCCAGTGTCTTGATGGACTTGACCTGCGCGTTCTCCAGGTGGCGGAGATTCTCGTCGTATCGACGCGCCTCATGGCGCTCGGCATTGAAGTACTTGACGGTCTCGTAGTTCAGCAGGGAGTCGACCGCGCGTTCGTTCGCGCGCGTGTTGGCCTCGACGGAGGCGCGGTAGTAGCGGGTGCGCCATTCGGTGATGCCGACAGTCCACCCGGCGTACGCGGCGAGCGTGGCCAGGGTGATGAACGCGAACCCCCAGTCGTAGGCCCACACCAGCACCGCGGTCACGAGCACCACTTCGAGCGTGATCGGCACGATCGAGAACAAGGTCCAGTCCAGCAGTTCGGAGATCGCACTGCCGCCGCGTTCGATGTCCCGGGCCACGCCACCGGTGCGTCGCGCGAGATGGAATCGGAGGCTGAGGGCATGCAGGTGCCGGAACACGCGTAACGTGATCTCCCGCGACGCGCGCGCCATCACGCGCGCGAACACCACCTGCCGAAGCTCGGTGAACAACGTGACACCGATACGCGACGCGCCGTACGCGAGCAGCAGCGCGACCGGCAGGACCATCGCGTCCGGCGGGACGTTCAGGCGGTCGACGATCTGCTTCAGGGCGATCGGAACGTACAGGTTGAGGAGCTTCGCAGCGAGGATCAGCAGCAGCGCAATCGTGATGCGCCCCGCGTAAGGGCGCAGCCACGGCAGGAACTCCGCGACAACGGCCAGGTCGCTCCTCGCAATCCGGGTCGGCGTGACGGGCGCTGGGACGGTGGCCGACGCCTGGTCGGCTTCATCTTGCGGGACGGTGGCCATGCGGCGGTCAGTGTACCCCGCCTGCGTGCGGCCGGTCCTTCAGTCGAGCGCGGATCCCAGGGCGAGCCCGCCGAACCAGTCGAGGAACCGCGGCACGTCCGCGCGGCGGAAGATCGCGCCGTGCTGCGGACACAGGTAGTCGATGTCGAGGCGTGACACGCGCGCGATCCACGCGTCGCGCGCCCGTTCGGACGGCATCCAGCGCCGGTGGAATCCCTCCATGTACTGGATGTGCCGATCGAAATCCTCGACAAAGAGGCCCTCGCTCCCGGGCGGCAGCAGCGCGGCGCCGACATCGCCCGAGAACAGGACTTTCGCGTGCGGATCGTAGAGGTGATGGTTGCCCGACGAATGCAGGTAGTGCGCCGGCACGAATTCGAGCGAGTGCCGGGTCGACAGCGACAGGGTCATGCCCTGGTCGGGCACGGCGATGAGCTGCGACGCGGTGCAGCCGAAGTGGGTGATGAAACCGGTCCAGATGCCCGGGACGTAGACGCGTGCCGCGGGGCACACGTTGAGCCACAGCGACAGCGACGAGATGATGTCCGGGTCCTGGTGCGACCCGAAGATAGCGCCGATCTTCTCGATCGGCAGGTAGTCGCTGATCGCGCTGACGACATCCGGAAAGATCTCGGTTCCACCCGGGTCCATCAGAACCCCGTTGCCGTCGGATATCAGCAGGTACTCGTTGGTGTCGATCACGTCCGCCGGCTTGGCCGGATCGCGCCCGAAGACCACCCATCGCACGGTATCGTCGGCGAACAGTTCGAATGATTTCATGGAGACTCCCGGGTCGATGGGCTAGGCGGCCAGCGCTTCGGCGCCCGTCGCGAGCGAAGCGATCGCGCGGATACGGAGCGTCGCCGAATGCATTTCTTCGGCGAGGTGCGCGAACGGGTTCTCGCCCGCGCTGCCAAGCGCCGCGCGCGGCAGGTGGGCGCTCTCCACCAGCAGCGTAATCTTGATGTAATCGATGATCTGGAGTTCGCGGCCCATCTGCTGCGCAATGTCCAGCAGTTCCGCGAGCAGGGCCGGGTGGCGGTTCATGCAGTCATCCAGGCGGGCGCGGAGTTCGGCGTGCGCGCGGGTCAGCGACGTGTTCGCCGGGGAATCCCCGGGACAGCGAGCCGCCGCGTCACCCAGGATGTCGCCCTCCCGGGCCAGGCTCAGCGCTCGGGCGATGACCTGGGTCCAGCGGTGCGTCAGGTCCCGGATATGGGCCACGGTCGCGTCCAGCGCGGTCGACGCGTTGGTGATCTCCTGCGTGATGACACGAAACGGTCGGCCATGGTCCCCGATACGTGCGGAAGCGACCTTCGCGTTGACGGCCAGCAGCGCGAGCTGGTGCGCGAACGTCTCGAGCCCGGCAATGGAATGACGGATGCGCAGGGCGGTCAGCAGTGCGTCACGGATGTGCGTCGGCGGTGGCGGCATGGTCGGCGTCCGATGGGAGCGTGCGGAGGATTTAGCGGCCGCCCACGTGCGAGGCGCAGGGCCAACGGACTGATCCAGATCACTCTGTGCGCCGGGGCCTGCCCGATCATCCCGCCATGAACGCCCCCCAGGACTTTCCTCATGGCCGCGGATCCGCGGCGGCGGCGGCCGCAGCCGGCGGCGCGCCTGCGATCGAGTTCGACGCCGCGCTGATCGCGCGCTACGACCAGAGCGGACCTCGCTACACCTCGTACCCCACGGCGGATCGCTTCACCCCGGATTTCGATGCCGATGCGTACGCGGCGCAGCTGCGCGCGCGGACGGCGCGCGACCCGGGCCCGCTCTCGCTGTACGTGCACCTGCCGTTCTGCAGCACGGTGTGCTTCTACTGCGCGTGCAACAAGATCGTCACCGGGGACCGGGCCAAGGCCGCGCGTTACCTGCCGTTCCTCGCGCGGGAGATTGCGCTCCAGGCCGCACATTGCGGCGCGGCGCGCGAGATCCGGCAGCTGCACTGGGGAGGCGGCACCCCGACTTTTTACTCTGACGCGGAACTCGCGGCGGTGATGACCGGCCTGCGCGAACATTTCATATTCGCGCCCGACGGCGAGTATTCCATCGAAGTCGACCCCCGCGGACTGTCCGCCGCGCGGGTCGCGCACCTCGGCGCGCTCGGCTTCAATCGCATGAGCCTCGGCGTGCAGGATTTCGACCCCCGGGTACAGCGCGCGGTCAACCGGGTGCAGAGCGTGGAGGAAACGCGCGCCGTGCTGGAGGCCGCCCGCGCCTGCGGCTTTCGTTCGTTGAGCGTGGACCTCATCTACGGTCTGCCGCACCAGCACATCAGGTCATTCGCGCGAACCTTGGACGAGATCATCGCCGCGGCACCGGACCGGGTGTCCGTGTACAACTACGCACACCTGCCGCACCTGTTCAAACCCCAGCAGCGGATCACGGCAGACGATCTGCCGAGCGCCGGCGAGAAGCTCGAGATCCTGCACGAGACAATCACGCGCCTGACCGGCGCCGGATACGTGTACATCGGGATGGACCATTTCGCGCGCGCCGGGGACGAGCTCGTGCGCGCGCGCGATGCCGGAAGCCTGCACCGGAACTTCCAGGGCTACTCCACGCACGCGGATCTCGACATGCTCGCACTCGGCGTCACGGCGATCGGGCGCATCGGTCCGACCTACAGCCAGAACCAGCGCGACACCGACGGGTACTACGCGGCGCTCGCCGACGACCGGCTGCCGATCTTCCGCGGCTACGCCTGCGATGCCGACGATCTCCTCCGCCGTGAGATCATCCAGACCCTGATGTGCGGCTACGCGCTCGACTTTCGCGCACTCGGCGCGCGTCATGGCATTGACCCCCGGCAGTACTTCGCCGCGGAGTTCGCGGATCTCGATCTCCTCGCGGCGGACGGACTCGTCACGTGGCGCGACGACGTGCTGTGCGCGACACCGCGGGGTCGTCTGCTGCTGCGCGCGATCGGCATGATCTTCGATCGCCACCTGCGCGCCGACCGGGCGCGCCGCGCCTACTCCAGGGTCATCTGAGCACCCGTGCACTCCGGCGCCGGCCCGGCGCTCACACCAGGCCGTACCCTTCGTCGTAGCCGAGCAGCAGCCGCCCGCGCACTTCGGCGAGCGTGTCGAAGTCGACAATCGCGTGGTGCACGGCCGTGTTGATGTCGCGGTAAATCCGCTGCAGTTCGTTCGCGTCAAACGCCGCGTTCGCTCCGGCTCCCGCGTACAGGCGCTCGATGGCGCGCCGGCACAGCTCCGCGGCGTGCGCCATGTTCCAGCGCAGCTGGCCGCGCTCGGTGACGTGCATCGGCGGCTCGTCGCGCGTCATCGCGGCGTCGAGTTCGGCGCAGTTCCGTTCGACCAGGCTGCGCGCTAGCGCGATCTCCCCGGCGGCTTCGGCAAGCCGCATCTGCACCGCGGGTTTCACCGCTTTCTGCCCGCCGACATAGCGGTCGCGCCGCGCCTGCGTATGCGCGAGGAACAGCTCCAGCCCCTGTTCGGCGATGCCCAGCACCGAGCCGGTCAGCATGGATGCGAGCGTCACGCCGATCGGCAACCGGTAGAGCGGGCGATCGACATCCGGCATCGTGCCGAGCATGGCGTGCTCCAGCGGCGCGGCGCGATGCCGCGGAACGAACACGTTCTCCGCGACGATGTCCTTCGACCCGGTGCCGCGCATCCCGAGCACGTGCCAGGTGTCGACGATGCGCATGTCGGACGCCGGCACCACCACTTCGAGATTCGGCGCCTGTTCGCCTGCGTCGCTGGCCACACCACGCGCGCCCATGATGAGCCACGGCCCATGATCGACGCCGCTGCAGAACTGCCAGCGGCCGTTCAGCAGCCAGCCGCCCGCGACCGGCGCCACCGTGCCCTGCGCCGCCGGGGTTCCGGGGATGAACACGTCCGGATCCTCGCCGAACACCTCGTCCTGGCACTGTCGCGGGAACCGACCGACGATGAACGTGTGCGCCCCGCAGACCATCTGCACCCAGGACGCCGCGGAACACCCTTTCGCCGTGATGGCGCAGGTCAGGATCTGCGCGCGCGGCGGCAATTCGTGCCCGCCGTAGCGCCGCGGCGTCATCAGTCGCATGAGCCCGGACGTGCGCAGCAGGCCGGCGGCGTCCGCGGACAGCTGCCGCCGTGCTTCGCTGTCGGCGGCGGTGGCGCGCAGCCCCGGCACGATGGCCTGCGCGGCGGCGAGCGGATCGAAATTCATCACGGATGTCCTCGTTCGTTCGATGCAGGAATCAGGATGCGACGCGCGGCGTCGCCGTGTCTGCCGGTGACGCCGGGGGACTGGTGTGCTGCATTGCGTACAGACGGGCGTAGAGGCCGTTGCGTTTCAGCAGGCTCGCATGATCGCCCTGTTCGACGAGGTGCCCGTTCTCGAGTACGACGACGCGGTCCACCCCTTCGATGGTGGTCAGGCGATGCGCAACGATGAGACAGGTGCGCCCTTGCCGCAGCACGCCGAGCGCGCGCTGGATATGCCGCTCGGATTCGGCGTCGAGCGCCGAGGTCGCCTCATCAAGGATGAGAATCGGCGCATTCTTGAGCAGCGCGCGGGCGATCGCCAGCCGCTGGCGCTGCCCGCCCGACAGCCGCAGACCGTTGTCGCCGATCTCCGTGTCGAACCCTTTCGGCAGTGTCTGGACGAACTCGGTGACGAACGCGGCGTCGGCTGCGGCGATCACGTGTTCACGCGGCGCAGTCCGGAGCGCGCCGTACGCGATGTTGTTGTAGAGCGTGTCGTTGAACAGCACCACGTGCTGCCCGACGTACGCGATCTGCGCGCGGAGCGCAGAGATCGCAATGTCGTTGATCGGCACGCCGTCGAGCGTGATCGTGCCGGCGAGCGGCTCGTAGAACCGAGGCACGAGATTGACCAGGCTCGTCTTGCCGCTGCCCGAAGGTCCGACGATCGCGACGGATTCCCCGGCCCGGATGTCGAGATCGAATTCGTGGAGCACGCAATGGCCGTCATAGCCCGCGGTCACGCCACGAAACGCGAGCGCGCCGCGGACCTCGATCAACGGGCGACCGTCGGTCCGTTCGGGCGTCTCGTCGATCACGCGGAAGATGCTCTCGGCGGCGGCGAGCCCCCGCTGCAGGTACTCGTTCATGCTCGTCAGCCGCTTGACCGGCGCGAGCAGCAGCGCAGTGGCGGTGACGAACGACACGAAGCCGCCGCGCGACATCGCATCGGCCGCGGATTCCTTCAGCGCAAGCATCACCATCAGGCCGACACCGAGTGCGATCAGCGCCTGGATGACCGGTTCAGTGGCGGCGTTGGTGCCGATGACTTTCATCTGGAACTGGCGCGCGGCGTTGATTGCGCGTTCGAAACGCGCGGTCTCGTAGGCTTGCCCGCCGAAAATCTTGATGTCGCGCTGGCCGTCCAGCGTCTCCTCGAGCACCGCGTTCACCTGGCCCATCGAGCCCTGGAGACGCCGGCTCATTTCGCGCAGCCGCCCGGAAACCGCCCGGATCACCCACCCGACGGGCGGGGCCAGGATAAGCAGGAAGAGCGACAACCGCCAGTTCACGTACAGCATGTAACCGAGCAGCGCGAGGATGACGACGGAGTCCTTTACAAGCACCGTCACGCAGTGCGTCGAGGCCTGCGCGACCTGCGTCACGTCGAACGTGAACTTGGAGACGATCTGGCCGGCCGGGCGCTGGTCAAAGTAACGGGCCGGCAGCGCGATGAGGTTGCGGAACATCTCGGCGCGCAGGTCCATCACCACGCGGTGCGCAACCCAGCCGAGACCGACGTTCGCGACGTAGCTGAGCACGCCCCGTCCCAGGAACAGCGCCACCAGCGCCACCGGGATCAGCAGCGAATATTCCCGCGCGGTCTTGCCGAACTCCTCGTCGACGAGGTAGCGCAGCAGCGCGGGCAGGATCCATTCGGTCGCCGCGAGCGCGACCATTCCGAGCAGGGAGGCCAGGAAAAGCGGGCGGTGCGGCCGCACCCGGGCGAGCAGCCGCAGGTACAGCTGCATGACATCGGACTTTGGCATCCGGCCACTATGCCCGGCCCCCGCGTGATTTGCATCCTCGTGGTGCGCCGCCCGGGGAAGGCGCCAGCGTCGTTTCCGCGCACGCATTTGCGGACGGGCTCGGCCTATAATCCGCGACTCAATAACGACGACCTGCGGGGGGAGCGGTGCGCACGATTCTCGTCTTGAATCCGAAGGGCGGCAGTGGCAAGACCACGCTGGCGACGAACATAGCGGGGTTCTTCGCCGATCGCGGCCAGGCAGTCGCGCTGGCCGATTTCGACGTCCAGCACAGCAGCATGGACTGGCTCGCCGCGCGCGAGTCCGAGCGGCCCGAGATCAAGGGCATCGACGCCGCGGGTCACGGCCTGCGGGTGCCCGCGGGCATCGAGGTGCTGGTGATCGATGCGCCAGCCGCCACGCACGGCGAGGCACTCGGCAGCCTGGTGCGCCGCGCGCAGACCATCGTCGTGCCGGTCCAGCCGTCACCGGTGGACGTCCGGGCCGCGGAACATTTCTTCGAAGAGCTGATGGAAGTGCGCGTCGTCGAACGCCATGACGTGAAGGTCGCCACCGTCGCCAACCGCGCCCGGGAGGGTACCCAGGCCACCGCCGACCTGGAGGGCTTTCTCGACCAGGTCAAGCTGCCGAACGGGCGCAAGCTGCCGTTCCTCGCGCACCTGCGCTCGAGCGTGAACTACCTGCGCGCGGCCGAACGCGGCCTGTCCATCTTCGAGTTCGCACCGGCGGCCACGCAGCCGGACCGTGACTGCTGGGTGCCGCTCACGCGCTGGCTGATGAGCGCACGCAGCATGCCGGACTGAGCACGCGCCGGAGGTTCGCCGCTCCCAGGCCGCGCCACGCGTTCAACCGCGCGATATCGTCCCCTCAGCTGCCGGGCAGCGCCAGCACGCCGGCCTGCCCCGTCGCGAGTTCGAGGCCCAGCTGGCGCTGCCGGGCTGCACCCTCCGCATCGTGCAGCCGCTCCAGCGCATCGGCCAGCAACCGGTGAAGCATCGCGCTGGGTGCGCGGGCGAGCGCGGCCTCCAGGTACTCGCGCGCCTTGCCCCACAGCTGTTCGGTCAGGCACAGCCGACCCAGCGCGGTCAGCAGTGCGGGATCCTCCCGATGGTCCTCCAGCCAGTGCTCCGCATGGCGCAGCGCATCCTGCGCGGCGGGGGGACGCAGTTCGCCGTAGAGCGCGAGAAGCCGCGCGTCCCACCGTCCCAGCACCGCCTTGCGCAGCGCCGCTTCCGCCTGTGCCTGTGCGTCGTGAGTGAGCAGCACGCGCGCATACGCCGCGATCGCGACCGGCTCCGCGCGCACCGCCTTGGGCAGCGCATTCCACGCCGATGCCAGCGCCGCAAGATCCGCGTAGGGGCGCGCCAGGATGCGCGCGGCCACTTCGGCCTCCAGTTCCACCACGCGGGTCGCGGGGTAGGCCTGGGCGCGTTTGAGGCGCGGCAGCAGCGCGGCGATCTCGTCCCACGCGCCTTGCGCAGCGAGCTGGCGATGCCGCAGTGACAGCACCTGCCGGTGGTTGCCGTGTCGTTCCTCCAGGGCCCGCAGGGCCGCGTCCGCCGCGGTGATCTCCCCGGCCGCGAGCTGCATCTCCACTTGCTGGAGCAGAATCGCCAGGTCGGCCTGCGGCGCGACTTCCCGGGCAAGCGAGAGGTAGCCGTCGCGTCGCGACGGCGCCGCCTGCGCGTGCGCAGCCTGGGCCGCGGCGAGGTAGTGCGCGGCCGACGCGTGCGGCCCGCTCGCCTGTGCCAGCAGGCGTTCCGCGCGCGCGTACTCGCCGGCTGCGAGCGCCAGCAGTCCGTCGCTCAGTCGCTCGTGGTTGCGGCGGCGCGCGCGCTGATGGCGCCACTGCCGCAGGCGGCCGCGGACGGTCAGGAGCCGCCACAGCAGGCGGCCCGTGAAATAGACCGCGAGGCTCGCGGCGAGCGCGAGCACGATCGCGACGGCGAGCGTGGTGCGCACGAGCCGATCGCCGTGCATCACCGTGACGAGTCCCGGATCGTGGCTCAGCCACTGGCCGAGCCCCACCGCCAGCGCGAGCGCGAGCAGGAACGCCGCGAGCACTCTCACATCACTTCCCGGGGCCCCGTCGGCAGTTCGAGGGGCGTCGGATCAGCGGCTGCCGGAGGCGCCCTCGGGTCGCCCGAAGCCGCCTCCGGCGCACCGGACGACGCCGCGCGCAGCGCGGCAAGACGCGAAAGACTGTCTGCGAGCGACGGCAGTGGCGGGGCCAGCGCGAGGCCATCGAGTGCGGCGAGCGCTTCGAGCAGCGTCGTGGCGTCTTCGGACGCCGTATCGAAATGCGTGGCGAGCAGGGAAGCGATCGCCGTGCTGCTCGCCGCCAGCGCCTTGTCGTCGCGCGCGACCAGTGCCGCGCGCAGCAGCGTGATCTCGTTGCGCAAGGCCATCCTGGCAAGTGCCAGCCGCGACGGATCGAGCAGCGCGCGATCCTGTGCCTCCGTGGAGCGGATTTCGACCAGGGCGCGCAGGTCGCGCCAGATCTCCCGCACGATCCCCTGCCAGCCGTCCGCGGCGGACGGCGCGGCAGCGGGCGCAGCGGCTTCCACGGACTGACCTTGCAGGCGTTCGACCCGCGCGGCGTGCGCAACCCATTGCGCCGCGAGCGCCGAGACATCCGGCTCCGCCAGTGCCGACAACCCGGCGCGGGCATCGGCAAGACTCTGCAGCAACGCGGCCTCGCGCGGGTCGCGGCCGTCGAGTTCGCGCACCGCGAGTTCGAGCGCGGCGTCGGCGGTCCGGGGGTCACGTGACAGGCGCAGCGCGAAGTCCGCGCTGCGCACCAGGTGTTCGATCCGGGTGAGTCGCAGGAGATCGGCCGCCGTTGCCGCAGGCGCGGCAATCTCGGCGGCGAGACGCGTCGCCTCCTCACGTACCGCCGCCACCGTGGCATCACGCTCCCCGGCGGCGCGCTCCAGCGCACCCAGGCGTTCGCGCAGCGCGTGGAGTTCGCCGCCCAGGCTGGTCGAACTCTGGTCGTAGCCGGCAAGCGTGGCCTCCAGGCGGGCCTGGGCGGGCGCGTAGATGCGCGAGATCCACGTGATCCCCGCGAGCGTCGCCGCCGCCGCGATGCCCAGCGCGATGAACGCCGCGCCGCGGCCGCCGCGCGCCGCCGTCGCGGGTGTCTCAACCGCCGCCGGCTCATTGCTCATTGGATGCCCACCTGACCAGGGCCTCGACGATGCTGCGATCGCCCGGGTTGTCCACCATGACGGGTTCGAGCGTGAAACCGAGCCGCTCCACTTCCTGCGCGGTGCGGCCGCCCGCGACCATCAGCGGCACGTCGTACATCACGTCGAGTCCTTCCTGGTCAATCTTGTCGGCGAGATTGGTCAGTGCCTCCGGGCTCGTGATGATCGCGATATCCGGCGCTGTGATGTTGCTGTTGCGCAGAACGTCGGTCAGCCGGATGCTCGGTACGGTGCGCGCGTAGACTTCGCAGTAGTCGACCTGCGCGCCGCGCTGCTGCAACGCCTGGGCGAGGAGTTCGCGCCCCCCGGCGCCGCGCATGATCAGCACCCGCCGGCCGTCGATCGCGTGCGCGGAAAGACCCGGCACCTTGAGCAGCCCTTCGCTCGAGAATTCGTTCTTCGGCGTGTGCACTTCCTTGACACCGAGTTCGCGCAAGCGGCCGGCGGTGCCGACGCCAACCGCGAAGACCGCCTGCCCGGTCAGCGTCCTGCCGGCATCGTGGAGCAGCCGCAACCCGTGTTCGACCGCGTTCCTGCTGATGAAGACGACCGCGTCGTAGCTGTCGATGGCGTCGATCATCGCACGGGCCTGGGGACTCACCTTGGGTTCGATTGCGATCATCGGCGCGAATACGACCTGCCCGCCGTGTCGCTCGATCTCGCCGATCAGCGTCTGCGCCTGCTCCTCAGGCCGCGTCACCATGACGGCATAACCCTCAAGCGGTTGTGACATCCGCGTCCACCCTTCCCCTCAGCACTCCGCGCCGATTTCGCGCAGGATGCGAGCAGCGCCGCGTTCTAGCAAGTGATGTGCGAGTTCGCGCCCGAGCGCGGCACCGGCGGCGCGCGCTCCCCTGCGCATGCCGCGGACCTGTTCGCGGCCGTCGAGACTGGCCACCAGCGCTTCCAGTTCGAGCGTTTCGCCATCCAGGCGGGCATGCCCTGCGATCGGCACCTGGCAGCCTCCCTGCAGCGTCTCGTTCAGCGCGCGTTCGGCCGCGAGCGCATCCCACGCCTCCGTGTCCAGGAGCGGTGCGATCAGGGACTCGATCCACGCGTCTCCGCGCCGGCATTCGATACCGATGATCCCCTGACCCACCGCCGGCAACAGCCGCGGACTCGCGAAATACTCCGTCACGTGGTCTGCCAGCCCGAGCCGGCGCAGGCCAGCGGCGGCGAGTACGATGCCGTCGAACTCGCCGCGCTGGAGCTTCTCGAGGCGGGTCGTGACATTGCCGCGCAGATCACGCAGTTCGAGATCGCCGCGCAGCGCCAGCAGCTGGCTGCGTCGACGCAGGCTGGAGGTTCCCACCACTGCGTCGGGACGCAGGGTCGCCAGGGTCGCGCCGTCGCGCGCGACCAGGCAGTCGCGTGGATCTTCGCGCGCGAGCACCGTCGGAATATGCAGCGCGTCCGGCAGTTCGACCGGCACGTCCTTCATCGAATGCACGGCGAGGTCGGCCGCGCCCGCGAGCATCGCCTGCTCGAGTTCCTTGATGAACAGCCCCTTGCCGCCGATCTTCGCGAGCGGTGTGTCGAGGATACGATCACCCGCGGTCTTCATCACCACCAGCTCGATGGGCAGTCCGGGATGCAGGTCGCGCAGGCGGGCGCGCACGTGCTCGGCCTGCCACAGCGCGAGTCGGCTGCCTCGGGTCGCGATCCGGATAGGAGGAGAAGCGTTCAACGGAGACGATCCGGGTGGGTTGCGGGCGGACGCCCCGACGGTTCAGTTATGCGTCGGGCGTATGCTAAGGTGTCGATTCATGCCGGGCAACCGGCCTTCCGCCGAGTCGTGACGAGCGAGCCATGACCATCAAGCTCGGGGTCATCATGGACCCCATTGACGCGATCAACCCCAAGAAGGACACCACGCTCGCTCTGATGCTCGCCGCCCGGCGGCGCGGCTGGGAGCTCCACTACATGGAGCTCGGTGACCTGACGCTGCGTGACGGCCACGCGCGCGCGTGCACGCGGCCACTCGAGGTGCACGACGACACGAAGCACTGGTTCGATTTCACAGGGGATCCATGCGCGCGCGAACTGCGCGACCTGGACGTGATCCTGATGCGCAAGGATCCGCCGTTCGACACCGAGTACATCTTCGCAACCTACCTGCTGGAGCGCGCACAGCACGCGGGGTCGCTGGTGGTCAACGATCCGCGCTCGCTGCGCGACGCCAACGAGAAACTCTTCACGGCATGGTTCGCCGACGTCTGCCCGCCGACACTGGTCGCGCGGCGCCACGACGAGATCCGCGCGTTCGCCGCCGAGTTCGGCGACATCGTGGTCAAGCCGCTGGACGGCATGGGCGGATCGTCGGTGTTCCGCATCCAGCAGGGGGATCCGAACACGAGCGTGATCCTGGAGACGCTGACCGCGCACCAGAGCCGCTACTGCATGGCACAGAAGTACCTGCCCGCGATTGTCGACGGCGACAAGCGTGTGCTGGTCATCGACGGCGAGCCGGTGCCGTACGCGCTCGCGCGTATTCCCGCCGCCGGCGAACTGCGCGGCAACCTCGCGGCCGGCGGACGTGGCGAGGGTCGTGCGCTGACTGCGCGCGATCTCGAAATCTGCGCACGCGTCGGTGCGGAACTGCGGTCGCGCGGACTGCTGTTCGTCGGACTCGACGTGATCGGGGACTACCTGACCGAAATCAATGTCACCAGCCCCACTTGCGTGCGCGAACTCGAATCACAGTTCGGGATCCCGATCGCCGATCGGCTGATGACCGCGATCGCGACGAGGCTGGTCGCGCGGAGCTGACCGCGTGTCCACGCTGATATTCGAGCCGCGCGCGCTGCCCGTGCCCTACCCGGTGGTCACGCCGGGCGATCGCCTCGCGCTGACCTTGTGTATTGCGGTCATCATGCACGCGATGATCATCCTGGGCGTGAGCTTCGCGCCGGAGCCGCCCGCGCGGCTGCGCCCGGAAGGGCTCGAAGTGACGCTCGTCGCGCAGAAGGCGCCGGCACCGCCGGACAATCCCGAGATGCTCGCGCAGGCGAATGCCGCCGGCGGCGGCGAGCTGGCGCCGGGCGCGCGACCGTCGTCACCGATCGTCGCGCCCGTTCCGGCACCTGCCGCCGAGATTGCGGCCGCGGCGCCACCCGCGGGAACACCGGCAGAGCGCTCGCCGCTTCCGTTCGAACCCCGCCCGCCGGCGCGAACCCCGCAGGCTTCCACGCAGGATGCGCCGCGCGCAACGCCTGCGCCCGCCAAGCTGGTGAAGCCGGCGCCGGTGGCGAAGCTACGCGATGCGCCTGCGCAACGGCAGGAGGCACCACGGGAGACCGCGCCCACCCCCGCCGCCGATGACGCGCCGCCTGCCGCCGACGACGCACCTGACCTGCCTTCCGCCCAGCAGCTCATCACCCGGTCGTTCGCGATGGCGAGCCTGCACGCGGAGCTCCAGCAGAAACTGGAGACCAAGGCGAGCCGGCCGCGCACGAAGTACGTCTCGGCCTCCACGCAGGAATTCAAGTATGCCGCGTACATGGAGGCGTGGCGCCAGAAGGTGGAACGCATCGGCAACCTGAACTACCCGGACGAGGCGCGCCGTCGCAAACTGTCCGGAGCGTTGCTGCTCGACGTCTCGCTGAAACCCGACGGCACGGTGCTCGAAATCATCGTCCGGCGGTCATCCGGCCATCGCGTCCTGGACGACGCCGCGGTGCGCATCGTCGAACTCGCGGGACCTTTCGCGCCGTTCCCGGAGGAGATCCGGCGCGAGGTGGATATCCTGCACGTCACCCGCACCTGGAAATTTCTCAGCAGCGAAACCTTCCAGGCACAGTAGTGCCGCGCAGTGCCGGAACGCGCGGAAGTTCCTTGTCAGGTTCCGGTCCCGGGAACCATACTGAAATCATGGATACGCTCGATCTCACGAACCACTTCCTCATCGCGATGCCCGCGCTCGACGATCCCAACTTCTCGCGCACCGTGACCTACGTGTGCGCACACAACGAGGAGGGCGCGATGGGAATCGTGATCAACCGGCCGCTCAACATCGAGCTCGGCGAAGTGTTCGCGCAGATGGAGCTGGAGTCGGACGACCCCGGCATCAACGCCTGCCCCGTGTTCCAGGGCGGGCCGGTACACCGGGATCGCGGGTTTATCATTCACCGCCCTGCCCGCGACTGGGGTTCGACAATCCGCGTGACGGAAGACATCGCCATCTCGACGTCGCGGGAGATCCTGGCTGCCATCTCGCGAGGGGAAGGGCCGCCCGACATGCTCATTGCGCTCGGCTATGCCGGGTGGGCGGCCGGCCAGCTGGAGGAGGAAATCGCGCGCAACGCGTGGCTGTCCGGTCCAGCCGACCTGGAGATCATCTTCAAGGCGCCGCCGGAGCAGCGCTGGGCGCGCGCCGCGGCCCGACTGGGGGTTGATCTCGCTCGCCTGTCCAGCGAAGTGGGACACGCGTGAGCAGCGCGTCGCCGGACTCGACGGTCCTGGGATTCGACTACGGCGAGAAGCGAATCGGGGTCGCGGTAGGACAGACCGTGACGCGCACCGCGACCGCGCTGTGCACCCTCCCGGCGCGCGCGGGGCAGCCGGACTGGGTGCGCGTGCAGGCGCTGCTCGATACCTGGCGTCCGGAGTGCGTGGTAATCGGCCTGCCCGGTACCGCCGACGGCGCACCGCATCCGCTCGCCGCCGCGATCCGCCGCTTCGGCCGCCGGTTGCACGGCCGGTTCGGGCTCGCCGTCGAGTACGTCGATGAACGCCTGTCCTCGCACGAAGCTGCCGCAAGGTGCGCCGGCGATCCCGCCCGCATCGACGCGATCGCGGCGAGCCTCATCCTCGAAACCTGGCTCGCGGAACATCGCCCGGAGCATGCCGCATGAAACCCCGCTTTGACATCGACGAACTCATCGACCAGCTCGCGGTACAGGTGCGCCGCATGCTCGACGCCGAGGAGATCGCGCAACCCGCGCTGATCGGAATCCGCACCGGCGGCGTCTGGATTGCGCGCCGGCTGCGCACGCTGCTGCGCATGACCGAGCCGCTCGGCGAGCTGAATATCGCGTTCTACCGGGATGACTTCAGCCGCATCGGGATCCATCCGACGGTGGAGCCCTCCAAGCTGCCGTTCGCGGTGGACAACCGCGATCTCGTGCTCGTCGACGACATCCTCTACACGGGTCGCACGGTGCGGGCGGCAATGAACGAAATTTTCGATTACGGGCGGCCACGCTCGATCAAGCTCGTTGTGCTGTTCGATCGGAGTGGGCGTGAGCTGCCCATCCAGGCGGACGTCGTCGGCGCGCATCTCAAGCTCAAGCCGCGCGAGCATGCCAAGCTCACGGGCCCCGACTCGCTGGCACTGGAGATCCATCGCGGCCGCTGAACGAGACCGGCGTCACCTGTGTTCGCCGGATCGATTGGCCTACAATAGGCGCGATGCAGAGCGGCAATCTCCAACTCGACGCGCGCGGCCGGCTCCGGCATTTCCTGGCGATCGAGGGACTTTCCCGCGCGCTCCTCACGCAGATCCTGGACACCGCCGAGCGCTTCGCGCCGGTTGGCGATCGCGCGGTGAAGAAGGTTCCCCTGCTGCGTGGCAAGACGGTCGCCAACCTGTTCTTCGAGCCGAGCACCCGCACGCGCACCACGTTCGATCTCGCTGCCAAACGATTGTCGGCAGATGTACTCAACCTGAACATCGAGGCAAGCTCCACCCGAAAGGGGGAGTCGCTCGGCGACACGCTGCGCAACCTCGAGGCCATGCAATGCGACATGTTCGTCGTGCGACACCAGGCGAGCGGCGCGGCCGATTTCATTGCGCGCCAGGTGGCGCCGCACATCAGTGTGATCAACGGGGGCGACGGGCGCCATGAGCACCCGACGCAGGCGATGCTGGACGTGTTCACGATCCGGCGCCTCAAGCGGGGCTTCGAACATCTCACGGTGGCGATCGTCGGCGACGTCGCGCATTCGCGTGTCGCACGCTCGGAGATCCACGCGTTACGCATCCTCGGCGTGCCCGAAATCCGCGTCGTGGGGCCGAAGACACTGATCCCGGTGGGGATCGGCGACATGGGTGTCACGGTGATGCACCAGGTCGAAGACGGCGTCCGCGGTGCCGACGTCGTGATCATGCTGCGCCTCCAGCAGGAGCGCATGCAGAGCGCACTGCTCCCAAGCGCACATGAATATTTCCGGGAATACGGCCTGACCCCCGCGCGCCTGCGGCTGGCGGCGAAAGATGCGATCGTCATGCACCCGGGCCCGATCAACCGCGGTGTGGAAATCGACAGCGCGGTGGCCGACGGCGGGCAGTCCGTGATCCTCCAGCAGGTCACCTACGGCATCGCGGTACGCATGGCGGTGATGTCGATGGTGGTCGAAACCCAATCGGTCACGCAGGACGACACGGATGGGGATTAGGATTGTGGGCGCGCGCGCGCTCGATCCGGCGTCGGGAACGGATGAGCTCGCGGACATTTTCGTGCAGGGCGGCGCGATCGTCGGCATCGGTCGCGCACCGCGTGGCTTCAAGGCGCGGCGCGAGATCGCGGCGCCAGGATGCATCGTGGCGCCGGGCCTGGTGGACCTCGGCGCGCGGCTGCGTGAACCGGGGTACGAACACAAGGCGACCATCGCGAGCGAGGCGCGCGCCGCCGTGCGTGGCGGCGTCACCACGCTCTGTGCAATGCCGGACACCAACCCGATCCTCGATACCCCCGCGGTGCTCGAACAGATCCACCATTGCGCAGGTGCCGCGCGCGCCGCGCGCGTGATGTGCATCGGGGCGCTGACCGTGGGGCTGGACGGCGAGGTGCTCGCCGAGATGCACGCGCTGAAGGCGGCCGGCTGCGTGGGCGTCACCAACCTGGAACGCACGGTCAAGGACACCGCCGTGCTCAAGCATGCGCTTGCGTATGCTGCGAGCGCGGACCTGACCGTCTTCCTGCACAGCGAGGACTACTGGCTCGGGCGCCAGGGCCACATGCACGAAGGCGCGACGAGCACGCGGCTGGGCATCCCCGGGATCCCCGGCGCGGCCGAGGTGATCGGACTGCATCGCGATCTGACGCTGGTGGCGGATACCGGCGCGCGTGCGCACCTGTGCCGCGTGACGAGCGGAGATGCGCTGAAACCGATCATCGACGCGCGCCGGGCAGGACTGCCGGTGACCGCCGATACCGCCCTGCTGAACCTCCTGTTCACGGACGAGGACGTCCGTAACTTCGACGCCAACTTCCACGTTCGGCCGCCGTTGCGCGGCACGCGTGACCGCGCCGCGCTGCGCCAGGGCATTCGACGCGGCGTGCTCGATGCCATCGGCGCCTATCACGAGCCGCACGATGCCGATGCGAAGGCCGCGCCGTTCGCGCTCGCCGAACCCGGCGCCTCCACGCTGGACACCTTTCTGCCGGCGCTGCTCGGGCTCGTCGAGAAAGGCGCATTCGACCTGCGCACCGCGTTCGTCGCGGCCAGCCTGGCACCGAACCGGATCCTGGGGTTGCCCGGCGGACGGCTCGAAGTCGGTGCGCCGGCCGATCTCTGCGTGTTCGATCCGGACGAAACCTGGGAGGTTGCGCCGCCGGACCTCGCGAGCTCGGGCCGCAACAATCCACTGCTCGGCGAACGGATGCGGGGGCGCAACCGGCTCACGCTGGTCGGCGGCAACGTCGTGTTCGACGCGCTGGGCCGACGCACGTGAACGCGCCGGTCGATCGGTCCCATCGCGGCACCATCCTGCTCGAGGACGCGACCGTCGTCACCGTGACCGCGCACGCGGCGGGGCAGACGAGCCTGCGATTGCGCGCGCCCGGAATCGCCGCGCGCTGTGCGCCCGGGGTCTTCGTCCACCTGCGCTGCGAACCTCGACTCGCGATGCGCCGACCGATGTCGGTGATGCGGGTCGATCGTGACGCCGGCACGTTCGACATCCTGTTCAAGACGCACGGAACCGGGACAGAGGCACTCGCGCACCGCGCCGCCGGCGAGACGTTGAGCGTGCTCGGACCGATCGGTCGGCCATTCAGGCTGGCCCGCTATCGACCGCGACCGCTGCTCATCGGTGGCGGGGTGGGGATCCCGCCGATGATCTACCTCGCCGACCACCTGCGTCGGATTGACGGCGTCACGCCGCTGGTGCTGATGGGTTCCGAGATACCGTTTCCGTTCACGCCGCAGCCGTCGCGCATCCTGGTGCCGGGCGTGCCGGCGCCGGTCATCGCGGCGATGCCGTTGCTCGAGGATTGGGGGATCGCGAGTCGGCTGGCCAGCCAGCAGGGATTCGCCGGCTGTTTCGAAGGGTTCGTGACCGAACTGGCGGCGCACTGGATTGCACAAAGCGGCGCGGCACGCGAAGACATCGAGATCTTCGCGTGTGGCCCGACCCCGATGCTGAAAGCGGTCCAGCAGGTCGCCGCGCGCTGCGGCGTGCCGGCAGAGATCTCGCTGGAGGAGTACATGGCTTGTGCGGTCGGCGGCTGCGCGGGTTGCACCGTGCGCATCGAGACGCCGGCCGGCCCGGCCATGAAGCGCGTCTGCGTCGATGGCCCGGTGTTCGACGCGGCGGCCGTCGTGCTGCCCTGAGGAATGGCGCGGGCTTGCGCACGGGACCCCCGGCACCGGGTTGACGCACCCCGAGGTCCTCGGGTGTCGGGGCAATCGGCCGATGCGTGGCGATCAGACGTTGAAGCGGAAGTGCATCACGTCGCCATCCTGCACCACGTATTCCTTGCCTTCGAGGCGGAGCCGGCCGGCGGACTGCGCGCCCGTCTCGCCCTTGTACGCGATGAAGTCCTCGTACGCGATGACTTCCGCACGGATGAAGCCGCGTTCGAAATCCGTGTGAATGACACCGGCCGCCTGCGGCGCCGTGGCACCGCGCGGAATGGTCCACGCCCGGCATTCCTTGGGTCCGGCCGTGAAGTAAGTCTGCAGGCCGAGCAGCGTGTAGCCTGCCCGGATCACGCGGTTCAAACCGGGTTCGTCGATGCCGAGTTCCTGCAGGAACTGCGCCTGTTCGGCGTCGTCGAGCGCGGCGAGTTCCGCCTCGAGCTGGGCACAGATGACGACGCACTGCGCGCCTTGCGCGGCAGCGAGCGCAGCGACCTTCGCGGTATGCGCGTTGCCGGCGAGATCGTCCTCCTTGACGTTGGCGACAAACAGGACCGGCTTGGCAGTCAGCAGCTGCAGCGGGCGGATCGCGGCGAGTGCGGCTTCGTCGAGATCCTGGTTGCGGATCGGGATCACCTGGTCGAGTCCGGCCCGCACGCCTTCGAGGACGGAGACGCGTTGCCGCAGTTCCTTGTCACCGGACTTCGCCTGTTTGGCCGCGCGATCGATCGCACGCGTCACCGATTCCAGGTCGGCGAGCGCAAGTTCGGTCTCGATTACCTCGATGTCAGCCGCCGGTTCCACTCGTCCAGCCACGTGCACGATGTTGTCGTCCTCGAAGCAGCGCACGACATGCGCGATCGCCTGGGTCTCACGGATGTGTGCGAGAAACTGGTTGCCGAGCCCTTCGCCCTGCGCGGCGCCGGCGACGAGTCCCGCGATGTCGACGAACTCCATCGTCGTGGGGATGACCTGCTTGGGCTCGACGATCCCGGCGATGGCGGTCAGGCGCGGATCCGGCATCGGCACGATGCCGACGTTCGGGTCGATCGTGCAGAAGGGATAATTCTCGGCAGCAATTGCCGCTTTCGTCAGCGCGTTGAAAAGGGACGACTTGCCGACGTTCGGCAGGCCGACGATGCCACATTTGAAACCCATGGGGACCTCTATTCGGCGGCCGGATCGCCGCTGGCCGACGCCGGTTCGGCGCGGCGGTTCAGAAGGTTCATGACGCGATCGAAGCGACCGGCGACGATCTCGGGCAGCACTTCGAGCGCGCGCGACACCGCGCGCCCAATCGCCGCGCGATCCGCCTCGCTCGGCGCGCCGAGCACGTAGTTCACGACCTGCGTCGCGCTGCCGGGGTGGCCGATGCCGATGCGCAGGCGCGCGAAATCGCCGCCCAGTGCCGCGGTGATGTCGCGCAACCCGTTATGCCCGCCATGTCCGCCCCCGCGCTTGAGCCGCACGGTACCCGGCGCGAGATCGAGTTCGTCATGGGCCACCAGGATCTCGGCGACCGGGATCCTGAAATAGTTCGCGAAGGACGCGACTGCCGCGCCGCTCGCGTTCATGAATGTCTGCGGCTTGAGCAAGGTGACTGCGCGTTCACCGAAGGTTACGCTGGCGATTTCCGCCTGGTGACGACGGTCGGCGCGGAAAGTCGCGCCCAGCGTGGCGGCCAGGGCATCGACCAGCCAGAATCCCGCGTTGTGTCGGGTGCGCGCGTACTGCACGCCGGGATTCCCCAGCCCCACGATGAGTTGCACGTTGGATTCCGGACCCGGTGCGCCCGCACCGGGTTCAGACGCGAAACGATCAGGCCTTGCCGGGCGCCGGGGCGGCGCCCTCGGCGGACTCGCTCTCGCCGCGCGGCGCGTGACAGGTCACGACCGGCAGCGACGATTCACCTCCATGCACGATGCTCGCGATGCGCACGCCCGCCGGCAGGGCGAGGTCGGCGAGATGGATCGTGTGGCCGACGGCAAGGTTGGCGAGATCAACCTCGATGTACTCCGGCAGATCCTTCGGCAGGCACATGATCTCGAGATCGCTCATCTGGTGGCTGATCATGCCGCCGCCCTGCTTGACACCTACGCAGGTGGCTTCGTTCACGAAGTGCAGGGGCACGCGCAGGGTGAACTCCTCGGCTTCGTTGATGCGCAGGAAGTCCATGTGCATGATGAGCTTGCGCACCGGGTGGCGCTGCATGTCCTTGACCACGACTTTCTCTGCGGAATCCCCGATCTTCATCGTCAGGATGTGCGAATAGAATGCCTCGTGTTCGGTCTGCAGCATCGTCTGCTCATGCTCGAGCTGGACGCTGACGGGCGGCTTGTCCGTCCCGTAGACAATGGCCGGGATCTTGCCGTCACGGCGCAGGCGGCGGCTCGCACCCTTGCCCTGCGCGGTGCGGAGCTCCGCGACGATTTCGAACTTGTTCAACATCTGAATCTCCTCGTTTTGCATGAAGCGTTCCCGCCGTCGCGCTCCGCGACCAGAGCGCCGCACGGGACCGCGCTCGAAGACGCGGTGTTGCCGCGTCTCCCACAGGGCAACGTGCCCTGAATCCGGCCCGCCGTTCGGCGGGCTCAATCGATGAACATCGAGCTCAGCGACTGTCCGGAACTCATCCGGTTGATGCTTTCACCCAGCAGGGCCGCGACCGACAGCTGGCGGACGCGCGGGCAGGCAGCGGCCTCGTCATTGAGCGGGATGGTGTCGGTCACCACCAGCTCGTCGAGCTCGGATCCCTGGATGTTCGTGATCGCCTTGCCCGACAGCACCGCGTGCGTGCAGTACGCGACCACCGCGCGCGCGCCGCGTCCTTTCAGCGCCTTCGCTGCAAGACAGAGGGTGCCGGCCGTGTCGACCATGTCGTCGACGAGTACGCAGGTACGGTCCTCCACGTCGCCGATGATGTTCATGACCTCGGCTTCATTGGCGCGCGGGCGCCGCTTGTCGATGATCGCGAGGTCAGCGTTGTCCAGCCTGCGTGCCACCGCGCGGGCGCGGACCACGCCGCCGACGTCCGGCGACACCACCATCAGGTTGGGGTACTCGTGCTTCCAGATGTCGCCGAGCAGCACGGGGGAGGCGTACACGTTGTCCATGGGCATCTCGAAGAAGCCCTGGATCTGGTCCGCGTGCAGGTCGACGGTCAATACCCGGTGGGTACCGACGCTCGCGATCATGTTCGCGACCACCTTGGCGGTGATCGGGACGCGCGCCGACCGGGGGCGACGGTCCTGTCGGGCGTACCCGAGGTACGGGATCACTGCCGTGATGCTGGCTGCGGACGCGCGCCGCAAGGCATCGATCAGCACCAGCAGTTCCATCAGGTTGTCGTTGGTCGGCCGGCACACCGACTGCAGCACGAAGATGTCGCGCGCGCGGACGTTCTCCGCGATCTCGACCATGACCTCGCCGTCGCTGAAGCGCCCGATGGTGGCCTTGCCGAGCGGCACCTGCAGATGGGCGGCAATCGCGCGGGACAGCCCGGGGTTCGAATTGCCCGCGAACAGCATCATCGCGGAGCGGTTAATGGCCATGCTCACACCCTCGCGCCGACCTGCCGGTCGTGCCGATCCGTTCTGTCGTTGCCGACTCTCAAAATGGCTGGGGAGCCAGGATTCGAACCTGGGAATGCCGGGATCAAAACCCGGTGCCTTACCGCTTGGCGACTCCCCAAACGTCGATCACATCCGAGTACCCGCCGGGCTCCACCGCGTTCGCCGATCAGGCACCCGGCACGCCTGCGGCCGCGGCCCGCGCGAGCAGCGGTGACCGGTTGCAGCCCGCGGCCACGAACGCCGTCCAGTGGGCCGGCACCTGCGCGGCGACTTCGCGGGCGGCTTCGGGGAGCTCGAACGGGGCGAAAATGCAGGCTCCCGTGCCGCTCATGCGTGCCGGTGCATGACGACCGAGCCAGGCCAGCGCACGCGCCACCTCGGGGAAGAGCCTGCAGGTGACCGGTTCGCAGTCGTTATGGCACGTGGCCAGCGAAAGACCGCGGATTGTGCTGACAGGTGTATTGCGTGTCAATTCAGGATCACTGAAAACGGCCGCAGTCGGCACGTGGCAACCGGGATGGATAACCACGTACCACGGCTCGGGCACGTCGATCGGCGTCAGCGCTTCGCCCACCCCTTCGGCCCACGCGGCGTGTCCATGGATGAAGACTGGAACATCCGCGCCGAGGCGGAGCCCGAGTGCGGCAAGCGCCGGTGGCGCAAGCTGCGTGCCCCACAGCGCATTGAGCGCCACGAGCACGGTCGCCGCGTTCGAACTCCCGCCGCCGAGTCCGCCACCGAGCGGCAGGCGCTTGTGAACCCGGATCTCGGCGCCGAGGGAAGTGCCCGTCGCGGCCTGCAGCAGGCGTGCCGCGCGCACCACGAGATCCTGTTCAGGGGGCACGCCCGGCAGGTCATTCAGTCGCCTGATCTCGCCGTCCCCCCGCGCCGCGATTTCCAGCGCGTCGCCGTAATCCAGGAACTGGAAAATCGTCTGCAGCAGGTGGTAGCCGTCCGGTCGGCGCCCTACCACGTGCAGGAACAGGTTGATCTTGGCCGGCGCCGGCCAGGCCTCAGCGGAGATCATTCGGGGAGGTCCGTCCATTGCGTCACGACCAGGGTCATTTTCAGGCGGTCGCCAAGCAGGAACAGCTTGCGCGGCATCTCCACGTCGCCCACCGCCTGGTACGCCAGCACGCTGATGCGCCAGCCATCCTGCGCGAGGTCTGTGAGCCGGCCCTTTTCGTCCAGCGAGAGTTGCGTGTAGGGCCGGTCGGGAGATGGCAGACCGCGCACCCAGAAGCGAGCACCTGCTACCGGCAAAGACCAATTGAGATGTTTCGTCATCAAGGTGTCGAGATCGGATGCCTCGTACAGCGCACCGTCCGGGGCGGCAAGCGCCACCCGCTGGCCGTCGCCTGTGACGCGGTAGGTACCCTGCCCGAGCGGCGCGATGATGCGCAGTTCGAACGCGTCCCCCGCCTGCCGCCAGCGCAGGGTCGCCTGGCCGCCCTCCGCGTCCCGCTGAACGGCCAGCCGGCCTGACAGCGCAAACGCGTTGCGGCCCGACAGCAGCGCCTGCCGCGCCGCCCACGCGCGCTCGCGCGGATTCTCCGGCGGAGGCGGCAATCGCTCGGCCCACTGCGCGCAGCCGGCGAGCAGCAGCGTCAGGATGCAGGCGTAAGGGCTCCTCACTCGGTAAGGCGCTTGATGGCGTCGAGAATCTTGTGATCGGCAGGGTGGGTCTGCAGCGCGCTGTCCCACACCTCGCGCGCGTCGTCGCGCCGTCCGAGTGCCCACAGGACTTCGCCGAGGTGAGCGGCCACTTCCGGATCATTGCGCTGTGCGCGGGCCTTCTGCAGGTACGGGACCGCCTCCTCCAGCCGCCCGAGGCGATACAGCACCCACCCCATGCTGTCGAGGACATAGAAGTTGTCGGGCGTCAGTTCCAGCGCGCGCCTGATCAGCGCGTGCGCTTCCTCGTAGCGCGCCGTGCGGTCCGCCAGGGTATAGCCCAGCGCGTTCAGGGCGTCCGAGTTCTCAGGTTCGCGCTTCAGGATCTCGCGCAGGTCCGCCTCGAGGACATCGAGCCGGTTCATCCGCTCCGCGAGCATTGCCCGACTGTAGAGCAGGGTGGCGTCGTAGGTGCCGTTCAGCGCCTTGTCGAAAACCGCCATCGCGTTGGCGTACTCCTTCTGCTCGGCGAGGATCTCCGCCTCGACGAGTACCGCCTGCCGGCGCTGTTCATCCGTTTCCGGCCGGAGCCGCGCAAGCACTGCGCGGGCCTCGTCGACCCGCTTGTCGCTTGCCAGCAGTACCGCGGTCCGCACCTGCGCCTGGAACAGGCTCGACCCGCCGGACACCTCCCGGTACGCGGCGAGCGCCTCGGCGGGACGCCCCCGCGTCTCCGCGATCTGGCCAAGATAGAAATAGGCATCGTCGCGCCGTTCCGGCGACCGGCTCATCGCGGTGAAGTTCTGCGCGGCCTCGTCAACGCGGTCGGTCTGAAGATTGAGAAGTCCCAGCGCGAACAGCACGTCGGTGCTGTCCGGAGCCTGGCGGTTCAATCGCAGAAACTCCTCCCGCGCGCGCTCGAACTGGTCGTCGTCCGCGAGCATGCGGGCATACAGCAGCCGCAACCCGAATTCCTGCGGGGTGCGGGCGAGTGCGCGGTCCAGGAAGCGCGCGGCTTCCTTTGTATGTCCCTGCTTCTGAAGGGCAGCGACGTACGCGAGAGCGATGTTCGGGTTGATATCCGCCTTGGCGACGAGCTGCTCCATCGCCGTGCGCGACGCTTCCAGTTTGTCCGCCCGGAGCGCGAGCACCGCGTAAACGAGGAGCGTGTCCGGGTCGCCGGTCCGCGCGTCGACCAGCCGCTGCATCACCGCGAGCGCGGTGGCCTTGTCCTCCTCGCGTCCGAGGAGATTGGCGATCATCTTGAGCTTCTGCCCGCTCGGCCCGCGGTCGTTCGCGAGCACGTACTGCAGATGGGCGATCGCGGGCTCCGTGTGGCCGGCACGCACGTGCATGGCGGCCGCGATCTGGCGTGCCTCGAGATTGCCCGGTTCCAGCGCCACCCATCGTTCGGCGGCTGCCAGTGCCGCCACATCGTCACGCGCGTAGAGCGCTATCTTGGTCGCGCGTTCGGTGAGCACGGGGTCCCGGGTTGCCGAAGCGACCTTGGCGTACTGCTCCACCGCGACCGGCAGGCGATCCCGCTGGCCTGCGAACTCCGCCACGAGCACGCGGTACAGCGGCAGCGCGTCCAGGTCCGCGGGCGCGGCTGGTACGCTGGGATACTGCAGCAGGTCTGCCTCGAACGCCGCCCCGGCGGGCGTGGGCGCCGGTGTCGTTTCCGCCGGCGCGGCTGTCGGCGCGACCGGCGCACGCGCGCACGCGACGAGCAGCAGCCCGATCGCACACGGGACGAACGCCGCGCGGGGGTGGGTTCCGGATACCGTCTTGCGGGTCATAGGCAGATCATATCGGCCGTGGGTGCGTGCGCCGTGAACACGGAGGTCTGACGGGAGGGTCTGCTCTGGTCGCTGATCGTTCATGCGGATGTGCGTCCGTGGCCCGGATGACGGGCGGCCGGATCGCGGCGGAACCAGCCACCGTCCTGGGTTAGACTATACCTCAGCCGGCGCCTCCGGGCCGGGATCCGATACACAGCGCCCACGCGAGACCGCCGAATGCCGCCGCCCCCGCCAGGCGCCTTGGCAACGAACCCTGCGACATGCCGATTTACGTCTTCGGGATGAATCACCAGACCGCGCCGCTCGCCGTGCGCGAACGGGTGGCGTTCACACCGGAACAACTGCCGTCGGCCCTGCAGTCGCTGACCACCGAAGCCGGCATGTCAGAAGCGCTCATCCTGTCCACGTGCAATCGCACCGAGGTCTACGCCGTGGGGGCACCTCACAGCGAAAGACAGCTCGCCGACTGGTTAGTTCGCCACCATGCGCTGGACGGCGCCGCGCTGGGCGATCACACCTACGCGTACGTAGACACCGAGGCCGTCCGTCACGCGTTGCGGGTCGCGTGCGGACTGGACTCGATGGTCCTCGGCGAACCGCAGATCCTGGGCCAGATCAAGTCCGCCTACCACACCGCGGTCAGCCATCGCACCACCGGCAAGCAGCTCAACAAGCTGATGCAGTACACGTTCGCAATCGCGAAGCAGGTGCGGACGGAGACGGCGATCGGCGCGACCCCCGTGTCGGTGGCCTACGCGGCCGTGCGGCTCGCGCGCCAGGTGCACGGCGACCTCCGGGAGCGCTGCGCGCTGCTGGTCGGGGCGGGCGACACCATCGAGCTCGTCGCCCAGCACTTGAAGCGGCAGGGCATCGGGTCGCTGGTGATCGCCAACCGGACCGTGGCCAGGGCGGCCGCGCTCGCGCAGACCTTGGGGGGCGGCGAGGCCATCGGCCTGGACGCGCTGCCGGCACGTCTCGCCGGCGCCGACATCGTGGTGACCTCCACCGCGAGCCGCACGCCGCTCGTGACACGCGCCATGCTCGAACACGCGGTCAAGGCACGCCGCTTCGAACCGATGTTCGTGGTGGACCTGTCGGTACCGCGCAACGTCGAAGTGGCGGCGGAAACCCTCGAGGATGTGTACCTGTACACGATCGACGATCTCAACCGGGTCATCACCGACAACCTCGAGCTGCGCCAGGCGGCGGCCCGCCAGGCCGAGGAAATCATCGAGGCACGCGCAAACGGGTTCATGGACTGGGTGCAGTCGCTCGACGGCAATGCGCTGATCGTCGCGTACCGAAGACAGGTGGACGCCATCGCGGCTTCCGAACTCGAGAAGGCCGAACGTCGCCTGGCGAACGGAGAAGATACCCGCGTGGTGATGAGCGGGCTGTGCCGCGCGCTCGCGAACAAGCTCGTCCACCATCCGCTGACCAAGATCCGTGAGGCCGCAACCGAGGGTCGAGGCGAGATCATCGAAGTCGCCCGCGAACTGCTGTCGATCCAGGACGACGCGCTGTCATGAAGGCTTCGCTCAAGCGCAAGCTCGACGTGCTGCGGGATCGTCGTGACGAACTCGACGCGCTGCTCGCTGCGCCGGAGATCATCGGTTCCCAGGAGCGCTTTCGCGCGCTGTCGCGCGAACGCGCGGAGCTCGACCAGGTGGTCGAGCGCTACCGCGACTACCAGCGGGCGGAGGAAGCCCTCGCGCACGCCGTGGCGATGACGCAGGAGGACGACGTCGAACTGCGGGCGCTCGCGGGTGAGGAAGTCGGGGCCTGCCGCGAGCGACTCAACGAACTGGCGGACGAGATCAACGTCCTGCTGATCCCGCGCGATCCCGCCGACGATTCCAACATATTCCTGGAGATTCGCGCCGGCACCGGCGGTGACGAAGCCGCACTCTTCGCGGCCGAGCTGTTCCGCATGTATGCCAAGTACGCCGAACGGCGCGGCTGGCAGGTCGAGGTCCTCAGCGCGAACGCCAGCGAGCTCGGCGGGTACAAGGAAGTGATCGCCCGGGTGGTCGGACACGGCGCGTACTCGGCGCTCAAGTTCGAGTCTGGTGCGCACCGGGTGCAGCGCGTTCCGGCGACGGAATCGCAGGGACGAATACACACTTCCGCGTGCACGGTGGCCGTACTGCCCGAACTCGACGAGATCACGGACGTCGAGATCAATCTCGCCGATCTGAAAGTCGACACGTTCCGCGCATCGGGCGCAGGTGGACAGCACGTGAACAAGACGGATTCCGCCATCCGCATTACCCACGTGCCGACCGGCGTGGTGGTTGAATGCCAGGACGAGCGCTCGCAGCACAAGAACCGTGCACGTGCGATGAGCCTGCTGAAAGCCAAGCTGCTGCAGGGAGAACGCGACCGGCAGACCGCCGAGCAGGCGCGGAACCGCCGTAACCTGGTCGGGTCCGGCGACCGGTCCGAGCGGATTCGGACCTACAATTTCCCGCAAGGCAGAGTGACCGACCACCGCATCAACCTGACCGTGTACAAGCTTGACGGCGTCCTCGAAGGTGATCTCGACCTGGTCATCAAGCCGCTGCTGAACGAGCACCAGGCCGACCTGATGGCCCAGATGGCGGACGCATGAACGCACGCGAGCCCGCCGGCAGCGTGGGCGCGACGCTGCACGACGCGGCCGGCTCGCTCGCGCGGCTGCCGACGCCGCGGCTCGACGCCGAGGTGCTGCTCGCGCACGTGCTCGACTGGCCGCGCGCGCGGCTGATCGCGCACCGCGAACACCTGCTCACGGTCCGGCAACGGGAACACTTCGCCACGCTGATCGCCGCGCGCGCCGCCGGCACGCCCGTCGCCTACCTGCGTGGTCGGCACGAGTTCTGGTCACTCGACCTCGAAGTGAGCGACGCGGTGCTCGTGCCGCGGGCGGACACGGAGGTGCTGGTCGAAGCGGCGCTCGTGCGGATGCCTCTCCATGTGCCTTGCACGGTGGCGGATCTCGGCACCGGCAGCGGCGCGATCGCACTCGCGATCGCCAGCGAACGACCGCGCGCTTTCATTGTCGCGCTCGAACTCTCGGGGGCGGCACTCGCCGTGGCGGAGGCAAATCGTCGTCGTCACGGGTTCGGCCACGTCGCGGCCGTCCGCGGTCGCTGGACGGAGGCGCTCGCGCCGGATCGCTTCGACCTGCTGGTCGCGAACCCGCCCTATCTCGCCGCCGAAGATCCGGCACTCGGTGACGATGGCGTGCGCTGCGAACCACGTGCCGCACTCGTGGCGGATGCCGCGGGCCTGGCCGATCTGCGCACCCTCGCGCGGACCGCCGGTCGGGTGCTCGTCGCGGGCGGCTGGCTGCTTGTCGAACACGGCGCGCGACAGGCCGGACACGTGCGTGACCTCCTGGCGACGGAATTCACCGACGTGGACACCGTAATCGATCTCGCCGGCCACGCGCGGGTGACCTGTGCCCGGAAGAGGATCTCTCCCGATGGAAGATGAAACGCTGCTTCGCTACAGCCGGCAGATCCTGCTGCCCGAGATAGACATCGATGGGCAGCAGCGGCTGCTCGATTCGAGTGCGATCGTGTTCGGGCTTGGAGGGCTCGGATCGCCGGTCGCGCTGTACCTCGCGGCCGCAGGCGTCGGACGACTCGTGCTGGTCGACTTCGATCACGTGGAACTGTCGAACCTCCAGCGCCAGATCATCCACCACACGAGCGACCTCGGACGTCTCAAGGTGGATTCGGCGCGCGACAGCATCCATGCGATCAATCCGCACGTGAAGGTCGAAACCGTGTCCAGGCTGCTGGAGGGCGCGGAGCTCGAAGCGCTGGTTGCCGGCGCCGACGTGGTGGTGGATGGCACTGACAACTTTCCGACCCGCTTCGCGCTCAATGCGGCATGCCATGCCGCACGCAGGCCACTGGTATCCGGCGCCGCGATCCGTTTCGAAGGCCAGGTCAGCGTGTACTACCCGGGGCAGGGTGACAGCCCGTGTTATCGCTGTCTCTACGACGACGGCGGCGGCGTCGACGAAACCTGCACGCAAACGGGCGTGGTGGCGCCTTTGCTCGGCATCGTCGGCAGCGTGCAGGCCATCGAGACCCTGAAAGTGCTGATGAATGTCGGCAAGGTACTGAAGGGTCGCCTGCTGCTGCTGGACGCGCTCAACATGGAATGGCAGACCATGCGGTTCCAGCGCGACCCGGCGTGTCCGGTCTGCGGTTCGCGCTGAGCGCGCTGTCGGGTCAGAAGGCGATTTCGACGCCGCCCTGCACCAGCAGCGGCGCTCCCACCCGGATGCCACGCGTGCGGTCGACGATGTAATCGCGATCGAACAGGTTCTTCGCGGCGAGAAAGAGCGTCGCGTCGTACCTGCGCACCGGGTAGTTCACTGCGAGGTTGAATACCGTGGAGGCCTTGATCACGCCGACCTGTCCGTTGCCGTTGAATGCCGCGGACTGCGTGTTGGCGAAATCCGCGAACTGCGACGAGACGTGCACCGCCTCGAGCCGCAAGTCGAGCCCGGTCCGGGTGTGCGTGAAGCCGAGCGAGGTCGTCGCCAGGTGACGCGGCGCGTAAGGCAGGCGATTGCCCTCGCGCGATCCCGCGACCACGGCGCCAGTCTGCACCACGCGCACCGGCGATTCCTGGTCTGCGGTCGGCAGAAACGTGTACGCGGTCTGGACGTAGAAGTTGTCGCGTGTGTCGAACAGTTTCAATGAGTCGAAACGCGCGAACAGCTCCAGGCCTTCATACAGGGTCTCGCCCTGCGCAAGCGGCGTCGTGCCACCGGCAATGGAGCCGACCTGGATCTGGTTGTCGAAGTCGTTGCGGAAGAAGGTCGTCTCGAACCGGGCGCCGGGGCGCAGTTCGCTGCGCAGTCCAATCTCTGCGTTCCAGCTTTCCTCGGCATCGACTTCGGTGAAGGTCGCCAGTGGGTTGTTGTCAGGCGTGACGATCAGGTCCTCGGTGCGCGGCGGCGCGAATCCTCGATGCACCCCGGCGAACAGGGTGATCTGCTCTATCGGGTTGTAGGTCGCACCCAGTCCCGGGATGACTTCCGTCAGGTCGTCGTCGCCGCTCGCACCGCTCCGGTTGTTGGTGCGCTCGTTCTCCACGTATTCCACGCGCACACCCGGTGTCAGCGTGAACCTGCCGAGCAGCAACCGGTTCTGCGCGAACAGGGAATACGCGTTCACGTCGCGTTCGTTGTCCTCGACAATTCGGCCGGTGAACACGTTCGGGTTGGTGCCATTTTGCTGTTCGCGATCCTGGGATTCGTAATGCGCGCGGATCCCTGCCTGGAACTCCTGACGCAGGCCGAACAGCTGGTGACCGACGAACAGCCGCTCCTCCAGGCCATAGGTGTAGTAGCTTCGCAGGCGTCCCTGGAGCGAATTGCAGCTGTCGGGAAAAATCCGCGTGCCCGCCAGTCGGGCGGCGGTGAACGCGGCGCCGCACTGACCGTCGGTGGTGGTGCTGGACTGGCGCCACCAGTGCCGCTTGAAATGCGTGAAGTAGAGATTGGACGTCAGGATCAGGTCGGGCGTGAATGCGATCTCGTGGCTCGCGGACGTGCCAAAACGGTCTACGTTGAAATTATCGTTGTCGAAGGGATTGTACTCGTATCCGAAGTTGCGCAGCTCCGCGTCCGTCAGCCCGGTGTACGTGACGTCCGAGTCCTCCGCGTAGTAGTTCGCCTTCAGCGTGAGCGCCTGGTTCCCCGCGAACGTGAACACGCCCTTCAGGTTGACGTCGTCGATCTCCGAGTGTTCGTTGTCGCGGGCGCCGTCCGACTGCTTGCGCATGACGTCGAGCAGCAGTCCCTTGCCGCCAACCTGCAGGTGGCCGTTGAAGTATTCGCGGTTGCCCCCGGTCAGCCGCACCCGACCCTCGAAATCGTCCGGTGGCGCCGGCGTGATGTAATTGATGACGCCGCCGATGGTCTGCGGGCCGAACAGGATCTGTTCGGAGCCTTTCAACACTTCGATGCGGTCGAAGCGTTCGACCGGAGGATGGTAGTAGCTCGCGTTGTCGCCATAGGGTGCGTATGCCAGCGGCAGGCCGTCTTCGAGCAGCAGCACCTTCGTCGAGCGAGTGGGATTGAGGCCGCGCAGACCGATGTTCGGACGCAGGCCGAGCCCTTCTTCGTCCCGCACGACGACACCCGGCGCCTTGCGCAGGGCTTCGTTGATCGTCATCACGCGGCTCAGGTTCAGCTCTTCGGAATTGATCAGCGTCGCGGATCCCGCGATCTCGGGCAGGCGGCGCGGCGAACCGATGACTTCCATCGACTCGAACGCGGGTCGAGGGGATCCGGCGATGGCGTGTTCCGCGCCGAGGGCATCCGGGGAGTGGACGCCGGCCAGCGCCAAGAGAAACGCCGTTGAAAGAGAATGAAGATGAAAGCCTTTGACTCGCATAACGTTTCCTGGATGACGCGAACCCAGGCGGGACCGCGCAATCGATTAATCTAAATGAGAACTTATATTATTATATTTATCATACCGAAGACGCAAGCAGCCATCCCGACACACGACGATAGTGAGGATCCGGTGCCCGGAGGGTGGGCACGCGAGAGGGTCGGCAGGTCCTCCGGGTGCCGCGGTCGGGCCCGTTCACAGCGGCGGGACGGCAACCTCTACGGGTCCGGCGGCAGGCATTCGGGCGTGCCGCATCCCCCGCGACCGGGTCGCGCGCACGCGATCCGGCAGACGCGAGTCACCGGCGCACCGCTCAAGTCGACGGGGTGGATTCCGCTATCGAAGTCTCGTGCATCCGACGTGGCGGCCGCCCCGGCAGCCCATGTCACCGGCCACCCCGCGGATGCGAAGATCGGCATCGAGTTCACCAGGCGGCCCGACATCCTCGGGGCGTCGAACGCATTCGAGGTAGCGGACATGCAAATCGGAACCATCGTGCTGCTCGTGGGGCTCGTCGCAGTGGGTCTCTACGGTGTCGTCATCTACAACGGACTGGTAGCGCTCAAGCACGCCATCACGAAGGCCTGGTCGAACATCGACGTGCTTCTCAAGCAGCGTCACGATGAACTGCCAAAACTCGTGGAGGTCGCCAAGCAGTACATGCAGTTCGAGAAAGAGACCCTGGAGAAGGTCATCACTGCCCGCTCCGCGGTGTTCAACGCGCGGGAAACCGGCGATGTCGCGCGCGTTGGCGCCGCGGAGTCGCTGCTGCGCCAGGGACTCGGGAACTTCTTCGCGCTCGCCGAACAGTATCCGGAACTCAAGGCCGACCAGAATTTTCAACACCTGCGGGAGCGCATCACCGGGCTGGAGAACACGATCGCGGACCGGCGTGAGTTCTACAACGAGTCGGTGAACGCCAACAACGTCCGCATCGAACAGTTCCCGGATGTGCTCATCGCGAAGCTGTGTGGCTTTCAGCCCGGCACCCTGCTCGAGTTCGCCGTGGAAGAAACCCGCGATGTCGATCTGAAGGCGCTTTTCAGCTGATCGCACCCCGTGGTCGACGCGTGGATTGCGTTCGCGCGGGCGTCCGGATCCGCGGAGTTCTGGTGGTCAGTCGCCGCGCTGGCGACCGCGGTCAGTGCGTCCGGATGGCACGCGCTGCGGCAGCTCGGGCACAAGCGACTGATGGAGAATCTGCCCACGTCGCTGATCCGATCGGCCGCGCAGGGGTATGTCGAGTTGCAGGGCCATGCCCTGCTGATCGAAGGCGATCCGATTGTCGCCGCGCTGACCGGGCAATCCTGCGCGTGGTATCGCTATCGCGTGGAACGACGCGAACGCGACACCGATCCCCGCGGCCATACCCGCACACGATGGCACACGATCGACCAGGGCGTGAGCGAGCATCTGTTCGCGCTGCGCGACGGCACGGGAATGTGCGTGGTCGACCCCGACGGCGCACGCGTGCTGCCGTCGTGTCGAAACGTCTGGTACGGAAATTCGCGGCTCCCGCCCCGGGTGACCGCGACCGGGCGCTGGTCCCGCTATCTCGGTCTCGCCGGGTTCGGCCGCAGCTACCGGTACCTGGAGGAACGCATTGCCATCGGTGCACCGCTGTATGCGCTGGGCTTCTTCAGATCTCACGCGGGCAGCGCCGTGGGCCCCGATCCGACGGAAGTGGCGTCACTGTTGCGCGAGTGGAAAAACGATCGGGCCGAACTGGTCCGGCGCTTCGACACGAATCGCGACGGGACGGTCGACGCTGAGGAATGGGAAGCTGCACGCGGGGCGGCTGAGCGCGAACTCGGTTCCCGCAGACGCCCCGATCTGCCGCCCGCCGTGGACACGCTCGTGGACACGGGCGATGCACGCCGGCCGTTCGTGATCGCCGCCGCGACCGAATCCGTGCTCGCGGGGCGCGCGACGCGCGACGTCTGGGCGTTCGGTGTCATCGCGGTGCTGGGAACGGTGACGATCGCATGGATGATCGCGCTGCGTTGCGCGGCCTGAGGCGATGCGCGATCGAGGTTGCACGCACTGGACGCGTGAATGGATTCCGATTACAACTTGCGCCCATGAAATTCGCCCGAACCTGGCTGCTGTCGGCGCTGCTTGCCTCGCCTTTCGCCTCCTTCGCCGCCGAGTTCGCCTTCGTCATCGACAAGCTGCTGGTCGGCATCCACCAGGACGAGGACCTGAACAGCGCGATCGTGAAAGTACTGCCGACAGGCAGCAAGCTCGAAGTGCTCACGCGCAAGGGTGAAGCGGCGAAGGTCAAGGATTCCGCGGGTGTCATCGGGTGGGTCGACGCCGCCTACCTGATGCCCGATCCCCCGGCAGCCGAACAGATCGAGCAACTCAAGCAGGACAAGCAGGCGCTCGCCGACCGGGTGAAAGCACTCGAAGCCGGCAGCGGCAACAACGCTGCACCCGGCACGAAGGTCGACGTACTGACCAACGAGAACACCGAACTGAAGAGCCAGCTGTCCGCGCAGAAGCTGCGTAACAGCGAGCTCGAAACCGAACTGGGCGCGCTGAAAAAGAACGCATCGAACGCGGCGTCGGGCGGGGGGACCGTCGCGGCCGAGCTCCAGAACGCGAACCTGCGCTTGACCGAGGAACTCGAGGCGAGTCGGCGGGAAGTCGATGCGCTGCGTTCCGAGCTCGCGGCGCACGGTCCGCTCGGAGAGGTCAAGGCAACGCTCGGTCTCGCGTCCCCCGCGGTGCTGGTTGTGCTCGTTGTCGCGCTGGTCCTCGCGTTCGGAGGCGGGATTTATGTGATGGATTACCTCAACCGTCGCCGGCACGGCGGCTTCAGGGTGTAGCTTCGTCCACCGTGGGTGCTTTTGACGTTTGCTGACTTTGACCGCAGGGGAGACGGGCGCAGAATGCCGTCATCGCAGTCATCGGTGAACGGCGTATGCACAACGACGAAAGCGAATTCCCGTTCGAATTCTGGGCGAAGCTGGCCCAGGACGATCCCGGCGCGTTCGAAGACGCGCGCAGGTTGATGATCGACAGCCTCATCGAAGCCGCACCAACCGCGGTGCAGCCGCGGTTGAGGGGCCTGCAGTGGCAGATCGAACACATCCGGAACCGGGCACCCACGGCGCTCAGCGCGTGCCTGAAAATCTCCGACATGATGTGGACGAACGTGCTCGGTGAGGACGGGCTGGCGGCCCGCCTCACGGACCTGGGCGAGGGATCCCTCGTGCCGCCGCCGACGCGGCCTGCCGCAGATGTCCTGCCGTTCCGGCGACCGCAGCCGGAGGCGGGCGACGTGCCTTGAATTCACGGGGTCGGCCCGCTAGGATCGCCGGCCCCTGACCCTCGTCCACGCCCGCAGGCCCAACCTATGAAAACCGATATCCATCCCGCGTATCACGACATCACGGTGGTCTGCAGCTGCGGCAACTCGTTCACGACGCGCTCGACGTTGAAATCAGACGCGCTGAACGTCGATGTCTGCTCGGCCTGCCATCCCTTCTACACCGGCCAGCAGAAGATCATGGATACCGCCGGTCGGGTGGACAAGTTCCGCCGCAAGTACGGGGTCTGAGCCCGCCAGGCAGCGGGGTCCCCTCCTAAATCGCCTCTCAGGTGCGGAAGTTCCCCGGCGCGGAACTTCCAGGCACGGTCCGGGTCTACCAGTTACGTTCGCTGAACGTCCTTGCCAATCCCCTCCCAGGCAAGGGTTGGCCCGCCTCCCCAGCGTGGCCACAGCATATGGCCCCGGGCGCCCAGTTCCCCCCTAAGCGTGCAGCCCGGGGCCTTCTTTTAACCCCGCTTCGTACCACGCGTGCAGCGCCCCGCGCAGCCGATCGATCCCGACTTTCATCACTGCCGACACGAGCAGCGGTGCTTCGTCGCCACCAAAGCCGCGCATCGCGGCAGTCGCCGCCGCCAGTGCCTGCAGCCCTGCCTGTCTGCCCAGCTTGTCCGCCTTGTTGAGCGCGAGCTGGATACTCAGGCCACGTCGTGCGCATCCTTCTGCCAGCGCCAGTTCCTCACGTCCGAGCGGTCGACGGGCATCGGCCAGGAGAACGAGCCCGCACAACCCGCGACGTTCATGCAGAACGCGCGGGAGATCGGTGGCCCAGCGTTCCCGCGTCTCGCCGCCGACTGCCGCGTAGCCAAATCCGGGCAGGTCCAGCAGCCGCCGACGCATGCCCAGTTCGAACACCACCACGTGCTGCGTGCGTCCCGGTGTTCTGCTCGTGCGGGCCAGTCCGCGCTGGTCGCACAGAGCATTCAGCACGCTCGACTTGCCCACGTTCGAACGGCCGACCACGGCGATCTCGATGCCGTCATCGCGTGGCAGTTCTTCGAAGTGTGGCGTGCTGAGCAGAAATCGCGCGCTGCGAAAATAGACGTGGTCGGGAGCTACGAGATTCATCCGGGGTTCACATCTTCGTCAGTAAATCACTGTCAGCGGGCGCGCTGACCCAGGATACGAAAGGCGAGGACATTCGGGGTATAGTACCGGCCGGCTGGCGGGCGCCGAGGTTCGCCCATCGCCGCCCGTATAATGCACCCGGTTTTCGGAAAGTTGAGCAGTCGATGAACCAATTCAAGATGATTCTCTGCCTGGGAATGGCACTCACCGCCATGGCGGTCGCGGCGGACGATGGAAAGACCAAGGCCATGCCCTGCTCGGCCTGTCACGGGATGGACGGCAACAGCACGCTGAACCCCGAGTGGCCGAGCCTCGCCGGCCAGCATGCCGGTTACATGGTCGCCCAGCTGCAGGCATTCAAGAGCGGTGCGCGAAAGAATCCCAACATGAACGGCATGGCCGCTACGCTCAGTGACGAAGACATGGCGGACATCGCGGCGTATTACGCCGGCCAGTCGTTGAAGATCGCGTCGATCGATCCGGCCGACACGGTCGCGGGTGCCAGGCTCTATCGCGGGGGCAACGCTGAGAGCGGCGTCCCCGCATGCATGGCGTGCCATGGCCCGAACGGGGCCGGGAACCCGGGTGCCAACTACCCCGCGCTGCGCGGACAGCATGCCAAGTACACCGCGCTGCAGCTCCAGGCCTACAAGAGCGGCGAGCGTGCCACCGACCCGAAGGAAATCATGCGTTCGATCGCCGCCCGCATGACCGCCGAGGAAATCGAGAGCGTCTCGAAATTCATCCAGGGCCTTCATTAAACGCCCTTCAGCCGCGGAGGCCCCATGTTGCGCGTACTGCTCGCCTGTTTGATGCTGGGTGTCGTGGTCACGACACCGGCGGAAGAGTTCAAGGAAGGCGTTCATTACCAGTTGCTGCCGACCCCGCTCGAGACCCAGTCGGGTGACCGGATCGAGGTGGTCGAACTCTTCTGGTACGGCTGTCACCACTGCTTCAGCTTCGAGCCGCTCATCCAGAAATGGCAGCAGACCTTGCCGGACGACGTGGCCTTCCGGCGCATTCCCGCGGTGTTCGCGGAGAACTGGGTGCCGCACGCACGCGCGTTCTACGCGGCCGACGCCCTGGGCTCCCTGGATAAATTGCACGCCCCGCTGTTCAAGGCGTTGCACGAGGAAGAACAGAAGATTTTCAACGAGGACTCGCTGATCCGGTTCGCCGCCGACCAGGGGATCGACGAAAAGGATTTCCGTTCGGCCTACACCGGCTTTGCGATCGACGGGAAGGTCAAGAAGGCGATGCTCTACACGCGGGATTCGGGAATCACCGGCGTGCCGGCAGTCATCGTCAACGGCAAGTATCGGACCGGTGCGCAGTTCGCCGGAAGCCAGGAACAGGTTCTAAAGGTGGTCGACTTCCTGGTCGCTAAGGAGAGAGCCCGCTAGGCGGGCCTTCCTTTCTCCGGGGACCTGGCTCACAGGGCCCCCAGCACTCTTCACGAGTGAGAGGCGAGGCCCCGGGGGGCGACGCTTTTCAACCGTAGAACAGGTGCTTGCTGAATGACCGCCCCGACCCCCGCCAGTAGCGAAGCCGCGGACGACAAGAGCGAGCGGATCAGCGGTGCCAGCCACCTGGTGCGGCTGCAGAGGGCGGTCGTCAAGCTCGTATTCTCGTTTCACGGTCAGAACGCCCAGCTTGACGATCGGCTCAAGCGCCTCGGCGTCATCCTGAAGAGCACACCCAAGAGCCTGGCCGCGCTGAGCCTGATCGACGAAGTGGTGGACCAGGTGATCGCCGCTGATCTCGGGCGCGGCAATGTCTCCGTCAGCGCGCGCCAGATCGCCGACTTCATAGGGCAGCTGCAGTTCGACGCGGAGGCCGGCGCGGACGGGCGCGCGCTGCAGAGACGACTGTCGGACTGCGCCACGCGCGACGATCTCGAGCGCCTCACGCGCGAATCGGCGACGCTCATCAACCGCCAGATCCGGACGCGCGACACGCGCGTCGAGGACCCGACCGCCCGCGGCGAAGAACCGCTCGCGCGCCTGTTGTCGTCGCTGCGCACGGACGGCGCACTGCAGGAGACGATCAGCGGCCTGCGCGCCCGCGTGGAACGCGCACGCAGCGTGAGCGCCTGGATGGACGCGGCGGAGGAGGCAGCGACCGCGCTGTCCGTCGCCCTTGCGAACGACCCCTCGCGCCCGCCGCTGGAGGATCTGGACATTGCAAAGCAACCGCTGCTGCGGTTGCTCGACGCAATCGATCTCGCCCCCGGCCGCGAAGTCGGAATCGACAATGCGCGACATCAGCTCGCCGGAGCCCGGAACCAGGTCGACCTGATGCTCGCGGCACGCACGCTCGGGGATGCATTGCATGCGCAGCGGCTCGGTCTCGAACAGGAACTCAGGGAACTCTCGGGTTTTCTGACCGGCATCTCCCGTCGCGTGGAGGAGTTCCGCACCAACCTGCGTCACAGCGGATATTCCCATGACGATACGATTCGCAGTTCCTCGGTGTTCCAGGACGCGATGCAGACGCACGTGGATCACATCAAGGAACGCCTGGTCGAGGAACAGGAACTGAACGAACTGAAGTCGTTCGTCGCCGGAGAACTGCTGAAGCTGGAGGACGTCGTCGGCGATCACGTCAAGGCCGAGAGCGCGCGCCACCAGAACGCGCGCACGCATGTGGTCGAAACGCTGCGCCGGCTCGCGGAGCTCGAGAGCGAAGTGTCCAAACTGCGCAGTGATTTCGACGAGCAGCAGAGCCTGAGCATGATCGACCCGCTGACCGGGGTGTACAACCGGCTGGGTTACATGGAGGGCATCGCCCGTGAGTACGCGCGACTGAAACGGCAGGGCGGCGCGTTGTCGGTCGCGGTGTTCGACCTCGATCACTTCAAAAGCATCAACGACCAGTTCGGCCATGCAACCGGCGACAAGGTGCTCACGTCGGTGGCCGCGCTGCTCCGCAAGCACGTCCGCGGGGTCGATCTCATCTGCCGTTACGGCGGCGAGGAGTTCGTACTCGTGATGCCGGAGACCAATCTCGATGGCGCGGCCACCGTGGCCGAGAAGCTCCGTGCCGTCATCGCCGCCAGCCAGTTCCGCTTCAAGGACACCCCGGTACCGGTGACGATGTCCTGCGGCGTCGCGACGTTCCGCGGTGAGGACACGATCGACGATGTGTTCGAACGTGCAGACCGCGCGCTCTACTGTGCGAAGAACCAGGGTCGCAATCGCTACTGCATCGAGGACGTCCAGTCGCTCGATGCGAGCGCCGCCTAGCCCCCCTCCTCGAGCAAGGTATCCACGAAATCGGCCAGCAACTGGCGGCTCGCGGGCTCAACGTCCGCGAATACGAGTCCCATCAGCATGCCGGACGCGGCGTCAGGCGCAGCCCCATCCATCGACACCCCGTAGCGCGCGCGACAGCACGCGGTGAGCGATCGCACGCCGCCGGCGAAGGGCACCGCGATCGACAGGTCGACCAGTTGCCCCGGCCGCACGAGCAGCGCGTAACGGGGATCGCACAGGACCTGGCCACCGGCGAACGACAGGTTGCGGACCTGGCAGCGGAACGTAAGCGTCGCCGACAGGCGGATGAGGGCGTTGCGCCGGGTGCCGGCGCGCGGCTCCCGGCGACGCTCGCGCGCGGCGAGGTCGACCGCAATGGGCTGGAGATTCAACGGAATGGCCACCGGTTCGAGTTGTTCTGAATGCCCGCGCACACGCGCCCCGGGATGTCCGGAGAGGTCGCGCGGGTTCCGATTATGTGAACCATGCCCGCTGTTTCACAGCGCGCGGCGCGACCTGCCACAGTTCTTTACGGTGCGGGAGATTGTGCGCCGGGATCGGGGGTCTGGCCGGTGTCCGCCGCGTCTCGGCGGGCCGACTTCCGGCAGGCAGGCGGCGAGGCCGCTGTTCACGGGTGGATGGCGCGCCCGGCGGGACTCGAACCCACGACCTCAGGCTTCGGAGGCCTGCACTCTATCCAACTGAGCTACGGGCGCGCTGACGCGGAGGATTCTAGCCAAAAGCGACCGGTCCGCCTATCCGTGCCGTCCTCAGGTGGTCAGCCGCCGGTAGATGTCCGCCACCTTGTACGGCAGCTTCTGCACGTCGTCGACGACCGTGAAGTTGGATGGGCCGAACATGTGCGGGAGGTACGACTGGGCCTCCTTGTCGATGGTGATGCAGAAGGGATGGATGCCGCTTCGCTTGACCTCCAGCAGTGCATGGCGGGTGTCTTCCACGCCGTACCGGCCGCGGTAGCTGCCGTAATCCTCCGGCTTGCCGTCGGACAACGTGATCAGCAGCTTCGTGCGCGCCTGCACGGCGTTGAGCATCTTCCCGAGATGGCGTATCGCAACACCCATGCGCGTATAGGCTTTCGGCGCCATGCCGCTGATCCGGCGCTTGACGTCGCTGCCGTACGACTCCCGGAACGTCTTGATCCGATAGATCTCGCAGCGCTTGTTGGTGCGGCCGGAGAAGCCGTAGATCGCGTACTGGTCACCCAGGGTCTCAACCGCCTCGCACAGCAGGATCAGAGACTCGCGCTCCGCATCGTTGACCCAGCCCTTGGTGGAGCCGCTCATGTCCACCATGAACATCACGGCGACGCTGCGGCCCGACTTGCGGAAATGGGTGTAGAGCCGATCGCTCATCTCGCGCCCCTGCAGGCGATCGACGTGGGCTTCGATCAGTGCATCGAGATCGAGTTCGTCGCCGTGCGGCTGCCGCTTCTGCCGCTGGGCCTCGCTGAGGATCGCTTCGAACACGCGCTGGATCGACTTCGCCAGACCGCGATACTTCTCGCGCGTCACGGCCACGAAACCTTCGTCACCGAACGGAACATCGTGTTCGGTGAGCGCGCAGAACGCCTCGCGAAAGCGCTGTCGCGTGTAGTCCCACTCCGGGTAGAGTTCCACGCGATGCGGCGTATCCGCGCCGTCGGGTTCGTCCCCCGGACCCTGGGTGGATTCCCGGTCCGCCGGGTACGCGTCCTTGATGGCCCGCGGATCGAGGTAGTCGTCCTCGATGTCGCCGAGATCCTGCATGATGGAGTTCAGCAGCGACTCGAGCTCCGGCCCCATCGGCACGTGCTCCTGGTTGTACTTGAGCTCGTAATGCTCGGTGTTCGGTTGCGCGTCCTCCGCGCGGCCCACCGTGAACCGGTTGGACGTGTCGGCGCCGCCCCCGGCATCATCCGGACTCTGCAGATCGAGATCGCGCTGCAACGTGTTCAGAGAGCGCTGCAGTGCCGACTTCTCGCGGGGGATCCGCCGGAACAGCACTTCGCGCACCTTGGCCGGAAACATCTCGCCCTGGAAGCGCAGCGCGGGCGGCAGGGGCAGGCCGCGGCATTCGGCCACCAGCGCCAGGCTGTCGTGTGCGGTGGCGTCGGCTTCCTCCAGCCGCCGCACCTTCGCCGCGAACGCCTGCCACGCACCGCGGGCCGCGTCGTCCTCGTAGGCGATGGATTCCATCTCGCGATGCAGGCCAGGCAGCTCGCGGGCCAGGCACGCGCGCAGCCGCACGCTTTCCAGGCGCTGGTACACGGGCCAGGTATCCGCTGCGTCAAGCTGCCGGATGGCCTGCTCGAGCGCGCGGTATCGCCAGGTGCCGTATCGGTTCTGCGCCCACAGGAACGCCGCGGTGCACTTGTAGAGCGACGCGTTGGCCGCCCGGTCCGCGAGCAGCCCGAGGCTGGGCGGCAGGAAGATCTTCTCGGTGTCGGTGTATGCCACCGGCTCACTCGCGATCTGCAGTCCGCGTCCGCCGAGCCCGCGCACGAGGTAGCGCAACAGTCCGGCCACCTGGTCGAAGCTGCAACCCGCCTGGTTTTCCGCGTGCGCCTGGACGTAGGCCTGCAGGCCGTCGAACACCTCGATCCCGAAGCCGAGTCCGCGGTTGTCGAACGCATCCATCGCCTTGATGATCCAGTCCTCGACGGCGGCCTCGTCGAGCAGGCGGAAAGCGCGTGGGGCGTTCGCGATGAAGTGCGCGGCGAGTTCGTCGTTCGACAGCGCGATCACTTCCGTCCAGTGGTAGACGAAGTCCTGCTGTTCGCGCTCGAGCTCCGCGATCTCCGCGATTACCTCGGGGGCGCGCGGAAGTCGCGCCATCACCTGCCCGGAGATCTTCTCCAGGTCCTTCTGAACCCGGATGAGGTTGAACAGGTTCTGACGCGCGCCGTCGCTCATGGCGGGAAAATAAAACGCGCGACCTAGAATACTGCGGAGGCCAGCTCGTGGACCGCGTGCAGGAGCTCCACGTCGTCAGTGAGTGCGTGCCCTACCGCCGTGTCGCAGGCAAGCGTCGGCGCGACCCCGCTCGCGATCAGCTTGGCGGCATTCACCAGCAGGCGTGTGCTCGCGCCTTCGTCGAGCCCGCTGCCCTTCAGGTTGCGCGTGTGTTCCCCGAACTTCACGAGGCGGCGCGCAACGTCCGTGTCAACGCCGGACTCGGTCACGATGATCTTCTGCTCGAGCGCCGGCGTCGGGTAGCCGAACTCGAGCGCGACGAAGCGCTGGCGGGTGCTCTGCTTCAGGTCCTTCAGCACGCTCTGGTAGCCGGGGTTGTACGACACGACGAGACAGAACTCGCGCGGCACCTGCAGCAGCTGGCCGAGCTTGTCGACCGGCAGGATGCGGCGATCGTCGCACAGCGGATGAATCACGACCGAGGTGTCCTTGCGGGCCTCGACGATTTCGTCGAGATAGCAGATCGCCCCGTGCCGCACCGCGTACGTCAGCGGACCGTCGAGCCACTCCGTCTCACCGCCCCGCACCAGGTAGCGCCCCACCAGGTCAGCCGCCGTCAGGTCGTCATGACACGCCACGGTCACCAGGGGGCGCTTGAGGTACCAGCTCATGTAGTGCACGAAGCGCGTCTTGCCGCACCCGGTCGGGCCCTTGAGCAGGATCGGCAGCTGGTTGCGGTAGGCGGCGGCGAACACTGTGATCTCGTCACCGTTTGCTTCGTAATACGGTTCTTCCTCGATGAGGCGATCGGCCGCGTGGGCAGTGGTGTTCAAACAGGTTTCCTCGGCTGCACGTTGGGCTCACGGGTGGTCGCGCAACGCCACTGTCGGTCGTCGCGCCAGAGGGATTATCAGTCGAAACGGTCGCGGGCGTCACACCCGTCCCCCGGTTCTAGTTCGGGTGGGTGAATTCGCTATAATGCCGGCCGGTCGCGAATGGGGGGCCGTGCGTGCGCAGCGCACGCAGGTCGAGTCCGCTTCACAGAAACACCGCGCCTCGTTCGGCGGGGCGGCGCCATCACGAGGGGTATCGAGCGATGAGTTCCGAGCACGACAATGCACGACAGGACGCGGTTTTCATCCGCAATTTCGCGACGGTCCTCGCCGGCTTGACGGTCATTTTCGTGGTCATCGTCATCCTGGCACGCGTGGTCTACGACAAGTTCGCCGTGCCGCAGGACAGCTACACCGCCGGCATGGAGGAACGTCTCGCGCCCGTCGGACAGGTCAACTCGAGCGGCGAGCCAGTCACCTTGGCCGGCAGCGCCCCGGCAGCCGAGGCGATGGCCCCTGCGAGCGCACCCGCCGCCGCGGCCTCTCCCGGCGAGGCCGCATACAACAAGGTCTGCTTCGCGTGTCACGCGCAAGGCATCGCCGGCGCCCCGAAGATGGGTGACGCCGCGGCCTGGGAAACGCGCCTCGCGCAGGGCAACGACACGCTGTACAAGCACGCGATCGAAGGCTTCACCGGCCAGGCCGGCATGATGCCGCCGAAGGGCGGCGCGGTGGATATGTCGGATGACGACATCAAGGCCGCCGTGGACTTCATGGTCAAGGCCGTGCAGGGCGGTGGCGCCGACGCCGCCGCAACCCCGGCGCCTGCCGCCGCAGCGGACACCGCACCCGCCGCGGACGCGGCGGCGCCGGCCGTGGCGGACACCAGCGCAAAGGGCAAGGAAATCTATGACGCAGTGTGCTTCGCGTGCCACACGCCCGGTGCGGCGGGTGCCCCCAAGCTCGGCGATGCTGCAGCCTGGGGCCCACGGATCGCGAAGGGTATGGACATGCTGTACGACCACTCCATCAACGGCTTCATGGGTGAAGCCGGCCTGATGCCACCGAAGGGCGGACGCCCCGACTTCGCGGACGCGGACATCAAGGCCGCGGTGGACTACATGACCGCCAACAGCAAGTGACGCGCGACGCGTGACCGGCATGACAAAGGGGCCGCGAGGCCCCTTTTTCGTAGGTCACGTCACAGTGCTTCCAGGCCGGCGTACGCGGCCACCAGCCATTTGACCCCCCCCGCGAAGTTCACCTGCACGCGCGTGTGCGCGCCGCGACCTTCGAGGTGCAGCACCACACCTTCACCGAACGTCCGATGCAGCACGCGCTGCCCGAGCTGCAGTCCGAATCCACCGGTCTCCTGCTGCAACACCGGCGAAGCAAGCGTGACGGCGCCGGTGCGCACCTCGTCGAGCAGTTCGCGCGGCACCTCGCGCAGGAAGCGCGACGCCTGCGGATAGAAATCGGCGCCGTGCAGGCGCCGGCATTCGGCGTGCGACAGGGTCAGCCGCCGACGGGCCCGCGTGAGCCCCACGTAGCACAGCCGCCGCTCCTCCTCGAGCTGGCCGGGATCGTTGGCGGAACGCTGATGCGGAAACAGCCCTTCCTCCATGCCGACCAGGAAGACATTCGTGAATTCGAGCCCCTTGGCGGCGTGCAAGGTCATGAGCTGCACGCAGTCTTCGTACTCGCCGGCCTGTCCTTCGCCGGCTTCGAGCGCCGCGTGGCTGAGGAACGCTGCCACCAGCGGCAGTTCGGCATCGTTCTCATCGGGTTCGAAGTCGCGCGCGGCCGCCACCAGCTCGGCCAGGTTCTCGATGCGGTCGAGGCCACGTTCACCCTTCTCCTTGCGGTAATGCTCGACGAGTCCACTCGTCTCGATCACGGTCTCGATCACGCTGTCGAGCGCGAGCCCGTCAATGCGTTCGGCGAGTGATTCGATCAGCCGCACGAACGCCGTGAGCGCGGTGGCCGCCCGCGACGGCAGTTCACGCGCGGCCAGCAGGCGTTGCGCGGCCGCCCACAAGCTGATCCGTTCCAGCCGTGCCGTGTTGCGGATCTCGTCCACGGTACGATTGCCGATACCGCGGACCGGAAGGTTCACGACCCGCTCGAACGCGGGATCGGCGTCACGGAAGCACGCGAGTCGCAGATAACCCAGCGCATCCTTGATCTCGGCGCGCTCGTAGAACTTGAAACCGCCATGCACCCGGTACGGGACGTCGGCCTGTCGCAACGCGTCTTCCAGCACGCGGGACTGCGCGCTGACCCGGTAGAGGATGGCATTCTCCGTGAAGCGATCACCCTCCTCGTGCAGCCGCCGGATGCGGTCCACGCAGTAGCGCGCTTCCTCCACGTCGTTGAACGCGGAGAACAGGCGGATCGCCTCACCGCGCTGACCGTCGGTCCACAGCTTCTTGCCGAGACGGCCCGTGTTGTTTGAGATGAGGGCATTCGCCGCGTCGAGAATCGTCCCCGTGGATCGGTAGTTCTGCTCGAGGCGGATCAGCGCGTGGGACGGGAAGTCGCGCCGGAAACGCTGCATGTTTTCGATCTGGGCGCCGCGCCAGCTGTAGATCGACTGGTCGTCGTCGCCGACGACGAAGAAGTTGGCCTGTTCAGCGACGAGGAGTTTCAGCCAGCGGTACTGGAGCGCGTTGGTGTCCTGGAACTCGTCCACCAGCACGTGGAAAAAACGCTCGCGGTAGTGTCGCAGCAACCCCGGGTTGTCGCGCCAGAGTTCGTAGCCGCGGAGCAGCAGTTCGCCGAAATCAACCAGCCCGGCGCGGGCGCAGGCATCTTCGTAAGCACGGTAGATGTCGATCAGCGTCTTCACGCCGAGATCGTTGCCGTCGTCCAGCTCGTCCGGTCGCAGACCCTCGTCCTTGCGCGCATTGATGAACCACTGCGATTCCTTCACCGGCCACTGGTCTTCGTCGAGATTCAGCCCCCGGATCACGCGCTTCAGAACCCTCGCCTGGTCCTCGGCGTCCATGATCTGGAACTGTTCGGGCAGCCGCGCCTCGCGCCAGTGGGCACGCAGCAGCCGATGCGCGATGCCGTGAAACGTGCCGACCCACATGCCGCCGAGCGGCCGCCCGAGCAGGCCTTCGATCCGCCCGCGCATTTCGGCCGCCGCCTTGTTCGTGAACGTCACACCGAGAATCCCGCTGGGCGCGGCGAGCCCCTGTTCCAGGCACCACGCGATGCGATGCACGAGCACCCGCGTCTTGCCGCTGCCGGCACCTGCGAGCACCAGCACCTGCGGTGCGGACGTCGTGACCGCCTGCTGCTGGGCTTCGTTCAGACGGGAGATGGCCTCGGCGATCGACATGGCGCGATTCTACCAGCTGACCGCGCGGACGGTGGTTCCTGCGCGTGGTCGTCATTGGACGATCCGCTACAATGCGGCAACCATCCTTCCGGCCGGGCATTCGTGAGCAATCCACTCTTCGCGGCGGGGCACGCCGCCGACATCGCGAGTACTGCGATCGACATCGCGAAGCGCCTCGGGCTCGCGGCCGCCGCCACCGTGAACGCGGGCGAAGGGCTGTCGGTCGGGGTGCGCAACGGCGAGGTCGAGACGCTCGAACAGCATCGTGACAAGGTCATGAGCGTGACGGTGTTCGATGGACAGCGCCGCGGCAGCGCGACCACCACCGATTTCAGCCCTGAGTCCCTGGCGGAAACCGTCAACGCGGCGGCCCGCATCGCGCGCCTCACGGAGCCCGATCCGTACGCCGGGCTGCTGGAACCGCGCTACCTCGCCACCGAGGTGCCGGACCTGGATCTCGATCATCCCTGGCCGATCGGCGCGGAGGAGGCGATCGATCTCGCGCGACGCTGCGAGGTCGCCGCGCGGGACGCGGAAGCGGAAGTGGCGCAGGTGGACGAGTCCGGGGTCAGTCACTATCGCGGCGTCCACGCGTATGCGAGCTCCCACGGTTTCACGGGCAGTTATCTCGCCACGCGTCACGGCGTGAACTGCATCGTCGTCGGTGCGCGGGACGGCGCCATGCAGCGGGGCTACTGGTACAGCACGGCGCGGCATGCGGATGCGCTCGAGGATCCCGAGACCATCGGCCGCACCGCCGCGGCGCGCGCGGTCGCCAAGCTCGGCGCCCGCAAGCTCACCACCCGCAGGGCCCCGGTGCTGTTCGAAGCCCGCCTTGCCACCGGGCTCATCGCGCATCTCGTGGCCGCGGTATCCGGCGGCGCCCTCTACCGCGAGGCGAGCTTCCTGCGCAATGCCGCCGGCACCCAGGTGCTGCCGGAGCGCTTCACGATCGACGAGGATCCTTTCGTGCCGCGCGGCCTTGGCAGCACCCCGTTCGACGGCGAGGGCGGCGCGCCACGGCGCCGCCTGCTGGTGGAACGCGGGGTGCTGACGGGATACGTGCTGGACGGCTACAGCGCGCGTCGCCTGGGCCTGCCGCCCACCGGCAATGCCGGCGGCGCGCACAACCTGCTGGTGAACGCCACGGCTGCGGACCAGGCCGCGCTACTCGGCGAGATGGGCACGGGGCTGCTCGTGACCGACCTGATGGGTCACGGTCTCAACCTGCTGACCGGGGACTACTCGCGCGGCGCGAGCGGCTTCTGGATCGAAAACGGCGCGCCTGCGTTCCCGGTGGAGGAGATCACGATTGCCGGCAACCTGCGCGACATGCTCCGCGGCATCGTCGCGATTGGTGGGGATGTCGAGCTGCGCAGCGCGATCCGCACCGGCTCGATCCTCATCGACGAAATGACGATTGCCGGGGACTGACCTTCACATCTTGTTGAAGGCGTCGAGCGCGGCGATCTTGTACGCCTCGGCGAGCGTCGGGTAGTTGAACGTCGCGTTGACGAAGAACTCCAAGGTCCCCTCGAGCGCAATCACGGCCTGCCCGATGTGGATGAGCTCGGTGGCGCCTTCACCCACGATATGCGCGCCGAGCAGCCGCCGATCCTCGAGATGGAAGAGCAGCTTCAGCAGACCCTCGCGCAATCCGAGGATCTGTCCGCGCGACGTCTCGCGAAAGCGCGCCACGCCGGATTCGTACGGGATCTTCGCGGCCTTGAGTTCCTCCTCGGTCTGTCCGATCACGCTCATCTCGGGCACGGCGTAGATCCCGAACGGAAACACCGGGGTGCGTTCCTCGACCACCGGCCCTCCGAACGCGTGACAGGCGGCGCGACGTCCCTGCTCGGCGGAGGTCGACGCCAGCGCGGGGAAACCGATCACGTCGCCCGCGGCGAAGATGTGAGGGACGGTCGTCCTGAAGCAGGCATCCACCGCCAGGCGGCCGCGTTCATCCGGCGTGACGCCGGCGCGTTCGAGCGCCAGCTGATCCGTGTTGGAGACGCGTCCGGACGCGAACAGCACCATGTCGGCGCGCACGCGCTTGCCGCTCTTGAGGTGAATGCGGACGTTCTGCGCGTCGATGGATTCGACCGACTCCACCGTCTCGCCGAGCCGCAGCGACACCCCGCGGTCGCGCAGGTGATGCACGAATTCGCCGACGATCTCGCGGTCGAGAAAGCTCAGGATCTCCTCGCGCCCGTCGATCAGGGTCACGTGCATGTCGAGCGCCGACAGCACCGACGCGTATTCCACGCCGATCACACCGGCACCCACTACCACCACGTTGCGCGGCAGTTCGCGCATGCACAGGATCTCGTCACTGTCCACGACGTTCACGCCGTCGAACGGGATGTTGGCCGGCCTGACCGGACGCGATCCGGTCGCGATCAGAATGTGTTCGCCGTGCACGACGCGCGCACCGTCATCGGTGACGACGCGGATCTCGTGCGGACTTTCGAAGCTCGCGCGACCCGCGATCGTGGTCACGTAATTGCGGTGGAGCTTGTGCTGCAGCACCTCGATCTCGTGGCGGATCGTGACTTCGAGACGCTGCATCAGGTCGTCTGCCGTGATGCGTTCCTTCACGCGGTAGCTGCGGCCGTAGAAGCCCCGCTGGCGCCACCCGGTCAGGTAGAGCACGGTCTCGCGCAAGGTCTTGCTCGGGATCGTGCCGGTGTGCAGGCACGACCCGCCGATCTGGAAGTTCTGTTCGATCAGCAGGACGTTGCGGCCGAGCTTCGCCGCCTGGATGGCGCCGCGCTGCCCGGCCGGGCCGCTGCCGAGAACGATGAGATCGTACTTTTCCACCGGGTGCCTCCCGCCGCCGGCGCAAGCCGCGCGCGCGCAGTGCCGATACAATGCCCGGCACGCCGCCGTGACCGGTTCCCCCGGAACGTGCCCGGTTACTGGCCGATAGCGGCGGTCCGTGGCTTACCTTGATGAAAGTGGGACTCGACGCCGGACGCACCGGCCCGGCCAGGGAGCGCATCGTGACCTTGAGTACGCTGAAACCCCGCACGACCACGCCACATCACCAGGCGCTCCGGCAACTGCTGGACGCCGCCAGTGAAGTCATTCTCGGCAAGGCCGGGACCGTCCATCTCGCGGTGACCTGCCTGGTGGCCGGCGGCCACCTGCTGCTGGAGGATCTGCCGGGAGTCGGCAAGACCACGCTCGCGCACACGCTCGCACGGCTGTCGGGGCTCACGTTCCAGCGCATCCAGTTCACGAGCGACATGCTGCCCGCCGACATCCTCGGCGCCTCGGTGTTCGATCGCGACGCGCAGCGCTTCGTGCTGCAGCGGGGACCGGTGTTCACCCAGGTGCTGCTGGCGGACGAGATCAACCGCGCGACGCCGCGCGCCCAGAGCGCGCTGCTGGAAGCGATGGAAGAGCGGCAGGTCACGCTCGAAGGCATCACGCATGATCTGCCGCGCCCGTTCTTCGTGATCGCCACGCAGAACCCGCGCGAACAGGTAGGCACCTACCCGCTGCCGGAATCCCAGCTCGATCGCTTCCTGATGCGCCTGTCGCTCGGCTACCCGGATCGCGGCGCGGAGCGCGCGCTGCTGCGCGGGCAGGATCGACGCGAGCTCCTGGGTAAACTCGCCCCGCTGCTGACCCCCGAGACCGTCGTCGAACTCCAGCTGGAGGCCAGCCGGGTCCACGTGGCGGATCCGCTGCTCGATTACCTGCAAGCCCTGCTCGCGGCGAGCCGCGCGTCGCCCGACTGCGCGCACGGCCTGTCACCGCGCGCCGGGCTCGCACTGCTGCGGGCGGCCCAGGCCTGGGCGTTCGTCGACGGACGCACCCACTGCGTACCGGACGATCTGCAGGCGGTACTGCCGAGTGTCGTCGGACACCGGCTGGTCGCGCGCGATCCCGGCATGTCCGGCGCCGCGCTCGCCGCGCGGCTGATTGCCTCCGTGCCGGTGCCCTGAGCGGCATGTCCGCACCCGCGGAGACGCTCGCCGCTGCACCCACCGCCACCGCGTCGGCGCTCGACTGGCGCCGGGTCTACGTTTTTCCGACGCGCGCGGGAGGCATGTTCGCAGCGGTCCTCCTGCTGGTCCTGCTGGGCGCGATCAACTACGACAACGCGCTCGCCTACCTGCTGTGCTTCCTGCTGTCCGGCCTGTTCCTCGTGGGCATGCTGCACACGTATCACAACCTCGCGGGACTCGTACTCGTCGCCGTGCGGGTGGACCCGGTGCATGCCGGCGCACCCGCGGAAGTCACGCTGCGGTTCGCTGATGACGAGGCCCGTGCGCGCTGTGCGGTCACGCTCGCGCGGCTCGCGCCGCGCACCGCGTGGTGGCGCCGCGCGCGACGGCGCGAAGAGATCGTGCTTGCGGCACTGGATACCGCGGCGCCGGTCTCGCTCACGGTGAACGCCGGCGCGCGCGGCGTGCGCCCGCTGGGGCGGTTGTGTCTCGAGAGTACGTTCCCGCTCGGCCTGGTGCGCGCATGGGCATATCCGCCGCAGGCGGCCGAACTCGTCGTCTACCCCGCGCCGGCCGGTCGTCTGCCGCTGCCGCGAGCGCATCCGACGCCCGGCGCGGACGGGGGCGCCACGGGCGCGGGGGTCGACGATTTTGCCGGCCTTGCAGCGTACCGCCCGGGCGACCCGCCGCGAGCCATCCACTGGCAGTCGCTTGCACGCACCGGCGAACCGCAGGTGAAGCACTTCCGCGGCGGCGAAACGGGTGACCTCGTGCTGCGGTTCGCTGACCTCGACCCCGCCATCGACACCGAGGCACGACTCGCGCAGCTCGCGCGCTGGATTGTCGACGCCGACGGACTCGGGCTGCGCTACGCGCTCGAACTGCCCGGCCGATGCGTGCCGGCGGGCAGCGGCCCGGCACACCGCGCGCAGTGCCTCGAAGGTCTCGCCCGTCATGTCGCCTGATGCGCGCGTGCGCGCGATCACCCCGGCGCACCTGTGGTGGTGCCTTGCCGGCGTGGGCAGTGCGCTCGCGCCCCATGCGCTGCGCTTCGATCCGCTGATCATCGCCGCGTTCGTCCTCCTGGCCGCGTGGCGTGTGGCGGGCGCGTATGGACGCCTGCCGCTGCCCGATCGGCGGCACCGCGTGCTGTGGCTGCTGAAGCAGCTGCTGGCGCTCGCGGCGTTCGTCGCGATCTACATCGCCTACCACGGGCAGATCGGGCGCGACGCGGGCGTGTCGCTGCTGACGGCGCTGCTGGGTCTCAAGCTGCTCGAACTGGACGAGGCGCGCGACTTCTACATCGCGAGCTTCCTCGCGTACTTCCTGGTGGTGACGAATTTCCTGTACACGCAAACGGTACCGACCGCGCTCTACATGCTGGGTGTGGTGGTGCTGGTGACCGCGGGGCTCGTGCGCTTCAACGTGGCGCCGGAGGTGCTCGGCGCGCGCGCTTGCGGCCGCCTCGCACTGCGCCTGGTGGGGCAGGCCATGCCGATCATGGTGGTGGGATTCCTGCTGTTCCCGCGCGTGTCAGGTCCGCTGTGGGGGCTGCCGAAGGATGCCTTCAGCGCAGTGACCGGGCTGAGCGACGAGATGTCCATCGGCCACATCACGTCGCTCGGCACCTCGGATGAAGTCGCGTTCCGCGTGAAGTTCGACGGACCGGTGCCGCGCGCGAGCGACCGCTACTGGCGGGGTCCCGTGCTGTGGGAGACCGACGGACGCCGCTGGAAGACGAGCCCGTTCGCGCGCGATCCGCCGCACCCGGTGCGCCCGCGCGGCCCGCATTACCGCTACACCATGATGCTGGAACCCACCAATGAACGCTGGCTGCTCGGGCTCGACGCAGTCACCGGCGGGGACGATTTCGCGCGGCTCGGCGCCGACCAGTCGCTGCGTGCGCTGCATCCCGTGCGCAAACGCGTGGGCTACACCCTGACCTCGGTGACGCGCTACACGATGGGCACGCTGACCCCCGCGGAACGCGGGCTGGCGCTGCAACTGCCCCCGGCCCACCATCCGCGGGCGCGCGCGCTCGCCGCCGGCTGGCGCGCGCGGAACCCGGATGCCGCGGCAGTCGTGCGCCGCGCGCTCGCGTACTACCGCGAAGAACCGTTCGCGTACACCTTGCTGCCGCCGGCGCTGCCCGGAGATCCGATCGATGAATTCCTGTTCGACACGCGCGCCGGCTTCTGCGAGCACTTCGCGGCGAGCTTCGTGGTGCTGATGCGCGCGGCCGGGATCCCGGCGCGCGTCGTCACCGGTTACCAGGGTGGCGAGTTCAATGATTTCAGCGACTACCTCGTGATCCGCCAGCGTGACGCGCATGCGTGGGCGGAAGTCCACCTCCCTGGACAGGGCTGGACGCGCGTGGATCCCACCTCGGCGGTGGCGCCGTCGCGGGTCTCGGCCGGCATCGAAGGCGTGACCGACGCGCGGACCGGACTCCGGATGCTCGACGAGGACGCGGCAGCGCTGCGGATGTGGCGGGGCGCCGCCGCGCTGTGGGACGCAGTCAACTTCCAGTGGTCGCAGTGGGTGCTCGGCTATACGCCGAAACGCCAGGGCGAGTTCTTCGCGAGCCTCGGCCTGGAGGACGTCGGACTCGACGACATGGCGCTCGCGATGGCCGCGAGCGTCGCCGGAATACTCGCCCTGGTCGCACAGCGCATGCTGCGGCGGCGGCCGCCGCGCGATCCGTGGCTGCGGAGTTACGACGCGTTCTGTCGCAAGCTCGCACGCGCCGGGCTGCCGCGCGCGCCGCATGAAGGCCCGCTCGCGTACGCTGCGCGTACCCGCGCCGCGCGCCCGGACCTGGCCGCCGCGATCGATCACATCACGCGACTCTACACCGCCGCCCGCTACGGCGACTTGCAGCTGGAGCCCGCGTTGCTCCGGCGTGCGGTGGCGCGCTTCGGACCCGGCCGCGCGCCGGCGGTCACGGCGAACGGCGTGCGCTGAGTACCCGGTCGTACACCGCGGCGTAGCCGTCCACCATGGCCTCCAGGCTGAAGCGCGCCAACGCATCCGCGCGCGCCGCGGCGCCGTGGCGTGCACGCAGCGCGGGATCCGTGCAGTACGTCGTCAGCAGCGCGCCGAGCGTCGTCACGTCACGCGGCGCGAACAGGTGTCCGTTGACGCCGTCCGTGACGAGTTCCACGTTGCCCCCCGCCGCGGTGGCCAGCACCGGCAACGCGCTCGCCATCGCCTCCAGGATCGTGTTGGAGATGCCTTCGTTCAGCGACGGCAGCACGAACACGTCGAGCGCGCGTAGCATGTCCGGGATGCGGTCCGTGGCGCCGAGGAACGCGGTGGATGTCGCGATCCCGAGCTCCCCGGCGAGCGCCGCGAGTTCGCCGCGCAACGGACCATCACCGGCGACAATGAGCCGGGCTTCGGGCGCGGCAGGGTGCATGCCGGCGAACGCCCGCAGCAGCGTGGCCTGGTCCTTGACGGCCTGCAGGCGACCGACGGTGCCGATGAGCACGTGCCCCGGAGCGCGGAAGTCTTCCGGCAGGAAATCCCGTGAAGCCGCTGCATCCGGCGCGAATCGCGCGGTGTCGACCCCGTTGTAGATCTGCGTGACCGCATCCGCCGGCGCGCCCACCGTGTCCACCACGAACGCCTGCAGATGCCGGGACACGGTGATGTAGTGACTGACGAGCGGCCGGTGCAGCCGGCGCAGCAGCAGTGGCTTCCAGCGTCGGCCGTCGAGGTTGTCCACGTCCCAGCCGTGCTCGCTGTGCACGCACGGGATCCCGGCGAGCCGGGCGGGCAGCAGCGCATCCAGTCCCGACTGGTTGCGCGTATGCACCAGCGCCGGCCGGAGCTGCCGGCACAGGCGGTGGAGATTCCACCTCAGGCGCCACACCCCTGCCCGAGATCGATGCAGCGCATGCAGCGGGACATCGCGGGTGATCCGCCGGCTGAAGTCGGTGTAGTCCTCGATGCACGCGATCGCGTGCCGGTAGCGGTTCTCCGGCATGTGATTCACGAGGTTCACGAGGCCGTTCTCCATGCCCCCGATGTGGAGATGGTGCAGGACGTGGAGGACGAGGGGCGGGGCGCAGTTCATCGATGGCGATCGTGCGGGAGCATCCGTCGCAGCATAGCGGCATTTCCCCGCAGTGACCGCAGTGCGCGCCGGCGCCACGTTGACCCTCCGCGTGCCCCGCGCGACCATGCCCCACGACCGACCGCGGAGAACGCCGATGCCGAGCACCTTCCCCAGCGAATACCACGGACTCGATCACGTCGTGCTCCGGATCAGCGATGTCGAGCGCAGCCTCGCGTTCTACGTGGGCGTGCTCGGCATGGCGCTGGAACGGATCATCGAGGATCTGGGCATCTGGCAGGTGCGGTGCGGGCAACATCTCATCGACCTCCAGCGGCTGCCGGCCGGCGCCACCCTCGCACCGCCGCCGGCGCGCGGCGTGGACCATGTCTGCGTGCTCGTGCGCGGAGATCTCGCGCCGGTCGTCGCCCACCTGCGGGCGCACGACGTGACGATCACGTTCGGCCCGGTGGAGCTCTACGGCGCCACCGGCTTCGGCACCTCCGTGTACGTACTGGATCCGGACGGGCACACGATCGAACTCAAGTCCGATCGCGCCGAGTACCCGCTGCGCACCACGGCGCAGGCCGCGGCGGCCAGCCTGACGCGGCCGCCCGTCACGCCGCGCGCGGGCTGAGCACGGGCCGCGGGCGATGCCGCGCCGGGAAAGCACGTTGATGACGACCGGGTCGACCCGGAAGACCGTGGCCGCGCTCGAACGCGAACTCGCCGCGGCGCGCGCCGCGCAAGCCGCGACCGCCGAAATCCTGGCCGCGATGACCGCGAACCCGGGCGATCCGCAGCCGGTGTTCGCGGCGATCGCGCGGCACGCCCGTCTGCTTGCCGGCGCCGTCGGTGCAGTCGCTACGCGGCTGCAAGGTGACACCCTGCACCTGGTCGGCTTCAGCACCGCGCGCGGTTACAAGCGTCGCGGTCAGAAGACCCTGGCGAACTTCCCGCGCCCGCTCGACGGGAGTGCCGTCAATGCCCGCGCGATCCTGACCCGCCGTCCGGCCCAGATCGCTGACATCGTCGAGGCCGAGGGCCTGGACTTCGAATTGCGGCAAAGGGTCATCCAATTCGGCGCGCGCAGCCTGCTGGCGGTGCCGTTGCTGCATGGCGAAGAAACCCTGGGGTCCCTCCTGGTCGCACGGGCCGCAGCAGGCACCTTCGACGACGAACTGGTCGGCGTGCTGCAGGGCTTCGCCGGGCAGGCGGCGATGGCCCTGGCGAACGCCCGCCTGTTCAACGAAACGCGCGAAGCGCTGGAGCGCCAGACGGCGACCGGCGAGGTGCTTGCAGCCATCGGCAGCTCCGTGGCCGACACCGCGCCCGTGTTCGAGAAAATCCTGGATGGAATCGAATCCCTCGTGCCGGACAGTATCCCGGTCGTGCTGCTCATCGATGAACATCAGCGGATAGACATCGCCGCGTGTCGCGGCATCCCGGAGGAGATCGCCCGCGCGCCCTTTCCGTGCCCGGTCAGCGAAACGCCGACCGCGCTCGCGATCGCCGAGAAGCGCGTGCTGCACTACCCGGACGTCGCCGCCGAGGCGCCGCCGCAGATGAAATCGCGCCTGGCTACCATCGGCAACCATGCCATCGCGCTGGCGCCGATGATCTTCGACGGCCGCGGCATCGGTTCGCTCGGCGTGGTGCGCATCCCGCCGCGCCCGTTCCTGGACAAGGAACTTGCGCTCCTCAAGACGTTCAGCGACCAGGCCGCGATCGCGGTGCAGAACGCACGCCTGTTCAATGACACCCGCCAGGCCCTGAAATACCAGACCGCGACGGCCGAGATCCTCCGCGTGATCAGCCGCTCGGTACACGACAGCGTGCCCGTGTTCCAGAAGATCAACGAAAGCTGTCGTGCGCTGTTCGCGGCCGACGTCTCGGGCGTGGTCATGGTCGGCGAAGACGGCCTCGCCTACAACGTCGCGTCGGCGTTCGAAGGCCGCGTCCAATCGCCGCCGCCCGATCCCGACTCGCGGACTCTGGCGATGATCAAGGCACGACAAGTCTGGCACATCCCCGACAGCGCGAAAGAGAAGAACCTGACCAGGCACCAGCGACTGCTGGCCAGGAAGATGGGTCCTTTCGCGATGGTGCTGGTGCCGATGATCTGGAAGGACCAGGGCATCGGCGCGATCTGGCTGGGTCGCTTTCCGCCCAGGCCGTTTTCCGCGGACGAGATCGATCTCCTCAAGACCTTCTGCGATCAGGCGGTCATCGCGATCAACAATGCCAGGCTGTTCAAGGACGTCCACGACGCGCTCGCACGCCAGACGGCGACTGCCGAAGTGCTCGAAGTCATCAGCAGTTCGCCGACGGACGTGCAGCCGGTGTTCGAGGCCATCCTCGCGCGGGCCCTGGCACTGGCCGGCGCGCGGCTGGGTACTTTGCTGCGGTATGACGACGGTCAGCTGCGGGTGACCGCGGTAGGCGGCTTTTCCCCCGCCGCGGAGACCGGCTACCGCGCACGCTACCCGCATGCGCCCGATCCGCGGGTGATGATGGACCGCGCCGTCATCGAGCACGCGGTCATCCATGTCCCGGATGTGCTCGCGCTCGGCGACGATTACCCGCTGGCCGAATGGGTCAAGGGTGCAGGCGTGCGCAACCTGCTCGCCGTGCCCATGATGCGCGGAACGCAGTGCATTGGCGTCATCGGCCTGACCCGCTCCGAGCCCGGTCTCTTTTCCGACGAGCACGTCAGGCTGCTGCAGACGTTTGCGGCCCAGGCCGTGATCGCGATCGACAACACCCGCCTGTTCAACGATACCCAGGAAGCGCTGGAACGCCAGACCGCCACGGCCGAGGTGCTCGAAGTCATCAGCAGTTCGCCTACGGACGTGCAGCCGGTGTTCGAGGCCATCGCGGAACGCGCCGCCGCGCTGTGCGGTGCTGATCTCGGGGGCGTGCTGCGCCATGACGGCATGATGGTCGATGTGGCGGCCATTCATGGCTGGTCGCCGCAGGCGGAAGCGGAGTATCGCGCCGTCTATCCGCATGCGCCGCACCCCGGCATGCTGCTGGACCGGCCGGTGCTGGATGGTCGAATCCTGCACCTCGCCGACATTCTCGACGACCCTGTGATGCCGTCCGGGATGCGCGACCTGCGGGTACGCACCGGGATGCGTGGCATGCTGGGGGTACCCATGCTGAGTGCCGGGCGCTGCATCGGCGTGATCGGGGTGGGGCGCAAGGAGGTGGGATTGTTCTCGTCGCAGCAGGTGCAACTGCTCGAAACCTTCGCCGCCCAGGCGGTCATCGCCATCGAGAACGCCCGCCTGTTCAACGAGACGCAGGAGGCGCTGGAACGCCAGACGGCGCTGTCGGAAGTCCTGCAGGTCATCGGCAGCTCGGTGGAAGATCCGGCGCCGGTGTTCGACAAGGTACTCGACAGCTGCCACGCGCTCATCGACTGCGAGGAGCTCGGGCTCTTCGTCGTGCGCGAAGACGGCCTGGTTGATCTCGGCGCACCGTGGCGCGGTTATGGACGCGAGGGCACCCGCGAGTTCCTGGCCGCCGCGTTCCCCCGACCGGTCGAAGGCACCCTGGTGGAGATTGCCACGCGCGGGCGACGCACGTTGCACTACCCTCACGTGAGCGCAGACAACGATCCCTCGGGCCTGCTCGGGATGGCTGCCCAGCACTTCGGCGAGTTTTCCATTGTCATCGCGCCGATGCTATGGGAGGACCGTGGCGTCGGCACCCTCACCGCGGTGCGCATTCCGCCAAGACCGTTCGCACGGGCGGATATCGATCTGATCACCACGTTCGCCGGGCAGGCCGTCATCGCCATCGAGAATGCGCGCCTGTTTCACCAGATCAAGGACAAGAGCCGCCAGCTCGAAGCCGCCAACCGGCACAAATCGGAATTCCTCGCCAACATGTCGCACGAACTGCGCACGCCGCTGAACGCCGTGATCGGCTTCTCGGAGGTGCTGATCGAGCGCATGTTCGGTGACCTGAACGACAAGCAGGAAGACTATCTCAAGGACATCCATGCCTCCGGCAAACATCTCCTCTCGCTCATCAACGACATTCTCGATCTGTCCAAGATCGAGGCTGGGCGCATGGAGCTCGATGTCGAGGATTTCGACCTGCGATCAGCGCTCGAAAACACCCTCACCCTGGTCCGGGAGCGCGCCGAGCGCCACGGCATCGCGCTTGCGCTGGAGGCCGCCGAGGATCTCGACGGCTTCCGCGCCGACCAGCGCAAGTTCAAGCAGGTCATGCTGAACCTCCTGTCCAACGCGGTGAAGTTCACCCCGGACGGCGGGCGCATCACGGTGCGGGCGCGGCTGGCGGCGCCGGATCTTCTGGAGGTCGCTGTCGCCGACACCGGCATCGGCATCGCGCCGGAATACCTGGAAACCATCTTCGAGGAGTTCCGCCAGGCCGGCGGAAGTTACACCAACAAGCAGGAAGGCACCGGGCTCGGATTGTCGCTGACCCGGCGGATTGTCGAGCTGCACGGCGGCCGCATCGGCGTCGACAGCGAACCAGGCGCTGGCGCCACCTTCACTTTCACCCTGCCGAGGCAGCCATGAGCGACCCGCACACTATCCTCGTCGTGGAGGACAACCCGATGAATTTGAAGCTCGCGCGTGACGTGCTCGAAGCCAAGGGTTACCAGGTGCTCGCCGCGGAGAACGGCGAAGACGGCGTCACCTTGGCCCGCACCGCGCATCCCGATCTCGTACTGATGGACATCCAGCTGCCTGGCATCGACGGGGTCGAGGCGCTGGCACGGCTGCGTGCCGACCCGGCCACGGCGGCTGTCCCGGTGGTCGCCTTCACTGCGTCGGTGATGGCCGGCGATCGCTCGCGGGTCACCGCGGCCGGCTTCGATGCCTTCGTGGCCAAGCCCATCGAGCTCAAGTCGTTCCTGGCCACCCTCGCGAAACTGCTGGAGAGAGGTACCGCATGAGCGCGAAGAGCGGCGCACGCGTCCTCGTCGTTGACGACACGCCAGCCAACCTCAAGCTGCTGGTCGACGTGCTGGAGGCTGCAGGCTACGCGGCGAGCGGAGCGAGCAACGGGACGGACGCACTGGCGATGATCGCCGCGCAACCACCGGATCTGGTGCTGCTGGACGTCATGATGCCGGGCATGTCCGGCTACGAAGTCTGCGCGCGCATCCGCGCGAACCCGGACACCGCGCTGCTGCCAGTGGTGCTGTGTACATCGCTGGATCCGCAGAACGAGCGCGTGAAGGGTATCGAGGCCGGCGCCGACGACTTCCTCACCAAGCCCATCAATCGTCCCGAGCTGCTGGCGCGCGTGAAATCGTTGCTGCGCATCAAGGCCCTGCAGGACGAGGTCAAGCAGCAGACCACGGAGCTCGCGCGCTGGAATCACACGCTGGAGGCGCGCGTTGCCGAACAGGTCGCGCAGATCGAACGCCTTGGGCGTCTGAAGGGTTTCTTCGCAGCTCAAATCGCGGACATCATCCTCGAAGATGGCGCCCACCTGCTGGAGACCCACCGACGCGAGATCGCGGTGGTCTTCCTCGATATCCGCGGGTTCACCGCGTTCACCGACGAGGCCGAACCCGAGGAAGTCATGGACTTCCTCGCCCAGTACCACGACCGCATGGGCCGCACCGTGCTCGGACATGGCGGCACCCTCGAGCGTTTTGCGGGCGACGCCATCATGGTGTTCTTCAACGATCCGGTCCCTATCGAGGAACCCGCAGCGCAGGCAGTGAAGATGGCGCTGGCCGTGCAGGCAGCGTTTCCCGCCCTGCAGGCGCCGTGGCGCAAGCGCGGCTACGCGCTCGATCTCGGCTGCGGCATCGCTCAAGGCTACGCGACACTCGGGATGATCGGCTTCGAGGGTCGGCGGGATTACGCCGCCATCGGCAATGTCACGAATCTCGCCGCGCGCCTGTGCGGCGAAGCCGCGGGCGGGCAGGTGCTCGTCGATCGCAAGGTCATGGCCTGCGTCGAGGACCAGGTGGACGCAGAGAGCGTCGGTCCGCTCGCGCTGAAAGGGTACGCACAGCCGGTGCCGGTCTTCTCGGTCAGTGGCTGGCGTGAACGCCCTCGATCAACCGGACGAGGCTGACCTCGGATATCAGCCGCTCGAGCTCCTGTGATCGGAGATTCGCGCCATCCGACGTTCTCCTAAAAAACTGTCAAGGGGGTAGGAGCAGGTTTAATTCTCGCGCAAACTACTACCCTTAGGAGTAGTGCCAACTACCGTCACCGGAGCGCGAGTAACCTGTGAACCCACTTTTGAGCCCCAGCACCGGATTCGACTCCATGACCCAGGACGAGAAGGCGTTCTTCCAGCAACTCGGCGCGCGCATCGCCGAGTTGCGCAAGAGCGCCGCCATCACCCAAGTGCAACTCTCCGACACCCTCGGCGTTTCCCAACAGACCGTCGCGTCCTGGGAAGTCGGCCGGCGCGGCGTCCCCGTCGCCACCTTGCCGGCCCTCGCCCGCGCGCTCTGCGTCGGCGTCGAGACCCTGATCGGGGAGAAGGCGGCTTCCGCCAAGCGCGGCCCGGCTCCGCAACTGCAACAGCGCATCGAGCGTCTGATACGTCTGCCCAAGGCGCAGCAACGCCTCGTGCTGCAGATGCTCGACGGCGTGTTGAGTCAGTCGAACCGCTAAGCGCAGGAGCTACGACCGTGAGTGCACGCGACGACGAAGTGCTGATCGAGAAGTTGAAGAGCCTGCCGCCGCAGCGCCGCGCGGAAGTGGAGGATTTCGTCGACTTCTTGCGCAGCCGCGAGACCGATCAGCACCTCGTGCGCGCCGCGGCGCAAGCATCCGAGCCCGCGTTCAAGGCCGTCTGGGACAACCCCGACGACGCCGAGTACGACCGGCTCTGACGACCGCGCGAGCCGGCCTCCGTGCGTTATCAGTTCGGCGACGTCGTGCTCGTGCCGTTTCCGTTCACCGACCAGTCCACCACCAAGCAGCGCCCCGGCGTCATCGTCTCGAGCGCTGCCTATCACGATGCGCGCCGCGATCTGATCCTGATGGCGGTTACGAGCCAGGTGCGCGGCAGCGGCACCTTCGGCGAGCTCGTCGTGCAGGACTGGCAGGCCGCGAAGCTGCTCAAGCCATCGGCCATCAAGCCCGTGCTCGCAACGCTCGAGCAGTCGCTCGTCATCAAGACGCTCGGCCGGCTCTCGCCGCGCGATCAGCAGCGCTTGCGCGAGACGATCGCCACGCTCTTCGGGTAACGACCGCCGGTC
>JBFWUN010000018.1:0-72636 GCA_050247235.1 Gammaproteobacteria bacterium
ATCTTGTCCGCCAGTTCCCGTCGCTTCATGCCAACGTAAACCATCTCCGAATGCTCGTCCTTCTTCAGCGCGTCCTTCATGATCAGACGGGTCGGCCGGATCTTGCCGTCCATGGTCTTGAAGTCGGTATACAGGCAGGTTTTCATCAGCCGGCCAGAGATCGTGTAGAACTCTGCCTTGTAGGGCCTGTTGGTCTTCAAGGATACCCAGTAGATCACGCGCTGGTATGTCACGCCGCGGTCCACGGCCGTCAATTCCATCACCGCGTGGTCCTCGCCCTCGATTGTCTCGGTACGAAGCAACTTGGGCGAATAGTCTCCGGAGAGATTCGCGCGCGCCAGGTCGCCATTGGCCACCTGGCCGGTCAGCTTCTGCGACAGCGGCATGCGTACCGGTTGAGACACGCTCGGCAGGAACACCCACAGCTCGCGGTCCTTCATCAGCATCATCTGTCCAGCCTCGGATGCGGGCTTGAGGGTACGCACGATGGTGTTCGAATTGCCCTTGGACAGCACCTGATAGACCCGCTGATCCGGGGTCTTTCCAGGCGCGTGATTGATGACGTTGACCCCCACCTGAAATGCTTCCTTGGGGAAGCGGATGCGATCGGCAGCTTCCACCAGTGCAACGGGGTCCACGTCGCGCGCCCCGTCGGTCTTGGTTGCCGCAACCGCAGCAGTCGACGTGCCGATGACCGCAAGCCAACCGGCAAAGAGGCGGAGCGTGAAGGCGCGGTGGGCGTGAACGCGGGACGGGATACTCTTCTGTTTCGTCATTCGTTACCTCGGCAAACCAGCATCCATCTCCGGAACGGCGTGGTCATTACGGGCCAGTCTCGCGGTTGCGGCGCCGTACTCGAAGCTCGCTATACTGGCGTCCGGCTCGCGACATCCGGAATCACTCGAAACCATCATGGCCATCGTACGCGTCGAACACGTCGACAAGGTCTATAGCCTTGACAATCAAGAAGTTCTTGCACTCCGCGATATTAACATGGTTGTCGCGGAAGGGCGTTTCCTGGCGATCGCCGGCCCGTCCGGCAGTGGCAAGTCCACCCTGCTCAACCTGATCGGCTGTATCGACACGCCGACCCGTGGCCATGTGTATATCGGCAATGAGGACACGAGCTCCAAGACGCCCGATGAACTGGCCGATCTGCGCGCACGCACGCTCGGGTTCATTTTCCAGACGTTCAACCTGCTGCCCGTGCTGTCCGCGTGGGAGAACGTGGAATATCCGATGCTCCAGAGAAAGGAATTCACCCGCAAGCTCCGCGCCGAACGTGTTGCCCATTACCTGAACGTCGTCGGACTCTCAAAGTACGCGAAGAACCGGCCCAACCAGCTCTCTGGCGGTCAGCGTCAGCGCGTGGCAATCGCCCGTGCCCTGGCCGGTGCCCCGTCCATCGTGCTCGCGGACGAACCAACCGCCAACCTGGACTCGAAGACCGGCGAGAGCATCCTGAAGCTCATGAAGCAGATCAACGAGATCGAACATACGACGTTCATCTTCTCGACGCACGATTTCCGGGTCATGCAGATGGCCGATCGCGTAGTCAGCATCGCTGACGGCGAGCTCGTGAGCGAAGGCGCCGCCGCGCCCCATTGACTGCGCCGCCGCAGGTCACCAGCCGGGAGGCTTGGCACCCGGCGCAATCAGCAACTCGTCGAGCGGCCGGCGCAGCGATCGCGACGTTGGCGCCGAACCTGTTCCGATTCGCCCCATCACCACCGCACCGAGTGCGTCGTCACCCAGGAGGTGATCCACGGATTCAACCAGCGCATGCGCAGCGCGCATCGATGCATCCACGGCCGAGAACGGCACGCCTGCGCGCGCATACTCGCAAAAAATGAGTGGTGTCATTTCAGGCTGGAGGTGCAAACCGAGCGAGGCGCAGGTCAACCACAGCCGAATCCAGGCGGCCCCCGCCGCGAGATAGTCATCGACTGTCGAAGGTGGAGCCTCGGCCACGATCAGGAAATGCGCGGCACAGGCAAGCGCCGGCAGATAGTCGAGCTGGATCCGCGGAAATAATGTTCCGCCCAGGAAGCGATTGGCGAAGCGTACACGTAACCAGCTTCGGAGCGCCCATTCCGACACCCGCGCGCTCACGGGATCGAAGCCCACGGCAAGTTCAGGTACACGCGTTTCGCTGAAGCGCGCCCGCCACTCGATCACTGACGCGTGCGTCGCGAATGCCTCGGGCGTGGTGAGGCGCAGCCATGCACTCCGGAACACCAGCGCCGCCATGCGCCGGCGCTCCGCGAATGACTCGAACCACCGCACATGATGGCCCGGGCCCGCCGCCGCCTCGAGCGCGGCCCGCTGCGCCGCGGTCAGCGGCCGGGTCGACAACGGGCGGCGCTGGACAGCGCGGCGGGGAATCCATTCGTACAACGGGTGGGTTGCGCTCCCAGGAGCGGGGTCGAGACGTACACGGTACTCATACCTTCCCGCGACGCCAGTCACCAATGGTTCCGCGTGCGCCTGCAGTCCCTGACCGCTGGCCGCCATGCGTACGATCTCCAGCAACGCGCCCAGTGCGATCTGGCTCGCATGACCTTGCAGATCGTAGACGCAGTGCTCGCGCGTGTCCCATGCGAACACCGTGAATTCGCGGGGTGCATCGATGCGGAACCGCCAGGTCTGCTGGTTGTCGCCGCTCGGCGCCCAGCGCGCGAGGTCTAGAACCTGGCGGACTTCGTCCATCGTCAGGCGGTGGTGCGTTCGGCCGCCGCGATCACGCGACGTGCGACGGCGATGGCAATACGCTGCAACGGGTTGCGGTTGCCCCATGGGCGCCAGGTCCGTTTCATCCGATTCCGGTACGCATCGAAATGAAGCCCCCAGGGCGCCGCGAGGATGGGCCCTCGGCCGAGGAGGATCTTCAGTACATAAGTTGCCGCAACGCCTGCACAGAGCTCACAGGCCATCGGCGTCGACGGTCCCTTTTTCCTGGCGAAGTTCACGGCCGCCGGGTAAGCAAGGTAGTTTCGTTGCAGCATCGAGGGTGACAATCCCACGAGAAATCGAATCAGCTGCTCGGCCTCCGGAACACCTTCCAGGCGAAAGTACTCCTCGAAGCTCATGCGTCCGGGCATGAAAGCCAGCAGTGCAGTCCCCATGCCCAGCGGGGCAGCCGTGACGCTTGGAATCCGCCGTTCGGCGCAGCGCTGGAACACGAGGCGGCGAGCCTTGACGGCGAAGTAATCGAGCCCGTCAACATAGACATCGGCTCCCGCCAGGAAATCCTCGACGTTGCCGCTATCCACACCGTGCGGAAATGCCTCGATCCGGACCTCCGGATTGATGTCACGGGCAAGCCGGATCAGCACGTCGACCTTGGGCTGACCCAGGTGCGGCAGCGAAGCCCCAGCCTGGCGATTGAAATTCGCCAGTTCGAACACGTCGAGATCTGACACGCTGAAGGCCCCCACGCCGAGGCGGGCGAGGGTCAGCAGGTGACTGCCGCCTACCCCTCCAAGTCCGGCGATGGCCACTTTACTCCGACGGATCCTGGCCTGTTCCTCGGGGGTAATCCAACCGACCGTGCGCGAGAACGCCTCCGAATAGTCGAATGTCATTCTGTACTGCTCCCTCCGCGGCGACTGCCCCACTTGCCCCGCCGGCATCATAGTCGTTCCGTCCGGTGCACGGGAACCGGCCACCCCGAGCGCTGGTGCACCGGATGACGCCGGTCACGGACAGTCTGCGCCAGAGGCGCTAGACTTTTGGAATAAACCGAGTGCGCGAAGGCCTGACTGCGAGGAATCCGTATGAATGCCGATCCTGCCGATATCGCGATCGAATCCGCCCGAGAGCGCAACGCCCGCGAACGGCCGGCCACGCCCGAACTGTGGCGGGCATGGTGGCATGTGCTGTACACACTCACGTTCTGTGTGGGCGGCATCGTGCTCTGTGTCGCGCAGCTCGAGGCCGTGCAGCCGATCGAATGGGCCATTATTCCAGTGTCGTTCGTCGTGGCGAACTTCGTGGAATACGCTGTGCACCGCTGGCCGATGCACCGGCGCTACAAGGGAGCAGAGGCCATGCTGACCTTGCATCTCGTGCATCACAATTACTTCTACGAGGACACGTACCGCATCGAGGGATTCCGCGACTACGCGATGATTGTGTTCCCGCCTATGGTGCTGAATGCGCTGGCAGTCGGCCTCGCACCCGTGCTGGCGCTCGCGGCGTGGTGGATGTTCGGGCTGAACACCGCTCTCCTGTTCTACGCATCGGTCCTCGGCTACTACCTGCTGATGCAGCTCATCCATGTGCTGTGTCACGTGGACCCGGCCAATCCCGTGCTCGCCCTTCCTGGTCTGCACTACCTGTGGACACATCACAAGATCCATCACACGAAATCGCTGATGGCGAAGGCGAACTTCAACTTCATCGTCCCGCTGGCCGACCTGTGCCTGGGAACCAGCGTGCAGGACGAACGCGCTCTGCTGCGGCGCTGAGTCGCGGATCAGTCTTCGCGCAGCGTCCGCGACGCCGGGTCCGCCAGGAACTGGCGGAGACTCCCCTTCCAATCCGGAAGCCCAAAGCCGAATGTCATGGCCAGTTTGCCGTTGTCAAGCACCGAGTTTTCCGGGCGCGGCGCCGCTGCACCGTAGGCCGCTGCCGTGGTGGGCGCGATGCGCGCGACCGGTGCCTCGGCGAGCAGACCCAGTTCCTGCGCGTACGTGACGATCGTCTCCGCGAACTCGCACCAATTGGTGCGTCCCGCCGCACTGACATGATAGATCCCGCTCACGTGATCCCAGCCGATGAGCTCGGCGCGCTGGATCGCGAGTGCGGTCGCCTCGGCAAGCAGGCGCGCCCAGGTGGGGGCGCCGTACTGGTCATTCACGATGTTCAGCGAATCGCGGGTGCGCGCGAGGCGCAGAATCGTCCGCACGAAATTGGCACCGTGGTGCCCGTAAACCCAGGTTGTACGGAACACAAGGTGTGAGCAGCCGGCGGCGACGATCGCCGCGTCGCCATCGCGCTTCGTGCGACCGTAGACGCTGAGCGGAGCAGTCGGATGCTCCTCGGTGTAGGGCGTCGTCGCGCGTCCGTCATAAACATAATCCGTCGAATAATGCACGAGAGGGATACGCAGGAGCGCTGCCTCTTCGGCCATGATGCCGGGCGCCGTCGCGTTCACCTTCGTGGCGAGCGCACGTTCAGACTCGGCCTTGTCGACCGCCGTGTACGCTGCGGCGTTCACGATGAGCGTCGGGCATACCTGCCGGATGAATGCGCGGAGTGCCGGTTCGTCACACAGGTCGCACTCCGCCTGGTCCGCTTCGATGACCGAACCGAGCAGCGACAGCACCCACGCAAGTTCTGTCCCGAGCTGCCCCCGGGCACCAAACAACAGGAATATCCGGTGCTTCATGCGAGCGGGAACACGCCATCGGAGAGGTCGCGCAGTCGCGGCGCAGCAAGATCTTTCGCCGACAACGTCGGCGACGCCATCGGCCACGTGATCCCGAGATCCGGATCTGCCCAGTGCACCGAGTGCTCATGCGCCGGTGCGTAGTAGCCGTCACACTTGTAGCTGAAAAACGCGGTCTCGCTCAGCACACAGAAGCCATGGGCAAATCCCTTGGGAATGAAGAACTGCCAGCGATTGTCTGCCGAGAGATGAACGCCGGCCCACTGCCCGAACGTCGGTGATCCGCGGCGTATGTCCACGGCCACGTCGAAGACTTCTCCGGCCACCACGCTGACGAGCTTGGCCTGGGCATCGGGATTCTGAAAATGCAGTCCGCGCAGCACGCCGCGCGCGGAGAAGGACAGGTTGTCCTGCTCGAACACGGCATCGATGCCGAGTTCCGCGTACCGGGCGCGGTGATACGTCTCCAGGAAAAACCCGCGCGCATCGCCGAATACCCGGGGTGCGATGACCACAAGGCCCGGGATGGACAGTCGGGCGCCAGTCGTGCCCTGCGCCGTGGTCAGCGTCTGGATGATGTGGGCACCCTTCACGTCCACTTGGGGCTCTCCTCGTCCTCCGCCAGGCGCTGCAGGTATTGCCCGTATGCATTCTTTGCGAGCGGTGCCGCCAGGGCGGCGAGCTGGACGCGGTCGATGAAGCCCATCCGGAACGCGATCTCCTCCGGGCAGGAGATCTTGAGGCCCTGGCGGCTCTCGACGACTTTCACGAACTCGGTCGCATCGACCAGCGAATCGTGGGTGCCGGTATCGAGCCACGCGGCCCCGCGACTCAGGATCTCGACGTTGAGCTCCCCGCGCTGCAGGTAGACCTTGTTGACATCCGTGATCTCGAGCTCGCCGCGCGCCGATGGTTTCATGGTCTTTGCGATCTCGACCACGCTGTTGTCATAGAAATAGAGACCCGTCACGGCATAGTTGGATTTCGGACGCGCAGGCTTTTCCTCGATGTCGAGCGCATTGCCCTGCGCATCGAAGTTCACCACCCCGTAGCGTTCGGGGTCGGTCACGTAGTAGCCGAACACCGTGGCACCGCGTTCGCGCGCATTGGCGCGCTGCAGCTGGGCAGAGAACCCGTGGGCGTAGAACAGGTTGTCACCGAGCACGAGGCACGCGGGTGCGTCGCCCAGGAATTTCTCGCCGATGATGAACGACTGCGCAAGCCCGTCAGGACTCGGTTGTACGGCGTAGTGGAAGTGGCAGCCCCAGTGCGCGCCGTCGCCGAGCAACGCCTCGAACTGCGGCACGTCCCGCGGCGTTGAGATGACCAGGATGTCGCGGATCCCCGCCAGCATCAGTGTGCTCAACGGATAATAGATCATCGGCTTGTCGTAGACCGGCAGCAGCTGCTTGCTGACCGCCATGGTGATCGGGTACAGGCGAGTACCAGAGCCACCGGCGAGTATGATGCCTTTTCGCTGTGTCATATCGTGTCCTGTCGACGCGCGGTTCAGCGCGCGAGTCCCAGCCGTTCGCCGCGATAGGCGCCGGACGCCACCCGTTCGCACCACCGGGCGTTGTCCAGGTACCACTGCACCGTCTTTGTCATGCCCGACTCGAACGTCTCGAGTGGCTTCCAGTTGAGCTCGCGCTGCAGCTTGGCGCTGTCCATCGCGTAGCGCCAGTCGTGGCCGGGACGGTCAGTGACGAAGGCGATCTGGTTCTCGTAAGGCTTGCCGTCCGGGGTTGGCCGCAGCGCGTCGAGTTTCGCGCAGAGCGTCTTCACGACATCGATATTGCGACGTTCACTGCTGCCGCCGATGTTGAAGGTGTCGCCGACCGGCCCGTGCTCCAGCACGGTGAGGATCGCGCGCACGTGATCGTCGACGTACAGCCAGTCGCGCACATTCTCGCCTTTGCCATACACGGGCAATGGTTCGCCGCGCAGCGCCTTCAGGATCGTGATCGGCACGAGCTTCTCCGGAAACTGGAACGGGCCGTAATTGTTGGAACAGTTGGTCAGCACCACCGGCAGGCCGTAGGTTTCATGCCATGCACGCACCAGGTGATCGCTCGCTGCCTTGCTCGCCGAATAGGGAGAGCGTGGGTTGTAGGGGGTGGTTTCGGTAAACAGCCCGGTGTCCCCGAGGGCACCGAAGACTTCGTCCGTCGAAACGTGATGGAAGCGGAATGCCGTGCGTGCCGGATCCGGGAGCGTGCTCCAGTATTCGCGCGCCGCCTGCAGCAGCACGTAGGTGCCTTCGATATTGGTCTTGATGAACGCGCCCGGCCCGTCGATCGAGCGATCGACGTGCGACTCCGCGGCGAGGTGAATGACGGCATCTGGCCGAAAGTCCCGAAACAGCGCGCGCATCGTGTCCGCGTCGCAGATGTCCGCCTGCGCGAACCGGTAAGCCGAGGAATGAATGACGCTCTCCAGGGACTCCAGGTTGCCCGCGTAGGTCAGCAGGTCGACATTCAGTACCCGCGCCCCGGTGTGCTGCAGGAGGTGTCGAACAAGCGCGGAGCCGATGAAACCGGCGCCGCCGGTGACGAGAATTCTTTGGTGCATGCGTGGATTTCGGAATCTCTGATTCAGTGTTGATGATTGGCTGCAGGTTGCCAGGCCGGAGTCTATTAAGCATCACCTGCGGACACGCATGAAATCGGCCCGCGTGCCACCACCTTTAACGGTTGCGCCATCGTACACCTCAGCCGGCGAGATCGGTCCGGATCCGGGCCAGAAGCGCCCGGATCGGCGGGGACAGTGCTGTCTCGAACCCTTTACGCGCCAGACAGTATGGCACCCGCAACCCATGATGCTCGATCGGCTCGCCCACCGCCTCGAACGCAATCCCGTACGTCCGGAGCCGCCGGGCAAGACGGGGTTCCATGATGGCAAATACCCGTTCGAGACCGTGGCTCAGCCCCATGGCCGCCGCCCCCAGGTAAAGCCCCATCGCGATATGGGGGAACACGCGACGCTCGGGGGCGGCCGGCGGGGAGTCCTCGAGCGTGGTGTCCGGGCGGCCCTGCTCGTGCTGGCGGCGCCGGAAGCGTGAGATCACGGCGACCCGCGAAATCTCGCCGGCTGTCGCCCGCCAGGCCGGTTCGACCGGGAGTCCGGCGAGACTCAGACCCGCGTGTCGCAATGCGGTCTCGAACGGGAAGGCCCGCGCGGGGTCGGGCTCTCCGAGGACCACCCGGACGCAACCGGCGAACACACCGGACTCACGGTGCTGGAGCAGGCAAATCAGTGCGTTGTCGTCGTATTCGTCGCGCTCCTGGCCGTCGGCAAAACGACTCCGGTCCTCCCAGCCGAGTTCCTCCGCGTAAACCGCATAACGAACCCGGTACGCGCAGGCGCGCAGATCCGGGGTGCGCGCCGGAACGACCGAGAAGTAGCGACGGAACTCCTCCACGATCCGCTCCGAATCCATGTCCGCCCATGCCCTCTCGCTTGTCTGCCGTTTCCAATCGGTGCGTTAAAAAGTGTAACATCCGGGCGGTATCGTCAGGCCGCAGTACTAATAAAACCCGCCACGGGAAGAGACATAACATGGCTAAACACCAGCAGCTGGTCACCTCACTGGGCGCAACCGTCGTCGTGACGGACGCGGAATCGGACTTCCTGATCGCCGAGCACGACACGACGGACGAAGCCCACCTGGACGCCGCGGAGGAGCAGGCTGCCAAGCCTGAGCCCCCCAAGGACTTCGGCTCGGCCGTCAAGTCATTGCTGACGAGCACCACCTGCCACCGCCACTGAGCGGTGAGCCCGGCCTCGACGGGCACCGGTGATGATGCCGGCGGCCGGCGGCTGCGTGCGTCACGCGGGGATGTTGTACTTCTTCAGCAGGTGATAAACCGTAGGCCGGCTGACGCCGAGCATATCAGCGGCCTTGCCGATCTGACCGCCGTTGATCGCAAGCGCCTGCTGGATTGCGTTGGCCTCGGCGGTCTCCCGGATCTCGCGCAAGGTCTTGAACCCGGCGTTTGACGGCGCCTCGAGCTCCAGGTCATAAGGTTCGATCGTCGGACTCTCTGCCATGATGACGGCGCGCTTCACCCGGTTCTCGAGTTCGCGCACATTACCGGGCCACTCGTACATCTCGATCGCCGATAGCGCGCTCGCGCTGAAATCCCGAACCGGTGAATTGTTCAGTTCGCGTTGCTTGTTCAACAGTACGCGGGCGATCAGGATGGCATCACCAGGGCGTTCGCGCAGCGGCGGGATCTGGATGCTGACTTCGCTGATCCGATAATACAGATCTTCCCGGAACTGCTGCTGAGAGATGAGCGACTTCAGGTGCTTGTGGGTCGCGCAGACGATGCGGACGTCGACCGGAATCTCCTCCCGCCCGCCGATGCGTTCGATAACCCGCTCCTGGAGGAAGCGCAGCAGCTTGGCTTGCAGCGCGAGCGGCAGATCACCCATTTCGTCCAGGAACAACGTGCCGCCGTCGGCGTACTCGATCTTCCCCTTGGTCTGCTTGCCCGCGCCGGTGAACGCGCCCTTCTCGTAGCCGAAAAGCTCGCTCTCCAGCAGGGTCTCCGGAATCGCCGCGCAGTTGATGGCCACGAAGCGCTTATCCTTGCGCGCGCTGAGCTCGTGCGTCGCACGGGCCACGAGTTCCTTGCCCGTGCCGCTTTCGCCGAGGATCAGGACTGAGGCCTGCGTCGGCGCAATCTTCTCCACGCGCCGGCAGACTTCGAGCATTTGTGTGCTGCCGGCAATGATTCCGGCCAGCGGTTCCCGCCCCACCTGCGCGAGACGCCGATTCTCGTCTTCCAGTTCGCGCATCCGCAGCGCACGCGAGACGATCAGTCGGAGTACATCCGGATCGATCGGTTTCTCGTAGAAATCGTAGGCGCCCTGTCCGACGGCGCGTACCGCGACTTCCCGGTCGTCGTTGCCGGTGATCACGATAATCTTGGTAGAAGGCGCCGCGCGCAGGATCTCGCCGAGCGCCCGCAGACCTTCGGATGCATTGGCCGGATCCGGAGGCAGTCCGAGGTCGAGCGTGACAACCGGAGGTTCGTGACGTCGAATCGCGTCCAGCGCCGAATCGCGATCTCCCGCGATGCGGACGTCGTATTCCTCGAGGGCCCACTTGAGCTGCTTCTGGAGCCCCGGATCATCTTCGACGATCAGCAGCACGGGCTTGCTCACGCGGACACCTCCCGCAACCGGTGCTCACTCGAGGTTATCAAAGGACGTTCAGCCAGCGGGAACGTGATCTGGAACGAGGTACCCTGCCCCGGCGTACTGTCGACCGAAAGCCGACCGCCCATCACGTTCACGACGTGCAGGCTTTCATAGACGCCGATCCCCATGCCGGCCTTCCCCTTGGTGGTGTCGAATGGCTTGAACAACCGATTCTGTATGAAATCCTGCGTCATACCACATCCATCGTCGGTAATCTCGATCATCACCCGGGAATCCTGGCGGCTTAAGGTCACGGCCACTTTACCATCCGGGCGCGTGGCTTCCTGTGCGTTCTGTATCAGGTGCTCGATCATCGCGATGAAGCGATCCCGGTTGCCCATGACCTGCGCGCCCGCGACGCCCCCGGTGACGCTGGGGACCGGCTCGCGGTGTCGGGTCAGGTCCAGGGCTTCCTGCACGCAACCCGCAACGTCCAGGAGATCGGTGGGTCCCGCCTGGGTGTGCTTCAGATTGCCGATCATGCGGTTCATCTTAGCGACTGCATCCCCGATGGTATTGAATGCGTCGGCGATAAATTCCGGATTGGCCCGATGACGCTCCGAGTTCCGAAGCACCAGCGACAGCTGCGCGATCACGTTCTTGAGATCGTGAACAAGAAACGCTGACAGACGATTGAATGCCTCGAACTGGCGCGCATTGCCCAGTTCCTCAGTGGCCTGCATCAAGGCGAGGTAACCCGCCGCCTGGCGACCCAGGGTACCGAGCAGGCGACGGTCCTCCCAGGTGACTTCCTGCGCCGCGCGCGACTCGCACAGCATGACAACCGCCAGCAGTTCGTCCCGGTGCACGATCGGCATCAGGAGCCATGCGCGCGGGAGTTCGAGCACCCATGCGGGGACCGTTGCTTCGCCGTCGACGGTGGCCTGACCGGCTTCGCTGCGGACATCGATGACCGCGTTGGGCTCGACCAGCGATCGAACCAGCGGATGTGAAGCCGGGATATCGCGCAACGGCTGGATGTCGATTTCCCAGTGCGCGACGATGCGGTACGCGTCGCCCACGCTCCGCTGCCACATCACCCCGCCCGTCGCTTCCATGACGTCGGCGATCGCGCGCAGCATCGTCGTCCTGAGTTCTTCGGGGCGGCTGTCACTCTGGGACAGTCGGTTCGTGAAGGACAGCCAGACTTCCCCGTAGTCGTATTTCTCGCGGTAGAAGTGCCGGCCCAGGAAAAGCCGCAACCGCGCGCGAACCCCCGCAGAGCCCACCACCGTGACCAGCAGGACCCCGCCCGCGAACAGGAACACCGCGCGCATCGCGCTCCCCCACTCGCCGCCGTACGCGCGCAGATAGTAGCCTGCTGCGGCCATCACGAGCAGGTAGACCCCCACCCCAAGGAGTGCCGTGCCATGGAAAACGAACTGGCGGGACAGGAACAGGGACAGCTTCCATTCACGGTTGCGCGCCGCCGAAATCGCGATCAACGGCACGGCGAGCGCATTGGCCGCCCCGCGACCTGCCCATAACGCCGGGTCGAGACGATTGAAAAGCACCCCGTCCGCGAACAGCACGAAATCGTAGACGAACACGGCGCCGAGCCCCAGACAGAAATACTTGATGGCCCACCGACGTTCCGCGGTTGTGTTGCGGTAGAGCTGCTCGACCAGCGAGAGCCCGATGACTGACAGCGCGAGCATCGCTGCGAAGATGGCCTTGGAGACCCAGGCCTGTTCCACCACCGATGCGAGTGTCGTCGCGAAAAAGAGTGCGAGCACGACGAACGCACAGACCGCGAGCGCGAGCACCCGGGTGTACGCCAGCACGGCGTTCGGCGCGGGGCGTCGCCACCCGCCACCGAGTAGGTGGAAGCACATCGAGAACCACGCAAGGTCACGCACGACTTCGAGTGCCCACAAGCCGTCGAGGGTCACGAAATCGGCCAACCCCAGGCGGTACAGCGCGCCACACAGGAACCAGACCGTGGACACGCTGCTCGCGGCAAGTAACCAGCGGGCCACCGGTGCCCGATGGCGATCGATCAACAGAGAGACCGTGAAGACGCCGAAGCACGTCGCGCCGACGAGCGACGAAACGACGAGAAACTCAGGCATCGGGTCGGTTCTTCATGGCCGCGGGACGCCTCGGCTGGGGATGGTCAAAGTGGCTCGCGGACTCAGCGGGCGCCCTTCCCCCAAAGTATAACCTGCACCGTCTGGAGCAGGATGTTGACGTCGAGGAACACGCTGTAGTTCTTCAGGTAGTACAAGTCGTACTGGAGCTTCTCCCGTGAGTCCTTGATGGAAGACCCGTAGGGGTACGAGACCTGGGCCCAGCCGGTGATGCCCGGCTTCATGTGGTGGCGAAGGTCGTAGTAGGGGATGGCCTGTGCGAGCTCGGCGACGAATTCCGGGCGTTCCGGTCGCGGCCCGACGAAGCTCATGTCCCCTTTCAGCACATTCAGCAACTGGGGCAGTTCGTCGATTCGCGACTTGCGGATGAAGCGCCCGACACGAGTCACGCGATCGTCTTCTTTCGAGGCCCATACGGGTCGGCCGTCGCGCTCCGCATCCACGCGCATGCTCCGGAACTTGTAAACATCGAACGGGCGACCACGCAAACCGACACGCGTCTGGCGATAGAACACGGGCGTGCCGGTCTCGAGAAGAATCGCGATCACGGTCACCAGCATGAGCGGCAGTGCGATGACGAAGAGGACACTTGCCAGCAGGATGTCGAGGACCCGTTTCTCCGTTCGCTTGAGAATCGCCTGCGTGAACCCGTCGGCAAAGATCACGTTGCTCGGGTGCAGGGCATCGAGCCGAATCTTGCCGAGCTGCCGTTCCAGGAACGCGCCTTCCTCAAGGATCCGGATGCCGTGCATCTTGCATTCCAGGATCTCGTTCACGGGAAGGCCCTTACGGCGATCATCGATCGCCACCACGAGTTCATCGGCGGCGAACCGATCCGCAAGTTCCCGCAAGCTGCCGTTCGGTCGGATGATCCGGGATTCGTTCACTACCTGGGAATCGATCCCGATGTCGACGAATCCGACGAGGGTAATGCCGGCACGGTCGGCCGCGCGGCGCAGGTTCTCGATCTGCCGGGCGCGTTCGCCGATGCCCAGCACCAGCACACGCCGAGCGAAGCGCGCATCCGTCGTGGCCGAGCACACCAGCCGGCACGTCGCAATACCGACGAACGAACTCACCAGCGCAATCAGTGCTTCCGCGCCGGTCGGCACGGCGCTCGGCAACGCCAGGTAGACGAGCCCCATCACGGCGAATCCCACGACGAAACTGAGCCCGAGTCGGAGCAACGTCGCCGCCGGACCATCCCGCTGGTCGCGCTGGTAGAAGCCCATTGCAATCATCCCGCACAGCATCGCGACGCTGAATGCGAGCGCCTGGCTCCACAATGGAAAGCCCGACCTGGGCGCAGCCTCAGTCGCAGGCAGAGCTTCGATTGCCATTGCGAACATGGCGCCGACGTAAATAGACACCATGAGGATGAGCGCTTCCGCCAGCCCCAGCAGCAATAGTGTGATCGGTATGTAGTGTCTGAAAAGTCGCAGCATCGAGGTTCCGTTAACGGCACCTGGCGCCAAAGAATTGAGCTTCCGACGGCGCCGCCCCCCATCTGGACGGGATCGCAGCAACCCCCGTGCCACTTGTCCGGATGCCCCCTCGTGACCGCAGGATGTGCGCAGAGACTGTGACCGGCGGCGCATTATAGCGATCCCGATCCAGCCCGTGAGCAGGGGTAATCGCCGTTCAGTTACGGGAAAATCACATGTTGGAAAAGGTGCAGAGACACCGTCGTGTCGTCGGGCGACGACAGGCGGCGCTCATTGCCGCACCTGGTCACCCCGGTCGTGTTCAGCCGGTGGCACTGGTGGGCACCGTAGGAGTCCCGTGCCCCGCCTCCATCTGCCGGGCCAGCAGGTCGAGCAGGATTTTCTTCTTGATCGGCTTGGTCATGTGCGCCGTGCATCCTGCGAGGAGACTGCGGTCGACCTCTTCCTTCACGGCGTGCGCCGTGAGCGCGATGATAGGCACGGGGGAACAACCATTGGCCACTTCCCGCGCCCGAATCATGCGCGTCGCCTCGTGTCCGTCCATGACCGGCATCTGGATGTCCATCAGCACAAGGTCATAACGCTGCTCCTCGCAGCGCACGACCGCTTCCGCACCGTTGACCGCTTCATCGATGTCATAGGGTGCGTCCTTGAGATAGGCACGCACGAGCAGCCGGTTGTCCTCGTTGTCCTCCACGAGCAATACGCGCCGGCGGGGAGCCTCGACATCCGGGGGCGGTGCGGTCTGTACGCTCGCATCGACGTTCGACCGCTTGAGCACCTCGGCCAGGGCGCTGTAGAGATCCCGGCGCTTCAAGGGTTTGACCAGGTAGCCGCCGAGTCCGAGTGCACGCGCCCGCTCGACGTCATGTCCCAAGTCGGCAGAGGTCAGCATCAGGACGCGGCCTGAATTGACACCGCGCGCCAACAATGCCGCAACCGTTGCGAACCCGTCCATCTCGGGCATCTGTGAATCGCACAGGACGAGGTCGATCCCGCCACCCGCATGACGTGGCTGGTCGGCCAGGCGTATTGCCTCGCGACCGCTCGCGGCCTCGACAATCCGCGCGCCAGCAGCCCCCAGTGTCTGCGAAAGGATCAGGCGGTTGGTAGCGTTATCATCGACCACGAGCACGGTTCTGCCGCCGACATCCGGTACGGGAACCGGCGTGATCCCCTGAGGACTACCGCGCCGCAGCAGCACGTCGAAGGTGAACCGACTCCCCTCGCCGACATCGCTGTCCACCCAAATGCGGCCCCCCATCATCTCGACCAAGCGCCGGCAGATCGCAAGTCCAAGGCCGGTTCCTCCGTACTTGCGCGTCGTGGACGAATCGACCTGGGTGAAATTTCCGAAGATCGCCTCCAGCTTGTCACTTGGAATCCCGATGCCCGTATCCTGCACCGAACAGCGGAGGACGAGATTCGTATCGCTCGCCGGAAGCATCTCGGCCGTCAGGACAATCTCGCCCCGTTCAGTGAACTTCACCGCGTTGCCCAGCAGGTTCAGCACGATCTGGCGGATCCGCGCCGGATCTCCGACCAGGCAGAGCGGCACGTCCGGGGCAACATTGACCGCGAGTTCCAGCCCCTTTGCAGACGTTTTCAGGGCATAGATGTCGGCAGCCTGTTCGAACAGGTCGCGCGGCTCGAACTCAATCTGCTCCAGCACGAGTTGCCCCGCCTCGATCTTGGAGAGGTCCAGGATGTCGTTGACGAGGCTGAGCAATGCCTCTCCGGCGTTTTTGAAGACCCCGACGTATCTGGCCTGCTCGCTCGAGAGGGACGTGTCTCCCAGAAGCTCCGCCATACCGATAATCGCATTGAGCGGCGTCCGAATCTCGTGACTCATGCTCGCCAGGAAATCCGATTTGACCTTCGAGGCGGTCAACGCATCGTCGCGCGCGAGCGCCAGTTCGTATGTCTGGCGCCTGACCTGTTCCTCGATCACGCGGTTACGGGCGGAGAGCTCACGAGCCTGGAGTTCTTTCGCTCGCGCCAGCGCCACCAGCAAGAGCGTGACGCCAACCCCGAGAATCAGTGCAGTCACGAGCAGACCATGGTCGATATCCCGCCAACCGAGTGCCCGCCGGGCATCGAGACGCAGCGTGTAGCGGTCGAAGCGTATTCGCGTACTCTGCCGCAGGGTATCGACATATCCGTCATCACGGTCGAACTCGGCGCTTCTCAACAGCGTTCGGCGGCCGCCAACACCTTCGGACTCAAGCACGAGTTCGAACGGAAACATGTCTTCCGATGGGCGCACCCCGGAGAGCCTTGCGGCATCCACGATCACTATCAGCAATCCGTTCGCGGTCCTTTCGCCTTGGTGAACACGGCGTGCGATCGCGTACTCGCTGGGCGCGAGCACACCTTCGTCAAACGATAGTGTCATTCCAGCGTCCGTCTCCAGCACTGCGCGAAGATCCGCGGCCTGAACACCGCCCTGACGCGCATCCAGTTCATCGGGGAACGAAGTACCCGATTCTGTCGCGCAGGCACCGCGGCGTGCGAGCGCCTCCTGCCCGCTCACGCGCGCGTACCATGCGATTCCCACCAGGTAGGGCTGTTCACGCAGGGTAGTCGCACAAACTGCGTCGAACGACGTGTCCGCACCGGCGATTACCACCGCGCGCAACTGACGGTTCAACGCGTGCAGCGTGCTGTCCGCAGCACGGGCCTGGGCACGCGCGGTTTCGTCGAACGACAATAGCTCGTAGGCGAATGTCCGCTGCGCGTTCTCCAATGAACTGTTCCAGGCCAGCAGCAGCAGTATGGTCGAAAATGACAGGCCGAGGACGGCCGCGACCGTATAAAAAAACCAGGAAGACGGCAGGCTGGTGACGTCGCTAGACAAGAGATTTCGTCCCGATGCCTTCACGCGCTCCGACTCCAACATTGGCGGCGTAGTTCGTAACGATCCGGGGTTGCAGTCTGTCGATCTCGGGTATCGAGGTACCGGACATTCGCGTCATGCCGCACCTCATGGTTGTTCTACACTCCACACACCCAATGCTCACGCAGCGGTGTCGGGATCCAAGGTGACCGGCTGTACGCATGCCAGGTACTCCGCGAGTTCCGACGTCAGCATATCGATCGCGCGACGATCGCCGTCGAGGGCCGCATTTTCAATACCGGCGCCGAGATCGGTGATGTGGTCGAATCCATATCCCCCACCCGCACCCTTCATGGAATGTCCGATGATCCGGATGGCGGTGAAATCTCCCTGCTCGAGCAGCGTCCGCAATGACTCCACGTCGCGCTGTCGATTTGCGAGGAACCCCGGAACCAGATCCGCGATGTCCGGTTCAATATGAACGATGATAGGTTCTCTCATGTCTGCTCGCACAGTCTCAGGTTCGCGCGTCCGCGCGATACTGTGCCGCCTCTATCTTGTGATACTCAAGCAGCTTGTAAAACTCAGTGCGATTGCGACCCGCGAGGCGCGCTGCCGTCGCGACGTTGCCGTTCGCGACCTGCATCACGCTGACGAGATAGCGCCGCTCGAACGCGTCACGAGCCTCCTTCAGCGTCTGGATACGGCCAGATTCGCCGCGCAAGGCACGCTGTGCCATCGAGCTCGTGATCAGCTCTCCCTTGGTAAGCGTCGCGCATTGCTCGACTACGTTCTGGAGCTGTCGTACGTTTCCGGGCCACGGGGCGGCCACCAGAAGTTCAACGGCATCGGGTTCGAAGCGCTTGGTTCTGGCACCAGTTCGCTCGGCGTGTCGCGACAGGAAGTGCTGAAGGAGCACGGGAATGTCTTCGGGGCGTTCGGCGAGCCCGGGGATGTGCAGCGGTACGACGTTCAATCGATAGTAGAGATCCTCGCGAAACTCTCCGTCCTTGACGAGCGACTCGAGATCCTGATGGGTAGCCGAGATAATACGTACATCGATCGGGAGCCCTTTCGTCGCACCGACCGGACGCACTTCACGATCCTGCAACACACGTAGCAGCTTCACCTGCAGCGAAAGCGGCATGTCACCGATCTCGTCGAGGAACACCGTACCGCCATTGGCCGCGAGGAACAGACCCTCGTGGCGCGTGTTCGCTCCGGTAAACGCGCCCTTCTCGTGACCAAAGAGCTCGGATTCCAGAAGCTGGTCGGGAATAGCGCCGCAATTAATCCCGATAAAAGGATGAGCGTGGCGCGGACTTGCAGCATGTATCGCGCGCGCCAGTACCTCCTTACCCGTGCCAGTCTCTCCGCTGATGAAGATCGAGATGTCGCCTGCAGCCAGCAGTTCCGCCTCTTCCAGCAACTCTCGAATTCGCGGACTGCGGGAGACGAAGGTCGCCGCGAAAACGTCGTGCGCGGCACTTCGCACGGGGTTCACCAGATTCCGCACCTCGGCGAGCAACTGGTCGCGCTGGGGTGGCTTGGTGAGGAAACCGGCCGATCCCAGGTTGGTGGCCTTCACCGCGTCCGGGATCTGGGCTTGGCCACTGAGCATGATCACCGGCAACAGGGGATGCTGTACCTGGATCTGCCCCAGCAACGTCATCCCGTCCATTCCGCGCATGAACAGATCCGTGATTACAAGATCTGGGCGTTCTCCCGCCAACTGGGCAAGTGCGTCTTCGCCCGAGGTCGCGGTCCGCGCGCGGTAGCCCGCGTGACGAAGCCACGCAGACAGCAGGTTCAGCATGTCCTCGTCGTCGTCAACGAGCAGCACGGTACCCTGAGGTGGCGCGACTTCCGTCATCTCGTCATTCCCGTGGGCTGCCTCTTCCTACTCGACGGTGACCGACTTGGCGAGATTTCTGGGCTGGTCGACATCCGCGCCTTTCAGGACCGCGACGTGGTAGGCAAGCAGCTGCAACGGAATCGTATAAACAATGGGTGCGATGATGTCCGAGACAGATGGGATCGGGATGACGTGGAATCCGGGTCGCATCGGGACATGCACCTGGTTGTCCGCGAACACATACAACGCCCCGCCGCGTGCGCGTACTTCCTCCAGATTGGACTTGAGCTTCTCCAGCAGGTCGTTGTGCGGAGCCACCGCGACCACTGGCATCTCGTCATCCACAAGGGCGAGCGGTCCATGCTTGAGTTCGCCGGCTGGATACGCTTCCGCGTGAATGTACGAAATCTCCTTAAGCTTCAGCGCGCCTTCCATCGCGATCGGATACATCGATCCGCGCCCTAGATAGAGCATGTGGTGCTTGTTGACGAAGGCTTCCGCGAGTTCGGCAATCGAGTCGTTCAACTCCAGCGCAACGTTCGTCTTTCCGGGCAGGCTCTCGAGAAGAGTTACCAGCTCGGCCTCGCGCTCGGATGACATCCCATGACGACGACCGATCACGATAACCAGCAGCATCAATGCCACGAGCTGCGTCGTGAAGGCCTTGGTTGACGCGACGCCGATTTCGGGTCCCGCGCGCGTCATCAGTACCATTTCGGATTCGCGGGTCAGGGAGCTCTCCGGGACATTGCATATTGCGAGCGTGTGGGCATAGCCGTTTCGCTTCGCCTCACGGAGCGCGGCCAGCGTATCGGCCGTTTCGCCCGATTGCGAAATCGTCACGAACAGCGAGTTGGGGCGAACGACGGATCGTCGATATCGATACTCGCTGGCGACTTCGACTGTACAGCCAACTCCGGCCAGTTCTTCGAACCAGTAACGTGCCACTGTACCAGCGTGATAGCTGGTGCCACAGGCCACTATGGTGATCGATTCGATCTTGTCGAGCTTGCGCGAAGCGTCCCTACCAAAGCTTTCGTCCAACACTCGACCATCGATTACGCGGCCTTCGAGCGTTTCCGCCAGCGCGCGTGGCTGCGTGAAGATCTCCTTCAACATGAAATGCCGGTAACCCGACTTTTCAGCCGCATCCGCTGTGAGCTGAGAAATCGACTCAGGTCTCTCTACAATTTCGCCGGCCTCATCGTAAATCGTCACGCGCTCCCGCGTAATGTCGGCGATGTCTCCATCCTCGAGAAAAATGAATCGCTGCGTAACTGGTAAGAGCGCGAAGACATCCGATGCGATGAAGTTCTCTCCGATGCCCAATCCGATCACCAACGGACTTCCACGTCGCGCGGCGACCAGTCGGTCCGGGCAGTTTCGCGCGACCACGCCGAGCGCAAAGGCACCCTCGAGGGAACGGGTGGCCTTCTGCACCGCCATGCGCAGATCTTCCCCCTGGGACAGGTACCGATGGATCTCGTTGACGGCAACTTCAGTATCAGTTTCGGAATCGAACTCGTAACCGTCACCCAGTTGGACGCGTTTCAGTTCGGCATGATTTTCGATAATACCGTTGTGGACCAGTGCGACCTGGTCCCGGCACACGTGGGGATGCGCATTGCGCTTGCTTGGTTCGCCATGCGTCGCCCAGCGCGTGTGCGCGATTCCGAGCGTGCCAGCGAGCGGCTCTTCCGAGAGGATGTTTTCCAGGCCAACGACCTTGCCAAGAACGCGGCGGCGTTCGATGTCGTGCGTGCCTGAAAGCACCGCCATGCCGGCGGAATCGTAGCCTCGATACTCAAGTCGCTTGAGTCCTTCCAGGAGGATAGGAGCCACATACCGTTGCGCGACCGCGCCGACGATTCCGCACATATGATTGAAACCCCTGAATTGATTGCGAACGTCGAGTCCAGGAAATTATAGCCGACCGTGTTCATTCACCCGCGCGGGAACGGTCACCGCACTTCATCGCGCACCCGTTTCCTGACCGCCTCTCTAGCCCGCACCATCTGGTTCGGCGTTAGTTTATCGGTCAGCATGGCGAGATAGTGTTGGGCACGTGTGTGACCGCGTTCCATCGATGCCTGCAACCATCCGAACGCAGCCTCATGGTTACGAGTGACGCCTTCACCATTCAGGTACAGCAGTCCGAGGTTGAATTGTGCCGCCCGGTCACCGGCCAGCGCGCCGCGCTCATACCAGGAAGCCGCGTGTGCCGGGTCCCGCGACACGCCCAATCCCAACTGATACATGACCCCCAGGCAAAGCAAGGCGCGCGCGTCACCTTCATCAGCGGCACGCGCAAGCGAATCATGAGCCCCGTCGAATCGTCCTGCCCGAAAGAGCGCTTCTCCGTCGGCGTCGGATTGGCAGCCTGGAGCACACAGAACAACCCAAAAAAGAGCCAAGCTCATCGCTGGCACGCGACGGCGCGCGGCCTGACTGGCGAATGGGCGGGATGCCGCAGATGACAGCGAGCGGGTGGAAAAGAGGCCGAAGACGAATCGACTCCGGCTATTCACTGGATGGTCGGGGCGGCGAGATTCGAACTCGCGACCCCCGCAACCCCATTGCGGTGCGCTACCAGGCTGCGCTACGCCCCGACGAGAAAAAACTCCAGTGCTGATCTTCAGGAAAGTATGCCCGTTTCCGAGTCGCCAAGCATTTCCGCCGGGGACCCGAATCGAGAAACGCGCTAGCGACGGAGGATATCCAGAACTTCCTCCAGTTCGATCCGAAGCTGACGGACAATCTGCTGACTCATGCTGCTGTCCGCCTTCACCTCGTCCCCCGAGAGGCGTTGCCTGGCCCCACCGATTGTGAAGCCGTGTTCATAAAGAAGGCTTCGGATTTGTCGAATCAGGATGACGTCCTGCCGCTGGTAGTAACGGCGGTTTCCGCGCCGTTTGATCGGCTTCAACTGCGGGAATTCCTGTTCCCAGTAGCGGAGGACATGGGGCTTTACGGCGCAGAGATCGCTCACCTCACCAATCGTGAAGTAGCGCTTGCCGGGGATAGCGGGCAGGACATTATTGTTCGATGCTTCCAGCATAGGCTTCCACTCTTGCTTTCAGTTTTTGACCGGGCCGAAAAGTCACGACGCGACGCGCGGAAATCGGGATTTCCTCGCCCGTCTTGGGGTTACGCCCGGGGCGCTGGTTCTTGTTCCTCAGGTCGAAATTACCGAAACCCGACAGTTTGACCTGTTGGCCGAGTTCAAGCGATGCGCGAATTTCTTCGAAGAATGCCTCGACGAGCTCCTTCGCTTCCCGCTTGTTCAAGCCGAGGTCCTCAAAGAGGCGTTCGGCCATGTCGGCTTTGGTCAGTGCCATGCTTAAACTCTCAGAGAGCCCCCCAACTCGCTTGCAAGCAGTTCAACGATTTTTCCAACGGCAACGTCCACCTGATTGTCCGTAAGAGTGCTCGATGAAGTCTGAAAAATCAAGCCCAAGGCCATGCTTTTTTTGTCCGAATCAATACCTTGCCCTCGATATACGTCAAATAACTGAAAGTCTCTCAGCAGCGGTGCTCCGGCTCGAGAGACGCACGCCTGCACCTCCGAGGCCGTCACAGATTCTGGAATCACCACCGCAACATCGCGCCGTACCGACGGAAACTTGGAAAATGGGCGGAACGCCGGGATGACTGCCCGACTCAATTCCGCCAGCGTCAGTTCGAACACTACTGGGTCGCCCTGAACATTCAATGTTTTCAATACCTTGGGGTGCAACTTTCCGATGTACCCGCAACGCGCACCGTCGGACTCAATCACCGCGCTCTCACCTGGATGAAGCCCGGGAATACTCACTCGCACGAAATTCACGCGAGGTAGTCCGGCCACGGTGAGCAAATTTTCCACATCCTGCTTCACGTCGAAGAAGTCCAGCGTTCTGGCGGCGATACCCCATTGTTCCGCTACCGCGTGCCCAACCGCGATCCCGCCCAGACGGGTAGCCTGGTTTAATACGCCCGATTCCTGCGAAAACACCATGCCCAATTCGAACAAGCGCACCGAACCCAGCTGGCGATTTTGGTTGTAAATCAAAGCGGCGACGAGCCCCGGACAAAGCGACGGCCGCATCACTGCCATCTCACGCGAAATCGGGTTGGTCAGTGCAATTGCATTTCTCACATCCCCAAAAAGCGCGTAGTGGTCTTCTCGGATGAAACTGTATGTGATTGCTTCGAAGTACCCGCTCGCGACCAGTTGCTCTCGTAGTCTATCGCGCACGCGCGATGACGCAGAATCAACCCTGATTTCCATCTCGGTTCTGGGGCGAGTGGTCGGGATGGTCGAATACCCATGCAGTCTGACGAGTTCTTCCACCAAATCGACTTCCCTGTGGATATCGGACCGGAACGACGGAATGCGCACGCTCCACCTCGCTGGGTCCCCCACGTCAACCTGCAGTCCGAGGCGACGAAAATGCCGGTCCGCGATCTCCTGGGTAATATCCATCCCCAGAAGTGAGTTTGCGCGGGAAAGCCTGAACGCAATTTCCCGTGTCGGCGGAACATGCTCCGGGCTTTGCGTCAGGCATACCGGGCCCGGCCGCCCACCGCACAATTCCACGATGAGCGCCGTGGCCAGTTCGACGGCACGTTCCTGCTCACGCGGATCAACGCCTCGCTCGAATCGGTGGGATGCGTCGGTATGGATACTGCGATTACGTGCAGTTTCTGCAATCTGAACAGGATCGAAGTAGGCACTCTCCAGGAGCACTCTCTTCGTCCGGGCGTGAACACCGCTGTCAGTGCCCCCCATAATGCCCGCCAGCGCCACTGGCTTTTCGTGGTCGGCAATCACGAGCACCGACGAATCAAGTTGCGCGATCGAGTCATCGAGCAGCCTCAGAACTTCGCCTGCAACTGCGTGACGCACCCTGATGCCCCCCACGATTCGATCATGATCGAATGCGTGCATCGGCTGACCAAGAGCCAGCATCACGTAGTTGGTCACATCAACTACGGGATTGATCGATCGAATCCCGCACCTACGAAGACGTTCTCTCATCCAGAGTGGCGTCGGCTTCGCCAGGTCCACGTCTTCTATGATGCGACCCACATATCGCGGGCAGCCTGTGGGGGCGCAGAGCTCAATCGAAATCGTCGATTGGACACGTGACGGAACGATCGAAACTCCGTCAAAGTGAAACTCGCCCGCGCCTAAAGCATGAATTTCCCGCGCGACGCCAAGCATCGACAAACAATCACCGCGATTGGGTGTCAGGTTGACGTCGAAGACGCTGTCCTCGGTACGGACAAGCGAGTCAAGAGCAGCGCCTGTGTCTACGTCACCGGGCAGTTCGAGGATTCCTGAGTGATCTTCGCCCAGCCCGAGTTCCAGCGCGGAACAAAGCATGCCACCGGACACGTACCCCTTTATCCGTGTCTGTTCTATCAACCGACCATCAGGCAACCGCGCACCGGGTAACGCGAGTACACCAACAAAGCCAGTACGTACGTTCGCGGCGCCGCAAACCACCCAATGCACACCTAGTTCGCCAGCATCAACCTTGCAGTACGAAAGATGTTCGGAATCCGAAACTCGCTCAATCTCGACCAGCCGACCGGACACGATCCGTTCGTAGTTGAGCGTAATTCGCTCAATACCTTCGACTTCCAGGCCGGACATCGTGAGTGTCTCGCCTAAATCTGCGTCTGAGTTTCCAACCGATACGAAATCAGACAACCAATCAGTAGTGAATTTCATCGCCATGAACCGCCGAGCATACGGTTACGAGAATTGCCTGATGAATTGAAGATCGTTCTCAAAGAAAAGGCGGAGATCATTCACACCATAGAGCAGCATCGCCAGTCTCTCTACGCCTAGTCCAAAAGCGAATCCACGATAGCGTTCGCTGTCTATTCCAGCATTATCGAGAACGTTCGGATGGACCATCCCGCAACCGAGGACCTCCAGCCAACCTGTCAGCCCATGTGCCGACGGAAGCTTGATGTCCACCTCGGCAGAGGGTTCAGTAAAGGGAAAATAGGATGGCCTGAATCTGATCTGAATCGCATCCTGCTCGAAGAACCCGCGAATAAATTCGTGCAGCATTCCTTTGAGATCGCTCATCGAAGCGTGTTCGTCAATTAGCAAGCCTTCGACCTGGTGGAACATAGGGGAATGTGTCTGATCGTAATCGCAGCGATACACCCGACCTGGCGCTATGATTCGCAATGGAGGTCGACGCTCCGACATCACGCGAACTTGCACCGGTGATGTATGCGTACGCAACAATCTACCCCCAGGAAAGTAGAAGGTGTCATGCATAGCGCGCGCGGGATGATGTGATGGGATGTTGAGTGCTTCGAAGTTGTGGTAGTCGTCCTCGATTTCAGGACCTTCGACCACTTCGAATCCGGTTCGCTCGAACAAAGAAATGATTCGTTGCAGCGCAAGAGTAATCGGATGGAAGCCACCACGGCGCTGCCCGCGGCCCGGCAGAGTAATATCAATCGATGCTGTCGCAATTGAATCAAGCGCGGCTTCCTCCAGTGCGGTTCGCCGGGCGTCGAGTGCCTCGGCAACGGATTCCTTGAGCCGGTTGATTTCGTTACCAACCCGCGGCCTCTCTTCGGGCGGTAGCCTTCCCAATCCTTTGAGCAGGTCGGTAATGACACCTTTTCGTCCCAGATACCGAACTCGGGCGATCTCGAGATCCGCTAACGTTTCCGCGCACTGAATCTCCACGAGTGCATCTGCAAGTGTCGTCGAATGATCTGATGACATTCGGAATTCGTCCGTTGCAGCGGCTTGAAATGAAATAGGGGAAAGGTTTGGCCTTTCCCCTACCCTGGCGACGTTGCCCGGTCAGACCTGGACAACGGCAAACTTCAGCGAGTGAGTGCGGCCTTCGCTTGTTCTACGAGACTCGCAAACGCGGGTTTATCGTTAACGGCAAGGTCTGCGAGCACCTTGCGGTCAACTTCGATGTCTGCTCGGAGGAGGCCGTTAATGAAACGTCCGTAACTCAATCCGTTGTTGCGGGCTTCCGCGTTGATTCGCACAATCCACAGCGCGCGAAACTCCCGCTTACGGACCTTGCGATCACGATACGCGTACTGTCCCGCTTTCGTAACAGCCTGCGTGGCGACGCGGAATACGTTTTTGCGTCGCCCGTAGTAGCCTTTCGCGCGCTTCAGAACCTTTTTGTGGCGAGCGTGGGCGATGGTGCCGCGCTTTACTCTTGCCATTGGCTTCTACCTTGTGCTCTTAGTGGTTGGGCAGCAGTTGCAACACTTCACGATGGTCGGACGCGCATACCATTGAGTTGCCGCGTAACTGGCGTTTCCGCTTCGCCGACTTCTTCGTCAAGATATGACGCTTATGAGACTGGCGACGCTTGAAGCGTCCGCTCCCGGTTTTCGCGAATCGCTTGGCTGCGCCGCGGTTGGTTCGAATCTTCGGCATAAAACTTTCCGCTATTGGGCTCCTCGCACCTCAATGCTTTTTAGGCGCGATGAGCATGACCATTTGTCTACCTTCGAGCTTGGGGTGCTGTTCAACGATCGCCAGCCCGACCAAATCTGTCTCAACACGTTCAAGCATCTTCGCGCCTAAATCCTGGTGCGCCATCTCTCGACCTCGAAACCGCAACGTGATCTTGACTTTGTCCCCGTCCTCTAGAAATCGCTTGACGTTCCGCATCTTGATTTCATAGTCGCCGTCGTCCGTCGCGGGGCGAAGCTTGATTTCCTTGACCTGGATCTGCTTCTGCTTGCGCTTCGCCGCATGCTTTTTCTTGTTCGCCTCGAACAAGAACTTGCCGAAATCCATAACCCTGCACACCGGAGGGTCTGCGGTTGGGACGATTTCCACGAGGTCAAGCCCGCTTTCTTGGGCCTGCCGATGGGCTTCCGCGACTGGGACGATGCCGACATTCTGCCCGTCAGCGGCGATAAGCCTGACCTGAGTAGCAGAAATCTCCTCGTTGACGCGATTCTTTTTGTCAGAAACGATAGTCCGATCCTCCTACATCGGGGCGCCGCGGTTCGTAATCTCTTCCGAAAGGTGAGAGGCGAAATCCGCAAGGCTCATCGCGCCGAAATCTTCCCCGCCGCGAGTTCGGACCGCTACGATGCGGCCCTCGACCTCGCGCTCCCCTATGATGAGCAGATATGGGATGCGTTGCAGGGTGTGCTCGCGGATTTTAAGCCCGATTTTCTCGTTTCTCAAGTCCGTGATGGCCCGGAATCCTTGATTTTCCAAGGTTTCTACGACTTCGGTCGCGTATTCGCCGAACCGTTCCGTGATGCTCAACGCGGCAACTTGCACCGGTGCAAGCCAAGTCGGCAGGATCCCTGCGTGGTGCTCGATCAGAATACCGATGAATCTTTCGAGCGAACCTAAGATTGCTCGATGAAGCATCACCGGGGGACGTCGGCTGTTGTCTTCCGCAACAAACTCCGCACCCAAGCGGACCGGCAGCGAAAAGTCCAGTTGGATTGTGCCGCATTGCCAGACCCGACCGAGTGAGTCCCGTAAGGAGAACTCGATCTTGGGCCCGTAGAACGCGCCCTCGCCTGGCTGCAGCGTCCACGCCATTCGCTTGCCGTCGAGCGCCAGCCTCAAGGCCGACTCAGCCTTGTCCCAAGTCTCATCGCTGCCTACGCGTTTCACTGGGCGGGTGGACAATTTGATTTGGATGTCCTCAAACCCGAAGTCCGAGTAAACAGCACGCAGCAAATCGATAAATCGCGCGACCTCGTCCTGCACCTGCTCTTCAGTACAGAAAATGTGCGCGTCGTCCTGCGTAAACGCCCGCACACGCATCAGCCCATGGAGCGCGCCCGACGGTTCGTTGCGATGGCAGGAACCGAACTCCGCGAGTCGGAGTGGCAGATCGCGATAGCTCTTGAGTCCCTGATTAAAAATCTGCACGTGTCCCGGACAATTCATCGGCTTGACCGCGAACTCACGATCTTCCGAGTCCGTGACGAACATATTCTCGCGAAAATTCTCCCAATGACCCGACTTCTTCCAGAGGGTTGCGTCCAGGATTTGAGGACAGCGAACTTCGCGGTAACCGTGCCGACGCAGGATACCTCGCAGGTATTGTTCGATCTGTTGCCAAAGAGTCCAGCCGCGTTCATGCCAAAACGCCATGCCAGGTGCTTCTTCCTGGAAATGAAATAAACCGAGCTGTCTGCCGATTCGGCGATGATCGCGCTTCTCGGCCTCCTCGATGCGTTTCAGATAGTCTTCCAGGCCTTTCGCGTCTCCCCATGCAGTTCCATATATCCGCTGGAGCATTTCGTTACGGGAATCGCCCCGCCAATATGCTCCGGCAATCTTAGTCAGCTTGAAAGCACGTAGCTTGCCTGTGCTTGGTACGTGGGGGCCACGGCACAAATCGGTGAAATCGCCTTGCACGTAAAGAGATATTGCTTCCCCGGCCGGAATGCTCCGGACAATTTCCGCCTTGTAGTGCTCGCCGAGGGCCTCGAAATAGGCAACCGCATCGTCCCGCGGACATACTCGACGCTCAACTGGCAAATCCTGCTTCGCCAGCTCCTGCATCTTGATCTCGATTGCCGCGAGATCATCCGGGGTAAACGGTCGTTCGAAAGCAAAATCGTAATAGAACCCATCCTCGATGACGGGCCCAATTGTGACTTGAGCAGTCGGGTACAGAGACTTGACGGCGTGCGCAAGCAGATGCGCAGTGCTGTGGCGAATGACTTCCAGGCCCTCCGCCTGGTTCCCAGTGACAATGCTGAGGTGGGTATCCCGTTCAATCAGAAAGCTAAGATCGACAAGACGGCCGTCGACGTTTCCGGCGACTGCAGCTTTTGCCAGGCCGGAGCCGATTGATTTCGCGACAGCGGCAACGGAAACAGCCGAGTCGAAATGCCGGATGGAGCCGTCTGGGAGGGTAATGGCGGGCATGGGTGTCAAGACCTCGGTGACCTGTACGAGCGGTCATTTCGCCGAAAGGGTGATTGATTCGCCGCTTGGAGGGGCACTTCGGCACGCATTCGTGCGGGGTTCTGGTAGGCGCGATTGGACTCGAACCAACGACCCCCACCATGTCAAGGTGGTGCTCTAACCAGCTGAGCTACGCGCCTGTCGTCAATTGAGGGCGCGAGGATAGCCGAAAATGACCGCTCAGACCAGCGGGCTCGGCATCTCCAGGTAAGTAGCCTTGAGGGTTTGAATCTCGTCGCGCAGACGAGCCGCTTCCTCGAACTCGAGATCTCGGGCCCGAACGAACATTTCGCCCTCCAGCTTGCGGATCCGCGACGCTACCTGCTCCGGCGTGAGACTCCCGTAGACTTCAATCGCCTCGGCTACACGGCGCGTCGGAGAGCGCCGCCCGGAGCCCGGGGTCGAGTACGCTCCTTCCATCACGTCGGCGACGCTCTTTTGAATCCCGGTCGGGGTTATGCCGTATTGCTGGTTGAAAGCCACCTGTACGGCGCGTCGACGCTCCATCTCAGCCAACGCTCGCGTCATCGAACCGGTTTCCTGCTCGGCATACAGGATTGCCCTTCCTGAAAGATTTCTCGCGGCGCGCCCGACAGTCTGGATTAATGAGCGGTCGGAGCGCAGGAACCCTTCCTTATCTGCGTCGAGTATCGCCACGAGCGCCACTTCCGGAATATCAAGCCCTTCGCGCAACAAGTTGATACCGACCAGCACGTCGAACTCACCAAGTCGCAGGTCTCGAATGATCTCCACTCGTTCCACGGTATCGATATCGGAATGCAGGTACCGGACACTCACGCCATGCTCGGAAAGATAGTCAGTCAAGTCCTCCGCCATCCGCTTGGTCAGCGTCGTGACCAGGATGCGTTCTCCTCGCGCCGCTGTTCTCCTGATTTCGGAGAGCAGATCATCGACCTGCGTCGATGCCGGTCGGATTTCGACGTCCGGGTCGATGAGTCCGGTTGGACGTACCACCAGTTCCACGACCTGTCCCGCCCTCTCCGACTCGTACGGTCCAGGTGTTGCCGACACGAATATCGTCTGAGGTGCAAACTTCTCCCACTCGTCGAACCGCAGGGGCCGATTGTCCAGCGCACACGGAAGTCTGAACCCGTACTCGACCAGATTCTCTTTGCGTGCCCGATCTCCCCGGTACATACCCCCGAGTTGCGGGATGGTTACATGACTTTCGTCCACTACCAGCAACGTATCTGGCGGCAAGTATTCAAACAGTGTCGGGGGCGGTTCTCCCGGTTTGCGTCCCGACAGGTGGCGTGAGTAGTTCTCGATTCCCGAGCAATAGCCGATTTCGGCCATCATCTCGATGTCGAATCGGGTACGTTGCTCTAAACGCTGTGCCTCGACGAGTTTGCCCATCTCGCGCAGTTCGGCGAGCCGGACACGAAGTTCCTCCCGGATTGCATCAATCGCGCCGAGAATCGTTTCGCGGCTGGTCACATAGTGTGACTTGGGATAGACGGTGAATCGTGGCAGCTGTCGCGTCACTTCCCCTGTCAATGGATCGAATTGGGACAGTGCTTCGATGTCGTCATCGAACATTTGCACGCGGAGCGCATCCCGCTCAGATTCCGCCGGATAAATGTCGATGACATCTCCGCGTACGCGGTAGTTTCCACGCGCGAGCTCCACGTCATTGCGTGTGTACTGCAACTCGGTAAGGCGCTTCAGAATCTGCCGTTGTGTCATGCGGTCACCACGACGCAAATGCAGAACCATCGCGTGATATTCACCCGGGTCTCCGAGTCCGTAAATCGAAGAAACCGTCGCGACGATGATGGTATCTGATCTTTCGAGAAGGGCCTTCGTCGCCGATAGTCGCATCTGCTCGATGTGATCGTTGATGGACGCGTCTTTTTCGATGTAGGTATCCGACGCCGGCACGTATGCTTCGGGCTGGTAGTAATCGTAGTAGGAAACGAAGTACTCGACAGCGTTCTTCGGAAAGAACTCGCGCATTTCGCCGTAAAGTTGGGCCGCGAGCGTTTTGTTCGGGGCTAGAATCAACGCGGGTCGCTGGATAATCTGGATTACATTCGCGATGGTAAAGGTCTTGCCGGAACCTGTGACGCCCAGCAGCGTCTGATGGGCGAGCCCGTTCTCCAGCCCCGCAACGAGCTGCTTTATCGCGGTGGGCTGCCCGCCCGCCGGGGCGAAATCGGACACGAGTTCAAAACGAGCCTGCATTGCTTTTCTCTACGTACAGCTGGCGACCCGCAAGCTTCCGTGCAGGCCGACTGATTGACCGACCGTCAAGCCCCCATTACCATGTGCCGCCTTCAATGTTCCCCGGTAGCTCAGTCGGTAGAGCAAGTGACTGTTAATCACTGGGTCGGCGGTTCGAGCCCGTCCCGGGGAGCCATTCTAAGCGGTAACCGGACTACTGATATCCGGTACGCCTGCCGTGCATCTCGGCGTGCCGTTCGGGATTCCTGAGCAGCCCGCCGTCGGGTCACAGACTCCCATCGGTCCGGAACTCACAGCCCATGAGGACAGGCCGGTAGCCCCGAGCGCGTTCTGAGTTCTGGCCCTGCGCGCGAATGGCCGCCATTCAGATCGGTCATCAATTCGGGCGCCGCACGGCTGAAGTTCCCTCTTCTCAGCTTGGACCGCCAAGCTCGCACTCGCCAGTGCCCGACTGCGTGATACTCCGCCGAATTCGGCTGCATAGCCCCTTCCGTGACGGCAACTTGCGAACGTCACAGACCCGCCCAGGAAGATTTGCCAAGACTTAGCTCCACGTGTCCGCCGCGTGGTGGCGGTTTTGCGTATCTCAAGCCAGTTCAGGCAACCCGCGAGGCTTCCGAACCCAGCACCGCGTCAAACGGACTGAGGCAATTCTCCCGAGCGGATGTGTATATCGCGCTGCGGGAACGGGATCTCGATGCCGTGTTCACGAAACGCATGGTAGATGCGGGTGTTGAGTTCATGCCGTACATCTCCGCGGTATCTCAACTCCTCGGCGTGCACCGCCAGCTCCAGGGTCAACGCGCTATCCCCGAACCCCGTCAAGCTGGCGAGCGGAGCCGGATCGCGCATTACCTTGGGATGCGAACCGGCGATCTCGATCAGGAGACGAACCGCGCGTTCGACATCGGCGCCATACGCGATCCCGATTTGCAGTACGACTCGCGTCACCTGGTCACTCAACGTCCAGTTCACGAAACGATCGGTGATGAACGTCTTGTTCGGAACCACGATCTCCTTGTTGTCCGCATCCTTGATCGTCGTAGCCCGAATGCGGATCCGGGTCACTTGTCCGGTCATGCTATCAATCGTCACGACGTCTCCAACACGTATCGGACGTTCGAAAAGCAGGATTAGCCCTGAAATAAAATTGGCGAATATCTCCTGCAGACCGAACCCTAGGCCGACACCCAGTGCGGCAACCAGCCATTGCACCTGCGACCAACGCATGCCTAGCGTGCTGAGGACGATGCTGAGACCCAGGGCGACGATTGCGTACTGCAGAAGGCTGGTGACCGCATACCGACTCCCACGGGTGACGTGCAGGCGCTGCAACACGCTGAACTCGAGCAGACCAGGCAGGTTACGAAATGCCATCATCGTCACCAGGGCAAACAGCGCTGCCATGAACACGCTAGTCAGTGTGATCGATTGCAGCGTCGTCGCTCCGGTCGCATCCTTCACGGAGATGCTCCACAGGTTCACGCTGTCGAACACCGACAGTGCGGGCAAAACATCGTGCCAGACTGCGATTAGTCCCAGGGCAAGCGACCAACCGATTACGTTCTGAACCACCTGTCTGGCCTGCGCATCGAACTTGGCGATTTGCGCGGGTTCCGGCACGGGTTCATTCTCGCCCGCCGTCCTCATCGCCTCTTCGGTGCGCATCCGCGCTGCCGCGATCCGCAACCATCGAAGTGCGACCCGATAGCCCACGACAGCCAGGGCCACGATCATTCCACTCAACAGGAAATAGCGGGAAAGCTCAGCCGCCGCGTAGTGGTAGCCAACCGCGGACAAGAGCGCAAATCCAAGCGGCGGCGCGATGACAAAAATCCGCCAGGCCGGCCTCGCCGCCTCGATCAACGGATTGAATGCCATTCGAGCGAGCGGATTGCCGCGTCGATTGAGCCAGATCACGAACGCGAGCAGGCTGAGCATTGCCACCGCAAACAAGACTCTCGCGACGCCGCTCTGGGCGGTCGAGCCCACTTGCCAATCGAAATTCAAGGCGAGCGCGTACGTGGGTACGAAAACCCTTGCGAACGTCTTCCAGGCGGCGCGTGTCCGACGCACACTTTCTGATTCGACGCCGAGATGGGCGACGAAGAGGCCGTTCTCTCCGAGTGCCGCTTGCCACCAGAGCGCGCAGAACTGCAACACCGCGCCGAACTTGAGTGTTTGCGCCAGTGTAAGGGCGAGCGGGGATGCGTTTGGACTCATTTGAAGCAGTGTGGACAACACGTACCAGAGCAGTGGAGGTGGCGACGCCATCAGCAGCATCACGAACATCGCGGCGAGGGTATCCCTCGCGCGTTCTGCTTCCGCGCGAAGTTGTCTCTCCGCGAGAAGGCCGAGCGATGCACGCAATCGACTTCGCAGGTGGAATGCGAAAGCGACCGTGGCAATCAATCCAAGTACCCGAAGCGGCCTGTCACGAGCCACCTCCGCCACTCCGTTCCAGATTGCCGTCCAGGGCCGAAAGTCCAGCAACCGTCCGAATATTGTCGCGCACTCGCGCAGCATCTCGCTCGACCATGGGGAAGCATTGGGAATCCACAGCAACCGCTGATCCAGCAGCTCCCTGTAGGCAGTTACGGTCTGGGTCAGCCGCTGCAGCTCGCTTTCCGCCGCGTCCAGCATGCGCAGGTACGTCGAATAATTCGTGTCCAGACTCCGCAGCAGTGATTCCTGAGCGTCGAGCCGATTGCGAATCTCTGCGACGACCTCCGGCGACACACTCGCACCAGCGAGGTCCGCATCCTGACGCGCAACAGGATCCTGACGGGTAACCGCGAGTGCACGCAGCTGTTCCTCGATTTCGATTCGACGGAGGCTCACGCGGGTGACTTCGTCGGCGTTCGCAGTGGCCTCCCGGCGCAACTCGCCTATTCGCGGCAGCCGACGGCGTTGATCGACCAGCACACGCCCCAATACGGACGAAGCCCCGGCAACCTGCAGTCGCTGACGCGATGTCTCGAAGTCGCTGCTGAGTCGCTGCCGCTGGTCCGCGATCGCTGCACGTCGCCGCACGACCTCCGATTGCGCCTTCAGGAGCTGCGCGAGTTCTTCGCCCTGTCGTATGCTGTCCTCCGCAATCACGCGCACCCAGGGGTGCAGGTCCCCTAAGTCACCCCCGGGCGTCCGGGCACCCGCCTGCGCATCTGGAATTGACGCCTCACGTCGTTCGATCAGGAGTTCCTCGAGCGCGGTCATGCGGGCGGAGAGCCGCTCAAGGTTGAGCAACGCGGCTTCCCGCCGTAGCCCGGTGATTTCCCGCAGCTCCTCATGGCCGAGCAGCTCCTGTTCCAGCGCATCCAGTTCGCTCTGGCGGGCTTCGACTTCGGAAGCGAAAGCGACCAGCCGGGCCCGCGTCAGCGGGTCGGAACTTCCTTCGGATATCTGGCTCATCACAGCCGCGAGCTGGGTCAGTCTCGCGGTTGCCGCCGCCTTCTCCCCTGCAATTTCGCCTGGGCGTCCCGTCAGCGTCCGCAGTTTGAGCTCTTGCGCGCTGAGCTTGCCCTCCATCGACGCTCGCTCCGAACGCGTGAGCTCAAGCAGGTTCTCGAGCGCTGTCGCGTCGAGCGTCCGCTCGCGCTGGGTAATCGGCGGCGTTGCCTTGAGTCGCGCGAGTTCCGCAATCTCGTCAGCCAGTTTGCGCCGCGTCTCAGGCTGGCGGGCGGCAGCCTTGCGCAGGCTCTCCAGCCTGGCCTGGCTCGCGATCCGACTTTCGATCGATGCCCTCGCCTGTGCATGGAGCTGCTCGATTTGCTGCCGAAGCGCCGGATCGGCAACTTGCACAACGGCTTCGGCCTTGCGGGCTTCGATTTCCTCGACGGTCATTGCCCGCACCGAGGTCACCCATGCGCAGAGCGACATCAGCGCGAGGAGAACAGCCGGGAATCTGGCAGAATGCATGCACCTTACCTGGGTTCAGAACCGTCGGGGCGCAGTCTAACAAAGCTGCATCCGGGGATACGCTTCGGATATGCAATCGGCTGACCGAGTGAAGAACATACGCGCACGCAATATTGCACCGTGGATCACGTTGGTGGCCGCCGCGGGTGCGTTCGCGCTGGAACCGAGCGGCTTCGTGCCACCCGAATTCCTGGTCGGCCCACAGGTCACGCGGGCCGCGAGCGGCAATACCTACAGCTTCACGGGTCGTGCGCCGCACCCAGACGCGCGGCTGCAATTCACACGCGTCGAAATACCCTCCAGGGCGCCAGCCCATGACGGGGTGTTCTGCGCGCGTGCCTTCCTGAACGAAGTTGGCTCCCACGCGACGGGCTTCTTCGTGCAGCCGGACCGAACCGCCCTGACGCTCGCGGGGATAACCTTCGCAACTTACCGATGGACCGGGCGGCTCGCTGGCGACGCGACGACCGGAATCGTTGCCTGCGGGGTGACCGGCGAGCATTACGTGGCGATTACATTCCAGGATGCGCTACCGCGGGCTGCCCGAAGCTTTCCGGCCATTCGCGCACGACTGTCGAGGCTCGTATTCAAATGAGACATCCCGCGACCACGCATCGCTTCTACGACCTCGTGATGGCGGGATTCATCACCGTACTGCTGTGTGCAAACCTGCTGGGACCGGCGAAGACCTGCGTGTTTGCACTGCCGGTAATCGGGACGGCGCTCGTGTTTGGTGCCGGCAATCTGTTCTTCCCGATCAGCTACATCTTCGGTGACGTGCTCACGGAGGTATATGGTTACGCGAAGGCGCGGAAGGTGATCTGGGCAGGATTCGGCGCCATGGTCTTCGCTTCTCTGATGTCCTGGCTGGTGATCAATCTTCCGCCGAACCCGGCCGAACCCTACAACGAAACACTGCAACCGGCGCTCGAAGTGGTGTTCGGCAGCACCGCGCGCATCGTCGCCGCCTCCGTCCTCGCATTCTGGCTTGGGGACTTCGTCAACTCGTACGTGCTCGCCAAAATGAAAGTCTGGACGGAAGGCCGTTGGCTGTGGACCCGCACGATCGGTTCGACTGTTGTCGGACAGGGTGTCGACAGCGTGATCTTCTATCCGTTGGCGTTTTACGGCACTTGGGATACAGCGACACTGTGGAAGGTGGTCGGCTTCAATTGGCTGTTCAAGATCTCAATCGAAGTCGTGATGACGCCGGTGACCTATGCGGTCGTCAACGCACTCAAGCGACACGAACACTGCGATCACTTCGATCGCACGACCAACTTCACGCCATTCTCGCTCGCAGATCGCTGACGCACACGATCACTCAAGAGGCAACGGCAGGGCGCGGTACCGGGAGATCGAAGGCTTGGCCGGTGCGTGCGACGTGCAGGCCAGCGCGTTCCAGGCGTGCCGCAGCCTCGGCGGATTCGTAGTGGTAAGCCACCATGCGACGACGTACGTGCTCCGGGTACTCACGCACGAGGTCTTCGACGCCGGTGTGCGCGGGCGAACCGACTTCGGCGCAATCGTGAAAGATGCACTCGTTCGCGCTCGCGAACTCGCCCACGACCTCCGGGATTGGTCGCGTATCGCCCGAATACAGGAAGGAACCACGCAGCCCCAGACCGTAAGCACTGCGGTATCCGCTGTGACGTACCGGGAAGACGTCGAAGAGCAGGTTCTCGAGCCAGAAATGCCCACTTGCCGGGATCAGCTGGAACGCATCCCAGAAGTTCGCTCCCCCTTCACTCAGCACGAACGGCGCTGCGGCGAGCTTGTCGTGCAATCCCGGGACGAGCGCCGCCGGCACTATCAGGCGCAAGGGACCTTCGCCGGAGAAGTAAGCGCGATAGAAGAGCTGCTCGACTCCACCGATGTGGTCGAGATGCAGGTGGGTGAGGAACACCGCGGGCGGTTGACCCTCGCCGTAATGCGTCGCGAAATCGTCGAGCGTCCGCGGACCACAGTCGATCAGCAGCGAGGGTCGGCCATCGAGTTCGAGCACCGCGGACGCGCTGCCCAGTTCCGAGGCCTTCGCGTTGCCGACACCCATGAAACGCAGTCGTACCGACTCAACCATGTGAAGCCTTCTCCGGTCCCGGCACCGCCCGGACCCGCAGGTGCTCGCGCGCCTGAAGCGTGGCACGCATTGCATACACACCGAGCGCGACCAGCGTCACCGACCCGAACAGGCACAGTTGGATCGCTGTAGCCACAACGAGTCCGACCGTCTCCGCGATACCGAATGCCGCCATCGCGAGCACGAATACGAGCTGATAGCTGCCCACGTAGCCCGGCGCGGTCGGCACCAACGTGCTCAACGTCGAAACCCCCAGCAGCAAGGTCAACTGACCCATCTCAAGCGAGGTCCCGAAGGCCTGGAATACGCACCAGAGCGCGAGACACTCGCAGCCCCACACCACGAACGTCAGCATGCCCGACGTAAGCGCCGTACGGCGATCGAGACTGGTGAAACCTTCCAGCACCTCGCGCAGCATCCGAGTCTGCCCCATCGATCGGAGGCGTGGCAATCGGCGCCGGCACAACAGGATTCCCCCCCAGACCACGGCGACCACCGCGGCACCGTGGAGCACGACATCATGCACGATCGTGGTGAAGCGTTCGCCCGCCTCCACGGCGCCGAGCGCGAGGCCGAGCCCCAGGCATCCGAGCACCGCGGTAAGGTCCAGTACGCGCTCCAGCACGATGGTGCCGAGCAGACGGGAGCGGGAGACGCCCAGCACCCGCTTGCCGTAATCGGCCCGTACGAGCTCGCCGAGCCGGGCGGGAAGGAGGTTGTTGGCACCGTAACCGACGAGCAGGGTCTCGAGCACGGCGGGGCCGGCGACGGTCTGCAGTCGTCCGATCAGAACGCCCCAACGGACCGCCCTGACCCATAGTCCGCTCCAGTAGGCGGCACCCGCCAGAAGCAGTCCGCGCGCATCGAGTCCCGCGAGCATCGCCGAGAACACTGCGGGCTCGAACGCGCGCAGCGAAAGCCACAGCAGGACACCTCCGATGGCGAGTCCGCCGATACCGATCAGGACATGTCGAAGTCCAGCCATACGCGCTCATTCGAACCGGTACTTGAGCAGGTACCACAGCGCCTTGACGCCGTCCTTCCAGTTGATCTTCTTGCCTTCGAGGTAGGTTCGGCCGTAGTAGGAGATACCGAGTTCATAGATCCGCCAGCGCCGCGCACGCGCAACCTGTGCACTGAACTGCACCTCGAATCCGAAATCATTGGCGGTGATGTTCAGCGAGTCCAGCACGTCGCGCGTGAACATCTTGTAGCAGACCTCGATGTCCGTGAGCGTCTGGTCGTAGAGCGCATTGAAGATGAAGGAGATCAGACGGTTTGCGAGGTAATGATGAAAATACAGCGCGCGGTGCGGTCGCCCGTAGAAACGCGATCCATAGACGACATCGGCAACGCCCCGATGGACGATCAGCTCGTACATCGAGCGCCAGTCTTCGGGGTCATACTCCAGGTCCGCGTCCTGAATGACGATCACGTCGCCCGTGACCGCGCGAAGACCAGTTTGCAGCGCGCCTCCCTTACCCTTGTTGAGTGAGTGGAACAGCGCTCGGATTTCAAGTTCGCACGAACCACCTGAAATGACTTCGAGATCTCCGTCACCGTTCAGCTGTAACGCGCAGTCACGCGCCTGCAGATGGCGCAGGTTGCGTTCGAGCCAGTCCCGCGTACCGTCACGAGAGCAGTCGTCGACGACGATGATCTCTTTGGGAACGTCAGGAAGCGCGGCGGCCACTCGCACGAGGCAAGCGCCGATGGTCTGGCGCTCGTTGTAAGCCGGAATGACGATGGATAGCTTCATGGGACGCTCTCGGGTAACGCTCTTGGCTCGACTGCCGGCACCAATCCGGGGAGACGCTATCGCGTGGCCCTGAATGAATCAATCGAAGTGCCCGGGGAGAGTCTGCCGTCCCATTCCGGGACCGCCGGCCGAAGAGGTTATCGACAAAAGAACGGGCGCCCTGAGGCGCCCGTCATACTGGTCCCTGGAAGATGGCTCCTCAGGCGGTATAGGCCCGTTCGCCGTGTTCCGCCGTATCCAGTCCTTCGCGCTCCTGATCCTCGGAAACCCGCAAACCAACCGTCACATCCGCGAGCTTGTACCCGATCGCCGCGACGATTGCCGACCACGCCACGGTGATCGCGACCCCGAGCACCTGCGTGCCCACCTGTCCGCTCATCGAGTAGTCGTCAAGGCCCGTGCCCCCCAGGCCTGGAGAGACAAACACACCGGTCAGAATCGCCCCGAGGATACCGCCGACGCAGTGAACGCCGAAGACATCCAGCGAATCATCGTATCCGACTGCCCGTTTCAGCCAGCCGACTGCCCAGAGGCACACGAGCCCCGCGATGATACCGAGCACGATGGCACCCATCGGTCCGACGAACCCGCATGCGGGTGTGATGGCAACCAGGCCGGCAATGGCACCAGAGGCGCCACCGAGCATTGTCGGCGTACCGCGCACCAGCCATTCCGCAAAGGTCCACGCGCACACCGCGGCGGCCGTGGCAACGAACGTGTTGAGGAATACGAGCCCGGAAAAGGCGTTCGCCTCCAGGTTGGAACCCACGTTGAACCCGTACCAGCCCACCCACAGCAGCGACGCCCCGATCATGACCAGCGGCAGGTTGTGCGGCGGCATTGCGGTGGTTCCGTAGCCGAGGCGTTTGCCCAGCATGAACGACCCCACGATACCCGCCACACCGGCGTTGATGTGCACCACGGTGCCGCCCGCGAAATCGAGTGCACCCTTCTGAAAGAGATAACCCTCTCCGTACCAGACCATGCGTGCGATCGGAAGATAGGCGCACGTGAACCAGACCAGCATGAACACGAGCACGGCTGAGAATTTCATGCGTTCTGCGAAGGACCCTACGATCAGGCAAGGAGTGATCGCCGCGAAGGTGCACTGGAACGCGATGAAAACGTACTCGGGGATCATCACGCCATCGGAGAATGTGGCTGCCTGCGAATCGGCATTGATGCCGGACAGGAACAACCGTTCGAAGCCCCCGATCCACATGTTGCTGCCGGAAAACGCGAGGCTGTAACCGTAGATGACCCACAGCACGGTGAGCAGCGAGAAGACCACGAAAACCTGCATCAGGACCGACAGGATGTTCTTCGCGCGGACCATGCCGCCGTAGAACAGTGCGAGCCCAGGCACGGCCATTGCGGTCACCAGGATCGTACAGACCATCATCCAGGCCGTATCGCCTTTGTCGATCGTGGGAGGCGCGGCGTCCTGGCACCAGGCAGCGCCTGCGACCATCCACAACAGCATCCCAGTCACCCACAGCGCGGTGGCGGGTGTCGGAGATACCCGCTTGCGCCCAACCCCGGTCGATATCGCTCTCATTCGCCGTCTCCTGATTAGATGGATCTGCTGGCGCCAGAGCGTGGAGGTGCACGCGCGGCGGCTGCGAACGCTTTTGCAGCATCCATGCCAGACGAATTAGATCTTGAATATTCAGGAAGTTGCTGAGCGAGGCAGGGACGAACCATGGATCGATCCGCGAATGCGCACGGCGACATGCGCCAATTTGGTGCGTTGCGTTGGTCACCGCACCAATTCAGCGGATCGCGCTCCCGCGCGCCGGGACGCTCCCTTGTCGTGCTGGGTCGACGGCGTCCGTGTTCAGCGCGGCGGCCGAAGGGCCACCAGCAGGTCGATGATCTCTTCCTTCATGCGATCGACTTTCTGATGCAGCTCCATCACTTCCACCTCCGCGCGCACGTTCACCTCGTACTCGATGTCGGCCCGCACGCGATCCTTCGCGTCCTGGCGGTTCTGGCTCATCATGATGATGGGGGCCTGCAGCGCGGCGAGCATGGACAGCACGAGGTTCAGCCCGATAAACGGCGGCGGGTCGAAAGAGTCCATCCCTAACAGTTGCCAGGCGTTCAGCGCCATCCAGCTCAGCATCAGGAACAGAAAGCTGTTGATGAACAGCCACGACCCGCCGAATCGTGCCACGGCATCCGCCACCCGGTCACCGAACGTCAGCTTCTCTTCAATGACTTCGTTGGCGTTCTGCGCCATGTTCTCCGCGAGCATCAGGTCCGCCCGCCGCAGTCGGGCTGACAAGGTCGCCAGGATGTCCAGCGCGGCCTCCGGCCGTTTCGCAAACAGGAGCTTGAGGTCCTGGCGATCGACCACGGCGGTCTGGGTGGGCTCCAGCGCGATCGCGCTCGCCGAGCGCGATTCGCCGTCGAGCAGTGACAGCTCACCGAACATCTCGCCAGGACCCACCTGCCCCACCGAGCCCCGGTTGCCCGTCGGGTCGATGATGAAGAGTTCGACTCGCCCGGATGTCACCACGTGCATTTCGCCGCCCGGGTCCGCCGCTTTGAAGATGGTCTGCCCGGCCACGTAACTGCGCTCCTCGAGTTGCGCCGCAAGTTCGCGCAATTCATCATCGTCGAGCAGGTTGAACATCGGGACTTCTTTCAGGATCGCGGGATCGACGGCCATGGTGCGCTCTTTCGTGGATATCGGGGGTGTCTGCGACGCGGACGGTCACCGCATGCTAGCGCAGGCCCGCGGGCGCGGGTACCGCGCGCCGACGCCCCAGCGGCGCGGGTGAGCGACACCGCGACCGGCACCGTGCCGGTAGTACGCTGCCGGGACCTGCGCATGGCCTACTCGCCTGCCGCGCGGCCGGTGCTCGAGAACCTCACGCTCGACGTGGCGACAGGTTCGTTCGTCGCCATCCTGGGTCGCAGCGGCTCGGGCAAGTCCACGTTGCTCAATCTCCTTGGCGCGATGGATCGGCCTTTGTCGGGCGTGCTCGAGGTCGCGGGTTGCGATCTCTGCCGCGCAGACGAGCGCACACAGACGATCTTCCGTCGCCGCCAGCTCGGCTTCGTGTTCCAGGATTTCAACCTCGTCCCGGTGCTGGACGTTCGCCACAACCTCGCGCTGCCGCTGGCACTCAATGACATTGACGCGCCGGCGCGCGTCGACAGTCTGCTGACGGAACTCGGTCTCGCGCACCTCGAGCGGCGTTACCCGGGCGAGCTGTCCGGGGGAGAACAGCAGCGGGTCGCGATCGGTCGTGCACTGGTGCATCGACCACGCCTCGTCCTCGCCGACGAGCCCACCGGGAACCTGGACCTCGAGACCAGCGGTACGGTGCTCACGCTGTTCCGGGGCCTGATCCGTCGGCATGGGGCCACGGTCGTGATGGCGACCCACAGCCTGGAAGCCGCGCGCTACGCGGACCGGGTGCTGCGGCTCGTGGACGGTCATCTCGTCGAAGGTGCGTGATGCCCGTCCTGTGGAAAATCCACCTGGAGTTCCTGCGCAGGCATCCCTGGCAGAGTGGTCTGGCCGTGCTCGGCATCGCACTGGGGATCGCGGTGGTCGCGGCGGTGCAACTGACAGTCCGGAGCGCACGCGCGTCGTTCGATGCGGCCCAGCTGGCACTCGCCGGCGGGACCAGTCATCGGCTGGAGGCGGTGCAAGGCGTGCTGTCGGAGCACGTATACGCATGGCTCGCGCTGACCTTCCCGGATCTGAAGGCGACGCCGGTACTCGAAGTGACACTGCGCGCCCGCGATTCGGGGGTATGGATCACCTGGATGGGCATCGAACCGCTCAGCGCGATGTCATTGCGTCCCGGGGCTTCGCGCGATGCGCTCGCGGCACGCCCGACGCCGACGATGGAAACCGGCGTGGCCACCCGCGCCACGTTGCGCGAGCTGGGTGTCACCGCCGGTCAACCCGTCCGGTTCGACGGTCCGCACGGTGAACTGTCCCTGGTGCTGCACGCGGCGACCACCGAGGGCAGATTGCCTGCCGGCTTCGTAATCGGTGACATCGCGTGGGTGCAGCATGCGACTGGGCGCAGCGGCGCGCTCTCGTATATCGACGTGCAGATTGCGCCCGGTACCGCCGGCCGGCGACGGATCGAGCGTGTCATCGCGCAACTTCCTGACGGCGTGCGCGTGCGCGACATCGCAAGCGAACAGGCGCAGCGGCGCGCGCTCAGCCGCGCGTTCGAGACCAACCTCACGGCACTCAGCCTGCTTGCACTGCTCGTGGGAATGTTCCTCGTTTACAACACCGAGAGCTTTCTCGTGGCCCAGCGCCTGCGCCTGCACGCGCGCCTGCGCGCGCTGGGCGCCACGCGCCAGGAGATCGGCTCGGCCATCCTCGTGGAAAGTGCCTGTCTCGGCGCAATCGCGAGCCTGCTTGGTCTCGCCGGTGGCACCTGGCTCGCGTCGGCATTGCTGAAGATGGTCGCGCGTACGGTGGATGACTTCTATTACCCGATTGACGACGCCATCCTCAGCGTTCCTCCCGCGTCGTTCGTCGCGATCGGGTGCGCGGGTGTGATCGCCACCGCGCTCTCCGCGCTGCCCGCCGCGCGCGAGGCCTTCAGGGTCGGTCCGACCGGCGCGCGCGGCGCCGGGAGTCTGCCCCCGTCGCACCGGCGCATACCAGTGGCGCTGACGAGCGCGGGTGTCCTGCTGGCTGCGGGCGCGCTGCACGCGTTCGCCCCGGCTGGACTTTGGTGGCATTTTGGCGTGCTCGCGCTCGGCCTGCTCGGATTCGGGCTGCTGGTGCCTCCGCTGCTCCGGGGGATCAGCGCCCGGCTTGCGCGGTGTCTCGCCGGACACCGCACGTGGCCGGAGCACATCGGCGTCGAGAGTGTCCGCCGCGAAGCATCGCGCACGGCCGTTGCGGCGACGGCGCTATGCCTGGCGGCCGCCGTGAGTCTCGGCATGCTGCTGATGACCGCGAGTTTTCGCAGCGCCGTCGCGCAGTGGCTGACGGAACTGCTGAGGGCGGATGCCTACGTGTCCGTGGCGGACGGCGTGCCGCGCGAGATTGCCGAGCGCGCACTCAGGGATCTCAAGACGCGACTGCGCGACGCGCCCCATCTCGCGGCGATCAGCAGTGTCATGCGTGTGGAACTCGACATCAGCGATGTGCTGACCCCGGTCGCCGTGTACGACCTGCCGCAACGGGCGCGTCCCGGGTTCCGGTTTCTCGCTGGCGATCCCGCCGAGGCGTGGCGGCGCTGGGACACCGAACCCGTTGCGCTCGCCACCGAATCCCTGGCGTTTCGACGCGGCCTGCGCGTCGGTGACAGGCTGGCGTTGCCGACGCCTGCGGGACCGCGCACCTTCGAACTCGTCGGCATCGTCCGCGACTACGCAAGCGAACGCGGTACGCTCGCCGTGGGTGCTCGCGCTTACCTGGGCGGCACCACCGAGGAAGCCGTATCCGGCATTGGACTCTACCTGGCCCCCGCAACGAGCCTCGCAGCCGTGAGGACCGCGGTGGCGACGCACGCCTCTCCGGAGATACCAATCGTCGTGCGTTCGAGCGCTGAGCTGCGTGCGATGTCATTGGCAGTGTTCGATCGGACATTCGCTATCACGCGCGTGCTCGGCGCGCTTGCGATGGGCGTGTCGCTGATCGGGGTCACCGGCGCACTTCTCGCGCAGCAGATCGCGCGTGCCCGCGAGTATGGCATGCTGCGCGCGCTCGGCACCGACAGTCTGCAGGTCTCGCGCATCGTGCTTGCCCAGACACTCACCATTGGCATCATCGCCGCCACGCTTGCGCTGCCCCTCGGGATCGCGTGTGCGAACTACCTCGTGCGGGCGATCAATGTCCATGCGTTCGGCTGGACGATGCCCGTGGAGTTGGCCTGGCATGTCATCGCCACCGCGTGGGGTGCGGTAATCGGCGCCGCCGCGCTCGCGGCGCTCTACCCGGCATGGCAGGCGTGCCGCGTCGCGCCGGCCGCCGCACTGCGCTTTGAATAAGCCGATGCGGCGCCGGCATTGGCTGATGCTGCTGACGACCCCGTTCATCGGCGGCGCGCTGTGGAGGCTCGGCGGGCGTCGTTCGAATCCCGGCCCGTCGATCACGCGCGTGCTGGGTCCGGACGCCGACGCCGCCGGCCATGCGCGGGTGTACGCACCACGACCGTTCCGGTTTCCGGATGATCACGCGGCGCATCCCGATTATCGTCACGAGTGGTGGTATTTCACCGGCAATCTCGCGTCGCCGGCGGGACAGTCGTTCGGCTTTCAGCTCACGTTCTTCCGATTCGCGCTGCGCGCGACGCCTGCGCACGAAGAATCGGCATGGTCGACACGGCACGCCCTGCTCGGCCATTTCGCGGTGACCGACATCACGTCGGGGACATTCCAGGCCTTTCAGCGCCTCGAACGCCCCGTGCTTGGGATCAGCGGATGGGCGGAACACCCGCCGCAGGTGTGGCTCCGGGACTGGCGCATGTCTCTCCTGAACGACACTCGCTGGTCACTGCAGGCGACTGCACCGGATGTCGGGATGTCATTGACAGTCGAGTCAACCAAGCCGGTCATCGCACAAGGCGTCGATGGTTACTCGCGCAAGGGAACCGATCCCGGCAATGCATCTCTCTATTACTCGCAGACGCGGCTCGAGGCACGAGGTGCGATTACGCTCCGCGAGGTCCGCCACCCGGTCACGGGTCACGCGTGGCTGGACCGGGAATGGGGTTCCAGCGCGCTCGACGCGGGAACCGTCGGTTGGGACTGGTTCGGCCTTCAATGCTCCGATGGCAGTGAACTGATGCTGTACGTGCTGCGCAACGCGGACGGCGGCCTGGGCGCATTCAGCGCCGGTTCCTGGTGCGCGCCCGATGGGCACGTGGTGCCACTCGCACGCGCCGCGTTCGCTGTCCGTCCGCGCGCGCACTGGCGCAGCCCATCCACGGGAACGCGCTACCCGTCCCGCTGGGAAATCGAGGTTCCGGCCCTTGGACTGAAACTCGACGTCAGCGCGCGCGTTCCCGACCAGGAGTGGCGCGCGTTGTTTCGCTACTGGGAAGGCTGCGTGGAATTCCGGGGCAGCCGCAGCGGGCTGGCGCTGCACGGCACGGGGTACGCGGAACTCACCGGGTACTGAGTCCGCAGTTCAGGCCACGAGCTCGTAGCACGGCTCGTATCTCTGTCCCGCGAGCCGCATCCGCCCTTGCGCGACGAACGCACGCAGCAACGCGTCCAGTTCGCGCATGATGACGGGCTCGGCCCGCAGACGGAACGGGCCCTTCTCCTCGACAGCACGGATGCCGTCTTCCTTGACGTTCCCGGATACGAGCCCCGAAAATGCGCGCCGCAGGTTGCAGGCCAGGTCATGCGGTGCGAGCTTCCGCGTGAGTTCGAGCGTCGCCATCTCGTCGTGCGATGCGCGGAACGGCCGTTGAAAGGATTCGTCGATGCGCAGCAGCCAGTTGAAGTACGCGGCATCGTCATTCGCGTCCCGGAATCGAAGCACGGCCTCCGTCGCACGTTTCATGCGCGCCGCCGCTTCGCCCGCATCCCCGATCACGATTTCGTAACGCGCGGCAAACTCGGCACCCAGCACGTTGCGCACGAAACGATCGATCAGGCGGAAGTAGTCGGCGCTCGACGCCGGGCCCGCCAGGATCAGCGGCACCGGGATCTGCGCGTTGTCGGGGTGCGCCAGGATCCCGAGCAGGTACAGCAGTTCCTCGGCGGTCCCGACGCCGCCCGGAAATACGATGATCCCGTGCGCGAGACGAGTGAAGGCTTCGAGACGCTTCTCGATGTCCGGCATGATCACCAGATCGTTGACGATCGGGTTGGGTGCCTCGGCGGCGATGATCCCTGGTTCGGTCACGCCGATGTAGCGCCCGTCGCTGATGCGCTGCTTCGCGTGCGCAATCGTGGCGCCCTTCATCGGCCCTTTCATCGCGCCGGGCCCACACCCCGTGCAGATGTCGAGGTGCCGCAACCCGAGCTGGTAGCCAACCTCCTTGCAGAAGTCGTACTCGATGCGCCCAATCGAGTGTCCGCCCCAGCAGACCACCACGGGCCGCGACGCGCAGGTCCGGAACAGCCCGGCGTGGCGCAGCAAGTGAAACACGGAGTCGGTGACCCCCGCCGGGGTGGTGAGATCGAAGCGGTGGCGGGGTTCGATTTCCCGGTTGGCATACGTGAGATCCCGCAGCACGGCGAACAGGTGCTGCTGCACGCCCTTGATCATCACGCCGTCCACGAACGCCCGGGCCGGCGCGTGACGCAGGTGCAGCCGGATGCCCCGGTCGACCTGTTCGAAGTCCACGTCGAAATCCGCGTACGTCTCCAGGAGGGTCCGGGCATCGTCGGACTCGAGCCCGCTGGTCATCACGGCGAGCGCACAGCGTCTGAACAGCGTGTACACGGGGCCTCGGCGGGCCATGCAGAGGTCGTTGACCTCGGCCTGCGACAGCACCGCCAGGACGGTGTCCGGCATCACCGTCGCCTGAGGGATGGTGTCGAGTCCGCCCGACTCCCGAGCTCCCGCGGTCCGATCACTGGCTGAAGCGGTCATCGTATTTCCAGTTGAAGTTGGATCTCAGGTTTCTATAATAATGATCATTGAGATCAGTTTTTTATTCGATCTTAATGATGTACTGACTAAGATGATCGTCCTAAACGATCAAGCTCCAGAGGGGAAGGAGAACAACCCGATGTCCGTGCAGCTCAAATCGGAAGGCTGGAACGATTTAGTCGAGGAACTCAAGCAGTTGGAAGCGTTTTTCCCGCTGCTGGGCATATCCGGGGAAGAGGACGAACTGCGTGAGGAAGTTGCTGAACTGGAGGCGCTCATCTCCACCGCGGGCGTTCCGGAAGACGAGCATTCCCAGCGTGCGCTGATGTTCCTGCGGTCCGAACTGGCCAAGAAGCGCGGGTTCCTGGACAAGCTGATGTAACCTCCTGGCCGCGCAGCGGTCAGCCGAGGGACCCCGCCTTGTCGCGCAGGAGCTGACGGAAATCCTCCTGCAGCTCGGGATGCTTCAGCGCGTAGTCGATCGTCGCTTCCAGGTAACCGAGCTTGGAACCGCAGTCGTAGCGTCGCCCTGCGAATTCGTAAGCCAGCACCTGCTGACGTTCCAGCAGGCGCGCGATGCCGTCGGTGAGTTGAATCTCCCCCCCGGCCCCACGCTCCGTGTGCTCCAGGATGGACATGATTTCGCCCGGAAGGATGTAACGTCCAACGACCGCCAGGTTGGACGGCGCCACCGCCGGCTTCGGCTTCTCCACGATGGTCTGGATTTTCGAGACCCGGCCTTCGATAGGCTTCACCTCCACGATGCCATACTTGTCGGTATCCTCCGGCGGGACCGGCTGGACCGCGATCACGCCGGAATTGTAATGGGCGTGGATGTCCACCATCTGCCTCAGGCACCCCTGCGTGCCTCCATCGATCAGGTCGTCGGCCAGGATTACCGCGAACGGCTCGCGCCCCACCGCAGGCTTCGCGCACAGCACCGCGTGGCCCAGGCCCAGCGGCTCGGCCTGCCGGATATAGATGCAGCTGACATGTGCCGGAAGAATGTTCCGCACCAGTTCGAGCATCGCGGTCTTGTTGCCCTTCTCGAGTTCGGCCTCCAGCTCGTAGGCCTTGTCGAAATGATCGGGAATCGAGCGCTTGGTGCGGCCGGTGACGAATATGAGCTCCTCGATACCCGCTTCGACCGCTTCTTCCGCTGCGTACTGGATCAGCGGCTTGTCCACCACGGGGAGCATTTCCTTCGGATTGGCTTTCGTGGCCGGCAGGAAGCGGGTTCCCATGCCGGCGACCGGGAAGACCGCCTTGCGCACGCGAATGGTCATGTGTGTCCTCGTCTGAATGGCAGCACCGTCGACGGCACGGCAGGAACCGGTTCGGCGGGCTCCGCCGATGGTGAGACGAATCCCGGGACCGCCTGCCGCAGCAGCAGCGCGAGGTGCTCGCGGGAGTCGAATCGCTCGCAGGCGTCTTCGAGCTTCGCCACTATGTCGGCGACCCGGGCGCTGTCTGTAGGGGCATGGACCGCCCGACGCACCTTGCCGTGGGCCGTCGGCACGAGCTGTTCGTCACCATGGAACAGTTCCTCGCGGAGCTTTTCACCGGGGCGCAGACCGGTGTAGACGATCCTGATGTCATCGTGCGGCGTGTGTCCCGACAGCCGGATCATCTGCTCGGCGAGGTAGGCGATGTTCACCGGCTCGCCCATCTCCAGGACGAAAATCTCCCCGCCCGACCCGAGCGCCGCGGCCTGCAGGATCAGCTGGCTGGCCTCCGGAATCGTCATGAAGTAGCGGGTGGCCTCGGGATGCGTGACCGTCACCGGGCCTCCCGTCGCGATCTGCTCCTGGAACAGCGGCACCACGCTTCCGGCGGAACCTAGCACGTTGCCGAAACGGACCGTGATGTAGCGCGTGCCTTCCTGCTGGTTCGCAGCCTCGCAGATCAGTTCTGCCACCCGCTTCGTCGCGCCCATGACGCTGCTCGGAGACACCGCCTTGTCCGTCGAGATGAGGACCATGCGCTCGGCCTGGAATCGCTGCGCCGCTTCTGCCACAACCCGGGTGCCGACAACGTTGTTCCTGATGCCCTCGCGTACCTGCCGTTCCACGATCGGGACGTGCTTGTAGGCCGCCGCGTGGAACACCACTTGCGGGCGCTCCACCGCGAACAGGTTCGCCACGGCCGCAGCATCACAGACATCGCCGAGGACGCAGGAAATCTCGAGATGCGGATAACCCCGCCGCATTTCGCGTTCGAGCTCGTACAGGCCGTGCTCGCTCTGCTCGTAGACGACGAGCCGGCGCACGCCGAGTCGCGCCACCTGCCGGCAGAGCTCGGACCCGATTGAACCGGCACCGCCCGTGACGAGCACGATCTTGCTCGAAAGCTTCGTCTGGATGGCCGGCCAGTCCAGTTCCACCGCGGAACGTCCAAGCAGGTCGTCGATCGCGACCTGCCGGATTTCGCGGATGCCGAGGCGCCCGGACACGATGTCGTGCAGGCGCGGCAGTGTCCGGAACGGACATCCGGCACGCTCGCAGACGTCGACGATCCGCTGCATCTCAAGATTGCTCGCCGACGGGATCGCGATGATGACCAGGTCCGCGCGATAGCGCGCGACCAGCGCCGGAAGTTCGTCGATCGTCCCGAGCACGGGCACGCCGTGAATGCGGCGGCGCGCGAGTTCGCGACGATCATCGACGAGACCGACGGCAATCCACGCGGGATCCCGCCGCATATCCCGCACGAGCGTCTCGCCCGCCTCACCGGCACCCACGACGATTACGCGTGTCCCGACGCCGCTGCGCAGCGACTCGAACCCCAGCGTGCGGTCCTTGAACAGGCGGTAAGCGAGCCTCGGCGCCCCGAGCAGCAGCAGCAGGAACACGGGATAGAGAATGAGTACCGAGCGCGGGATGTCCGCCAGGCGCATCACGAAGAACAACGCGAGCGTGACGAACACGGCCCCGAGCACGGCGCTGCGAATGATGTTCCACAAATCCTGCAGGCTCGCGAACCGCCACAGCCCGCGGTAGAGCCCGAATCGCCACAGCATGAGCGCCTGCACGAACAGTACCACTGGCAATGCCTTGAAGCCGCTGACGAGAAACGGCCACGGCGGGATCTCGAAATTGAAGCGCGCCGCGAGTGCGAGACACCAGGCCAGGACGACCATGGCGAGATCGTGGGCGATGACGATATTGCGGGTGCCGATCATGCGGTGGGCGCGAGGTGGGCGCGAACGATGCGCCACCATAGCGCAAAAAGCACGACGTGGCACGCCAGTGCGGACATCGGTGCGAGCGCGGGCCGCAGGACTGCGATGATCGCCCACGGCACGCACCAACCGAGCAGCAGGGCCGCGAGCGCGAGTGCGAGTCTGCGGTGCGACCAGCCGGCTGTCGCGAGAAGCTGGTAGGCATGCGTGCGGTGCGCCTGCATCCACGCGTCACCAGCGGACACGCGCCGGACCAGGGTGAGCGTCGCATCCACAATGAACGGCCCGAGCAGGATCAGCCACGTCCACGGCACGCGTCCGCCGGACGACACGCTCGCGCAGGCCACCGCGAAGTGTCCGCCCAGGTAATAGCTGCCTACGTCGCCGAGAAAAATCCGGGCAGGCGCCCAGTTCCAGAAGAGGAACCCGGCGCATCCGGCTGCCACCAGCCACGCGCCGGCGGCGATCGCTGGCGCGTGGGCGAGATACGCGAGTACACCGCCTGCCGCGCAGGCGACGATCGCCTGCACGACCGCAAAGCCGTCGGTGCCGTCCATGAAGTTGAAGAGATTCACCACCCAGACCATCAGGAACATGGTCAGGAGCGCCGGACCGCCCCCCGCGCTCGACGTCGCGCCAATCACCCAGGCACCGGCCAGCGCGAACTGCAGCACCAGGCGCAGTCGCGCGGGCAGCGGCCCCAGGTCGTCGCGCAGACCGAGCACCGCCAGCGCAAGCACGTAGAGCCAGCTGCCCCATGCCCAGGCGGACCCCACGTCGAACGTGGCGATCAGCAGCGCTTCGAGCGGCGCAACCACCCCGACAATCGCGAGCCCGCCGCCGCGCGGCGTCGGTACCACGTGCAGGCTGCGCGCGTTCGGCCGGTCGATCACGGCCCTGGCAAGCGCCCACGCGCGGACCCTTCCAGTCAGCCACAAGGTCGCAAGCACGGTAAATCCGCCCAGCGATGCCATTGCCACGAGCTTGTTCACGCGCGCCCCGATGCACGCCAATAAGCCGTGCCGATTTCCCGCCACGCGGCTTCGACGTCGAGGTCCGGCCGCCAGTCGAGCGTCGTGGCGAGCGTGCCGGCATCCAGCACGAACGAGTCGGTCAGTCGCGACATCGCGGCCGTGTGTCCCGTGAGGCGCCCGGCGAGCCGGAGCATGGCCGGGGGAACCCACCACAACCGGGCACGGCGCCCGAGCCCCCCTGCCATGCAGCGCACGAGATCCGGCGTGGACAGTGTGATATCGGCAGGGGTGAACACGCCGGATGCACGCCCGGGTTCGCCCAGACAACGCACAACGATCGCGGCGAGCGACTCGACATGGACCAGGCTGCGCCGGTTCCGGATCGCGCCGAACGGCAACGGGACGCCGCGTGCGAGTGCGCCGAGAAGGCTGCGCAGGTTGCCGCCAACGCCGGGTCCGTACACCAGCGGCGGCCGCAGGATCGTCAGGGCCATCCCCGCACGCCGACACCCGTCCCGCAGGCACAGCTCCGCCGCGAGCTTCGATTCACCGTAAGGACCTTCCGGATGCGCCGGTGACTCCGGGTCGAACGGCCGCGGCGCGCCGTCGGCACCAGCGGGTGAGCGCTCGCCGTACACCTTGCACGAACTCATGAACACGAAGTGCGCGACGCCCGCTGCCACTCCGGCCGCATGCACCTCGCGGGTGAAATCGACATTGGTCGCGCGAAACGCCTGTCGCGATGATTCGGTGAGGGCTTCGCCGCGATGCGCGTGCCCGGCCAGGTGCACCACGGCGTCGACGCCGGCGGCGGTCTGCGCCAGCCAGGATTCCCGCGTCCCCGCCGGCAATCGCGCGACGCGTGCAACGCGCGCGATGGCCGCCACGCCCTCCGCCGTGTCACGCACAACTGCCGTCAGCTGGTGTCCATCGGCCGCGAGCCGCCGGCACAGCACCTGTCCCACGAATCCGTTCGCGCCGGTGACGAGTACGTGCATCGGTCAGTTGGCCGCCACGTCGCCCGTCCACGCGGCACCGGCGACGATGCGCGCGTAGAAGTCGAGCGTCCGGCGATTGACGAGTTCGTCCGCGAACTCGCGTTCGACGAGGATGCGCGCGTTGCGACCGAATTCGACGCGCCGCGCACGGTCGTTCAGCAGCTGCACGCAGGCCTCGGCGAGCGCGGCGCCATCGCGTACGGGAACCTGTACGCCGGTCACGCCGTCACGACAGATTTCACGGCAACCCGGCACGTCGGTCGCGATCATCGGGCGACCGCACGCGGCAGCTTCCAGCAGCACTTTCGGAAATCCCTCGCGGTACGATGGCAGGCACACGAGGGAGGCGCGCGCGTACACCGCTGGCATGTCGTCCTGGTGCCGCCACCACTCGACGCAGCCATCGGCGCACAACGCCGCGATCTCCTGCTCCGTGAGCGCTGCCGGGTTGTCTGGATCGACGCCGCCGACCAGTACGAACCGAGCCGGGACACCCCGCGCACGCACGCGCCGCGCCGCTTCCGCGAACTCCAGGACACCCTTGTCCCGCAGCATGCGCGCGGGCAGTACCACGCACGGCGGATCGTCGGAGGGCAGCGGCGTCACGGCAAAGCGCGCGACGTCCACCCCGGCGCCCGGAATGACGATCGACCGCGCAGCCACTGCAATCCGGCGACGCGTGAGCAGCGCGAGATCGTCTTCGTTCTGCACGATCAGCCAGCTGCGTGGGTGCCCGAACAGCCAACGCAGAGTCGGCACGACCACGGCCCGCACGATTCGCGCACGCCGCCCGTCCGAGATGAAGAGATGCCCGAGCCCGGTGATCGCATGGCAGAAATCCACCTGCGGTGCGCGCCATGACGCCCACGTGCACAGCAGGATCGGTTTGAGCGCGACCGCGTGCACGATCACCGGCGTCGTGCGCCGCACGATCGCCGCCAGCGCGCGCATCACCCGCCATTCGTGCAGCGGGTTGCGCATCGAGCGCGCGAACGGCAGCGGAATGCACCGGATACCAAGGGCTTCGATGCGCCCGCGATGATCGGTGAACCGGGAGGCGAGCACCACGTCGTAGCCGGCATCGCGCGCCGCCTGGGCGAGACCGGCGCGATGGGACCAGAAATACCAGTCTTCGGTGACGAGAAACAGCAGCGTGGGTCGGCCCAAGCGACACCCGGTAGTGGCAGCGGGAACGGGGGTGCATTCTAAAGAGGCGGAACCGATTCCGGTACCGCCCCGCCCCGACCCGGCCCCGCGCGGGGTTCAGCGGCCGACGCAGCTGTAGCGGAAGCCGAGCGATTCCACCGCGTCGCGTTCGTAGACGTTGCGCAGGTCGACGAGCACTTTCGCACGCATCCGGCTGCCGGCCCGCGCGAGATCCATGCCCCGGTAGAGATTCCACTCGGTCATCAGTACCACGACGTCGGCGCCGTCGAACACATCGTACGGATCTTCGCAGTACTCGACTGACTTCGGCAGCATGCCCTGTGCTTCGTGGATGCCCTGGGGATCATGTGCGCAGATCCGGGCGCCCTTCTCGAGCAGGGGCGGCAGGATCGACAGCGCTGGCGCATCACGCATGTCGTCGGTCTCGGGTTTGAACGTGAGCCCGAGCACCCCGATCTTCCGGCCTGCCTCGCTGCCGCCCAGCGCCTCGCGGATTTTCTTGATCATGCGCGCCCTCTGCGCCGCATTGACCTCGATCACCGACTCCACGATGCGGCTGGACACTCCGTGTTCCTGCGCGATGCGTGCGAGCGCCTGCGTGTCCTTGGGAAAGCACGACCCACCGTATCCCGGTCCCGGATGCAGGAATTTGCCACCGATGCGCTTGTCCATCCCCATGCCCTTCGCGACCGCATGCACATCCGCGCCCACCGCCTCGCAGAGCATCGAAATCTCGTTGATGAATGAAATCTTGGTTGCCAGGAACGCGTTGGCGGCGTACTTGATGAGTTCCGCGCTCTCGAGACCGGTGACGACGATCGGCGTTTCGATCAGATTCAGCGGCCGGTAGAGTTCGCGCAGCAGTTTCTCGGCGCGGGGACTCTCCACCCCGAGCACCACGCGATCCGGACGCATGAAATCCGAGATCGCCGCGCCTTCGCGCAGGAACTCGGGATTGGACGCCACGTCAAACTCGGCCTGCGGGTTGGTTTCGCGCACGATGCGCGCGACGTTGCGCGCGGTGCCCACGGGCACCGTGGACTTGTCGACAATCACGGTGTAACCGCGCAGTTCGCTCGCGACCTGCCGCGCCGCCTCGTACACATAGGACAGGTCCGCGAATCCGTCACCCCGCCGGCTCGGCGTACCCACGGCGATGAACACGAGATCCGCTTCGCCGGCGACTTCCGCCAGCGCAGTCGTGAAGCTGAGCCGCCCGTCTCGCACGTTCTTCGCCACCAGCGCGTCGAGGCCCGGCTCGTAGATCGGAATCTCGTTGCGCCGCAACCGCTCGACCTTGCTCGCGTCGACGTCCACGCAGGTCACTTCGGCGCCGAACTCCGCGAAACAGGCGCCGGATACCAGCCCCACGTACCCCGTTCCAATCATCACGACGCGCACGGGTCAGAGCCTCCAGTGGTTGATGCCGGACGGGCGGCGCGCGCGGTCCAGCCGCGCCTTGACGTCGACGACCACGCCGTGGCCGCCAAGCAGCCGCTGCGCGACGCCATCCCACCCCGCCACGAGGTACTGGCGATGGGGCACTGCCAGCACGACCGCGTGGGCCGGCTTCAGCGCCGCGTCGGCGGTCAGCGTGATGCCGTACTCCTCCTTTGCCTCGTCGGCGTGGGCACATGGATCGTGTATCTGGACCTCGACGTGGTAGTCGCGCAGTTCCTGGATGATGTCGATGACGCGCGTGTTGCGCAGGTCCGGAACGTCTTCCTTGAACGTGAAGCCAAGGACCGTGACGACCCCGCCGTTCACCGGCAGGCCGGCCTGGATCATCAGCTTCACGGTCTGCTGGGCCACGTAACGACCCATGTTGTCGTTGATGCTGCGGCCGGCCAGGATCACCTCGGGGATATACCCGGCGATCTGCGCTTTGTGCGTCAGGTAGTACGGATCCACGCCGATGCAGTGCCCGCCGACCAGGCCGGGATCGAACTTCAGGAAGTTCCACTTGGTACCCGCCGCGGTGAGCACGTCGCGGGTGTCGATGTCCATTCGCTGGAAGATGAGGGCGAGTTCGTTCATCAGCGCGATGTTGAGGTCGCGCTGGGTGTTCTCGATGACTTTCGCGGCCTCCGCCACCTTGATCGTGGCCGCCCTATGCACCCCCGCGGTCACCACGCTTTCGTAGACGCGTGCCACGATGTCCAGCACTTCGGGCGTCTGGCCCGAGACCACCTTCGTGATCTTGGTGAACGTGTGGTCCTTGTCCCCCGGGTTGATGCGTTCCGGCGAATAACCGACGAAGAAGTCGCTGCCGCATTTCAGGCCCGATACCCGCTCCAGCACGGGCACGCAATCCTCCTCGGTCGCTCCGGGGTATACCGTGGACTCGTATACCACGATGTCGCCGCGCTTGAGCTGCGCGCCGACGGTCTCCGACGCCTTGATCACCGGGGTCATGTCCGGGCGCTTGGCATCGTCGATCGGGGTGGGCACCGCCACGATGTGGAAGTCGGCGTGGCGCAGGTCGGCCGGGTCACACGTGAAGTGGATGTTCGAGGCGCGCAGATCGGCGTCCTCCACCTCCAGCGTGTCGTCATGTCCTTCCCGGAGCTGGGCAACCCGCCGCGGGTTGATGTCGAATCCGACCGTGCGTTCCTGCCTGCCGAACGCCACGGCCACCGGCAGACCCACATAACCGAGGCCCACCACGGAAATCTTGCGCTGATGTGTGCTCATGAAATCCCGTAATAAGATTTGTACCAGTTGACGAAATTCGCGATGCCGGTGGCGAGCGGGGTGCCCGGCCGGTAACCGACATCCTCGACGAGTGCGCCGACGTCCGCATAGGTATCCGGAACATCGCCGGGTTGCAGCGGCAGCATGTTCTTCCTGGCCTCGCGCCCGAGACACCGCTCCAGGGTCCCGATGAATTCCATCAACGGTACGGGCGCATTGTTGCCGATGTTGTACAGGCGATAGGGCGCAGAACTCGTGCCCGGGTCCGGGTGGTCGCCGTGCCAGGTCGGCGACGGCGTCGCGATCCTGTCGATGCAGCGCATGACCCCTTCGACGATGTCATCCACGTACGTGAAGTCGCGCCGGTGATTGCCGTAGTTGAAGACGTCGATTGGTTCCCCGGCGAGGATCTTGCGCGTGAACAGAAACAGCGACATGTCGGGACGTCCCCACGGTCCGTAGACGGTGAAGAACCGCAGGCCGGTGGTCGGCAGCCCGAAGAGGTGGCTGTAGGTGTGCGCCATCAGTTCGTTCGCCTTCTTGGTGGCAGCATACAGCGAGACCGGGTGGTCCACGTTGTCATGGACTGAGAACGGCATGCGGGTATTGGCGCCGTACACCGAGCTCGTCGACGCGTAGACGAGATGCTCCACGGGCAGATGCCGGCAGGCCTCGATCACGTTCAGGAAGCCGACGATGTTGGCGTCGATGTACGCGTGCGGGTTCGTCAGCGAGTAGCGCACGCCGGCCTGGGCCGCGAGATGCATCACCCGTTGCGGACGCGCGGTCTCGAACAGCCGATCGACCGCCGCGCGGTCGACGATGTCGAGCCGGTGGAACTCGAAGTTCGCGCGCGGCAGCAGCCGCGCGAGCCGCGCTTCCTTCAGGCTGACGTCGTAATAGTCGTTCAGGTTGTCGAGACCGACGACCTGGTCACCGCGATCCAGCAGACGCTCGCTGAGGCGGGATCCGATGAATCCCGCCGCACCTGTCACTAGTATCTTCATGGGCTCCCTTCAAGCCACGTTCGCGGCACCGCCGTGACGGCGCCACATCGACACCGGATTGTCGCACCGGCCGTCGGCGCGAAGCGCCAACCCGACCGCAGATTTTGATAGACTCCGTTAAACACCATTGAGAGGAGTGCCCTCATGGCCACCCGCCCAGGCTCCACCCCGGACACCATGACCGTCGATATGGACAACCTCTTTCGCGAGGAGGTGTATTCGGATCTGCGGGCGGCATCGGTGCGGGTTCTGACCCCGGTGACGGCCGATGGCACGATCGATCCGGATCGTCCCCGCCACTATATCGGCGATACCCAGCTGATGACACAGATGGGCCCGATCCCGGTGCAGTTCGAACTGGAGGCGACCAACCTGCGTGAAGCCTTCGAGAAGTTCCCGCAGGGCGTCCGCGAGGCCGTGGAACGCCTGAACGAACGGGCGCGGGAAATGGCTCGCGAGGAAGCATCCCGCATCGTCGTTCCGTCCAAGATGCCGGGGGGCGGCGGTCTCCCTGGCGGCGGGCTGGCGGGGATCCCCGGCACCCGCTGATTTTTCCTTCCGTGGCCGCGGAACCGCCGGTCACCCGCGCCGCCGCCATGCACCATGCCCATCCCCCTCCCGGCACGCTGCACGCGGCCGGGCTCGAATGCCTGCGCGGTGACGAGCCGGTGATCGACGGCCTCTCCTTCGACGTGCGCGGCGGCGAGATCCTGCAGGTCCTCGGCGCGAACGGCAGCGGCAAGACCACGCTCCTGCGGGTGCTGGCGGGCCTGGCGCAGCCGGATGGCGGCGCGCTGCAGTGGCGTGAGCGGGCGCTTGACACTCAGCCTGCGGACTGGCGCGGCACCCTGCTCTACGTGAGCCATGCCGGGGGCGTCACCCCCACCCTGACGGTCGCCGAGAACCTGGTCTACGCCGTTGCGCTGAGCGGGCGACCGCGCCGCGCGCCGCTCGACGCGGTCCTCCAGGACATGGGGCTCGCCCCGCTCCGCAATGCGCTCGCGGGCCGCCTGTCCGCCGGGCAACGCCAGCGCGTGGCGCTCGCCCGGCTGCTGCTGATTCCCGCGGAAGCCTGGCTGCTGGACGAGCCGCTCACTGCGCTCGATGCCGCCGGCAAGGCGCTGGTGGAGACGATGCTCGTCGGCCACGCGGCGCGCGGCGGGCTCGCGATCGTCGCGACCCACCAGGCCCTCGACCTGCCCGCGGGGCTCATGCGCACATTGCAGCTGACCTCCGCCCGCGCGGCATGATTCCCGCCTCGCCCGCCATCGCGGTGCTGCACCGTGAGTTCCTGCGCCTGCTCCGACGTCGCGGGCAGCTCGTGCAACCGCTCGTGTTCTTCTCGCTGGTGGCCATCCTGTTTCCGTTCGCCCTCGGGTCGCAGCTCGAACTCGCGCAGCGCGCGGGGGCCGGCGCGGTGTGGATCGCAGTGCTGCTGGCCACCACCTTGAGCCTCGAGGAGATCTTCCGCAGCGATTTCGACGATGGCACCCTGGAGCAGTTCGTCGTGATGCTGGGTGCCCTGCCGCTCGGCTGCGCGATGAAGGCGCTGGCGCACTGGCTGACGTCGCTCGTCCCGCTCATCGCGATGGCGACGATGATGGGATTCGTGTACGACCTGCCGTCGCGTGCGCATGCGACGCTGGTCTCCACCTTGTTGCTCGGGACACCGGTGTTCAGCCTGGTCGGCACCGTCGCCAGCGCGCTCACTGTCGGCGTCCGGGGCGGGGCGCTGCTTCTGGCGCTGATCATCCTGCCGTTGTACATTCCGGTCCTGATTTTCGGCGCGAGCGCGGTCCACAACGCAGCGCTCGGGCTTTCCACCACGGGTGAGCATTATTTCCTCGCCGGCCTCGCAGTGCTCGCGATGACCCTGGCACCGTTCGCGACCGCAGCCAGCCTGCGGGCACGTTTGAGCTGATGTTCAACGCACTTCACAAGTACGCCTCTCCGATGCACTTCTTCGCGTTCGCGGAGACATGGTCGCCGCGACTGCTGGCGGCCGCGGCGGTACTGTTCGTGCTGGGGCTCACCGGCGGATTGTTCCTGGCGCCAGCCGATTACCAGCAGGGCGAGAGCTTCCGGATCATCTACGTGCACGTGCCAAGCGCGTGGTTGTCGATGTTCGCGTACATGGTGATGGCGGGCGCCGGTGCGCTCAGCCTGGTGTGGAAGGTCAAGCTCGGTGACGCGCTCGCACGTGCCGCGGCGCCGCTCGGCGCCTCGTTCACCGCGCTCGCGCTGGCGACCGGGTGCCTGTGGGGCAAACCGATGTGGGGAACCTGGTGGGTGTGGGACGCGCGACTGACCTCGGAACTCCTGCTGCTGTTCCTGTACCTCGGATACCTCGCGCTGCAGTCCGCCATCGACGACCGGCGTGCGGCGGCGCGTGCAGGCGCGGTGCTCGCGGTGGTCGGCGTGGTCAACATCCCGATCATCCACTATTCCGTGGAATGGTGGAGCACCTTGCACCAGCCGGCGACGATCACCAAGTTCGGTGCGCCCTCGATGGCGACTTCGATGCTCGTGCCGCTGCTGCTCATGGCACTCGCCTTCCAGCTGCTGTTCTTCGCGCTGCTGCTGGTCCGGGCGCGGTGCGAGATCCTCGAGTTCGAACGACGTGCCCAGTGGGTACGTGCACTGCCGCGCGTGCGCGCATGTGCGCTCGAGCCCCCGCGATGAATGCCGCGCGCGAGTTCCTCGCGATGGGAGGATACGGGGTGTTCGTGTGGACGTCCTACGGACTGACCGCAGTCGTGCTGGTTGCGAACGTGATCGCCGCCGCCGCCCGCGAGCGCCGCCTGGTGCGCGAGCTGGGGCGGGTCGGCGCGGAGCCGCGGTCGTGACGCCCCGGATTCGGCGCATGTGGACCATCGGTCTGCTCGTGGCGGGTATGGCACTCGCCACCGGACTCATCCTGCAGGCGTTCGAACAGAACCTGATGTACTTCTACAGTCCGTCCGACGTGCACGCGGGGAAGGCCCCTGCCGGGCGCGAGTTCCGCATCGGGGGAATGGTCGTGAACGGCAGCGTGAAACGCGATCCGGCCAGTCTCGCAGTGACGTTCACCTTGACCGACTACGCGCACGAGACGATGGTCACCTACCGTGGCATCCTGCCGGACCTCTTCCGCGAAGGTCAGGGCATCGTCGCCAATGGCAGCCTGGGCGATGACGGAAGATTCGTCGCCCGCGAAGTGCTCGCCAAGCATGACGAGAATTACATGCCGCCGGAAGTGGCCGACAGCCTGAAACAACCCACGGCGCGCGCGCCATGATTGCCGAGTACGGGCATTTCGCACTGTCCCTGGCGCTGGCCGTGGCGCTCCTGCAGGCCGTGGTGCCGCTGGTCGGCGTGGGGTTGCGCCGCGCACTGTGGATGGAATTCGGCGCCGCGGCGGCACGCTGGCAGTTCCTGCTGCTGCTGCTGGCGTTCGCGGCGCTCTCGCACGCGTTCCTTGATCACGATTTCGCAGTGAGGTACGTCGCGCAGAACTCGAACTCCGCGCTGCCGTGGTACTACCGGCTGTCGGCAGTGTGGGGAGCACACGAAGGTTCGCTGCTGCTATGGGCCCTGATCCTCGCCGGCTGGGCCACCGCTGTCAGCCTGCGTCTCGCCCAGCTGCCGCGCGACATCGGGGCCATCGTGCTCGCGGTGCTCGGAATCGTCAGCAGCGCGTTCCTGCTTTTCCTGATCTTCACGTCGAACCCGTTCCTGCGCGAACTCCCCGCCCCGGCCGACGGCGCCGATCTGAATCCCCTGCTGCAGGATGTCGGCCTGATCGTGCATCCCCCGCTGCTGTACATGGGCTACGTCGGGTTCGCGGTGCCGTTCGCGTTCGCGATCGCTGCCCTCGTGCGCGGCCGCATGACGCCGGCGTGGGCCAGCTGGGCACGTCCGTGGACGGTCGGCGCGTGGATCTTCCTGACGCTCGGCATCGCGCTCGGCAGCTTCTGGGCGTACTACGAACTCGGCTGGGGCGGCTGGTGGTTCTGGGATCCGGTGGAGAACGCCTCGTTCATGCCGTGGTTGCTCGGCACCGCGCTGATTCATTCCGTGGTGGTCAGTGAGAAACGCGGTGCGTTCAAGAACTGGACCGTGCTGCTCGCGATCGGCACGTTCGGTCTCAGCCTGCTCGGCACGTTCCTCGTGCGTTCCGGCGTCCTCACCTCGGTCCACGCGTTTGCCACGGACCCGGCCCGCGGTGTGTTCGTGCTGGCAATCCTCGGCACGATTGTCGGCGGCGCGCTGCTGCTCTACGCGTGGCGTGGCCCGACCGCGCTCGCCGGGGGACGTTACGGACTGGTGTCGCGCGAGAGCTTCCTGCTGGCCAACTCCCTGCTGCTGTGCGTCGCGACCCTGACGGTCCTGCTGGGAACCCTGTACCCGCTGGTGATCGACGCGCTCGGCCTCGGCAAGATCTCGGTCGGTCCCCCGTACTTCAATCTCGTGTTCGGGTTCGTGATGGTGCCCCTTGTCGTAGTGCTCGGGATTGGCCAGTTCGCGCGCTGGAAGGATGATTCCCTGCAGCGACTGCTGGCACAGCTCCGATGGTTCGCCGCTGGAGGCCTGTTTCTCGCGCTCCTCGCCGCCGCGGCACTCGAGCCGTCGTCGCGCTGGCGGGCCACGGGCGGGCTGGTGCTCGCGCTGTGGGTGCTGGCGAGCACGCTTGCCGGGATCCACGCGCGGATCGCGCACCGCGCGGATCCGTTCGCGGCGCTGCGCAGCCTGCCGCGGGCGTTCGTGGGGCAATGCCTCGCACATCTCGGGTTCGCGATGACGCTCGCCGGCGTGGTGCTGACCAGCACCGAGAGCATCGACATGCACACCCGCCTCGCGCCAGGAGAAAGCACCACGCTCGGCCCCTACGATGTGAAGTTCGAGGCACTGCGCGAAGTCGACGGTCCCAATTACCGCGCGAGCGAAGCGACCTTCGTCATCAGCCGGGACGGCGTGCCGCTTTACACGCTGCATCCGCAGAAGCGCCTCTACCAGGTCCGCGGCATGCCGATGACGGAAGCCGGTATCGAACCCGGCTTCACCCGTGACCTCTACATTTCGCTCGGCGAACCGCTTGGTGACGGCGCGTGGAGCGTCCGACTGCACGTGAAGGCGTTTGTCCGCTGGTTGTGGCTCGGCGCGCTCCTGATGGCGCTGGGCGGCACCTTTGCGCTGCGCGAGCGGCGCGCACGCCACCCGGCCGCAGTCGCCGCCGATGACGCGGTTCGCGCGTGAACGCGGGTCCCCGGCAATGAGGTTCCTGGTCCCGCTTGCCATCTTCGTCGTCCTGGTAGTCGTACTCGCGATCGGGCTCAGGCTCGATCCGCGGTACGTTCCGTCGCCGCTCATCGACAAGCCGGCACCCGAGTTCGCGTTGAGCACGCTGGAGGATCCCGCCGCGACCCTCGACAAGGCGAGCTTCGCCGGGCGACCGATCGTGCTGAACGTCTGGGCCTCCTGGTGCAGCGCATGCCGGGTCGAACATCCGCTGCTCGTGTCGCTGGCACGCGACCGCGCAATCGAGATCGTCGGGCTCAACTACAAGGACACCCGCGCCGATGCGCAGCGCTGGCTGACCGAGCACGGCAACCCCTACCGCACGAGCCTGTTCGATCCGGACGGCAAGCTGGGGCTCGACCTCGGCGTCTACGGCGTGCCGGAGACGTTCGTGATCGACGCCGAAGGCGTCATCCGCCACAAGCACGTCGGACCGCTGTCACCCGAGGTGTGGGCACAGGACATCGCGCCGCTCCTGCAGCAGCGCCGAGGCCGTCCCGGTGCGTAGGTCCCTGGGGCTCCTGCTGGCGCTGACACTGTCGTTCGCGTGCCCGCCGTCCGGCGCGGCCGACACGCCGCATGTGTTCGCCGACCCGGCCGCGCAGGCGCGCTACGAGGCACTCCTCGAGGAACTGCGCTGCCTGGTCTGCCAGAACCAGTCGCTGGCCGACTCGCACGCCGATCTCGCGCAGGATCTGCGCGACGAGGTCTACCGCATGGTCAGCGAGGGCAGGCGCGAAGACGAGATCCGGGACTTCATGGTCGCGCGGTACGGCGACTTCGTACTGTACCGTCCGCCGGTGACAGTTCTGACGGTGAGCCTGTGGTTCGGCCCACCGCTGCTGCTCGGGATCGTGATCATCGCCTGGCGGCGCGTGCAACGCCGCGCGGCGGCGGCGGCCGGCACCGTGACGCCCCTCAGCGACGCGGAGCGTACGCGGCTCGCGGCGCTCGTCTCCCGCGACCCGCCCGCCGAACCGCCGGGTTGAGTCCACGCCGATGACCTTCTGGAGCGGTGCGGCCCTCATTCTCGCGTGCGTCCTGCTGGGCATGCTGTGGGTGACGCTGCGCGGTCGGGTGCGCCCCACACACGGTGCGCAGGCACTCTACCAGGCGCAGCACGAGGCGCTCGCCCGCGCCGCCGCGGACGGCGACGTACCGGGTACCGCGCTGCCCGATCTGCAGACGGAGCTCGCGCGTGCCACCCTCGAGGACGCCGCACGCGAGGAGCGTGCGCCGCGCCCGGTCACCGCGGAGGAGCGCTACGGGCTCGGCCTTCTCGTGCTGCTGGCATTGCCGCTGGTGGCCATTCCGGTCTACCTGCAGTTCGGATCACCCACGCCTGCTGCCGTCGGGACGGCAGACCCCGCGCACATGACGCCGGCGGAGATGATCGCCGAACTGGAAGCGCGCATCGCCCGTGCGCCGGACGATCCGGAACCTCGCATGTGGCTCGCGCGGGTCTACATGGCAGGCGGCCGCTATGCCGAGGCGGTGGAGGTATTCGAGAAACTGAACACGCTGGCACCGGACCAGCCCGCAGTCCTGCTGCAGTTCGCGGACGCGCTCGCGATGACCCATCAGGGGCGGATTGGCGACCAAGCGCGCGACCTGATCGCGCGAGCGCTGGCGCTCGAGCCCGACAACCTCACGGGACTGTGGCTCGCGGGACTTGCCGCGGACCAGGCGGGTGATCCCGCGACGGCGTTGACGCACCTGCGGCGCGCGCAGGAAGTCGCGCGCCGCGGTGAAACCCCGACGGACGAACTCGATGCACTGATCGCGGAGATCGAAGCGCGCGGCAACACACCGGCATCGGCGGCGACGCCCGTCGCCACTGGCGCCCGCATTGTCGTTGCGGTGGACGTGGATCGTGCCGCCACCGCCGGCTTCGCACCGGACAGCGTGGTGTACGTGCTGGCGCGCGCCGTGACTGGTCCGCCGATGCCGCTGGCGGTAAAACGCGTAAAACTCGCCGATCTGCCATTGCGCGTGACGCTCGACGACAGCCTCGCGATGTCGCCGCAACTCCGGTTGAGCAGCGCGACCGAGGTCACCGTCACGGCCCGCATCTCGCGCAGTGGAGATCCCATCGCGCAGTCAGGGGACCTGGAAGGGCGGACCGCACCGCTGAAGGTAGGCCCGGACGTCGCGGTGAATGTCCGCATCGACACGCAGGTACCTTGACGGAAGGTCGAACGCGGGCGGGACCCGCGTGAAGCGGAGAGCTGCCGCGCGGCGCCGACCCCAGGTGCAGTTCACGGGATCTCCTCGACGTAGGTGCGCGCGATCGGGGTTTGAACGTAGATCTTGCGCCCGTCTTCCTCGGCCCAGAAGTAGTAGTAGCCCTTGGGTGAGTCCGACGTGACCTTGCTGTCCCTGACGACCCACTGCTTCAGGTGCTGGCCTTCCGCGAACGTCACGCGGTAGTCCCCTTCGAGCCAGGTCACTTCCAGTCGCGACAGCCGGTTCTGTGATTCTTCCGTGCAGCCGGCCAGGAGCAGCAGCGCGCCGGCCATCCACGCGGCGGCGCCGGCGGGCCCGCGGGTTTTCCGCATTTTGCGTTCTCTCATCGACAGCCCTCCGGTCGGAAACAAGGTTCAGCGGCGTGGGCGCGGACGATGCCGGGCACGGTGCTGCCAGGGTGCCAGCGCTTCCGCGTTCTGCCAGAGCCCGCGCCGGGCGCTGCGCGCCGCCTGTTCCAGGGACTGGAGATCGCGGTCGTCACGCGCGTACCGCGCGTTCCACCAGCCAAAGCCCGCACGCAGCAGTTCGCGTGACACGGAACGGCCATCGACGAACACTTCGCCCACTTCACGACCGTACGTGCGCTCGCCCGTCAGCCGCACGCTCACCGGACGCTCCAGCAGCATGCCGCGCACGAACCGCGTCGCGGCCGCCGCATGCGCCTGGGCGGGCCAATCTTCAGTGGCCCGTTCGGGCGCGTCGACGCCGTAGAAGCGCACCTGCAGGACGCGTGCATCCAGCGTCGCGATCGTCGCCGTGTCGCCGTCATGCACGTTGACCACGCGTCCTGACACCCATTCGCCGGCGGCGAGCGGCAACGCGACACCGCAGGCGAGCGCACCGAGCCAGGCCGCGACGGTCCGCATGCGCGCGGAGGATGGCTCAGCGTGCCACCGGCCGGCGCAGCAGGTCTGCGCGCATCGGCGAGGCGAACCGGGCGCCCTGGGGTCCGCAGTGGGCGGCGAAACGACGCGCGACCTCCGCGTGCACTTCGGGCGTCAAGCGGTGAACCGTGTGCGTCACGCCGATAATCCGGCGTTCGAACTCGCCGAAGTCCGCGAACACGTAAGGCGCGTCGAAGAAGATCTCGTCGACAAGTTCGAACAGGCCTTCCGCCACTGCCGCGCGGAGCGCGTCGAACGCGGCCGTCCGCACCCGCTGTTCGTCATGGAACAGGCGGAGGATTTCGTTGAACGCGCCGGCGAACACCGGCTCGGAGACAAACAGCAGCCCCCCGGGCCTGAGCACGCGACCGATCTCCCGCAACGCATTGCCCATCTCCGGCACGGGTACGTGGTGCAGCGACTTGAACATCAGCGCGACATCGAACGAGGCGTCGGCAGCGGGAATGGCCTCGGCACCCGCGAGCCGGAACTCGACATTGGGCAGATCGGTGCGCGCGGCATTGTGCGCGTGCTGGATCTCGTCCACTTCCAGCGCCAGAACGCGGCGATCGACGCCCTGCGCGACATGCCGCGTCAGTTCGGCGCGACCGCAGCCCAGTTCGATGATGGATTTGCCATCCAGCGCGATCGCATCCTCCAGGAGTTCACGCTCGGTCGCCTGCCGGGAGACGCCGACTGCGGCGATGCGCATCTCATACGACGGGGTGTGCACAGTGTTCATGGCGTGGCCCGGAACGCGAGCAGCACGTTACCCGGCAACCCGCCCCAGTTGGCGTAGCCCGAGTTGAAATAGACCCAGCCGTCCACGACCACCGGCCCCGCCTGGTCGATGGCGCCGCCCCGACCCGGTGCGCCGTTGACCGTCGTGTAGTCACGGACCGTGTCGAATTCCCACAGCACCGCGCCGGTCTCGGTGTCGAACGCACGCATCACGCCGCTCATCGCCCCGGAGAACACCACGCCGGGAATCGCCGTGACCGCGGCCGACTGCGCCGGGCTGCAGCGCTCACGTCCCGTGCACGAGACCGGGGGTGCCTGCCATAACGGCTTGCCGTCCGCGAGCGACAGCGCGAAAAGTCCGCCGCCCTGGGCGGGGTCGAGCTGGACGGAATCCCCGAAGAAGCGGCCACCCGCCCACCGCGCGTCCGAGACCGCGACGTACACGGCGCGTGCATCCGCGGCGGAGCCCCACTCGATGCCACCTATGATGCCGCCCTCACCCACCCGGGTCTTCCACACCACTTCGCCCCGGCGATCGGGATCGATCGCGTGCATGACGCCGGTCTTCTGGCCACCGAGCAGCAACCGGCGCCCGTCGGCGCGGGTCACGAGGATGGGCGATGATCCCATGTCGTGGTCGGGTCCGTCGCTGTGCGGGCAGTTCGACTTGTCGGGAAGCGTGCACGATGCATTCCACGCGTCGCCGGGCAATCCCTGGTAGGCCCACAGCACCTCGCCGGTGTCGAGATCGAGCGCGAGGATCGCATCGCTGGTCGTGGTTGCCGGTTGCGTGTAGTTGTCACCGGTGGACGCGTACAGCCGGTTGGCCTGCTCGTCGATCGTCAGCGCGGACCACACCGCGGCACCATTCGGGCCGAAATGCCGCTTGCCCGTCACGGACGAGGTTTCCTGGTGGGGCGGTTCGGCGATCGTGTACTGCTTCCAGTCGAGCGCACCCGTCGCCGCGTCCACTTTGACGATCGCGCCGCGAAACGTGCAGCAGGCATATGCGGGATCCGCGGCAAGGCCTTCCTCGAGCGAAGACACCGGGATGTAGAGCTTGCCGCGCAGGAGCTGGAATCCGCCGGTCAGGCGCGCCGAGGGATGCTCATCCGCGCGGATCTGCCAGACCTGCGTGCCGCTGGCCGCGTCCACCGCGTAGGCGTGACCGGCGACATCGCCGAAGAACGCCAGCAGCCGCCCGTCGGCAATACGTCCGATCAGCACAGGTCCCTTGACCGCCGCGCCGGCCTGGAACGTCCAGGCCGTGCAGCCGGTACGCGCGTCGAGCGCGTAGACGGTGCCGCTGCGGCTTCCCACGAACAGGCGCCCGTCGACGACCGTGGGATGCGCCTCGGCTAGCGTCTCGCCGGGGAACGCGAACGTCCATTGCAGTTCCAGCGTCCCGACCTTGTCCTTGGGGAGCCGCGCCATCTCGCCCGGCTGATGGCGCGTGTTGCGCGGATCGGCGCCCCAGCTGTTCCAGTGCGGCGCGGCGAACGGGTCGGCCGCGGGCCACGCGGCCGCCGCGCAGAGATTGGCACTGCTGGCGGTCCAGTTCGCATCGTATTTCCGGCCGGTGACGTACTCGGCAACCGCGATGCGCTGTGGTCCGTTCAGGCTGAACGTGCCGACTACCCGCATCACGCCGGTCTCGAGCGCACGTACGACGGCGGCGGGTTCCATCCTGGACAACGTCTCCAGCGTGGGTGCCCGCGCCGCGCCGCCCGCATGACAGGCCGCGCAGTGCTGCGCGTACACGGCCTTGCCATCCACCGGTTCCGCCGCGGTCACGTGCGCCGCGCTCAAGATAATCACCCCGCTCAAAATCCCTCGCAACACGCGCCGCCTCCGTCCGCTTCGAAAGGGGCAGGATATCGCGTCGAGCGATCGAAACAACCGCCGCGAGGCAATCCCGCGGCGTCAGCACCGTACCCGTCCTGCATACGGTATGCTCGCAGTTCATCGAGGAGGTTGCCGTGCTGACTTTCGAGTACCTGGCCCGCGCACCGGTGACGCCTGCGGGAGGCCGTCCGCCATTGCTCGTCTTGCTGCATGGAATCGGCGGCAACGAAGGCGGCCTGTTCGAACTCGCGCCGCGGATCGACCCGCGCTTCCTGGTAGTGTCCCCGCGCGCCCCGTTCGAGAACACGCCAGGCCAGTACCGCTGGTTCGATGTCGAGTTCACCTCGGGCAGTCTTCGGGTCAACGTCGAGGAGGCAGAATCCGCGCGACTGCGCACGCTCCAGTTCATCAACGACGTCGTGATGGGCTACGGCGCGGATCCCCGCCAGGTGTACCTGTTCGGATTCAGCCAGGGTGCGACGCTCGCCTACAGCCTGCTGCTGACTGCACCGGCGCGGATGCGTGGCGCGGTGCTTGTCGCAGGACGCGTACTCCCGGAGATCGCCCCGCTGGCGGCGGATGCTGCGTCGCTGCGCCACCTCACGTTGCTCATTCAGCACGGTCGCGAGGACCCGGTCATGCCGCTGACCCGCGGAGTGGCGGCGCGGGACCTGTTCGCCGATCTCGGCGTACCGCTCGGGTATCGCGAACATCCCGGCGGACATCGCCTCAGCGACGCCATGACGGACGAGGCGCTGACGTTCCTGACCGTCCAGCTCGATCGCGCGACGCGGCGGGAGATCGAATCCCCGGCATGACACGCCTCCGGCGCGGGCCTGCTACGATTCGCGCATCGTCCACGTGCCTGCAGGAGTCTCCCATGCCCCGCTTGTCGAAACTGAGCCGCAGCATCCACGGAAAGGTCGCGCTGGTAACCGGCGCCGCGAGTGGCATGGGGCGCGCGACCGCCCACCTGTTCGCGGACGAGGGCGCCCACGTCGCCGTGAGCGACCTGGATTCCGCCAGGGTGCAGGCGGTCGTCGACGAGATCACCGACGCGGGCGGCAGCGCCCATGGCTGGGCGCTCGACGTGTCCGATGCCGACCAGCGCCGCACGGTGGTGAGCGGCATCATCGCGCGCTGGGGAGCCCTCGACATCCTGGTCAACAATGCGGGTACGGTGTTCGATTCGCCGATCGAGGATCCCGACTTCGATGCGCGCTGGGCGCGCACGCTCGCCGTGAACCTGACCGCGCAGGTGCAGCTCGTGCGCGATTGTCTGCCGCATCTGACCCGGTGTGGCGCGGGCCGGATTGTCAACATCGCATCGACCGAGGGACTCGGCGCGACGAAAGGCATCAGCGCGTACACCGCGAGCAAGACTGGCGTCATCGGACTCACCCGCTCGCTCGCGGTGGAGCTCGCAGGACGTGGCATCACGGTGAACTGCATCTGCCCGGGCGCCGTGCACACCGGCATGACCTCCAATATCACCGATGACCACAAACTGACGTTCGCCAGGCGGCGCGTCGCGCTGAAACGCTACGCGGAACCCGAAGAGATCGCGCAGATGACGCTCAGCCTCGTACTGCCCGCAGCGTCGTACCTGACCGGCGCCGCGATCCCGGTGGACGGGGGGCTGACGATCAAGAACGCGTGATCCTGACTCCCGGGCAGCGGCACGTCCGGGCGACCGCGGAAGATTTCGCGGCACGGGAGATCGCGCCGCACGCGCTCGCATGGGAGCGGGCAGGCTCAGCGCCGCTCGAAGTGCTGCGCGCGCTCGGCGAACTCGGGTTCATGGGCATGACGATCGAGCGGGCGTGGGGCGGTGCCGGGCATGACCATGTGTCCTACGTTCTCGCGGTTGAAGCGATCGCCGCTGCGGACTGCGGACTCTGCAACCTCATGTGCGTGAACAACTCGCCCAACTGCGCGGCGCTGCTGGACCATGGCACGGCATGGCAGAAGGAGACGTTCCTGCGCCCGCTCGCGCGCGGCGTCGCGCACAGCGCGTTCCTGCTGACCGAGCCGCATGCCGGCTCTGATGCCGCTGCGCTCCGGACGCGCGCCGAACGTGACGGCGACACCTACGTGCTGAACGGCACGAAGGCGTTCGCGACGGGAGGCCGCAGCGCCGACTACGCACTCGTCGTTGCGGTCACCGATCCTGCGGCAGGCAAGCACGGTATCTCGTGCTTTCTCACCTCCACGCGTGTACCCGGCTACCGGGTGCTGCGCGAGGAGCGCAAGCTTGGCCACCGCACTGTCGACACCTGCCTCGTGGCGCTCGAGAATCTGCGGGTACCCGCCACCCACCTGCTGGGTCCGCCCGGGAGCGGTTACCGGATCGCGCTCGCGTACCTCGAGAACGGGCGGATCGGGGTCGCCGCCCAGGCGGTCGGTGTGGCGCGGGCGGCGCTGCGCGCGGCGTCCGACCACGCGGCGGCGCACAGCGTGTCCGGCCGGCCACTGTGCGCGCACCAGGCGGTCGCATTCCGGCTCGCCGACATGGCCACCGCAGTCGAGTCGGCCCGACAGATCACCCTGCACGCGGCAGCGCTGAAGGATGCGGGGCATCCCTGCATCCGCGAGGCTTCGATGGCCAAGCTGCACGCGACGGCAATCGCGGAGCAGGTGTGCTCGGCCGCGCTGCAGGTGCACGGCGACGACGGCTGCCTGGACGATTTCCCGGTGCAGAAGTTCTACCGTGACGCGCGGGTGCTCGCGATCTACGAGGGCACCAACGAAATTCAACGGATCGTGATCGCGCGTCAGCTCGGCCTCGGCTGAGTGGTCAGTCCTCCGTCCGTCCATCCTCCTCGGCCAGCAGGGCTTCCTGCACCTCGTCAGGCGCGCCGCCCGCCGCGAGGTGGGCTTCGTACCAGGCCACGATGAGTTCCGAGAGGTCATCGCACGCCGGATCCTCCAGGCGCGCGAGATCGAGACCACTCGCCGCGCAGATGCGCTCCACAGGCGCCCAGTCGAACGTGATGTCGCCGTTTTGCGGATCGCGCGCCAGTTGCAGGTCCTCGAAGCGGACGTCATCGGGGATGACCAGCGTGATCGGCCCATTCGACATGATGAAACGCCCTCCTCGGCGAGAGCGCGAGCCTGCCACGACGCCGGGCGGCGCAGCAAGCGGGCGGTTGGCGGGCGCCGCGCACCCGGATCCGCGCGCGCCGGGCCCATGCGCCGGCATCAAGTGCACGTGCCAGGGGCCGCTAATCCGGAGGGTCAGGTGCCGCCGACAGGCTGTCTCTCGTCACATGTTCGATCGCATTTCGCTGAACCCTTTGCAGCTGCTGTCTCCCCGGAGGCGCGAACTCACGTCCCGCGAACTGCTCACGACGGTCGTGAAGATCGGTCTCGGTGTCTGTGCATTCTTCGCATCGGCGCTGTTCGCGATCGGGGATGCCACGGGTGCGTGCCTGATCGTTGCCGTGGGCATTCTGATTGCAGCGGCCCCGCTGACCCTGCGGGTGACGTCGGACACCACGCCGGCCTTGAACATTGTCGCGTGCGTGACCTTCGCCGGTGTGCTTGGGCAGGCAGCCCGCCAGGGAGGGCTCGATTCGCCGACACTCTGGTGGCTGCTGACAATCCCGACCTTCCTGGTCATCTGCCGTGCGTACCGGAGCGCTGGGGCATGGCTCTGCATTGCGATCGTCGCGGCGTGCGCCATGCACGGGGTTGCGCTCGCGAGGTGGCTGCCCGCCCCGACGCACACGGATCACTGGCGCCTGCTGCAGCTCCTGTCGCTGCTCGGGTTGTTGTGCGCGAACGGTGCGCTGGTCCTCGTCGTCGAGCATTCGCGGTACCGCGCGCTGCGACGGCTCGAGGAAGCGAACGAAGCGCTGGGTGTCGCGAAGCGTTCACTCGAGCAGGCCGACATGCTGCTCCGGAACACGCTCGATGCGCTTCCGAATCCCATCGCGCTGCGCGATGCGCAACAACGCTACCTGCTGGTCAACCAGGCGTACGCAACGCTGTACAGCCAACCCGCCGAAGGATTCACCGGGCGCACCCCTGCGGACGTGTTTCCGGTACAGGATGCACTTGCCATCGCGGTGCGTGATTCGGAGGTGCTGCACGGCAGCCCTCCGCTCGAGTTCGAACGCGAGTTTCGCACTGCCGACGGTACGACGCTGTGGATCGCAACGCATCGACGCGCGGTGGCACTGCAGGATGGCCGTCGCGCGGTGCTGTCGGTCGAACAGGATCTCACGCGGCGCCGCCAGTCTGAGGAGGCGCTGCGCGAGGCCATGGTTCAGACGGAAGCTGCGGCCCGCGCAAAGTCGGAATTCCTCGCCAATATGAGCCACGAGATCCGGACACCGATGAACGGCGT
>JBFWUN010000019.1:0-40417 GCA_050247235.1 Gammaproteobacteria bacterium
CCACTGGGTGCCGCCGCGCGAAGCCGCAAGCGCGATGGAGGCGATCGGCAACGGGACGCGGACCGGTCTGCGCATGTGCCTGCAGATCGCGGCCATCCTGCTCGTGCTGGTCAGCCTGGTGCACCTGTGCAATCTCGCGCTCGCCGCTGCACCTGACGTCGGCGGCGCGCCACTCACGCTCGAGCGGATCCTGGGCACGATCCTCCGCCCGCTCGCCTGGCTGCTGGGCATCCCGTGGCAGGAATCGCTGGTCGCCGGGCAGCTGCTCGGCACCAAGACGATCCTGAATGAACTGCTCGCCTACCTCGCACTGGCCGAGCTGCCGCGCGGATCACTCGGCGTCGAATCGGAGCTGATCCTGACCTACGCACTATGCGGCTTCGCCAATATCGGGAGCCTCGGCATCCTGATTGCAGGACTGACCGAACTGGTACCGGAGCGCCGCGAGGACATCCTCTTGCTGGGTCCCCGCGCGGTCGTCGCGGGATCGCTGGCGACATTCTCTACCGGCGCGGTGATCGGTCTCGTGCACATCTGACACCTGCATGCAATTCGGCCCGCGCCGGAAGCGATGCTAGACTGCGGCGTCCTTCCCCACGCGAGCCGACCCGCCATGTTCGTCCGCTTCCTGTTGATGCTGCTCGTGGTCGCTGCAATCGTCGGTGGGTTGGCCTTCACCAAGCAACGCCAGATCAAGGAGATGCAGGCCACGTTCTCCAAGCCGCAGCCGCCGACCGAGGTCGCGGTGGCGACCGTCGCGCGCAAGGAGTGGCAACGGACGATCCCGGGCACCGGCAGCCTGACGGCCGTGCAGGACGCGTTCGTCACCAACGAGGTGCCGGGGCTCGTCGCCGCGCTGCATTTCGAGTCCGGTCAGCGCGTGGCGAAGGGCGATCCGTTGCTCACGCTCGATGCCACCGTCGATGAAGCGGTCCTGGCCGGCCAGGTGGCGGAGCTCCAGCTCGCCGAGGTCCAATACCAGCGCGCACGGAAACTCGTGCGGGATCGCACGATGTCGCAATCGCAGTTCGACGAGGCCGCCGCCAACCGGGATCGCATCGCCGCCGAAGTGGCGGCCCAGCGCGCGCGCATCGCCAAGAAAACCGTGCGCGCCCCGTTCGCGGGAGTGCTCGGCATCCGGCGCGTCGACCTCGGTGATTACCTGGCCGAAGGCGCGAGCATCGTGTCACTGCAGACGCTCGACCCGATCTACCTCGATTCGGCCGTGCCGGAACGATTCCTGCCGTTGCTGCAAATCGGCCAGGAGGTCCGCATGCGGGTCCAGGCTTACGGTGACGAGTCCTTCGGCGCCCGCCTCGTCGCGATCGAACCCGGCGTCGATCCGGCGACGCGAATGGTGCGCGTGCGCGCCGAGGTCGCGAACACGGATCATCGCCTGCGGCCCGGCATGTTCGTTGAGGTGGAAGCCCTCCAGCAGGCCCGGGAGAGCATGCTCGTGGTACCGGAGACGGCAGTCACTTACAGCCCGTACGGCAACTCGGTGTTCGTCGTGACGGACGGGAAGGATGGTCTCATCGTCGATCGCCGGCAGGTGGAGACCGGGGAGGTCCGCGCCGGCGAGGTGGCGATCCTGAAAGGACTTGCGGCCGACGAACGGATCGTTGCCGTGGGACAGAACAAGCTTCGCAATGGCATGCGCGTCGCGATCGTCGAGGACACAGCGTTGTCGGCCGATTCGGCACGCTGAGGTTTACCCATGGCGTTCACCGATCTCTTCGTCCGGCGCCCCGTGCTCGCGAGCGTCGTCAATCTTCTGATCCTGCTGCTCGGGGCGCGCGCGATCTTCTCGCTCGAGCTGCGCCAGTTCCCCAAGACCGAGAACGCCGTGATTACGGTCACCACGACCTACCCGGGTGCCAGCAGCGAACTGGTGAAGGGCTTCATCACGACGCCGCTGCAGCAGGCCATCGCGGAAGCGGACGGCATCGATTACATGACCTCGAGCAGTCGCCAGGGCGTGTCGTCGATCGAAGTCACGATGAAGCTCAACTACCGCGCACAGGACGCGGTCTCGGAGATCCAGAGCAAAGTCGCGAGCCAGCGCGGCGTGCTGCCACGCGAATCCGATGACCCGATCATCGAGGCCAAGGTCGGCGATCCGACCTCCCTGATGTACATCGCGTTCTACAGCGACACGATGTCACCGCAGCAGATCCAGGATTACCTGCTGCGCGTGGTGCGGCCCCAGCTGCAGGCGCTGCCGGGGGTTGCGAAGGCGAACATCTTCGGCAAGAACGGCTACGCGATGCGCATCTGGCTGGATCCCAAGCGCATGGCCGCGCTGGACGTCACCGCCGCGGACGTCCGGCAGGTACTCGAAAAAAACAACTACCTGGTGGGTCCAGGCTCGACCCGCGGGGAGTACGTCGGCGTCGATCTCGACACGACCACGGATATCAGCCGTGTTGAGGATTTCGACAACCTGATCATTCGTGCTGCCGGCGGCAACCTGGTACGGCTGTCGGATGTCGCCCGGTCCGAGCTGGGTGCCGAGGACTACAATTTTACGAGCTGGTACAAGGGAAACACCGCGAGCTACATCGGCATCGACCCGACCCCGGGGGCGAATCCGTTGACCGTGGCGCAACGCGTGCGCACCGAGATTCCACGGGTCAAGAGCCAGATGCCGAGCGGCCTGCAGGTCATGATTCCGTACGATGCAAGCCAGTTCATCGAGGAATCCATCCGCGAGGTGTTCGTAACCCTCGCGGAAGCGGTGGTAATCGTACTGTTCGTGATCTTCCTGTCGCTCGGCTCGCTGCGCGCGGCGATCGTGCCCGCGGTAGCCGTTCCGCTGTCAATCGTCGGCGCGGCATTTCTGATGCTCCTGCTGGGCTATTCGATCAACACGTTGACCCTGCTCGCAATGGTGCTCGCGATCGGGCTGGTCGTCGACGACGCGATCGTCGTGGTGGAGAACGTGCATCGGCACATCCAGCAGGGCATGCGCGCGTTCGACGCCGCGCTCGTCGGCGCGCGCGAACTCCGGCTGCCGATCGTCGCGATGACGACCACCCTGGTAGCCGTCTATGCCCCGATCGGTTTCATGGGCGGATTGGTTGGCACGCTGTTCACGGAGTTCGCGTTCTCACTCGCCGGGGCGGTGCTGATCTCCGGCGTGGTGGCGCTGACCTTGTCCCCGATGCTGAGTTCCAAGGTGCTGGTCGAAAATCGCCATGGCGCGTTCGAGCGCCTGGTCGAACGGTTCTTCGAGGCGCTGGGGCACGGCTACCGTCGCACGCTCGGCTGGATGCTCGACGGCTGGCCGGTGCTGGTGGTGTTCGGGTTCCTGGTGCTGATGAGCATGTTCCCGATGTACCTGTTCAGCCAGAAGGAGCTCGCGCCCACCGAAGATCACGGGATCCTGTTCGTGGCCGCGCGCGGACCGGAAGTCGCCACGCTCGATTACACCAAGGCCTACACGCGTGAAATGCTGAAGGCGTACGAGTCGATACCCGAGTACCAGGAGAGCTTCTTCATCCTGGGTTTCGGCGGCGCGCCCAATTCCGCGTTTGGAGGGTTCCGGCTGAAGCCGCTGGAAGATCGCGTACGCGGACAGTCGGAGATCCAGAACGACCTGCAGCCGAGACTGAACAACGTCACCGGGTTCCAGGCGAATGCCTTTCCGCGCCCGAGCCTGCCGGGGGCAGGACGCGGTCTGCCCATCCAGTTCGTGGTGCTGACACCCGCGGACTATCCCCAGCTCGACGCGGCAGTCGATGAACTGCTCGGACGCGCAATGCAGAGCGGGAAGTTCATGTTCCTGCAGAAATCGGTGGAATTCGCGCGCCCGAAGACGACCATCGTGATCGACCGCAACCGTGCAGGCGTGCTGGGCATCCAGATGGAGGACGTGGGTCGCGAACTCGCGACGATGCTCGGCGGCAATTACATCAACTGGTTCAACCTCGAGGGCCGCAGCTACAAGGTGATTCCGCAGGTGCCGGACGAACTGCGCGCGTCCGAGCGCATGTTGCAGGGCTATTACATCCGCACGGCGAGCGGCAAGCTCGTTCCGATGTCGAGCATCGTGTCGTTCCGGGAGACTATCGAGCCGAGCGAGCGCGCGCAGTTCCAGCAGCTCAACGCGCTGACCCTCCAGGGCCTGGCATCTCCCGGCGTCTCGATGGGCGATGCGCTGGATTTCCTGAATGCGGAGGCGTCGCGCGTCCTCCCCGAAGGGTTCGCGTGGGACTACGCCGGGGTATCCCGTCAGTACGTGCAGGAGGGCAGTGCGCTGGTGGTCACCCTGGTGCTGGCCGCCGTGGTGATCTACCTGGTGCTCGCCGCGCAGTTCGAGAGCTGGCGGGATCCGCTCATCATCATGATGTCCGTACCGATGTCGATCGCCGGCGCACTCGCGTTCATCTTCCTGGGCTTCGCCACCATCAACATCTACACGCAGGTGGGCCTTGTCACCCTGGTCGGCCTGATCGCGAAGAACGGGATCCTGATCGTCGAATTCGCCAACCAGCTGCAGCGCGAACGGGGACTCTCCAGGCGGGAGGCGATCGAGGAAGGGGCAATGATTCGCCTGCGCCCCATCCTGATGACCACGGTGTCGATGATCGTCGCAATGGTGCCGCTGCTGACCGCGTTCGGGCCCGGCGCGGTGAGTCGCTTTCATATCGGTCTCGTGATCGCCGCGGGGCTCGGCATCGGGACCCTGTTCACGTTGTTCGTGGTACCCGCGTTCTACCTGCTGCTGGCGCGCCGGCACCAACCGGAGCCCGTTGACGAATTCAATTCCGCACCGGTTTCCCCTACCATCGGCCACACCTGAAATCCCGCGGGGCATATCGTATGACCAGGAACCTGTTCGACCTGTCCGGCAAGGTGGCCCTCATCACTGGCGGCAGCCGTGGTCTCGGTCGCGAGATGGCGCTGGCGTTCGCGGATCACGGCGCGCATGTCGCGATCGCGAGCCGCAAGCTGGAGCAGTGCGAGAAAACTGCGCAGGAGATCGCGGCGCGCGGTGTCAAGGCGTTCGCCCACGCATGCCACGTCGCCCGGTGGGACGAGATCGAATCGCTCGTCGAGGCGACGTACGCGCACTTCGGCAAGATTGACGTCCTGGTCAACAACGCCGGACTGTCACCGCTCTATCCGTCGCTGGATACCGTCACCGAAGAACTCTTCGACAAGGTCATCGGGATCAATCTCAAGGGGCCGTTCCGGCTGAGTGCGCTCGTCGCGAAGCGCATGCTGGAAGGTGACGGCGGTTCCATCATCAACGTCTCCAGCACCGCGGCGGTGACGCCGAGCCCGTCCTCGGAGCCGTACTGCTCGGCCAAGGCAGGGTTGAATGCGCTGACCCGCTCGATGGCCTATGCGTACGGCCCGAAGGTGCGCGTGAACTGCATCATGCCGGGTCCGTTCCTCACCGACATATCGAAGGCCTGGGATCTGGACGCGTTCAACGCCGGCGCCAAGCGGAACATTCCGCTCCAGCGCGGTGGCCAGCCGCACGAGATCGTCGGTGCCGCGCTGTACCTCGCGAGCGGCGCATCGAGCTACACGACCGGCGCGATCCTCGCGGTGGACGGCGGATCGGGCGGCAATCCCCGCGTGCTTTGAATCGTCGAGCGCCGGCATCGCCCACCCGGTGAGCACTCATCCCGGGTGCTCCGGCGCCCGCGCACAGTGCGTCGACTTCGACGCACTCGGCCCTCCGGTCACGCCGTGGCGTCCCGGATCAGATAATTCAACGCCGTGAAGTACGCGCTTTCGGCCGCGAACGCCTGCTCCTCTGCGCAGAGCGCCGCATGGGCGTCGCTGGCAATGAAGTCTTCCACGTCGTTCATGTTCGCAAACGACAGTGCGCCCACCCCGTCAATCCGATCACCGACCGCGTCGTACAGCGCGTCGCCCGGCTCGCTGACGTTGACCAGCTGCGCATAACGGCGAACGAGTCCGGTGGCCGTTGCGGCGCGCCGCACGCGCTCGGCATAGTCCGCCATCCAGTATCCCCGAAACTGTGCGCGGGTGAGCCCGGCGTTCCGCACGTGGGTCTTCAGCAGCACCACCGGGTGCTGTCGGCGATCCGCTGCCACGACGAGGTGCTCTTCGGCGACATGGAATCCGAAGCCACGGATGAATACGGCTTCGTCCGGGACGATCTTCTGCCCGTACTTGCCCGGCCCGACGTCGAAGAAAGCCGCGAGATCTGCGCGACTGCGGAAGCCCAGCTGGGCGATACCGTCCCAAGCGGGCCTGGTGTACGGGACGCAGCGGGCAGCGGGGTCCGTCACGAGCCGGCCGTCAGGTGCGAGCGGCGCGGCATACGGGGGTGCCCGCTCGGAGGTGGGGCCGCCGGGGATGCGGTGCTGCTGCAGGTAGTACGTGAGCAGTGCCGTCTGGCGATCGTCGGGACCATCCACGTGCAGGATCTTCGGTCCGTGGATCTTGCGCCAGTACTCGTCGAACGCCTCCCACTCGAGCTGCGGTCGATCGGTCAGCGCGAGGGTGCGATCACGCGCATCCGCGTCTTCGATCCCGGCGCCTGCGCTGTTCACGTTGTAGCGCGGACGGGCGCGCCGATGACCCTCCGGCGGCTGACTGTCCGCGCGGATCACGAGTGCATTGAGAACGATGAGTGGCGAAGTGGGCATGTCAGGCGCTCCCGTTGGACGACAGTTCAGGCACGGCGCGCGAAAAAGCGTGCCACGTAGGTTGCCGGTTCATCCGTCGCGTATGCGTCCACGAACGCGCGCACGCCGGCTTCGATGGCCTCGGGCAAGGTGGCGGACTCCCATGACTGCACCAGGGATTTCTGGTTTGCGATCGCGCGCGGGGCCCCCTGCAGGAGGTCGTCAATGACGTGCGCGACCAGTCCGGCCAGTTCGTCCGGCGCCACGCAATGCTCGACGAGCCCGATGGCATGCGCCGTCCGCGCGTCGACGAGATGTCCGCGATAGACGAGCTCCCGGGTCCTGCCCCATCCGATCAGCGTCGGCAGCAACGCAGCCTCGATCACGGAAGGCACGCCGACGCGCACTTCCGGCATGCCAAACACCGCCGTCGTATCCGCCAGCCTGAAATCGCAGGCCGCCGCGATTTCAAGGCCGGCGCCGAGGCAGTGCCCCCGGATGCTCGCGACCACCGGCACCGGCAACGCGCGGAGGGCCGCGCAGACTTCGTGAATGCTGCGAATGAACGCCTCGGCGGAGTCGGGAGTGAGGCTGCCGAGTTCCCGAAGGTCGGCCCCGCCGATCCAGGCATCTGCACCAGGAGACTCGAACAGCACGCATCGCAGACCGGGGACCTTGCCGAGCGCGCGCAGGCGCGCGGCGACGTGGCGGAGCAGGTCGCCGTTGACAACGTTCAGACGCGTCCGTCCGTTGAGCGACAGCCGCAGGACGCTGCCCGCAAGATGTGTCTCGAATGATTCGTTCAGTGGCGCCATCCCGCTTCCCCGCAGTTCTCGTGGCGCCTCAGCACCCGGTGCGAACCTCCACCCGTGCCGCGCCTGCAGGTGGAACTGTGATCTGGATCCCCTTGTCGGGCCGATCCGTCGCGCTCAGGCACACGAACGCGGCACGCTCGGACGTCCAGCGCATCGCGATGTTCCGCCTGGTGAACGGCACACCATCGTAGGCGAGTTCGGACTTGAGCAGCGGCTGTCGCTCCCCGGTGCGCGCCGCTGTCAGGTCGAGCGCAACCTGGTGAGGGCCCTGCGGGAACCAGGGCGCGATGACCGTCGCCGTCAGCACGAAATCCCCGGAGGGAGAAGCCAGCGACTCGAACACCGTGGAGCGCTCCGATTCCGCACATCCCGCGCACGCGAGGCAGATTGCCGCGATTCGGCGGAACATGCCTCGCTTGCGTGTGGCCATCCGGACTCCTTGCACGTCATCCGTGCCGGTTCGTCCGCAGCGTAGCCAACCCGGATGGCGCTGTCGAGCCACGTGAAGGTACCCGGAAACGACGACGCCCCGCGGAGGCGGGGCGTCGTTGCGATCGATCAGCGCGTTGTGAACGGGTTCAGAACTCGTCCCACGCCTCGTCAGCGCCGCCGGTGGCAACCCGCTTCACCGGCACCGGATCGGCAGGGGCCTGCGCGGGTTTCGACCAGGGTCGACTCGCGCCGCGGCGGTCGACCTTCTGAGTCCCCGTTGATTGCGCCGTCGCACCGACGCCGCTGTCAACCTTGAAGAACCCGATCAGGCTCGTGAGACCGCGGGATTCATCGTCCATGCTCTCGCTCGCCGCCGCCGACTCCTCCACCAGTGCCGCGTTCTGCTGGGTCACCTGCTCCATCTGCATGATGGCCTTGTTGACCTGCTCGATACCGACCGACTGCTCGGCCGAGGCCGCGGCGATCTCGCCAACGATGTCACTGACCTTCTTGACCGCGGACACGATCCCGTCCAGCGTGCTGCCGGATTCGTTGACCAGGCGGGCGCCCTCCTCCACCTTGCCGACGCTGTCCTTGATCAGCACCTTGATTTCCTTCGCCGCGACCGCGCTGCGTTGCGCCAGGTTGCGTACTTCGCTCGCCACCACCGCGAAGCCGCGACCATGCTCACCGGCGCGTGCCGCCTCCACCGCCGCATTCAACGCGAGCAGGTTGGTCTGGAACGCGATCTCATCGATCACGCCGATGATGTCGGCGATCCGCTTGCTCGACTCGTTAATCTCGCCCATCGCGCCGACCGCCTTGGCCACCACGTCACCGCCCTGCTGGGCTTCCTCGCGTGCGCCGACGGCCAGCTGGTTTGCCTGTCGGGCGTTGTCCGCGTTCTGCTTCACAGTCCCGGTGAGTTCTTCCATCGCTGCCGCAGTCTCCTGCAGCGACGACGCCTGTTCCTCGGTCCGCGAACTCAGGTCCTGGTTGCCTTTCGCGATCTCGCCCGCCGACGTGCTGATCGACCGCGCGGACTCGCGGATCTTCGTCACCATGTCGCGCAGGTTGCCGCAGCTGGTATTCACGGCGTCGCGCAGCACGGCGAATTCTCCCTGGTAGTTGCCTTCCACGAGCCGCTGCAGGTCTCCGTTCGCGAGCGCCGTCATTGCGTCACGTGTCTCGGCGACCGGCGCGGAGATCGCGTCAAGCGTGTCGTTCATGCCCTGCACGATCTTCCGGAAGTCGCCCCAGTGCCGGTCGACATCCGCCCGCGCATCGAGACGCCCGCCCACTGCCGCGTCGGCGAGCCTGGAGGTGTCGGCGATCAAGGCGTTCAGGACTTCGGCACAGGTGTTCAGGTTGTCCTTGATCGCGCGGAAATCCCCGCTGAACTCCTGGGTGATCGGCGCGGGGATCCGGCCTTCGGCAATCTCCTTCAGCTGCGCGGCCGCCACGTTCAGAGGAGCGACGATGGCGTCCAGCAGCTCGTTCACGCCGCTGGAGACGATCTTCAGGAAACCGTCGAACTGCGACGCGTCCAGCCGCGTGGCGAGCTTGCCGGCGGCGGCCTCGGTAATGGTGTGCTGGATCTGGAATTCCGCGTTCCGCTGGGCCGTGAGATCTGCCCACTCGACGACGGTACCCATCCGCTGGCCCGCCTCGTCGCTGACCGGGGTCGCGACGATGCGCAGCAGTCGGCCACCCACCTTGATCTCCGCCGTATGGGTCGTCTTCAGCGCCTCGAGCATCCGTTGCTGATGGGCGGGATTCTTGTGAAACACGTCGATGCTGCGACCGATCACCGTGGCAGGATCGAAATTCGGCAGATCCCGGCGCAGGTCCTCCTTGATGTTGTTGAGCATTTCCGTAACCGCGCGGTTCATGAAGACCACGTTGCGGTCGGCGTCGGCTATCATGACGTTGGACGAGGTCACCTCCAGCGCCTGCACGATGCGCAGTGCCTCGTTCTTTTCGCGCACGATGCGCGCGAACAGCACCGACTGCATCTTCTCCAGTGCTCGCAGCAGATCACCCACTTCGTCCGCGGAGTCGGCCGCGATCGCGTTGTCGAAATTGCCCTCTGCAACCTGTTCAGCAACGGCGACCGCCCCGGCGACCCGCCGGCTCAGACGCGACCCGTACAGGTACGCGAACACCGCGACGACGAGTGCCGCCAGGGCCGACAGGCCGAGCAGCTGCCACTGCAGCGCTCCGATCGGCGCGCGAACCTCGGATTCATCGATCTCGGCCATCAGCGACCACTTCAGGCCTTCGATCGCGAGCGGCGCGAACGCGCCGAACACCACGCCGCCGTGACGATCGACGTATTCGGCATGGCCGGTTTCGCCCGCTAGCACGCGGCGCGCGCCTTCCGTGTCCAGCTTGACCTTGAACAGGGTCGGGGCTTGGTCGATGCGGCTCTGCGAACGCATCAAACCATCTTCGCCTACGAGGTAAGTCTCGCCGCTCTCGCCGAGTCCGGCGCTCTCCTGCATCAGCGCGTTGATCTTGTCTACCGGCATCTGCAGCGCAACAACCCCCACCTTGCGGCCCGCGTGGAACACCGGCGCGGCGATGAACGAGGCGGGCGCCTCGTAGGACGGGGTGTACGGCGCGAAGTCCACGAGAAACGTGCTGCCTTCGGTGTCGCTCGCGATCGCGGCCTCGAACGCGCGTGCGAGCCCCGTGTTTCGCGTGGCGTCGCTGCGCACGTCGGTCGCGAAGTCCGTCTCCTTGAAAACGCTGTAGACGACATTGCCCTGGGGGTCGAACAGGAACAGGTCATAGAAGCCGAGCTGGGCCTGGTATCGGCTCAGCCAGGGATGAAAGCGGGCGTGCACGCGGTGGTAGGCACCGTCCGCGGCCACTTCTTCCAGCTGGTTCTTCTGGCCCAGCGGGTGCGCGTTCTTCGCGATGTAGTGGTATTGCGCGATCCGGCCCTGCAGGCTGGCCGGGATCAACGCTGCTGTCTCGACGTCCTGACCGCTCTGTTTGCGGTACTCGGCGGCGAATACCTCCCCGTACTGCTGCGCCAGGGTCGCATCCAGGTCGGCCGGGGCGGAGGCCGCGGCGAGCGCCGTGAACGACTCGTTGAATGCCTCGACCGCCTGCGGCAGGGTCGGCGTCCGGGCGAGTGATTCGAGCTGTTCATGGACCTTCGTGAAATAGTCTTCCACCGCCATCCGCTTGACCGCGACGAGCGAGTCGAGCTGGTGGTAGGCCTGCGCTTCCAGCGCCTTGCCGGCCTGCAGGGTGCTGGCGATGGTGGCGAGCAGCACGGGCACGATACCGGCCGCGAGCATCGCAGCGATCAGTTTGGGGCGCAGGCGGAGCCTGGCGAGCAAGGACATCATCGGGTTCATCGCAGCTCCGTCGTCGGTGGTTCTGGACACGGTTGTGACTCGGTCGCATTGCGCCGTCACGCCCCGGGGTATCGACGAGCGCGCGCCGACCTTGAGGCCGCAGGGGGTGCTGGGCGGGCGCGGGACCGGGTGCCGGACGGACGCCGGCACCGGCCGTGTGTCACCGGGACGTCAGGCCAGCAGCTCAGCGAGGCTCCGGTCGATGCAGGCGTTGTCCGGTGCCGACAGCCCGAACCCGGCCCCGTGGCCCCACACCGAAGGGATGGGCCGGCACTCGGCCCGCGGCATCCCGGCGACTTCGGCCTCGTTGTCCGCGACCCGGAAATACAGGTCGGTGGTGCCTGGCATCACGATCGCCCGGCAACGGATGGCCGCGAGCGCACGGGCGAAATCGCCATCGAACACCGGGTTGGCGCTGATGTCGCCGTGCAGCCAGGTATCCGCCATCGCGAGCAGGTCATTGGCGTCGTTCTGCAGAAAGTACTGCTGCGTGAGCCGAACCACGTCATCCCGCGCGCCCAGCCCAAGTTCCCGGTAGTGTCGGCCACGCATGAAGTCCTGGGAGAACAACCAGGCCGCGTAGACCTTCCCGAACGTCATCAGGCCACGCATCGGCGGGCTGTCGTACCAGCCGTCCTTGAAGTCGGGGTCCAGCCTCAGCGCCGCCATCGCGCTGTCGACGAACAGGTAGTTGTGCTCGGAAATCCGCGCCGACGCGCAGATCGGGGCGATCGCGTCCACGAGATCCGGGAACAGCGCGCCCCACTGGAATGACTGCATGCCGCCCATCGAGAACCCGGTGACAAGCCGGATCCGGCGCACCCCCAGGTGCTCGACCAGCAGCCGGTGCTGGCAGACGACATTGTCATACAGGGAGACACGCGGGAACCCGCCGCGTCCATGCGGGGGCGGGGTGTTGCTGGGCGACGTCGAGAACCCGTTGCCGAACATGTTCGGGATCACGACGAAAAATCGCGAGGTGTCGATCGCGCGGCCAGGAGCCACCATGTACTCGGTTTCAGTGTGCCGGCCGGCGTAGAAGGTCGGTACCACGACAACGTTGTCCCGCGTCGCCGACAGCGTACCGAACGTCCTGTAAGCGAGACGCAGGTCGAGCGTGACACCCGACTGCAAGGTATGGCGTGGAATCTCGAAGATCTGGTAATCGCTCATGAGGCCTCCGGGGAAACTTTCAGTGCGGCATCGAGGTGGAAAACAGCGTCAGCACGAGCACACCCGCGACGATGAGTGCGATCCCCGCGAATGCCGGCGTGTCGAGGGTCTGCCCGTACATCAGCCACGCGATGAGCATGACGAGCACCTGGCCGATGCCGGACCAGATTGCGTAGGCGATCCCGACCGGCACGCTGCGCAACGTCACGCTCAGGAAGTAGAACGCGGCGGTATAGCCCACGAGCACGAGCATGGACGGCACCGGTACACGAAAGCCATCCGCCGCCTTGAGCGCAGAGGTGGCCACGACCTCGCACAGGATCGCAATCGTCAGGGTCACGTAATGCACTGCCAGGTCCTGCGCCGCTCGGGATGCGCGTAGTATAAGGGTCGCGTGCACTGCTTTGACGGGCCGTATCGAATCCGGGATGCTAGCCCGCCATGAACCCCCGCGCGATCGTGCGACGATTCCATGAACGCCACGTGGCGGAACTCGCCGCCGAGTTCCGTCTCGAGTACCTGCCGCCCCTGATGGTGTACCTCGCAGCCGGGGTGTCGGGTCTGACGGCGATTGTCGGGACGTTCTTCGTGAAGGATTACCTCGGCCTGTCCGCGGCGTTCCTCGCGGCGATTGGTTTCTGGGCGGGTATCCCGTGGGCACTCAAGATGCCGATGGGTCACCTTGTCGATCTCCTGTGGCGTTACAAATCGTGGTTCGTGGTTCTGGGCGCGGGCCTCATCGCGTCGAGCATGGTCATCATGCTCGGTCTGCTGGGCGCACCAGACCAGATGCGCCGCTACCTCTCGCTCGAGCACTGGTACGTTCTGTCGGCGCTGCTCTCACCCGTCGGTTACATGATGCAGGACACGGTGGCCGATGCGATGACCGTGGACGCCGTACCGGCATTCGACGAGACCGGCGTGCGCGTGCCTGACGATCGCCGGAAACTGATGAACACGACGATGCAGACGCTCGGTCGCATCGCGATCATCGGCGGTGGCGTGCTGGTGTCACTCGTCAACGTGCTGTTGTTCGCGGGCATCGACCAGGCGAACCCTGACGCCGTGCGGACCGTGTACCTGCAGGTCTACTCTCTCGCGCTGCTCATTCCCGCGATTTCCATCGCCGGAATCGTGCTCGCCGCGCTGCTCAAGGCCCGCCGCGTCCGCGCACTGGTGGCGGCAGGGCGTTCACGCAGTGACGTGCTGACAGATCTGTCCGAACACCCCGACAGGGTTACGCCCAACGCGTGGATTCTTGGCGGCAGCGCGGCGTTCATTGCGCTGACCTTGTCCGTGGGGCTGTCGGATCTCGTGTACGGACAGGAGATCATCTTCGGTGGTTCGTTCACTGTCATCGCGTTCCTGATGTGGAAATTGCTTCGCGAGTTGTCCGAGCAGGCGCGACGCACGCTGCTGGGCACCGCGATTATCATCTTCGTGTTCCGGGCGATACCCGGACCCGGCGCCGGCAGCACCTGGTGGATGATCGACGAACTTGGATTCGACCAGGCGTTCCTGGCGAGGCTCTCACTGCTTTCGAGCGTACTGACCCTCGTCGGGCTGTTCGCGTTCCGCCGCATGATGGCCGAGCGCTCGATCGTCTACATCGTAAGCCTGCTCACGGTCGCGGGTTTCCTGTTGGGACTGCCGATCCTCGGTATGTACCACGGTTTGCACGATTGGACGGCGTCGATGACGCATGGAATCGTGGATGCGAGGTTCATTGCGCTCATCGACACGGCGCTCGAGTCGCCACTGGGCCAGATTTCGATGGTCCCGCTGCTGGCCTGGATCGCCAATTCCGCGCCTGCGCACCTGAAGGCCACTTACTTCGCGGTCATGGCGTCGTTCACCAATCTCGCTCTGTCAGCATCCCAACTCGGTACGAAGTACCTCAACGTGCTGTTCGAGGTGACTCGCGAAGTGCGCGACTCGGGAGGGACAATCTCGGTCCCGGCGGACTACTCGCAACTTGGGACGCTGCTGCTCGTGGTCAGCGCCCTGTCGCTGCTGCTACCGCTGGCCGCGATCGGGAGCACACGCCTGTGCGGCCTGCGCAGCGTCTGAGCGATTCAGAAGAGTCGCGACAGGACGTCATTTTCGTGCAGGTTCATGCCGAGCACGAATACCGCCCACGCGAGCGCGCCGAAATACACCAGCGTCACCGCGATCATCGCGTAACCGAGGAAGATGAACAGACCGTCGCGCTCCACGAGTCCGGCGGCCAGCAGAAGCACGGCCACACCCGGAAACGTATTCGAGAACGGCACGAGCCCGAGCGGGAACAGCAGCAGTACGCCGCCAAGGACGAGCATCGCACCGTTAACGCGGTTCAGCGTAGCGCCGTGCGTGAGCCACATCCAGCGTGGCCGGATAACCTTCTCGATTCTCTGCATGAGCAGGATTCCCTTGTCGAGCGCCGGGAGAAGGCTCACGACTTCGACCCGGTGGCGCAGCAACCGTCCCGGCAGCCACGGCAGACGGTTCAGCACGACGCCGAAGCCCACCGTGATGACGACCAGGCTGAACACGGTGCTCACGCCGGGGATGGACACCGGCAGCAGGAACGGCACCATCAGGAACATCACGAACAGCAGGAGTCCCTGTTCGCCGACGAGTTCGAGCAGGTGCCCGAGCGAGACGTGCTCGCCGTCAACGGCGTCGCGTACATCGCGAAGAGTCTGGGACAGGGTACGGTCGGTGTCGTGGAATCGGATACTCATTGGCGCGGCCGCGTGGCATTTCCATTATGGGGCCGGCACGTTAGCAGTCTCCATTCCCCGCGAACAGCGGCACCGGCGCCGCCGGGTGTGCCGCGAATCGTCGGATCCTGACGCGGGTCGGCGGGGTTCGGAGGCGTGGTGCCCGCGGGCATCGTCATGCGGATGCACGCAAACTGCGCCGGAAGTCTCCTGCGAGGGGTGCAATTGTGCGCGCGGTCACATCCCCGCGGCGGCACTTTCGCGCTGCGCGACGTTGGCACCCCGCTTGCTCTATCCCTGTACGTGCCAACGCACGTTTCTTTCCTCCCTCTGCGAAATCTTCGGCGCCCCTAGGGGCGCCGTTCTTTTTGCCGCGCGATGATGCCTTTCCGCCTCACCCGCACGTCACGCCGGTGCCGCCCAATCCGCAGTAACCGCCCGGGTTCTTCGCCAGGTATTGCTGGTGATAGTCCTCGGCGTAGTAGAACTCGCCGGCCGCGAGGATCTCCGTCGTAATGGCGGGGAATCCGGCGGCCGAGAGTCGCGCCTGAAAAGCCGCGCGGGACGCCTCCGCCGTCAGCTGCTGAGACGCGTCATGGAAATAGATCCCGGAACGGTACTGCGTGCCGACGTCGTTGCCCTGACGCATGCCCTGAGTAGGGTTGTGCGACTCCCAGAACACCCGCAGCAAATCGGCGAACGAGAGCTGGTCGCGATGGTAGATCACGCGGACGACTTCGGCGTGCCCGGTCAGGCCCGAACAGACCTCCTCATAAAGCGGGTTGGGCGTGCTGCCTGCCGAGTAGCCGACCGCCGTGGTATGGACACCCGGGATCTGCCAGAACTTGCGCTCTGCACCCCAGAAGCAACCCAGGCCGAACATCGCCAGGTCACAGTCGGCAGGGAACGGCGGCAGGAGGTTCGTCTTCAGCACGTAATGGCAATCGGTGATTCGCAGCGGTGTGGCCCTGCCACGCAGCGCGTCCGCCGGGGCCGGGATGTCGAGTTTCTTACCGACGGTCAACATTTTGTTAAGCTCCTCGTCGATGAATGCGAATGCCCGCAGATTTCTACATTACCACGAATGGTACTGCCCCTCGGGGTGCGGTGGGAGTGTGCGCCGACGGGGCGATGACTGCATGCGCGCCGCGCTGGCCCTCGGAATCCTGACCGCGTCCGTCGGCACGCACGCGCGCGGCGCGGATACGCCACCGCGCGCTCCCGGCGACGCGTCGACCTTCACGTTCATCTTCGAAAACGACCTGTTCGGCGATACCGATGCGCAGTACACCAACGGCATGCAGCTGAGCTGGCTGTCGAAGGACCTCGAGAATTACATCGATGCAACGGAGGTTCCCCCGGCCCTGCTGCGTCTCGCACGCTGGCTGCCGTTCATCCATGCGCCGGACCGGCTGCACAACGTCGGGCTGTCACTGGGCCAGCAGATGTTCACCCCCGCCGACACCGCTCGGCGCGACCTGATTGTCGACGATCGGCCGTATGCCGGCTGGCTCTACGGCGGGGTGAGCTTCATCTCCAAGAGCGCGACGCGCATGGACGCCATGGAGGTACAGGCAGGTGTCGTGGGCCCCTGGTCGCTCGCGGAGGATGCACAGAACCTTGTGCACGACCTGCGTGATCTGCCTTCCGCGAACGGCTGGGACAACCAGCTCGAGAACGAACCAGGCGTGATGCTGATCTACGAGCGTCGCCATCGTTGGTCACACGCGCTCGGCCCGGATGGCTGGGGGTGCGACCTGATCTCGAACATGGGCGGGACGCTCGGCAATGTATACACGTACCTGAATGGTGGCGCAGAAGTTCGGCTGGGCTGGAACCTGCCTGCGGACTTCGGCACCTCGATCATTCGCCCGGGCGGCGACACCAACGGCCCGTCGTCGGCTGCCGATCCACGACTGAACGGCCCCCATGCGTTCGGCGTTCACCTGTTCGCCGGGGTGAGCGGGAGGCTGGTACTGCGCGATGTGTTCCTCGACGGCAATACGTTCGAGGACAGCCACGAGATAGACAAGGAATCATTCGTAGGGGACTATGTCATCGGTGCCAGCCTCGTGTTCCGGCAGTGGAAGGTCTCCTATGCGCAGAACTTTCGAACCCGGGAGTTCGAGCGACAACCGAGCCACCACAACTTCGGTTCGGTGAGCATCTCGTGGACGTTCTGAACGGGATCCGGTGCCACGCGGGCAGCACACCCAGGCAACTGTTCGGGGGGCACGACGTCGATGAAGGATGACCTGATTGAAGTCTACTGCGACGGTCGCGGCGTGACCTATTGCAGCACCCGCGATCGCCTCATCCGCGCCGGGCTCGCGACTGCCGACATGTTTCCGGAGCCGACCGAGGCGTGGCGCGGCAACGGGCCGTTTCGCTCCCCGGACGAACCCCTCTGGTCCATTCAGAAAGCGCCCCGCAATCGCTACAAGGTACTGTGGAGCCTCTGCGTGTCGTCCTCGATGGAGGATTGAGTCGGCGCCACGCGCGCCCCGCCGCCGATGTACCACCCATTGTCGCTGTTCATCGCCCTGCGCTACCTGCAGGGCAGACGCAGGAACCGTTTCGCCCAGTTCGTCTCGTTTGCCTCGCTGTTCGGCATCGCGATCGGGGTGGCCGTGCTGGTCATCGTGCTTTCGGTCATGAACGGATTCGAACGCGAAGTGGCCTCGCACATCCTGGGCATGACGTCCCACGCGACAATCTTCCGCAACGGCTCACCCCTCACCGACTGGCGCGAGGTCGCGCGCCGTGTCCGCTCGGAGTCTTTCGTGCAGGGGGTCCAGCCGTTCATCCGCGGCAGCGCGATGCTCAACCGGCGCGGAGAAGTGAAGGGCGTCGTCGTCTACGGTGTGCCCCACGACACGGAGGACGAAGTTTCGGACCTGCCGCGCTACCTCGGCACTGTATCGCTGGATGCACTGCGCGATCGCCCGGGAGACGTGCCCGTATTCCTCGGCGCGACGCTCGCGGCCTCCTTGCGCGCTGCTCCAGGCGATCGCGCGACACTGATCATCCCGCGGTGGAGTCCGCGCGAGGGCGCCGGAGCACCCCGTTACCAGGGGGTCACCGCGGAAGCCACGTTCAGTGTCGGGATGCACGAGTTTGACGCGAGCTTCGTACTCATGGACCTGCCGGCGGCAGCTCGGCTCTTCGAGTACGGCGATGCGGTCAGCGGACTCAGGCTCAAGTTCGACACGCCGGACGCCGCGGTCCGCCATGCACGGGACCTGCAACGGTCCCTTGGTGCCGAATACCTCGTGCTCGACTGGAGCCAGTTCCACCGGAATTTTTTCCAGGCACTGAAATCGCAGAAGCGCATCCTCTTCCTCGTCCTGTCGCTCATCATCGCGGTGGCCGCCTTCAACGTGATTGCGTCCATGGTCATGCTGGTCAAGGAAAAGCGCCGCGACATCGCGATCCTCAAGACGCAAGGGTGCCGGTCGGCGACCATCCTCGTGACGTTCCTGGTGCAGGGGGCGCTTCTCGGAATCGGCGGTATCGCGCTCGGCGCACTCGGCGGGCTCGTGATCGCCACGCGCGCGGATGCCGCATTGAAGTGGCTCGAGCGGTCGTTCGATCTGAAGCTGGTCAACGCCGACGTCTACTACATCAGTTACCTGCCGACCGAGGTACGCGCGACGGACGTCGCGCTCGTCGCGCTGACAACACTCCTGATCTGCCTGTGTGCGACCCTTTACCCGGCCTATCGCGCCTCGCAGGTGGCCCCGGTCGAGGCCCTCAAATACGAGTGAACACGAACCCGGGTGGCGCGCCGGACGTACCGTCGGACCGGGCGCGGGGTGGGGTCGGTGCCAGTGGGGATCAGAATGGCAGCAGCACGGAGTGTTGTCGTGACCTCCGTCGACAGAACCGGGCGGCGAGGATGGCGTCGATGACATCGCGCATGGCATCGCATTGCCCCATGAGTTCGTCGTAGTCGTCGTCCGGCATGACCACGACCGGCCGATTCGACGCCACGAGCCGCGCTCGGACTTCAGCGTCGAACAGACGCGCAATCACGGCTTCGTAGAGCGCCACGAATTCACGGAGCGGAGCTGAAAAGTCAGCGCCCAGGACGAGGACAATACGTTCAAGCGGTGTCAGCGCGAGTCGCTCGCGCACCTGGGTGACGGCGTCTCCATTCGATTCCCTCGCGTCCCAGACAAGCAGCCAGAGACCGAGCCACGTGACGAACCGGGTCGAACGCAGCTTCACCTGGCGCAATGCCCAGCTGTCGGTGTCCGACCGGTTGAATTTTGCGCGCTGCCAGTTGGTGTATGCACAGGCGTAGCGGACGAGATCGTTCACGAGATACTCCCAGGGATCGCGTGCGCCGAGACCCGCCCGCGGCGACATGTACCACGCGAACACGGATTCGCGCAGCTGCTGGAAGTCGTGCATGCCGAACAATGGACGTGCATCGAGCAATAGCTGCATACGTTTGCCGAACACACCGGGCGGTTCGTCAAGGCTTCCCAGCGCATCCCTATCCACCAGCGCGGCGGGCGTGACGCCGTCACGGTAGATACCTTCTGCCTTGGGAATCCGCAATCCCACTCCCGCCGCGGCCTGCCAGAGCTTGTCGAGCGCCACGGCAACCGCTTCGGGTGCCACCGATTCTCGCAGGATGACAATGGCGTCGAGGTCGGAACCGTCTCCTGCTTCGAGGCGACCGAGCGAGCCTGCCGCGGCGATGCACGCGACGGGCGCCAGCATCTCGCGGTCCGCGACACAGACCGACGCCAGTTCTTTCAGCAGTGCATGGGAGCGCTGGCGACTCGCGGCAAGCAACGGAAAGGCATCGAGGAACGCGATCGGACCTTCTCCAAATCGGATCTGGGCTCGGCTATTCTTGCTGCGCCTGTCCCACCACGCGGGCATGGCACGGGTTCAATTCAGTCGCGGTACCGGGCACGCCGACCGCGATACTCCATATTCAAGGTGTCCTCGAAATGATAATTCAAGGCCGTACGGCCATCATCACCGGCGGCGCAAGCGGCATTGGCCTGGCGACTGCGCGGGAACTCGTCAAACAGGGCGTCCGCGCGGTAGCGCTGGTCGATCGCGCCGAATCGGCGGTTGACCATGCCAGGGAAATCAACAGTGCGGCCGGACGCGAGGTTGCGATCGCCTATGTCGGCAGTACCACGGACGACCAGTTCCGGCGAGAGGTATTCGATGATCTCGAACGGCGGGCGGATCCCGTTTCCATCTGCGTGCCCGCCGCCGGCATCACGCGCGACGGACTCGCGGTCAAGGTCAACCGCGAGAGTCACCGCGCGCAGTTGTACCCGGTGTCGCAGTTCCGCGAGGTGCTCGAGGTCAATCTTGTCGCTCCAGTGTACTGGGCGCTCGAAATGGTTGCGCGAATTGCGGAATCGCGCAGCGCCCGGGGGCTGAAACGCTGGAATGCGGACGAGGGTATGCAGGGCGCGGTCGTGTTCATCGGCTCGGTGTCGTCACAGGGCAACAAGGGCCAGATTGCGTACGCGAGCACGAAGGTAGGACTCGAAGGTGCGGCGGCAACGCTCATGATAGAGGCGATGTATTACGGGGTGCGCTGCGCGGTCATCCATCCCGGATTCACCGACACACCGATGGTGCGCGCACTCGGGGACGAATACATCCGCAAGCACGTCCTGCCGGCGACCCAGATAGGGCGATTGATCGCGCCCGAGGAAATCGCGGACGCAATCTGTTTCCTGATTCGCAATTCCGCGGTCAGTGGGCAGTTGTGGGCGGACGCGGGCTGGCAGCCGCTTGTTTCTTGAGGTTTACCCTGAACCGATCTTCAAAAACCTTATAGATTAGGGATATGCAATATATTCGTAAGAGCAGTATCGAACCTGATCTGCTAGGAACTTGATCAGCGGCGCAAAACACTCTCCCAAGCTTGATCTTTGTACACCCGAAACCTAGAATCAGTTCCAGGTTTCTCGTGTAACTGGTTAAACCTGATGGAAATGCCTACCATTGGCCTGACCAAGCAGAGTTCCTCCGCCGCACCCGCGGTGGCAATGCCCAATTTAGTCCCGCTCCGAGTCGCGAAAAACGAAGCGCACGCGATAGGGGAAGTCTTCGATCATCCCGAAGACTTCCCCATCGAAGTGCGACCCGCATACCCGTGGCGAGCCTGGATCGCCCGGTTGCGCGGCTCGACGCGCAACCAGGTCGCGCTTCGGTTCTTCTCTGGATCGCGGCTGGCGCGTGGTCGATATGTCCGCGTCACGATCCCGCTCCGCCACAAGAACAACGAGTTCGATGCCCGGGTCGTCGCGGTGACCCCCCTGCGCGTCGGGTTCGAAACCGTGGTCGAATTTCCATCGGACGATGATGCCGAGCGACTGCGTGTCGTCGAGCGCATCTGCACGCTTGAGTGCGAATTGCGCCGGTCACTTCGCACGCATTGATCCGTCAGCGCCCTGCAAAGGCGCGCCGCACTTCTTCCGCAATAATCTCCATTCCGCGCGCCAGCACCTCAGGGGGCTGTGCGTAGGAGATGCGGATGCATTCCCCCACCTGGCGGGGCGCATCCGGAATTCCCGGCGTGAAAAGATGTCCGGGAATGACCAGCACACCCCGTGCTTTGAGTCGGGAGTACAGTGCCGCCGATGAAATTGGGAGTCCGCGGAACCACACCCACAGGAAGATGGCGCCGCCCGGTTCATGCAGGAAGTAGTCGAGACCAGCGAACAGGCGATCGCAGAGCGCGACCGCACGCTGCGACTGGGCCAGGTAGAACGGACGCACCTCACGATCCACGATGTCTCTCAGCTGCCCGGACGCAAACAGGTCCAATGCAACCCGCGCCCCGATCGGATTCGCCGACAACACCATCGCCGCATTCATATTGGAAAGAATTCCAATCAGTTCAGGATCGGCAACCACGATGCCAGCGCGCATGCCCGGCATCCCCAGCTTGGACAAGCTGAAACACGCCACCAGGTTGTCCGTCCAGGACATCCGGCCTGGCACGAAGGAAATCCCGGGAAACGGCTCTCCATATGCACAATCCAGAATGAGCGGAATCGAGTGCGCGTGCGCGATATCCTGAAGCCGCGCCAGCTCCTCGTCAGTACATACGTTTCCGGTGGGATTGGTCGGGCGACTGATGCAGAGCGCCGCAATCGTCGGATCGATTCGCAACGCATCGAAATCGATGTGATATCGAAATCGATGTTCATCGGTGAACACGGGCAGCGAAGGCACCGCGGTCAGTCCGCCTTCGGCAAGGCAGAGCTCGCTGTACCCGATGTACTCGGGGGATTGCGGGAAGAGGATCCTGCGGGACCGCCCCTCCTCGTCCGGGCCGGCGAGTACATTGAACAGGATGAAGAAGCTGGCCTGGCTGCCCGCGGTACACATGACGTGCTCCCGCGTGACCGGCCATCCGAGCCGGTCACGCAGGTAGTCTGCTACCGCGGTACGGAACACCGCGGGGCCCAGCGGATCCTCATACGCGGCGAACAGCGGATCGAACTCGCGGGCCTGTGCCAGCTCCGCGAACTTGTCCGAAAGCCAATGATGGACGGCCGGGACTCTTGCAGGGTTGCCACCCCCCAGATTCACGTAATCACCCGGTGCCCTCGCCACCGCACCAAGATCATCCATCAATAGGCGCGTGCCCGACTCGCGGCTAAACTGGGCGCCAACCCGGGAAACATGTGGCTTCACCGTCGATTCCTCCTCGAATTCAACTGGCCTCCGGCGCGCGCCGGACCGTCATATTCCGACGCATCATGCGGGAGGTCCCGGTAGAGTGAAACCATCCCACGAACAAGCCTCGTGCGCTGCGCGAGTGTTGACCCCATTGCCCGAGGAGAATGTTCTCCGTGAATCCGCTTCGAAAAATGCTCGCGCTGGTCACCGTGCTGGTCGCATGCGTGGGACCGTTCCTGGACGGTACGTCGGATCTGCGCGGCTGGCGCATTTTTCCCACGGTGATCGCGCCGGCAATCATGCTCATCCTGGCGTTCGTGCTCCCGCTCGACATCACCATGGCGAGGATCTTCCTCAGCGACGCCAGTGGTGACAGGCGGCGCGAGCTGATGACGGCGATTCGCGTCGAGGCCTGGCTCATGCTGGTCCTCCTGCTCGCGTGGTCTCCGTTTTTCGTGCGATTTTTCGAGTTGAGCTTTCCGGCAGGCGACTGACGTCGTACGTCTATTCCGCGGCGCCGTGCGCTCAGCCGCGCTCGGCGGCAAGCGACACCAGAGTCTGGCGCGCCCGTTTGCTCACCAGCGCACGAATGTCCTGCAGTACGCCAGCGCCCCGCCGGTCCGCCGGGAGTTCATCAAGAACTTTCTCCACCGACTCCGGGAGTTCACGTGCGAACCGGGCCAGTAACTCGAGCACGTACGCCGGCCGCACACCGACCTGATGCGCGAGATCCCGCCATCGCGCACCAATCAGCCAGTCCGGGCGATCTTCCCGGCCAATCGCCATCGCGAGACACCCATTCATCGGTGAATACACGTGCGAGGACCAGATGCCGAAGAAGGGGCCGAGCCGTGGTCCGTCAGGGGCGTGGCGCAGTGTGAGTTGCCTGGCGTGGCCGAGACCAAATCCGACGAAGTAACCGAAAATGATCCAACACAGCAGCGCGCGCAAGTCCAGCACCGGAGACGTGCTGTAGCGCCGGAGAATCTCGACACACGCCGCAATGCCTGGTCCTCCTTCGCGTTCGTACCGGCACTCCGGGTCGGAGGACCACACTTGGGCGAAGTCCTCGAGATGCAGCATGGTCACCTCGCCTGACGATGTCACGACTCGGTCGATACGCTCGACCAACAGCAGGTGGTCGAGTCCGGCGGGAATTTCGACGGCGGGCACTTCCAGTCCCGCGCATCGGGCGAGGCGCATGGAGAAGTATTCGTTAGTCGAATGTTCCCGCAGCCCTTCATCCGCGATTTTCAGGACATGCGTGGATACTGCGCCATCCAGCCCCAGCAACATGCGTTCGTGGTCCATCTTGACCGGGAGTTTGTAGCGCTCGCCCGGCAGGAGACACCTCATTCCGTCGGTACCGGCGAGCAGCGGGGCCTCGCGCAACGTCGCGGGCAGATTCCGCAATTCTGCCGGCTGAAAGAGGCGGTAGGACCCGGCGTCGGGCACGCGACTGCCAACCGGTCGGAACGTCACCGCCCCGGGGCAATCACCTCCGAGGTGCGCCAGCAGCGCAAGTTCGTTTCCGGACGACAGGCCAAGTTTCCGGGCGATCGGTCGAATCAGGCCAGCGTCGGGCAAGTGATGCCTGAACCATGTACGCATCGGAACCCCGCTCCACGGTTCGGCGGTGCGCGGGTGCAGGACGGACATTGCCACACCCGGGGCCGGCGTCGACGGAATGAGTTGCCATTGTCCTGCGTCTGGCGCAACCAGATGGCCATATACCCGTCCCCCCAGCCCCACCTCCACGGCCGTCACGAGTCCTGTTCCTTGGGGAATGGCGAGCGGCGGTGCACCTGAACCTCAAGCCCAAGGGCATCGAGCACGCGCAGTACCCGGCCAATCTCCAATGTGGGCTTGCCGTTCTCGAGTTCGGACAGGAAACGAGTCCCGATTCCGACCAGGCTCGCGAACTCGTCCTGTCGGAGCCCCAGTTGCTTTCGTTCACTCCGCACTCGTCTTCCGATCGCGTCGATATCCATGAATTCCTTCGTGAAATATTTCAGAACAGTCGAGTTATTACCTGATTGGACACCTTGAGCACTCTTTAACACCGAACTAGATACTTCTGGCGAATCAGAAGATTTTCACAGTTAATCATCCCGTACGGTACAAAAATATGGGTTTACATGCCGAGCGCGCTACATCCACTTCGGACATAGCGCGCACGCACTCATCCAGGCACCGAATCGCGGGAAAAAGCCCGCACGTACTTCAAGTAAATTCTAAACTTTTCTTAAATACAAAGAATATTCAGATAGTTACAGGCGGATTCTGAAAATCCTAATTGATCGCAGACGGATGGCCGAATCACCGGCGTACGCGCCGGGCGCCTGCGCCGGGGCGATGTCCAATGAAGGCAGTGCGGACACGAACCTCGAGATCTGCCGGCACGTGCTTCAGCAGTCGCACCTCGTTACCAACCTTCACTGCAATCGGTTCGCCACCGAACAGCACGAGATCTGACTGGAGCGTGGCGGGGATACGTACTCCTGGCGTCACGATCCCCGACAGATTCAGAGGATCAGTGGCGTTCACGATCACCATGCTGTCGCCGGTGCGGTTCCCGCGCGCTTGCCGCAATTCCGACAGCGCCTCTGGCAGCGCAAACTGCTCACCGGAGAAGCCCGCAACGAAGCGCCCCCCACGAACCTCTCCACGCGATTCCTGGCGGCGGAGTTCCCGCAGGACATCGAGCCACGGGACAGGTAACCGTTCGCGCTCCACCAGTTTGCGAAACACGACCCCGTAACGCCGCAGCAGCCGATGGGCCGCGATGACCGCTTCGTCACCCTGTGTCCGGGACTCCGCGCAAGGAACCAGCGACCAGCGCCCGGCATCTTCCACGCCGGCGGCCGACACCCCTCTTCGGCGCCCGCCGTTCAGCGGCTTGCGCCGGTTCTGCGGGGTGCTCAGCGCGCGTAGTCCCACCACGCTGTCGGACGTCGCCAGACCACTCGCGACCAGTTCGCCCAACGCGGCCTCGCACTGGCTGCGAAGCAGTCCCGTACCCGTCACGATCTCGTCGAAGAAAGTTGCGCCCTGGCGCCCCAGGTGGTCATGGAGACAGCGCGCAGCGTGACCCAGCAATACCCCGTTGCCAGTCGCCTCCGTGGCATTTTCCAGGCTGCGTAATGCTTCTGCGCGCGGGACGAACATCACGGGCGTCGTGCGGTTGAAGTTCGCGACACGGCGAACCTCACGTCCGCCGGCGCGGAGCCAGCTGAAGCGCCCGTTCTGGGTCAGTCGATCGAGATGTGTACCGTCGTAGTCACGCACGCGGAGCGGCAGCAGGGCATTCTCCCACGCGCCTGCAGGCGCCTCGAATCCGGCCAGCATCTCGAGCACGCGCTGCGTCGCCTGGACGCCTTCGACGCGTGCCTCCGGCGCGACAAACTGCCATCCCACCAGGAACCGCATAAAGTCCTGCGCGGACACCGGTTCAATTTCCGCTCGGAGCCGGTTGAGCGTGTAGCGATGAATTCGCGCGAGCAGGCGGCGCTCGCACCATTCGATCTCGCCCGAGTGCTCGGACGTATCGAAGGTACCGCGCAGGACCACCCCGCTCGCCTCCAGGCGCAGCAATTCCTGCTGCACGTCCGCGACTGGCAAGTGCATCTGCGCCGCAAGACTCGGCGCGGTCACCGCCCCGCATACATCAAGCCACCCGCGAACCACGTCCCGCAGCCACACGTCGCGTGCGCCTTGTGCAGGGGGATACGAGCCACGTCCGGTGACGACCTCGGCATTCGGCCAGAGTGCGGCCGCGCCCAGTGAATCGCCGGATACCCAGACCGAGGCCCCGTCGGGCAGACGCAGCGCCGCGGCGCGACGCTCTGCGACGAGTTCTGCGAACCAGCCGGCCAATTCCGCATCGATGCCGCCCGGCACGCCGCTGAATGTCGCCAGCACGCCCGGATCGACGGCGACAAGCACACTCAACGCATCGTGTAACTCATCGCGGTTGCGCGGGTTTGGCCATGCCTCCGCGCGAACGCGCGCAACAGCATCGGAATCGAGCGCGCCGAGATCGCGCGCCGTGTCGGCATCGAGCCAGCGTCGCGCGGCAACCGCCTGCGTGCGACGCTCCTCCAGCGGCGCGTCGTCGAGAAAGGCATACGGGTTGGCATTCAGAACCGCTTGCGCGAACGGTGAAGGAGCGGTGAGATCGCGTGTCACGAGCCGGCGCTCGCCGCGCTCGATCGAGCCGAGCAGTGCCTCGAGTCCGCGACAGTCCATGGCATCTTCCAGGCAGTCCTCGATCGCCTGTCGGACGAGCGGATGGTCGGGAATGTCACGTGACCCGCGCAGGTTCTCCGCACATGCGAGCTGGTCGGGGAAAACCACCGACACGAGGTCTTCCGCATACATGCGCATCAGCCTGGGGGGCGTCCGGCGACCGTGCCGACTGCGCTGAATCGCCAGTGCGCAGGACGCGACCCAGCGCCAGCGGACCGCGAACATCGGCGCGTCCAGCAATGCCTGCGTGAGCACCTCGCGGACATTTCCCGACTTCAGGTAGCGCCACACGTCATCCAGCGGAAAGCTGTGAACCGCTCCCAGCGAGATCACGATGGCGTCCTCGACCGCGGCAGCCTGCAGTTCGAAGTTGAATTGCCGGCAGAAGCGCTTGCGCAGTGCCAATCCCCAAGCCCGGTTGAGCCGGGAACCGAACGGAGAATGAATCACCAGTTGCATGCCTTCGGCTTCGTCGAAGAAGCGCTCCAGCACGAGTGTCTGCTGGGTCGGCATCGCGCCGAGCGCGAGGTACCCTCCGGCGAGATAGTCGTAGATCTGTCCGGTGGATGCAGCATCCAGGCCTCGCGCCCGCAGCCATTCGCACGACTGTTCACGGCGCACCGCGGGCGGCGACGCCTCGAAGCAGGCTGCGAATTCCCCGCGCAGACCCGCCACTGCACGGGAGACTTCGGCGCTGCGCGCCGGTGCCTCCCCCAACCAGAACGGCATGTTCGGCGGTTGCCCCTCCGCATCGGCAACGCGCACACAGGAGGACTCAACCCTCAGCACGCGCCACGAATTGTTGCCAAGCTGGAAAATGCTGCCCGGCAGACTCTCAATCGCGAAATCCTCGTTTACCGTACCGATGAACTGTCCTGAAGGCTCGACGAGCACGTCGTAATCCGCGGTGTCCGGGATCGCACCTCCACATGCGATCGCCACCAACCGCGCGCCGACGCGAGGGCGCACGCGACCATTGACGCGATCGAGGTGTACGTACGCGCTGCGCTTGCCCCGCGCGAACGCGTAACCCTCGTCGAGCATCGTCAACACGCTCATGAAGTCCTGGTGGGTCAGTGACCGATAGCAGTACGCCGACCGGCACAGTTCAAAGAGTTCCGCGAGTCGGAACTCTTCGCAGGCGATCGCGGCCACGACCTGCTGCGCCAGGACGTCCAGGGAGGGCCCGGCCACCCTGAGCTGATCGAGCTCTCCCCTGGCGAGCATGTCGAGCAGTGCCGCAGATTCGACCAGTTCGTCCCGGGTCTGCGGAAACAGCCGTCCCTTCGGGACCGCCCCGAGGCGATGCCCCGACCGTCCGACGCGTTGGAGCAGCGTCGCGAGCGCGCGCGTGGTGCCGATCTGGCACACGAGATCGACGTCGCCGATATCTATTCCGAGTTCGAGGGAGGCAGTCGCCACCAATGCCTTCAGACGCCCCTCCTTGAGTCGTTGCTCGGCATCGAGGCGCGCTTCCTTGGCCATGCTCCCGTGATGCGAGGTCACGACGTCCGCGCCCACGCGTTCACTCAGCGCCCGGGCCACCCGCTCGGCGAGCCGCCGGGTGTTCACAAAGACCAGCGTGGTGCGGTGCGCCTGAATCAGCGCCGCGATCCGATCATGGAGTTCGTTCGCCGACTCCGTCGACAGCACTGCCTCGAGCGGCGCCGAAGGCAGTTCGATGCCAATGTCCCAGGCCCGCACGAAGCCCTCGTCGACGATCGTGCAATGTGCATCGAGCGCAGCTGCGCACGCCGTGCCGACGAGGAAACGGGCCACTTCCGGCAGCGGCTGCTGGGTTGCCGACAACCCGATGCGGCGCAACGGTCGGGCGGCGAGACGCGCAAGACGCGCGAGACTGAGCGCAAGGTGGGCACCGCGCTTGTTGCCGGCCAGCGCGTGTATCTCGTCCACGATCACGGTGTGCGCGTGGCGGAGGATGTCCCGACCACCATCGCTGGTCAGCATGAGGTACAGCGACTCTGGCGTGGTTACGAGGATCTGAGGGGGAAGTCGGCGCATCAGCGCGCGTGCAGCCGGGGATGTATCGCCCGTCCGCACGCCGATGCGGATATCGACGTCCGGCAGACCCGCGGCGGCGAGCCCGGCACGGATCTCGCGCAGCGGGAACTCGAGGTTCTTCCGGATGTCATTGCCGAGCGCCTTCAGCGGCGAGACGTACACCACCTGCACGCCGGACGGCAGCTCGTCGTCGAGACCCTGGCGCACCAGGCCATCGATGACCCCCAGAAATGCCGCAAGTGTCTTGCCGGCACCGGTAGGTGCCGCCACCAGCAGGTGCCGTGGATCGGCAAATGCCTCCCACACGCGCGACTGCACCGGGGTCGGGCCGCCGAAGGTCCGACGCAACCAGGCTTCGACGATGGGATGAAAGCGGGCGCCGCGCATGCGCCGAGCGTAGCCTGAAAGTGCGGGCACCGGCCAGCCGGAGCACCGGACCCGGGAAGGCGGTTCGGGGTCGTTGAGTTTTCCCCTTCGGCCTTCGATGATCGGAGCCCCGCCTGGAGCAAGCGCACGATGTCTGTGTCTTTCACGTGGACTCCCATCGGCACCGTCCAGACTGACATCCCCGACGAGGAGGTTCCCCGGCGACGCCGTGAAATGCTTTCGACCATCGTCGTCGATCCGCGCTACGCGGCCGGCCTCGAAGGCGTGGAAGCCTACTCCCATCTCATTGTGCTGTTCTGGATGCACCGTGCGCCGCCGCCGGCATCGCTCGTATATCCCCCCCACGGCGGTGCCGACGAGACCCCGCGCGGCGCGTTCGCCCTCCGGGCACGCAACCGGCCCAACCCGGTCGGGCTCGCAGTGGTCGATCTCGTGGCCCGCGAAGGGTCCCGGCTGCACGTACGACGGCTGGACGCATTCGACGGCACGCCCGTGCTCGACATAAAGCCCTACGACTACTACGACGTCTTCACGGACATCCGCGTGCCGGCGTGGTCGAACAGCGCGCGCAATCGCGCGCGAACTTGAGTGGTGGGTGCGTCCCGCAATGCGATAGAGTAGTCACCGTGACCGTTGTTTCCCCTTCGACGCACTCCGCTCGGCGACCTTTCGCGTATTGGCTGGGGTGCGTGCTCCTGTTCGCAGCGGGAATCGCGTACGGGCTGGAAGAAACCAACTTCGGCAGCTGGACCGCCAAGTGCGAACCGCCGCACGACGACAAACAGGGCGGCTGCTTCATTTTCCAGAATCTCGTGCTGCGCGAGGGCGGGCAACGCGTGCTCCAGATCGCCATCGGGTTCGTGCCCGACACCCGGGATCCAATCGCGTTGCTGAGCCTCCCGCTGGGGATCTCGCTGCCGCCGGGGGTGAGCATCGAACTTCCCACGGGTGAGCCCATGCATTTTCCGGTGGAGCGTTGCGAACCGAACGGCTGCCGGGCGGGGCTCAAGATCGGGCGCGACTTCCTGCAGGCGCTGCTTGATGCAGACACGATGACGGTTCGCTTTCACGACGGGCGGCGACAGCCAATCGAGGTTCCGCTATCGCTGAACGGATTCAGCGACGGGCTTGATGCGCTCCGCCGCGAGAGAACGCCGCCGGCGCCCTGATTGCGTCAGCGCGGCGGCTCGCGCGCTGTGCGTCGCGCGCAATCCTGCAGCGCAGTCAGGTCGATGGTGGCCCCGCGAGCGCTGTCCAGGAACCGGGCCTCCCCCGCGCTGACCTCCAGCACGTAGCGGATCGGGACAGGCGCCCGGATCAGCGCAAGCGACAGGGGCTCCGTGTTGCGGGCCACGTGGCGCAGCGCGCCCGCGGCATCGAAGAACGCCATGTCGAGCGACAGGTGCGTGTTCTTCATCCACATGGCGACAGTGCGCTCGCTACCGAAATCGAACAGCATTCCGTGGCCCGCCGGCAAGGTCGTACGCGCCATCAGTCCCGTCGCCTGCGCCTCGCGCGTCAGGGCGAGCTCCACGTCAAATTGGACCGGCGACGTGCCGGCGACAGAAATCGCGATCCGGCAGACGGTATCCGCGGCTGACGCCATGCCGTGCGCGACACCCAGGACCGCGCCGATCACCACCGCCGCCGCCCGCCGCCAGGTCCCGGGAAACCGGGGAATCGGCGTCTGGTCGCGTTGTCGGCAAGCGACTACACTGCCCGGCGCCCGTTGCCGCGGGTAACCCGTGCCATCCCTCAGAACCGGAGAACTTCGCATGAGAACCCGTGCCTTCTGTCTGACGATCTGCGCTCTGTTGGCAACTTCCGCACTCGCGCACGGACCGTCCCGCCAGAAAGTCACGCAGCACGTGACCATCAATGCCCCCGCCGCCACGGTGTGGGGAATCATCGCGGATTTCTGTGCCATTTCAACCTGGCACCCGGCCGTCGCGAAGTGTTCCGTCGAAGGCGGTAACGCGGTCGGCGCAAAGCGTACGCTCACCATCGGCAAGTCTGACGGTCCGACAATCGTCGAAGAGCTGCAGGCATACGACGCCGCAGCGATGATGTATCGCTACAAGATCGTCAAGACCGACAACACCGTGCTCCCGGTCACGACCTACTCGTCGTTCCTCACGGTGCGCGACAACGGCGACTCCACCACTACCGTGGAATGGAAGAGCGGGTTCTACCGCGCGTACACCAAGAACAACCCGCCCCCGGAACTGAGTGACGAGGCGGCACTTCGGGCAGTGACCGGGGTGTACGAAGCAGGCCTCGCCAACCTCAAGAAGCTCGCCGAGAAAGGTTGACTGCGTGCGCGCCCTGGGCGCCACGTTCGCCTGCGCCTTCCTGTGCACCCTGCACGTCGCCGCCGCGCCACGCGCGTTCGTGACGAACCAGGGCGCGGATTCGGTGACCGTCATTGACCTCGCGACGCATCGCCCGCTGCGTAACGTCCCGGTGGGCAAAGCGCCCGCCGGGATCGCGTTCTCCCGCGACGGGCGTCATGCGTTCGTGTCCACGCCCGCGGCACACGGGGTCAGCGTGGTGGATACACAGGCGCTGGTACAGACGGCGGCAATCGACTTTCCCGGCGAGGTCCTGGGGCTTGCCGCCGACCCGCGGCGGAACCGCATCTACGTGGCGGAATGGTACGCCCGCACCGTTCACATCGTAGACACCGTCACGCGTGCGCGCATCGGCCGCCTCGCCACCGGTGCGATTCCGGCAGGAGTCGCCGTCAGCGCGAACGGAAGCCGGCTCGTCGTCACCAACCGCGACGACGATACCGTCACCGTTTTTGCGCTTCCCGCAGGTCGCGAAATTGCGACACTTCGGGTCGGCAACGCGCCGTTCGGGGTGACGATCGCGCGCGATGGCGGCCGGTTCTTCGTGGCGAACGTGCAGGGCGACTCGGTGACCGTCGGGGATCTGCGGACCCTGGAAATCACGGCGGAGATCCCGGTGGGTGATGCCCCTTACGCGATCGCGCACGATCCCGCACGCGAGCGCCTGTTCGTGACCAACCAGCAGTCGGGCGATGTATCGATAGTCGATCTCGGAAATTCACGGGAACGCGCGCGGCTGCCGGTGGGCGAGTACCCGGAAGGTATCGCGTACGTGAAGTCACTCGATCGCTACTACGTCGCGAGCTGGTTCGACAATGAGCTCATCGTGATCGACGGCGCCACCGAGCGCGTGCTGACCCGGGTCCCCTGCGAAGACGGTGCCCGCGCGTTCGGAGATTTCGTACTGCCCTGAGCGACGGTGAGTGTGCCGGGCGCCGAAGGTTTCGGCACGGTCGCGCACTCAACCGGTTGCGAGCGCGGCGTGCAGCCCTACCCGAAAATCGACGCACTGCGGTGACCAGCCGAGACGCGCGAAACTGACCCGGGGGTCGACTGCCTTGCCGCAGCGGTCGGGATCGGGGGGGTCGGCGAATCGCGGTGCAGGCGCCCGGATCATCGCCGCAAGCGCCGTGTAATACGCAGCGCGACGCAGCGGAGTGCCGTCGCTGGCAAGTTCGATCCGTGCCGCCGAATCGGCCCGCATGCTGGCGCACAGCGCTTCCACGGCGTCGTCCCGCTGCAGGAGATTCAGCCAGGCCATCGGCTGTCCCGGCAGCACCTCCCCTTCGCGTACGGCGCCAAGACCGATGACCCGTCCCGGTCCATAGAGCCCGGCAAGGCGCACGATGCGTCCTGCAGTCTCGCTCAGCCACGCCTGTTCGATGTCCAAGAGGCGTTGCTGCCGGGGGGTCGTGGGCTCGACGGGTGTTTCCGGCCCCACCGTCGCGCCGCCACGTTCGCCATGAATGCCGGTACTCGAACTGAGCACCGCACGGCGCACCGGAAGCGTTCGCAGCCAGGCGAAGAGCCGCTCCCGCAGCACCGGCGTCGCCAGTGCGGACGGGGTGAGTACGCAGTAGACATCCAGTGCATCGATGACATCCTGCATCAGGACGCGTGTCGTCTTCGACGTGTCCGCGGTATCAAACGTGATGCCATGCGCGTGCGGGAGTTCGCGCGCAAGCGCGGCCATCCGGGTCTGGGTGCGCACGGTGAAGTACACGGGTCGATCAGCTTCACCCAGGCGACGGACGAGCGCCGTTCCGAGGTAGCCGCAGCCGACCACCAGGGTTCCGACGCGCATCAGACGTCGCTCGCGAACGCGCCAACCAGCGCGGCCACCGCACGAGGCTGTTCCCAGTGCAGCATGTGCCCCGCATCGTCCACCCAGGCCTGGCGGGCGTCCCGATAGCGCGTCGATGCTTCGGTCATCACGTCGAACCGCGGAAACCGTGTCGCGATATCGGATTGACGTGCACTGATCAGCAGTACCGGCGCGAGCGTCTGCGCCCAGCACGCGGAAGCCTCTTCGCGTCGGTACAGCACCGGATTCACGCGCTTGTGCGCCGGATCCATCTTGAGGCGCCAACGCTGCCCTTCCACCGGTCGGGCCCACAGTTCCACAAGCGTCTCGAGGACGCCGTCCGGCGCGTGCGGTGCAAGCTTGCGCAAGTGTGCAACCAGCGCCTCCCTCGACTCGAAGTCCCGCAATGGATCGTCTGCGCGCAGTTCATCGAGCCAGCGCCGGTAGCGGCCCGGAGCCTGGTCCGCGTGCGTCGGAGGCATACCAAATCCCTCGAGCAGCACGAGTCGGGAAACACGTTCCGGGCGCACCCCGGCGTAGAGGCCCGCAATGTTGCCCCCCATGCTGTGGCCCACCAGTACAAACGGGCCATCCGGCACGAAATGATCGAGTACGACCTCGAGGTCGGCGAGGTAGTCAGGGAACCAATAACCGTCGGATGCCCACGCGGAAGCCCCGAATCCGCGGAGATCCGGCGCGATCACGTGGAAGGATTCGGCGAGATGCGCCGCCACGAAGGCAAAACTCGCACCGGTATCGCCCCAGCCGTGCACGCAGACGATCGGCGGTTGCGCGCGGTGCCCCCACTCCCATACGGTCAGGCGCATTCCACCCCGTCGCAGGTCCGTGCGCCGGGCGTCGGGCAGGCAGGGCGCGGCATTCATCGATTGCGCGCAGGGCGCATGCGCCGGGTGATGCTCAGTGCGAGACCTGCTCGACGGCTGCGTTCGCCAGGTGACCGCCGAGGCGCAGGTAGTCGTTGACCGCGTCCTGGTGCAATGGGCGCGAATACCAGAATCCCTGCGCCGACGGACACTGCATCGCGCGCAGGCGTTTGACCTGCTCGGCGGTCTCCACACCCTCCGCGACCACTTTCATTCCCAGGGTGACACCGAGCGTGATGATGGCTTCCACGATCGCGCTCGAATCGATCTTGTCCGACATCGTCTGGACGAAACTGCGATCAATCTTCAGCGTGTCGTAACGGAAGCGCTGCAGGTAGCTGAGCGACGAATAGCCGGTACCGAAATCGTCGACATGCAGTTCGATTCCGAGATCACGCAAATCCGCGAGTGTGCTCAGTACGAGATCTCCGTGATCCATGACCACGCGTTCGGTGATTTCCAGCCGGATTGAATTGGGCGGCAGGCCGCAGTCCTCGAGCAGCGCGGCGATCCGCTTGGCCATGTCGTCGGTCAGGAACAGCTTGCCGGAGACGTTGATGCTCATACCGATAGGCGGCTCCATCGGGAACAGGCGTTGCCAGATCGCGAGCTGGTGACACGCATGCTCGATCACCCACCAGCCGATTGGGACCACCAGGCTGGTATCCTCGACGATGCCGATGAATTCTTCCGGCATCACCAGTCCTCGGCTCGGGTGATGCCAGCGCAGCAACGCCTCGAAGCCCTGCACGCGCTCGCTGTCCATCGCAATGATCGGCTGGTAGTAAATCTCGAATTCACCCTTGTCGAGCGCCCGCCGGAGGTCGGTCTCCATGCGGTGCTGGAACATGGCCTGATCATGCATGTAGGTATCGAACACGGCGTAGGTGGCCTGGCCCGAATTCTTGGCCCGGTACATCGCAATGTCCGCGTCACGCAGCATCTCGTCCGGTGTGCGATAGATCTCCGAGCTGACCGCGATCCCGATGCTCGCGGATGTGAAGATCGTGTGAGACTCGATCTCGAATTCCTGCGCCAGGGCCTCCTGCACCCGCTCCACCACGTAGATGGCGTCGGTCGGGCCAGTGATGTCGTTCAGCACGATCGCAAACTCGTCACCGCCGAGTCGGGCCAGCGTGTCGCCCGGCCGCAGGCAGCCGAGAATACGACCGGCAACCTGGGCCAGCAATTCGTCGCCCACGGCGTGTCCGAGGCTGTCGTTGACATGCTTGAAGCGGTCGAGGTCGAAGAACAGTACCGCGAACAGCTTGGTGGGATCCCGTCGAAAGCGGCGCAGCGCGAGGTCGAGCCGATCGGTGAACAGGATCCGATTGGGAAGCCCCGTCAGCGCATCGTGCATCGCCTCGTGCAGCAGCCGGGCTTCGGTCTGTTTGCGGCGCGTGATGTCGGTCATCGACCCGGCCATCCGCAGCGCCGTCCCGAGATCGTCCCTGACCGCCACACCGCGACTCGACACCCATCGCACGTCGCCCCCCTTCGTGACCATGCGATATTCACATTCGAAGTAACCCGCGCGCCCCTCCAGGTGCTGGTTCAGCGCCTCGTTGAAGCGCTCACGGTCACGCTGGTCAATCCGTTCGAACCACTCGCGCACCTGGTCGGCGATTTCACCCTCCGCGTAGCCGAGAATGGATTTCCAGCGCGGAGAGAAATAGATACGGTCTTCCCGGATGTTCCAATCCCAGATACCGTCGTTCGCACCAGCGACGGCCAGCGCATAGCGCTGCTCGCTCTCGCGCAATGCCCGGTCCGCGCGCGTCCGCTCGATGGCATAGCGGATTGCGCGCCCCAGCAACGGCCCGTCGACTTCGCGCTTGATCAGGTAGTCCTGGGCGCCTTCCCGCAACGCCTTGGTTCCGAGTTCCACGCTCGTCTGGTTGGTCAGCACGATGATGGGTGTCTGCGGGGCCGCCTTGCGCATGCGCTGGCATACCTCGATTCCCGCCCCGTCGGGCAGGTTGAGATCGAGCAGGATGACGTCGAATTTCTCGTCGCGCGCACGTTCAAGTCCCGGCGTAAGGCGATCGCAGTGTTCGATGACGAACCGCCACCCGCTCACGCGGCGCAGGTGCTTCGTCACGAGTTGCGCCTCGGTGTCGATGTCCTCGACCAGCAGGACCCGGCAGGTGATGGTTGACTCGGACATTCAGCGATCCACTGCGTCACGGGTTCCGCGGTTCGCGTTCGCGCGCAGCGCGGCACCCCTCAACTCGATGACGAAACAGCTCCCGCGCCCCGGCGTCGACTCGACCGTGATGTCTCCACCGTGCGCGCGCACGATCTGCCGGCACACCGCGAGGCCGAGTCCGATTCCCGGGTACTCGCGATCACTGTGGAGACGCTGAAACATATCGAAGACGCGTCCGATGTCCTTGGCCTCGATCCCGATGCCGTTGTCTTCAATCTGGACGCGCACGACGTCCCCGCGCTCTTCCGCGCTGACCCTGATCCGGGGAACACGGTTGCCACGGAACTTCAGCGCGTTGCCCAGCAGGTTCTGGAACACCTGCACCATCTGCTGCCGATTCACGCGCAGTGTCGGCAGGCTGTGTCGTTCAATCGTGGCCCCCGTGGCGTCAATTTCACTGCGCAGGTTGTCCATCGCGTCCTGCAGCACCTCATCCAGTCCGACGATCTCGGACTCGTGGTCCGTGGCGCGAACCGACGCGACCTGCAGAATTCCGTCGACCATCGCCTGCATGCGTGCGGTCAGCGCGGCGATTTCCTTCGCTGCGACGCGCGACTCCAGGTCGCCCGGCTCGCCGCTTTCGGCCAGCGTGCGTGCGTGGGCGGCCATCGAATTGAGCGGCGCCTGGAGATCGTGCGAAACGGCGAAGAGCAGGTTGTCGAGCCCACTGTCGCGCTCGCGCTCGGGGGGAACCCTGCTGTCCGTCGCGGCGGTGTGCGTGCCGAGCAATCTCGACACGTCGAACAGGTTGACTGCCCACAGCCCGTGTCCCGCCTGGACTTCGGACAGCGGGTTTACCGTGATCGCCGCGAGCAGCGGGCGGGCGCCCGACATCTCCACGTCGGCGCCGAACTCCCAGCGCTCCTGCGTCGCCAGGAACCGGCGCCGCCACTCGTCCTGGCGCTCAGGTTCGGCGAGCAGCTGCTCGAACGAAAGATCGAGCAGTTCATACCGTGGGCGCTCCAGGAGCAGTTCCAGTTCCCGGTTCACCGCGACGATGAGTCCGCCCCGGCCCAGCAGACACGCCGGGATCGCGAACGCGCCGGAGAACACGGCATCTGCGTCGACGGGAAACCGGCTTGCGAGATCCCTCGCGGCGCGCAGCCGCTCCGCCAGCGCGACCGGCAGGCTCAGAAACCCGGCACTGGTCTTCACGGTCCGACCGTCGACACCGGCACCGACGCAGTCCCGCGCACTCGGCGACAGCGCGTCCGCCGTGAACAGCCACAGGAGACTGCGCGGCGATCGCTTGCGGATTTCTGCCGCGAGCTGCCGGACTTCGACAAAGTTGCGTCCCGGTTCGGCGATCAGCGCGTCGATGGGACCGTTGCTCGCGTGCTGCGCAATCTCCAGCGCCGACGCTGCCTCCAGGATCTCGAGGCTTGCGTCACTGCTTCTGAGGGCAAGGGCAAGCAACCCGCGGTCATGCCGCTCTTCGTCGAAGATTATTATTCTGTATTTATAATTCAATGGCTTGTAATGGATTTTTGACGTCAGTAGCGCGCGAACGCAGCATATTGCAAGCCTCCCGGATTCTCAATTAAAACTTTGTTCCTGGGTTGCTTTCCCGTTGCGCACTTGCGCGCGTTCACAGCCCGCTGAACTGCCTGCTGCCAACGCCGCTGACGCACGCGTCCGCCGACATGACAACGCGGCCGGGTTTATGGAACACTTGCCGCGCTTTTACGTTACTGGGAGGTAAAGCATTGGCTACGCAAGCTTCGGCGCCGATCGGCGGCAAGATTACGATCACGAACGGACGACTGGTCGTGCCCGACAACCCGATCATTCCGTTCATCGAGGGTGACGGGATCGGCCCCGATGTCTGGCGCGCGAGCCAGCGGGTGATGGACGCGGCGGTCGCCAAGGCTTACGGCGGGAAGCGCAAGATTGTGTGGCACGAGGTACTGGCGGGCGAGAAGGCCAACAACCTCACCGGCTCATGGCTCCCCGATGCGACGCTCGACGCGTGCCGTGAGTACCTCGTCGCGATCAAGGGCCCGCTCACGACACCAGTGGGCGGCGGCATCCGGTCGCTGAACGTCGCCCTCCGCCAGATTCTCGATCTCTATGTCTGCCTGCGCCCGGTTCGCTGGTTCAAGGGCGTGCCCTCGCCCGTCAAGCACCCTGAGTCGGTCGACATGGTGATCTTTCGCGAAAACTGCGAGGACATCTACGCCGGCATCGAATTCGAATCCGGGTCGCCGGAATGCAAGAAGTTCATGGCGATGTTCCAGGACGCATATCCAGCCCTGTACAAGAAGATCCGTTTTCCGGAGACCTCCGGCATCGGGATCAAACCAGTCTCGCGCGACGGCAGCTCGCGCCTGATGCGGGCCGCCGTCAACTACGCAATCGCGAACAATCGCAAGAGCGTCACCCTGGTGCACAAGGGCAACATCATGAAGTTCACGGAAGGTGCCTTCCGGAACTGGGGTTACGAGGTGGCGGAGCAGGAGTTCGGCGATCGCACCTACACTTGGAGCCAATGGGAACGCACGGTGGCCGAGAAGGGCAACAAGGCGGCCAACGACGAACAGGACGCCGCTCTCGCGGCTGGCAAGGTGCTCATCAAGGACTCCATCGCCGACATCACGCTGCAGCAGGTGCTGACCCGGCCGAAGGAATTCGACGTGATCGCCACATTGAACCTGAACGGCGACTACCTGTCCGACGCGCTCGCGGCCCAGGTGGGCGGCATCGGCATTGCGCCAGGTGGAAACATCAATTACGACACCGGTCATGCGATCTTCGAGGCCACGCATGGCACTGCACCGAAGTACGCGAACCTCGACAAGGTCAATCCGGGTTCGGTGCTGCTCTCCGGTGAGATGATGTTCCGCTACATGGGTTGGACCGAAGTCGCTGACATGCTCATCAATTCGATGGACCGCACGATCGGCGACCGCATCGTCACTTATGATTTCGCCCGCCTGATGGACGGAGCGAAGGAAGTGAAGTGCAGCGAGTTCGCCACCGCGCTCATCGAACGTCTCTGAGTCCGTCCCGCGCCTCGTGGATCAGCCCAATCGCCGACAACTCGTTTTCGAAGCCGGCAAAAGCATCCACGAGGCGTTCGCCAAGTACAACGACAACTTCGGCCGGATAACCCGGCGCGCCAAGGATCGCTTCGAGACGCGCGACTGGCGCGGCGCCGAGCGCGATTTCGTCGAACGCCTGGATCTCTGGACCAAGTCAGTCGACCGTACCGTTGCCGCACTGACCCGCCAGCTTTCCCCCATCGGACTCGAGCGCGCGCTGTGGGCGGAGGTCAAGCACTCGTTCGGCGAACGGGTCAGCGGGATCGCGGACGGCGCGTTCTGCAAGACCTACTTCAACTCCGTCAGCCGCCGCCTGTTCCATACGGTCGGCGCGGATCCGCAGACGGAGTTCCTCGACATACGATTCAACGTCCGGGATGCACAACGCTACGCGATCGACCACAAGTCCTACCTGAACTGGGGAAACCCCGAGACGGTCATCCATGAACTGCTGGACGAATACCGGTTCGACACCGATTACGTCGACATCGCGCGCGACGAGGAGCGGATAGCCGACACGCTGGAGATGCATGCGGCGAACCGCGCAGACGGCGCCGAGCTGCTCAGGCTCGATTTCCTGCCGGCGGTGTTCTACCAGTCCACCGGTGCCTACCTGATCGGACAGGCGTTCTGGCCCGGCTACAGTTCGCCGTTCGTCGTCGAGTTCCGCCACGTCGAACAGGGGATAGA
>JBFWUN010000019.1:40517-71341 GCA_050247235.1 Gammaproteobacteria bacterium
TCAGGCTCGATTTCCTGCCGGCGGTGTTCTACCAGTCCACCGGTGCCTACCTGATCGGACAGGCGTTCTGGCCCGGCTACAGTTCGCCGTTCGTCGTCGAGTTCCGCCACGTCGAACAGGGGATAGAGGTAGGTCAGATACTGACGGACGTCGACGACATCAGCATCCTGTTCGGTTTCACGCGATCCTATTTCTTCGTCGACATCGAACCCGTCGAAGGCGCGATCTACTTCATCCATTCGCTGCTGCCGCACAAGCCGATCGACGAACTCTACACCGTCCTCGGCCGCGTTCGCCAGGGTAAAACCGAACGCTACCGGCAATTCACCAGTCATCTTGCCAACTGCCAGGATCGCTTCATTCACGCAGCCGGCGACCGCGGCCTCGTGATGATCGTGTTCACGCTCCCCTCCTACGACCTGGTCTTCAAGGTCATACGTGATCGTTTCGGGTATCCGAAGAACACGACGCGCGACGAGGTGATCGAAAAATACCAGCTGGTGTTCAAGCACGATCGCGCGGGTCGTCTGATCGACACCCAGGAATTCACGCATATCGGGTTCCCGCTCGCGAAGTTCGATTCGGCTGTGGTCGACGAACTGATGCAGGAGGCTGCGGAATCCTCCCGCGTCGACGGCGACCAGCTGGTGATCAGGCATCTCTACGTCGAACGCCGATTGCAGCCGCTGAACCTGTTCCTGCGCGAATGCACGCGTGACGCCGGCAATGCCGCGGTCATCGACTACGGCAATGCCATCAAGGATCTCGCGCAGACGAACGTGTTTCCCGGTGACCTGCTGCTGAAGAACTTCGGTGTCACGCGCCACGGGCGCGTGATCTTCTACGACTATGACGAACTCTGCCTCGTGACCGACTGCAATTTCCGCGAGGTGCCGGAGGCGCGGTACGAAGAGGACGAACTGCGGCAGGAGTCGTGGTTCTACGTGCATGGGAACGACGTCTTCCCTGAGGAGTTCATGCGATTCCTCGCGATGGACGACGCCTATCGGCAGGTCTTCATGGCGCACCACGCGGACCTGCTGACCGTCGAATACTGGCGCGACGCGAAAGCGCGTCATCTTGCCAACGCCGTCGCCGCCCCCCCTTCGGGGTTGCGGACCGGCCCGGGCAGCCGCCAGGCGCGCCCGGCATCCGCACGCGGCGCTTCCGGCTGAGCATCACCGACCCGGCGGGCGTTTCCGCCGGAAAATCCTGGCGCCGGTCGTGACAAAGCATCGTTGACGCGTTAGCATCTTTCGAATTGGAATCATTCCCATTCAGCATGCTTGGTGCAAACGCGACGACGCCGCTGGACAGCCTGGGAGCGGACGGCTCTCGGCTCTCCGATCTGCATCACGGACAGCGCGGTGTGGTCGTCGCCGTGCACGACGGTCGCCTCGCCGGGCGCCTCGCGGCGCGCGGCCTCGTGCCGGGCGCCGAGTTCGATGTGCTGCGCGGGGGCGACCCGATGCTCGTCCGCGTGGACGAAAGCCGCTGGGCACTGGCGGGATCCGAGGCGGCGCTCGTCGAAGTCGCCTGCCAGGGCGGTCGCATGCGTTTCGTACGGACTCTCCTGACCCGCATCTTCCACTACTGATGTCGCGGACCCTTGCCTCGCTTCGGCCGGGAGAACGCGGCGTCGTGGCCGGCTTCCCGCACGTCGATTCCTTCGCCCAGCGACTGATGCAGCTCGGCTTTCTCGAGGGGACGACGGTCACGGTATTGCGCCAGGCACCCACCGGTGATCCGATCGAAGTGGAATTGATGGGTTATGCCCTGTCGCTGCGCCTGGAAGAGGCGCGCGCGATACCCCTCGAGCCGCCGGCCGCGTGATCGAACACGCCCCGTACCCGCGATCCCGCGCCCGATGAGCGTTCCCGCTGCGGAGTCGACTCCATCGCCGGCCGTCGACCGTCTCGGCCCTCGCGGCGAACCGGTGGTCGTGACGCTCGGCAATCCGAACACCGGCAAGAGCACGCTGTTCAACGCGCTGACCGGGTTGCGTCAGAAGGTGGGCAACTTCCCCGGCGTGACCGTGGAACACGTGCTCGGTTACGCGACGTTCGGAGAGTTGCCGGTGGCACTCGTCGACCTCCCGGGGACCTACTCGTTGAGCGCCCAGTCGCCCGACGAAATCGTTGCTGTCGACGTGCTGCTTGGTCATGTCGCGGAGATCGGGCGGCCGTCGCTCGTGCTCGTCGTGCTCGATGCGACGAATCTCCGACGCAACCTGTTCCTCGCGAGCCAGGTGCTCGAGCTCGGCCTGCCGGTCGTCATCGCGCTGACGATGACCGATCAGCTCGACTCGAACGGCATTGAACTCGACGTCGCGCACCTCGCGTCGCACCTTGGTTGTCCGGTCGTTCCGGTTTCGACCCCGCGTGGCGTGGGACTCGATCAGCTGCGGCAGGAGGTCGCGAATGCGTTGCGTGACCCGCGGCCAAGCGCGCTGGTGCTGAACGCATCGCTGCGCCAGGCGAGCGCCGCACTCGCGGCGCGGCTCGGGGATGTGAACCGCCCCGTCCACCCGGTGGAGGTGGAACGGGCGCTCACCGACCGCGGCGGCCACGCCGAGCGGCGTCTGGAAGAGCGCTACGGCGCCTCGCTCACCGAGGCGCTTGCGACCATCCGGCAGCAGATCGGACAGGGACGGGATCTCGCGACCCTGGAGGCCCGCGAACGCTACGGATGGATCAACCGTATCGTTGCGGAAGTTGAACGACGCGCACCGCGCCGACACGGCTGGCGTGACACGCTGGATCACTTTCTGAACCATCCGCTCTACGGCGCGCTGTTTTTCGTGCTGGCGATGGCAACCGTGTTCCAGTCCGTTTTCGCGTGGGCGGCGCCCCTGATGGACGGCATCGACGGCGGCGTCGCCGCGCTCGGCGCCTGGCTCCAGGCCCGCATGCCGGCGTCGCTGTTCACGAGCTTTCTCATCGACGGTGTGCTGGCCGGTGTGGGCAGCGTCATCGTGTTCCTGCCGCAAATCCTGATCCTCTTCATGTTCATCATCTTCCTGGAGGACTCGGGTTACATGTCGCGCGCGGCGTTCCTGGTCGACCGGCTGATGCGCTGGTGCGGACTGTCGGGACAGTCCTTCATTCCGATGCTGTCGAGCTTCGCATGCGCCGTCCCGGGCATCATGGGGACGCGCGTCATTGCCAATCCGAACGATCGCCTCGCCACGATTCTCGCGGCGCCATTCATGACCTGCTCGGCTCGGCTCCCGGTGTACACGCTGCTCATCTCGGCGTTTGTTCCCGACGAACGTTACCTCGGCGGACTGCTGAACCTGCAGGGGCTGGTGCTTCTCGGGTTCTATCTCCTGGGCCTCCTTGGTGCCGTCGGCACCGCCTTCCTGATCAAGCGCGTGCTCTACCGTGGACCGGTCTCCCGCTTCCTGCTGGAGATGCCGCCCTACCGCTGGCCTGACCTGCGCTCGGTGCTCATCAAGCTCGCAGCGCGAGCCACGATCTTCCTCCGGCGCGCGGGCACGGTCATTTTCGCCGTGGCACTCGTGGTATGGGCACTGGCGTCGTTTCCGCGGGATTCGGACGTGGATTCCTCCGTTCAGCTTGAACGGAGCTATCTCGGGCGCGCGAGCCACGTGATTGCGCCCGCGTTCGCGCCACTCGGCTGGGACTGGAAGGTGACGGCGGCGGTGCTCGCGTCGTTCCCTGCGCGCGAGGTCGTGATCGCGGTACTGGGTACGCTCTACGCCGTGGAGGCCGACGCCGAGGACGCGGAAGGTTCCCTGATCACGCGGATTCGTGCGGCGAAGCATGCGGATGGCTCGCCCGTATTCACGCTGCCCATGGCGCTCGGCCTCATGGTGTTCTACGCGCTCTGCCTGCAATGTTCCTCGACGGTGGCCGTGATTCGTCGCGAAACCGGCGGCTGGCGCTGGCCCGCGCTCGCGTGGAGCTACATGACAGTGCTCGGATACCTTGGTGCGTTTGCGTGCTACCAGGTCGGCAGCGCACTGGCGGGATGAGCCGCCGCGGACGCCTCCGGGCCTCGTGAACGCTATACAATGCGCCCCGCATGAGACGGGCCTGCGCCCGCCGAGGAGTTGACCGACATGTTCCAGATTACTGACGACGCGCGGATCGTCGGCTACCGGCCGCTGCTGCCCCCGGCTATCCTGATGGAGGAGCTGCCGCTCACGGAGCACGCGTCGAACACCGTCTCACGCGCGCGGCAGGCGGCGGAGCGGATCATTCGCGGCGAAGATGACCGCCTCCTGGTCGTGGTCGGTCCATGCTCGATCCACGACACCAAGGCCGCGCTCGAGTACGCAGACCGGCTGCAGACGGTCGCGGAAAGACTGCAGCACGATCTCATGATCGTCATGCGGGTCTATTTCGAGAAGCCGCGCACGACGATCGGCTGGAAGGGTCTCATCAACGATCCCCACCTGGATGGCAGTTTCGACATCAACAACGGGCTGCGCGCCGCGCGCGGCCTGCTGCTGGAGCTCGCCAACCGCGGGCTCGCCGCCGGTACCGAATTCCTGGACGTGATCACACCGCAGTTCATCGCTGATCTGATCGCCTGGGGCGCGATCGGCGCACGTACCACGGAAAGCCAGGTGCACCGCGAACTGGCCTCCGGCCTGTCGATGCCCGTCGGGTTCAAGAACGGCACCGACGGGAGCGTGCAGATCGCGGTCGACGCCATCGGGGCGGCGGCCCATGCCCATCACTTCCTGTCCGTCACGAAGCAGGGCATCTCGGCGATCGTGACGACCAAGGGCAACGTCCACTGCCACGTCATCCTGCGCGGCTCGAACACCGGGCCCAACCATGACGCGGAGTCCGTCACGGCGTGCGCGCAGGTGCTCGCGAAGGCGGGCATCGGGAACCGCATCATGATCGACTGCAGCCACGGAAACAGCCGCAAGGACCACACGCGCCAGCCGGCGGTGGCGGCGGATGTCGCCGCCCAGGTCGCGGCCGGTTCGCGCCTGATCGGCGGGCTTATGCTGGAAAGCCACCTCAAGGAAGGCAAGCAGAGCCACGCTGCCGACACGCCCCTCGTGTATGGACAGAGCATCACCGACGCCTGCATCGCGTGGGAGACCACCGAACCGGTGCTGGAGATGCTCGCCGAGTCGGTGCGCGCGCGCCGCTCCAGGGTGTGACCCGCACGCGACGGCAGATGAGCGCCGCCAGGGCATGCGCCCGCGTCGCGCTGCTGGCGTCGTTCCTCCCATGCGTGCAGGCAGATTCAGCGGCGCCGTCGCGCATCGCGTCCGTCAATCTGTGTACTGATGGCATGCTGCTGGAACTCGCACCGGCGGCCACCCTGATGGTCACCCGGCTCGCGCAGGATCCCCAGCTGGCACCGTTCGCGGCGCGTGCTCAAGGCCTGGCAACGACCCGTGGTCACGCGGAGGAACTCGTCGCGTTCGCGCCGGACATGGTGCTGACGAGTGCTTCCACGACAGACGCCACCGCCTCACTGATGACCCGCCTGGGGTATCGCGTCGAGGTTTTTCCGGTGGCGGACTCCATCGCGGCATTCCTGTCGGAACTCGTCCGCCTCGGGGCACTCGTCGGCCGCGCGGGAACGGCGCATGCGCACGTGGCACAGCTGCGCGCGCGGCTTGCGTCACTTCGACCCGCGGCCCCGGATCCGGCCGATCGGGCGCTGGTACTGTCCGCGAACGGTTACGTGCCCGGACCGGAAACGCTCGCCGACGATCTGCTGGCGTACGCGGGGTTCACCAACGCCGCCGCCGCGTTCGGCCTGGCGGACGGCGGATTCATCACGCTCGAGCGCCTGCTGCGTGATCCGCCGCGCTGGCTCGTGGTGGGCACCACGGGCCCAGGCGCCCCGGCGCTCGCCGGCGAGTTCCTGCGTCACCCCGCCCTGCAGCACGCATTGCCGGATCCGCGGCGCCTCCTCCAGGTCCCGGAGTCCGCCTGGGCGTGCGGGGGTGAGCACTTTGTCGATGCGGTCGCCGCGCTCGTCTCGGCACGTCACGACACCAGAAATCCGCCACGGTGACGATGTCGCCGCGGTTCGCGTTTGCCGCCCTCGCCGCGCTCTGCGGCATCTTGTTCTTCGTCGCGTTGACGGCAGGTCTGCCGGGAGATGCGCTGCACTCCGCGTTCCGTGGTCTTCTCGGCGTCGCCGATGCGAATGTCCTCATCCTGCGTGAGATCCGCCTGCCGCGCGCGTCGCTCGCGCTCCTGATCGGCGCGGGACTCGGCGTGTCGGGCGCAGCGCTGCAGGCACTGCTGCGCAATCCGCTTGCCGAACCCGGGGTGCTCGGCATTTCCGCGGGGGCCGCCCTCGGGGCCGTTATCGTGTTCTATTCCGGGTTGTCTCTGCATTTCGGACTCGCCCTGCCGCTCGGCGGCCTGGCCGGCGCCGTGCTCGTCACCGGCACGCTCTACGTGCTTGCGCGCCGCGAGATCAGCACTGTGGGTCTCATCCTTGCAGGTGTCGCAATCAACAGCTTCGCGGGTGCCTGCGTCGCGCTCGCGCTCAATCTCGCTCCCAATCCGTACGCCGCTTACGAGATCTCGTTCTGGCTGATGGGTTCCGTCACCGACCGCAGCCTCGTGCACATGCTGCTCGTCGCACCGTTCATCCTGGCCGGCATCGGCGTGCTGATCCGGGAGTCGTCGCGGCTGGAGCCGCTCGTGCTCGGCGAGGAAACCGCCGCCAGCCTCGGGGTTGATCTGCAGCGACTCCGACGCCGGCTCATCATCGGTACCGCGCTCGCGGTCGGTCCCGGTGTCGCGATCGCGGGGACCATTGCGTTCGTCGGCATGCTCGTGCCGCATGCCCTGCGCCCCTGGGTGTCGCATGCGCCGCGCGTGCTGCTGCCCGCGAGCGCGCTCGGCGGCGCCGCGCTGACGCTGGCGGCCGATCTGCTCGTCCGGGTGCCGTTCGCGCAGAACGAACTCAAGCTCGGTGTGATCACGGGACTGCTCGGGGCACCACTGTTCCTCGTGGTCGCGCTGCGGCTGCCGGCCCGCGGCGCACTGTCATGAGCCTGGCGGCCCGCGAGGCGACTTGCGTGCGCGACGGCGCGCAGGTACTGCAGACGGTCAGCTGCGCTGTGCGGCGCGGCGCGCTGCTCGCGATTTGCGGACCCAACGGTGCCGGGAAATCCACGCTGCTGCGCGCACTCGCGGGTCTGCAACCGCTGGTCGAAGGTCAGATCACGCTGCGTGGCCAGCCGCTCACCGACCTCGCCCCGCGCCAGCGCGCGCGCGCTGTCGGTTACCTCGCACAGGCGCCTGAAATCGCCTGGCCGCTGGCGGTGCGGGACCTGGCAGCACTGGGGCGGGTTCCGCGCGCCGGTGAACCGCGGGAGGTGACAGCCGCGGCCATAGACGCTGCGCTGTCGACCTTGGGCCTCAATGCACTCGCGCGACGCAACGCGCAATCGCTGTCCGGGGGCGAGCTGACGCGCGCGCATCTCGCACGCCTCCTCGCGGGTGGTCACGACTTCCTGCTCGCCGACGAACCCACTACGGCGCTCGATCCCGGGCATCAGCTCGAGGTCCTCGGCACGCTCGCCCGCCTCGCACGCACCGGCCTCGGGATCGCGGTCGTACTGCACGACCTGCCGCTGGCGGCACGCTTCTGCGATGAAGTGCTGGTCCTCGCACAAGGGCGGGTTGTCACCCAAGGTCCCCCGCGCGACGTGCTCAGTCCCGCGTTGCTCACCGAACTGTTCCGGATCCGTGGGGTGTGGGATCCGGACGGCACGCTTGCCGGCTTCGCACCACTTGCACCGGGCGAGGCATAACGATATTCGAGTTGGGACTACGCCGCGCGTAGGGCCACGCGGAATAATGCGCGTGCGTCCAATCAGCGAAACACCACGATGACCGCACAAGCATGCCGTCGGGAAGAACCGCGGGGCCCCGTTCCGCACACGGAATTTCACGCCGGAGGGTCGCTGACGCCCGGGGCGATCATCCAATGGGCGCTCGCGCGCGCGGCCAACCCGGTGGTGTCGACCAACTTCCGACCGCGGACGGCGGTGCTTCTTCACATGTTGAGCAGCACCCGCCCGGGCATCCCCGTGATCTGGGTTGACAGCGGGTACAACACCGACGCGACGTACCGGTTCGTCGAACGTCTCTCGACGCTGCTCGCGCTCAACCTGCATGTCTACACGCCGCGCGTCACGGTGGCGCGTCGTCGTGCCCTGCACGGAGACCTGCCTCCCCTGGACACCCCGGCGCACGCTGCGTTTACGCGAGAGGTGAAGCTGGAACCGTTCGAGCGTGCCTTCCGCGAGCTCCAGCCTGATGTCTGGTTCACGGGGATCCGGGCAGACCAGGGCGAATTTCGCCGGTCACTCGGCGTCGCTTCGAAGGGCGTGCAGGGTTCACTGAAGGTCGCGCCGCTCTATCACTGGACGGACGTCGATCTCGAGAACTACCTGTACGAGCATGCGCTCCCGGACAACCCGGAGTACCTGGATCCGACCAAGGGCCGGGAAGACCGCGAGTGCGGACTGCAGTTCCTCGGCAGCGGGATTTGAGCGGAGCGAGCGCGCATCCGCCGCGCGCTCACTGACAGCTCACCTGGCCACCGTCACCGGGATTTTCCCGATTCGACGCTGCCACGCCGCGGGACCGGTCTTGTGCACGGACTCGCCGTTGACATCCACTGCCACCGTGACCGGCATGTCCTCGACCTCGAACTCGTACACGGCTTCCATGCCAAGATCTGCAAAGGCGACGACCCGCGCCTTGCGGACGGCCTTGGATACGAGGTAGGCGGCGCCGCCGACAGCCATCAGGTACACCGCGCGGTGGCGTCGGATCGCGTCAATTGCAACCGGGCCGCGCTCGGCCTTGCCAATCATCCCCATCAGACCGGTCTGCGCGAGCATCATCTCGGTGAACTTGTCCATGCGCGTGGCCGTGGTCGGCCCCGCCGGCCCCACGGCCTCGTCCCGCACCGGGTCCACCGGTCCTACGTAGTAGATGAAGCGCCCGTCGAAATCGACGCCATCGGGAAGTCGTTCACCCCGTTCCAGGATTTCCTGGATTCGCTTGTGGGCCGCGTCGCGGCCCGTGAGCATCCTGCCCGACAGCAGCAGCGTTTCCCCCGGTTTCCACGTCGCGATCTCATCGCGGGTCACGGCCTGGAGATCCACCTTGCGGGCCGTCGCACCGACTGACCACGCGATCTGCGGCCAATCCGAGAGCCGCGGCGCCGGCAGTTCCGCCGGTCCCGCCCCCGTGAGGACGAAATGCGCGTGGCGCGTGGCGGCGCAGTTCGGAATCATCGCCACCGGCTTGGAGGCCGCATGCGTCGGGAAATCCTTGATCTTGACGTCGAGCACCGTCGTCAACCCACCTAGACCCTGTGCCCCGATCCCGAGCGCGTTGACCTTCTCGTACAGTTCGACGCGCAGCTCCTCGAGTGCGTTCCGTGGGCCACGGGCGATGACTTCCTGGATGTCGATGGGATCCATCAGCGCTTCCTTCGCCATCACCATGGCCTTCTCGGCGGTCCCACCGATCCCGATCCCGAGCATGCCCGGCGGACACCAGCCCGCCCCCATCTGGGGCACCGTCGCGAGCACCCAGTCCACGATGCTGTCGGAAGGATTGAGCATCACGAACTTCGACTTGTTCTCCGAGCCACCGCCCTTCGCCGCGACCGTGATTTCAAGTTCGTTCCCCGGCACGAGCTCCATGTGGATAACGGCGGGCGTGTTGTCCCGGGTGTTGATGCGCTTGCCCGCGGGATCGGCCACGATGGAAGCGCGCAACTTGTTGTCCGGATGCAGGTACGCGCGCCGCACGCCTTCATTAATCATGTCCGTCAGGCTCATGGTCGCATCCCAGCGCACGCCCATCCCAATCCGGCAGAACACCGTGACAATGCCGGTGTCCTGGCAGATCGGGCGATGGCCCTCGGCGCACATCCGTGAGTTGATCAGGATCTGGGCCATCGCGTCCTTCGCCGCCGACGACTCCTCGCGCTCATAGGCCTCTGCCAGGTTCACGATGTAGTCGCGCGGATGGTAGTAAGAAATGTACTGGAGCGCGTCGGCCACGCTCTGGATCACATCGTCCTGTCGGATTGTCGTCATGGGTACTTCTCCTCGCGTTGGAACCGGGGCGTCAGGCCGCCAATTCGGGTCGGTTCCGGAATTGTTCGAGCGCCTCCGGATTGGACAACGCCTCGACGTTCCTGATCGTCCGGCCATGCACCACGTCGCGGATCGCGAGCTCGGTCAGTTTGCCGGAACGCGTGCGCGGGATGTCGCTGACCTGGACTATCCGCGCCGGGACATGTCGTGGACTCGCGCCCGTGCGGATGCGATCGCGCAGTCGCCGCTCGAGTTCCCCGGTGAGCGCTTCGCCCGCGCGCAGGACGACGAACAGCACCACGCGGACGTCGCCGTCCCACTCCTGGCCGATCGCGACGCACTCCACCACTTCCTCCAGCGTCTCGACCTGGCGGTAAATCTCGGCGGTTCCGATCCGCACCCCGCCCGGATTCAAGGTCGCATCGGAACGCCCATGGATCACGAATCCTCCGTGCGGGGTCTCTTCGGCGAAATCTCCGTGCGCCCACACGTTCGGGAAGCGTTCGAAGTACGCGGCACGGTACCGCGAACCGTCGGCATCCCCCCAGAATCCGATCGGCATCGACGGAAACGCATTCGTGCAGACCAGTTCACCCTTCTCACCGATCACGGGACGACCGAGCTCATCGAACACCTGAGTCGCCATGCCGAGTCCCTTGCACTGCAGCTCGCCCCGGTAGACCGGGCCGTTGGGATTGCCGCCGATGAAACAGGAGATGATGTCGGTCCCCCCCGACACCGAGCTCAGGCACACGTCCTGCTTGACGTGTGTGTAGACGTAGTCAAAGCCCTCGGGCGGGAGCACCGAACCCGTCGACAGGATCGTCCGTACGTCCTTCAGTGCGTGGCGTTCACGCGGCCGCACGTCGAATTTCTCGATGCCCTGCACGAACTTCGCCGAAATTCCGAACTGGGTACAGTCCTCGCGATCCGCGTAGTCGAACAGCGTGTAGCCATCCGGATGAAACGGGGAGCCGTCGTACAGCAGTAACGTCGCCTCGCTCGCGAGCCCGGACACGAGCCAGTTCCACATCATCCAGCCGCAGGTCGTGAAGTAGAACAGCCGATCCCCCGGTCGGATATCGCTGTGCAGCTGGTGCTCCTTCAGGTGCTGGATCAGCGTCCCGCCTGCGCCGTGCACGATGCACTTGGGTTTGCCGGTGGTTCCGCTCGAGTAGAGGATGTACAACGGGTGATTGAACGGCACCGCCTCGAAGCGGATGTCGGCGTCCGGCTGCGAGGTGCCCAACGTGTCGAACCGATCGGCCCCGGGGAGGTCTCCGGCCGCGATGAACGGGATGACGACAAGTCGCTCGAGACCCGGCAACGCGGCGCGAATCTCCGCCACCTTGTCGCGGATGTCGAGCGTCTTGCCGGCATAGTAGTAGCCGTCCATCGCGAACATCACCTTGGGCGCGATCTGGTCGAACCGGTCGAGCACGCCCTGGGTGCCGAAATCGGGTGAGCACGACGACCACACTGCACCAAGGGACGCCGTTGCGAGCATTGCGATGATCGCTTCGGGAGTGTTCGCGGTGATCCCGGCGACCCGATCACCCGCCACGACGCCATATCCGCGCAGGGCCTCTGCAACGCGCTGCACCTCCGCGTAAAGCGCTCGCCACGTCATGCCGCGCGTGTGTCCACGTTCGTCGCGGAAGCGCAGCGCGGTGGAATCGTCGCGCCGGCGGAGCAGGTTCTCGGCGAAATTGAGCCGCGCCTCGGGAAACCAGCGCGCGCCGGGCATTCGGGCGGGATCGGCCACCACGCGTTCGCCGCGCGTCTGTGCCCTGATTCCGCAGAAATCCCATACCGCCGTCCAGAACGCCGGGGCATCCGCGACCGACCATGCGTGCAGTTCCCGGTACTCCGCGATACGCAACGCGTGACGCGCGTTCACGTACCCGATGAAACGGGTGAGATTGGTCGACGCCACTCGCGCCGCGTCGGGGCGCCACAGAATCGGGTTCATCAAGGTCTATTTCACTTCCGCGTGGAGATCAGGGTGGGCCTGCTGGAAGGCGGGCAATTCGAGACAGGCCGCATCCACCTCGCTCAGGCGCGGGAAATCATCGAGTGGCAGGTTGAAGCGGCGTGCGCTCCACAGCAACGGGACCAGGCAGACATCGGCAAGGGTCACCTCGTCTCCGAGCGCGTAGCGATGAGGGCGGCTCTCTGCGGTCAGCCACAGCTCCAGCGCGTCCAGTCCCTCCAGCAGCCAGTGCCGGAACCACTGGCTGCGCTGCACGTCGCTCGCCTTGAGGGTGGTCCGCAGGTAGGCAAGCACCCGGAGGTTCGTCAGCGCCTGGATGTCCGAGACCACGATCTGCGCAAACTGGCGGGCGCGGGCGCGTCGCCTGGGCTCGGCGGGCAGCAGCGGCGGCGTCGGCTGAAGCTCGTCCAGGTACTCGAGGATCGCGAGCGACTGCGACAGGATGAAGTCGTCATCGCTCAGCGTCGGCAGCAGACCTTGCGGGTTCACCGCCCGGTATTCCGCCAGCAGCTGCTCTCCGCCGCCCTTCACGAGCGAGACCGCGTGCGTGCGGTAGGAAAGCCCCTTCAGCGCAAGTCCGATGCGGACACGGTACGCCGCCGCCGACAGGTAGAAATCGTGAAGCTCAAGCATGCTCGCACGCTCCGTGTTGGCGCCGTTTCGCGCACCGCCCGGTGGTTCACGGCCGTCCCGCCCCCGCGGTCGGCCTCCGTCGTCGACAATCCGGCGCGCGTCCCGACCGGGCGGCGCGCCGCGCGAGGTCGACGGGTGTGACTTTACCGGCTTTTCGCCGCGCGTTCATGGCGAAACGGCCCCGGCGAACGCCGGGCGCCATGCCGCTCAGTCGTTCTTCGCCACCCGCACGATGAGTCCCTCCATCTCGGGCGTGACCGTGACCTGGCACGTGAGTCGACTCTGGGGTCGGCGCTCGTTCGCGAGATCGAGCGTCGCGTCCTCGATCTCATTGGGGGCCCCGACCACCTGGACCCACGCGTCGTCGATGTACGCGTGGCAAGTGCTGCAGGCGCAGGAGCCTCCGCAGATCGCGAGGATCCCCGGGACGCCATTCGCAACAGCTCCCTCCATGACGGACAGGCCGCTCGCGATGTCGCAGGTGTGCTGTTCGCCGTCCAGATCGATAAACGTGATTTTCGGCATGACGTAGTCGCTCGTCAGATGAGTGTCTTGATGTCGACGGTCGGATCGGCCACCCGCGCCTTGGCACACGGCCCCTCCGTAACGACGATGCGGCGTGCCGCCATGTGGTCGGCCGGTCGGTTGACCGAATCGACCGCGATGACACGCTCCCCTTTGTAGTAGAAAACCGAGAAGCCCCCCTCCCCCACGGTTCCGCGGACGACCAGGTCGTCGTACCCCGTGGAGATCCCGGCCATCTGGAGCTTGAACTCGTACTGGTCGGACCAGAACCAGGGAACCTGTGCGTATGCGACGGGCGAATCGAGCAGGCTGGCCGCCGCGACCTTGCCCTGATCCACCGCGTTCTGCACGGACTCGAGCCGGTGGGGCTGCGCATACAGCAGGTTGCGATGCCGCGTGCAGTCACCCGCAGCGACGATGGCCGGATCGCTCGTGCGCGCAAACTCGTCGACGATGATACCGGCATCGCACACGAGGCCGGCCTGCTCGGCGAGTTCGGTGTTGGGCAGTACCCCGATACCCACGATCACGAGATCGGCCGGCAGCGCATCGCCGTCGGCCGTGAGGATTTCAATGATGTCGTGGCGGCCACGGAGCGCGCTCACCTGCCGCCCCGCCAGGATCCGGACCCCGCGGCGGCCGTGCAGGTCAGCGAAGAACTCGGACACCAGCGGCGCCACCACGCGCGGCAGCACGCGCGGCTGCGCCTCGAGCACGGTGACGTCGCGGCCCAGGCTGCGCGCGACCGCCGCCACTTCGAGTCCGATGAATCCGCCGCCCACGATCACGATCCGGCGCGCATCGGCGAGCCGCCCGCGAATGGCCTCGGCGTCGTCCATGCCGCGCAGGTAGCAGACCCGCGGATCGTCAGCACCCGGCACGGACAGGGTTCTCACCCGTGCCCCGGTGACGAGCGCCAGCCTGTCGAAGCCCAGGCGCGTACCGTCACCGAGCGTCACTTCCCGCGCGCCGGCATCGAGCCCGGTCACGCGCGTACCGAGCCGGACGTCGACCCCGAGCTTGGCGTAATGCTCGGCCGGGCGGAACAGCAGGCGCGGCGCGTCGATCTCGCCGAGCAGGTACTTCTTCGACAACGGTGGCCGCTGGTAGGGCAGGCTCCGTTCTTCGCCGACCAGCACCAGTTCACCGTCGAACCCTCCTTTGCGCAGGCTCTCGACGATCTGCAGGCCGGCCTGGCCTGCACCCACCACGATGAAACGCCGCATGGACAACGCGCGTCGCGCAGGTCAGGTCTGGCGTTCGGGCAGGCGGACGACGAGGCCGTCAAGGTCCGCGCTGAGCTTGATCTGGCAGGACAGCCGCGAATTCGGCTGGCGCGGCACCGCAGTGCACTCGAGCAGGTCCTGTTCGCTGGGTGACATCGCGGGCATCCGCGCGACCCACGCGGCGTCGACGAACACGTGGCACGTGGCGCATGCACAGCCGCCGCCGCATTCCGCGACGATCCCGTTGACATCATTCTGGATGGCGCCTTCCATCAGTGACCATCCGTTCGGGATATCGATTTCTCGACGGGATTCGTCACTCGCGATAAACGTCACTTTGGCCATCGGTGCGTCACTCTCGGTCGCTCACATGTTCGGATAATTCGGGCCACCGCCGCCCTCCGGCGTGACCCAGTGAATGTTCTGTGACGGATCCTTGATGTCACAGGTCTTGCAGTGCACGCAGTTCTGCGCGTTGATGCGCAGCTGCTGTTCCCCTCCTTCGTCCACGAACTCGTAGACACCGGCAGGACAGTAGCGCTGCTCCGGTCCGGCGTAGACCGGGAGGTTCAGCCGCGTCGGCACGCTCGCGTCCTTCAGCGTGAGATGGCATGGCTGGTTTTCCTCGTGGTTGGTATTCGACAGGAACACCGAGGACAGCCGATCGAACGTGATCCTGCCATCGGGCTTCGGGTACTCGATGGGGCGGCACTGGGCCGCCGGCTTGAGACTTTCGTGATCGGGTGTGTGGCGGAAAGTCCACGGCGCGCGCCCGCGCAGCAGGTAGGTATCGATGGCCGAATAGCCCAGCGCTGCCCACAGCCCCCAGTGAAACGACGGCTTGATATTGCGGACGCGGTAGAGTTCATCCCACAACCAGGTGCTTTTCAGGCGGTGCGGATAATCGACCGCCTCGCGTCCCGCCTGTTCGCCGGCCCGCAGCAGTTCGAATACCGCTTCGGCCGCGGTCATCCCCGACTTCATCGCGGTGTGCGAACCCTTGATCTTCGGCACGTTGAGAAATCCGGCGGTATCCCCGACGAGCAATCCGCCCGGGAACGTGAGCTTGGGAATCGACTGGAAGCCTCCCGCGCTGATCGCGCGCGCGCCGTACGCGACGCGGCGCCCGCCCTCGAACGTGTCACGGATGCTCGGATGCGTCTTGAAACGCTGCATCTCCTCGAACGGACTGAGGTAAGGGTTCGTGTAGTTGAGTCCGATGACGTAGCCGACCGCGACGTGATTGTCCTCCAGGTGATACAGGAACGACCCGCCGTACGTCGCGGCGTCGACCGGCCACCCGATGGTGTGCGTCACGCGGCCCGCGTGATGGCGATCCGGCTGGACTTCCCACAGTTCCTTGATTCCGATCCCGTAGACTTGGGGATCCACGCCTTCGCGGAGACGGAAGCGCTCGAACAGCGCCTTGGTCAGGGAGCCGCGGCAACCCTCGGCGAAAATGGTCTGCTTCGCATGCAGTTCCATGCCCGGAGCGAAGTTCGGTCCCTCCTCGCCCTCCTTGGTCCGCCCCATGTCACCGGTGGCAACCCCCTTCACCGAGCCGTCTTCGTGGTAAAGCACCTCGGAGGCGGCAAAGCCAGGGTAGATGTCGACCCCAAGCGCCTCCGCCTGCTGCGCCAGCCAGCGACAGACGTTGCCGAGACTGATGATGTAGTTGCCGTGGTTCTGCATTGCCGGCGGCGTCGGCAGGCGGAACGAACGTGACTCCGTCAGGAACAGGAAGTGATCCTCGCTGACCGGGGTGTTCAGCGGCGCGCCCTGGGCGCGCCAGTCCGGGATCAGTTCCGTCAGCGCGCGGGGTTCCATCACTGCGCCCGACAGGATATGGGCACCGATCTCGGAACCCTTTTCAAGCACGCAGACCGACAGTTCGAAGTCGTGCTCCGCGGCCAGTTGCTTGAGCCTGATCGCGCCCGCGAGACCGGACGGTCCCCCGCCGACGATCACGACATCGAACTCCATCGCCTCGCGTTCCATGGCCGTGCCCTGCCGGCGCTACTTGCCGAGCGCTTCGATGAGCGCCGGGACTTCCTTGAACAGGTCGCCGACGAGACCGTAGTCGGCGACCTGGAAAATCGGCGCCTCCTCGTCCTTGTTGATCGCGACGATGACCTTGCTGTCCTTCATGCCCGCCAGGTGCTGAATCGCGCCCGAGATGCCGACCGCGACGTAGAGCTGCGGCGCAACCACCTTGCCGGTCTGCCCGACCTGGTAATCGTTGGGCACGTAACCCGCGTCAACGGCCGCGCGCGACGCGCCCACTGCCGCGCCGAGCGTATCCGCGAGCTTTTCGATGATTGCGAAGTTCTCCGCGCTGCCCACCCCGCGTCCGCCGGACACCACGATCTTGGCGCCGGCAAGTTCCGGTCGCGTCGACTTGGTCAGTTCATCTCCCTTGAACTCCGACAGGCCCGCATCCGGTCCCGGCGCCACCGTTTCAAGCACCGCGGTGCCGCCCGTCGCAGGCACCGGGTCGAAACCCGTGGTCCGCACGGTGATGACCTTCATGCGATCGACGGATTGCACGGTCGCGAGCACGTTGCCTGCGTAGATGGGCCGCACGAACGTGTCCTCCGACACCACGCCGATGATGTCCGAGACTTGTGCGACATCGAGCAGCGCCGCGACGCGCGGCAGCACGTTCTTGCCGTTGGTCGTGGCCGCGGCGAGCAGGTGGGTGTAATTGGCAGCGAGCCCCACCACGAGTGGCGCGAGGTTCTCGGCGAGTGCGTGCGCGTAGTGCGGGGCGTCGGCGTGCAGCACCTTGCCGACGCCGGGAATGCCGGTGGCGGCTTCGGCAACGGCCTTGCAGCCGTGCCCGGCGACGAGCACGTCGACAGTGCCCAGCTTGCTGGCGGCGGCAACGGCATTGAGGGTCGCCACGTTGAGCGCGGCGTTGTTGTGTTCGGCGATGACGAGCGCACCCATGATCAGATCACCTTGGCTTCGTTGCGGAGTTTCGCGACCAGTTCCTGCACGTCGGCAACCTTGACGCCGCCCGCGCGTCCCGGCGGCTCAGCCGCCTTGACGAGCTTCAGGCGGGGCGCGATGTCCACGCCGAGGTCGGCCGGTGACACGGTATCGAGGGGCTTTTTCTTCGCCTTCATGATGTTCGGCAGCTTCACGTAGCGGGGCTCGTTGAGCCGCAGGTCGGCAGTGACCACCGCCGGCATCTTCAGTGACACGATCTGGAGCCCGCCGTCCACTTCCCGCTTGACCTCGAGCGTGCCCGCGCCGACATCGACTTTGGCGGCGAAGGTGCCCTGCGCCCAGCCGAGCAGCCCGGCGAGCATCTGGCCGGTCTGGTTGGAATCGTCGTCGATGGCCTGCTTGCCCAGGATCACGAGTCCCGGCTGTTCGCGCTCGACGATTGCCTTCAGGAGCTTGGCGACGCCGAGCGGCTGCACTTCGTCATCGGTCTGCACGAGGATGCCGCGGTCGGCGCCCATCGCCATCGCGGTGCGCAGCGTCTCCTGGCACTGCGAGGGTCCGATTGACACGGCGACGATCTCCTCGGCCTTGCCGGCTTCCTGGAGGCGGATTGCCTCTTCCACCGCAATCTCGTCGAACGGGTTCATCGACATCTTGACGTTCGCGAGATCGACGCCGGAACCATCGGATTTCGGGCGCGCCTTCACGTTGTAATCAATGGCGCGCTTCACCGCCACCAGGATCTTCATGACTGCCTCCAGCTAAGAGCGATTGACTCCGCGGCCGCGCCGCGCCGCGCAGGGCACGAGGTGGTCCCGGAACGGGTCTCGGTCAGGGGCCGAAATGGTATCAGTAACGGCTTGATCGAAAAAGGCGACGCAACGCAGCAGCGCGTCCGGCGCCAGGCCCCCGCGGGCAGCTTCCGGGTCTCGACCCACGAGAAACGCAATGCGAAGATGCCGGCCCCTTCCGCGCCATCGCCAGGACTGCTGCATGACATCGCCCGACGCCCCGATCAAAGCCTCCGCCGAAGCCTCGTTCGATTGGGAAGACCCGCTCCTGTTGACCCGCCAGCTGACCGATGACGAACGCATGGTCATGGACGCCGCCCGCACGTTCTGCGCGGAGCGCCTGCTGCCGCGCGTGCGCGACATCCACCGTTTCGAGTCGTTCGAGCGCAGCATCATGAACGAGTTCGGCGAACTGGGCTTCCTAGGCTGCACGATTCCGACGGAATACGGCGGGGCCGGGCTGAACTATGTCGCCTACGGACTCATCGCGCGCGAAGTCGAACGCGTCGATTCCGGCTTCCGCTCAGCGATGAGCGTGCAATCGAGCCTCGTCATGCACCCGATCTACGCCTACGGCACCGATGCGCAGCGCCGCAGGTACCTGCCGAAACTCGCGTCCGGAGAATGGGTCGGCTGCTTCGGCCTGACCGAGCCCGACCACGGCTCCGACCCCGGCGGGATGCAGACGCGGGCCCGCGCGGTCGACGGCGGCTACGTGCTCACGGGCAACAAGATGTGGATCACCAACTCCCCGCTCGCCGATGTCCTGGTCGTCTGGGCCAAGACCGAGGACGGGGTGATCCGGGGCTTCGTGCTCGAGCGCGGCATGGCCGGGCTTGCGACACCGAAGATCGAAGGCAAGTTCTCGCTGCGGGCCTCGATCACCGGTGAGATTGTCATGGACCAGGTGTTCGTGCCGGCCGAGAACCTGCTGCCGAACGTGCAGGGACTGCGCGGGCCGTTCGGGTGCCTGAACCGTGCGCGTTACGGCATCTCCTGGGGCGCGATGGGTGCCGCCGAATTCTGCTGGCACGCCGCGCGCCGTTACACCCTGGACCGCAAGCAGTTCGGTCGCCCGCTCGCCGCCAACCAGCTCGTTCAGAAGAAGCTCGCCGACATGCAGACCGAGATCACGCTCGGCCTGCACGGCGCCCTGCAGCTCGGACGTCTGATCGATGCGGGCCTTGGTGCGCCCGAGGCGATCTCGCTGTTGAAACGCAACAACTGCGGCAAGGCGCTCGATGTCGCACGCACCGCACGCGACATGCATGGCGGCAACGGGGTGTCCGACGAGTACCACGTCATCCGCCACGTGCTGAACCTCGAGGCCGTCAACACCTACGAAGGCACCCACGACATCCATGCCCTGATCCTCGGCCGCGCGCAGACCGGACTGCAGGCGTTCACCGCGTAGGTATCGCGGGAGCGCTTGGCTTCATTGCGCAGGGCCGGCCCGATGTGCTTGAATTCCCGCCGGTTAGTCGTCGCATCCGCACGCGCGGCGACCGTCACGCAGACCGCGCTCCGGTACGCCTTCACGCGCGCGGCACTCCAGTCACGCAACCATGATGGAACACACAACGAGCATGAACATTTACGTCGGGAACCTTCCATACAGTGTCCGCGATGAGGAACTGCGCGCCACCTTCGAGCCCTACGGGACCGTCGTCTCCGCCGAGGTGATTTTCGACAAGCGCACGCGGCGTTCGCGCGGATACGGGTTCGTCGAGATGGCGAGCGAGTCCGAGGGTCAGCGCGCGATCGCCGCGCTGAATGGCCAGGAGCTGCACGGGCGCGAGCTGCGGGTCGATGCCTCGCAGCCCAAGAGCGAGAAAACGCCGGGCGAACGCAGTCAGCCGCCGCGCACGACGCCGCGCGCACCTGCGGTGGCCGCCGAGGCGGCGCCCGCGACGGGATTGAAGGGCTTCTTCAAGCGCCTGTTCGGCTGACGCCCGGCGCCGGCCGATGACGGATCCGATCGACGACGCCCTGCCTCCCGCGGCGCGGCCGGCGTGGGAAGCCTACCAGCGCATGCTGGCGTCCAAGACGGCGCACTTCGATTTCCTGTCCGGCCTGGACCGCAAGACCCAGGCAGGCGGGCAGCGGACCCTGGCGGAGATCGCGCGGCTCGACACGCTGCTCAACGCCCACACCGCCGCCGTACGGACGTTTCGCGAATGCATCGTGTCCCTGGCCGCGACGGATCCCGCGGCGCGTGAGGCGCTGCTCGCCCGCCTGCACCAGGTCAATGCGCCGCTCGGCGCACCCGATTCCGCGGCGATGCACTGACCGCCGCCTGCGGCGCCGGTCGCCAGGCTTCAGTCGGCATCGAGTTCGCGCGTGATCGCGCGGAAGTACTCGGGCTTGCCGGTGGTCCAGACTTCGCCCCAGTGCTGGCCGCCGCCGTCGATCGTGAGCACCTCGCCGGTGATGTAGCCGCCCGCCGGCCCGCCGATGAACAACGCGGCCTCCGCGATCTCCCATGGGGAACCCACCCGCTTCAGCGGGTTGGTCAATGCGTACTTCGCGCGCGCGGCCTCGGTGTAGACGCGCCACCCTTCGGTCTGGATCGCGCCGGGCCCGATGCAGTTGACCCGGATGCCCAGCGGCGCCCATTCCACCGCCACCGCCTGTGAAAGCGCCACGACCCCCGCGCGTGCGGCGACGGTGTGCGCGACCCCATGCAGACCGCGCGGCACGACGACAATGTTGACGATGCTGCCAGGTGCCCCCGCGTCGCGCCACTTGCGTGCGTGTGCCTGCATCATGGACCACGTCCCGTTGAGGTTCGTGTTGATGACGGTGTTCCAGCCCTTTTCACTGAAATCGATCGCGGCCTGCGGAAACTGTCCGCCGGCACTGTTGATCAGGATGTCCACCCGGCCAAACCGGTTCCACAACGTTTCGGTCGAGCGTTCAACCCACGCGCGATCACGGATGTCGATAGGTTCGAAATCGGCATCGAGATCGCACGCCCGCATGGCCTCGATCACGCCGTGCAGCTTTTCCTCGCTGCGGCCGCAGACGACCACCGCGGCCCCGAGGCGTGCGGCAAGCCATGCCGTCGCGCGGCCGATACCACTGCCGCCACCCGACACCACCACGACCTTGTCGCGCAGCATGTCGGGCGCGAACACCGTGGGGTGGGCCGCGAGGTCTTCGTTCGTCTCCGGAATCGGCAGGGTCTGCTCCATGCGCGTGCGCTCACCTGGTATGGAGCAGTTCGCGGCTGATGATCATCTTCCGCACCTCGGTGGTGCCGGCGCCGATCTCGAGCAGCTTGGTCGATCGGTACAGCCGGTTGATCTCGGACTCCCACATGTAGCCGTACCCCCCGTAGATCTGGAGCGCATCGTTGAGCACGAGGTTCAGGGTGTTCGCGGTGTACATCAGCGAGGCGGCGGTCTGCGCGTGGATCATCCCGCGCCCGCCCCCGCCGACCTCGAGATCGTTTGCTTCCGCGAGCACGCCGTAGCAGAGCGCCCGCATGCTCTCCACCCACACGTACATGTCGGCGATCTTGGACTGGATCATCTGAAACTCGGCCAGGGGCTTGCCGAACTGCACGCGGGTCTTGGCATATTCAATGGAGAGCTCGAGCGCGCGCTCGGCAATCCCGACACAGATCGGTGAAATCACGGCGCGTTCGAGATCGAGCCCGCTCATCACGACCGCCACGCCGGCGTTCTCCTCGCCGACGAGGTTCTCTGCGGGGACCTTGCAGTTGTCGAACACGAGTTCCCCGGTCTGGCTGCCGCGGAAGCCCATCTTCACGAGCTTCTGTGCAACCCGGAAACCCGGGAAGTCTTTCTCCACGATGAACGCGGAGATGCCGTGGGCTCCGCGCTCGGGCGCGGTTTTCGCGTAGACCAGCAAGGTATCCGCCACCGGACCGTTGGTGATGAAGATCTTGCTGCCATTCAGCACGTAGTGACCGCCCTCGCGCTTCGCCGTGGTGCGCATCGAGCCGAGCGCATCCGACCCCGCGCCGGGCTCGGTGAGCCCGAGCGCGCCAGTCGCCTTGCCGCTGCAGAGATCCGGCAGGTACTTCCGGCGCAGGTCATCGTTGGCATTGCGGTAGATGTTGTTCAGACACAGGTTCTCGTGCGCGATCCACGACAGGCTCAACGCGTAGTTCCAGCGCGCCATCGCCTGGCACACGAGACCACTGGTGAAGAAATCGAGCCCTGCCCCGCCGTACTCCTCCGCCACCGTGATGCCGCAATATCCCTGCGCGGCAATCTTCTGCATCACGTCCTCCGGCCACCATTCCTCGTCATCCATGCGGGCGGCGAGCGGGTACAGTTCCTTGCGGCAGAACTTGTCGGCCTCGTCGAGCATGATCTGCTGATCAGGGCTCAGCCGGAACGCGGGCGATGCGGCCTCGGCGGCGCCGGGCACGGGGGCTCGTTGGGTCATCGTGAACTCCACTGGGGGCTTGGTCGGACGCTCGGGACGTGCGCGGACCGGGCGGCGCCGCGCAGGCCCGGACCTTAACCAATGGTCCGGGGTTTGTCCAACCGCTCAGCCGGACATTCGCGCTGCGACCTCGACGGGGATCCCGGTCATGTGCGCCTGGCCCGACAGCGGGTCGAAGCTTCCCGGCCCGGTGGGCAGCAGACGGTTGCAGTTCACGCCGGGCGTCGCCTGCGCGACGTGCATGCCGTGGGTCTGCTGCTGTCCCCAGCCATGCATCATCGCGACCACACCGGGCACGAGGTCGGCATCGTGCCGGATGGTCGCCTCGATCTCGCCGTGGACGTTCCGGATGCACGCCCGCGCGCCATCGGCGAGGCCGCGGGCCGCCGCGTCCGCCGGGTGCATGTGCAGCGGGTTGTCCGCGAACGCGCGGGTTTTCAGGCGTGCCACGTTCGCGTACCAGCTGTTCATCATCCGCGCCTCGCGCTTGCTGATCAGCCGCAGCGTCCCCGCCGGCTCTATCGCGCGCGCATGGAACTCCGTCGCGAGCCGGGTCAGCGCCGCGGCGAATGCCGAAGGACAGCAGTCCACCCGACCGTCCGCGGTCTGCAGGTGATCATCATGGAATCGACCGTACGCATGCGGCCCCAGATCCACCGTGCCCCGCGCCCTCAGTTCGTCCAGGCTCAGACCGCGGCTCCTCAGCATGTGCTCGAACTTGCTCCAGGGATGGGCGCCGGGCGCGTCATCAGCGACGGAGAGTCCCATCGCGCGCGCGATGGCGTGCAGGATGAAGCGCTCGTGGCGCCGTTCGAACTGCGGCGCCACCACTGCGGGCGTGAACTGCACGTTCGGCCGCGCCTGCATCCCGAGTCCAAGCTGGTTGATGTCTTCGCGCTCGAACGCGTCGGTGGCCGGCAGCACGAAGTGGGCATACTCCCCGGTGGCGTTGCGATAGAGATCGATCGACACCAGCAGTTCCAGGTCGGGCAGACAGGCGCGCAGCCGTTCTTCGCCACCGAGCGACAGCAGCGGATTGCCCGCACAGACGATCAGGGCGCGGATCGGCGACTCGCGGTCCGCGAGCAGGTCAGGCAACAGGTTGCCCGGCAACGGGAATATCGGCAGCCGCGGCCGACGCAATTGACCGAAACGCGACTCCATGAACTGCGCGCCATCGGCCGGCGCGCGTCCGGCCCGCGCGCGTCGCGTGTAGTAGCCGACTGACAGCACGTTGCCGCCCCGGCGATCCAGGTTGCCGGTCACGAACGACACCATCTGCAGCAGCCAGTACGCAAGGGTTCCCTGGCGCCCCATGTTCACGCCGGTGGACATGTGGATCGCGGCACCGCGCGCGCGTCCGATGGCCGTCGCGAGCCCCTCGAAAGTGGCGACCGGAATGCCCGTCACGGCGCTCACCCGCACCGGCGGGTACTGGCGGACGAACGTGCGCAGTTCCTCCACGTGCCGGCCGTGTGCGGCCAGTACCGCCTCATCGAAGCAGCCCTGGCGCTCGAGTTCGCAGAGCAGCCCGGCGAGGAAGTAGACATCGGTGTCGGGCTGGATCGGCAGCCATTCGCCGAGCGCCTTGGCGCTCTCCACCCGGCGCGGGTTCACGAACACGACGCGTCCGCCGCGACTGACGATGCGCTGCAGGGTGCCCATCGCGTCCGGCAGCGACGCGAAGCTCATCTGGCTGACCTTCGGGTTCTCCCCGAGCAGCAGCAGCAGATCGGTATGCTCGAAATCCGGGATCGGCTGGATCGTCACCGAGCCGTACACGGCCTCCGCCGCGGCAAACTTGTTGCTGCAGTCCTGGGTATTGACGTTGAACACGCGGGAAGCGCCGAGCTGCGCGAAGAACGCGTACCAGGCTTCCGGCAGCAGCGCGTTGTATTCGCCCGGGTTGCCAAGATACCCGGCGATCGCGTCCGGCCCGTGGCGCGTGCGTACGTCGGTCAGTCGCGCGGCGATCTCGCCAATCGCGTCATCCCACCCCACGCGCACGAATTCGCCGCGGGCATTCCGGCGCAACGGATGGTTCACGCGGTCCGGATCGTGGTGGATGTCGACCCCGAAAAGTCCCTTGTGACACGCGAAGCCGCGCGAGATCGGGTGTTCGCGGTCGGGTGTCAGCCGTACCAGTTTTTCCCCCGTCACTTCGGCGACGAGCCCGCAGGCTGGCTCGCATACGCGGCAGAAGGTTCGGACCGACTTCGTTTCCATCGATGTTCTCCCGCGTTCAGCGTGACTTGTCCCTGGCGAGGAACGCGTCCAGGGTCGCAGCCGTGCTCGGCAGGGCGGCCATCGCCGCGATGCCGCTGCCCTCGAGTTCGAGCTGCTCGGCGAGCGAATTCCGCAGCCCGGCGCGCAGCAGGAGCTTGAGATTGCCCACCGCGCCGTCCGGCATGGCGGCGAGCTGCCGGACGAGCCGTTCCGCCTCCGCCGCGAACGCGTCATCGTCCACAACCCGCGCAATCAGTCCGAGCGCACAGGCGTCATCGGCGCTCAGGGTCGGGTTGGTCGCCAGGAGATCGAACGCGCGCTGCGCGCCGACGAGCCGCGGCAGGAAGTACGTCGCCCCCCCGTCCGGCGTCAGTCCCGAGCGCGTGTAGGCGAAATTGAACTTCGACGAACGACTCGCGATGGCCAGATCCGTCATGCAGACGAGACTCACGCCTCCGCCCGCCGCGAGCCCGTCGACCGTGGCAATGACCGGGACCGGAAGACGGTTGAGGATGGCGATCGCGGCGTGGAAATCGATGGTCATCTCGCGGATATGGGCGCGGATGCGGGCGCGCTCGCGAGCGAACTCGCGCAGATCGCCACCGACCGAGAACTGGCGCCCCTCCGCGGCGAGCACGATGCACCGCAGGTCCGGTGCCACTTCGCACCGCACGGCCGCCGCGCGCAGCTGCTGGGTGCACGCGCGGTCGACCGCGTTGTACCCGGCCGGGTTGGCGAGCGTGATGCGCGCGATGCCGTCGGCGATCGAGAACTTCACCCGTTCTTCTGACATGGCACTTCCTCCCGGTGCATGGGATGCAGGTGGTCCGGCTTGACGACGCGGACCTTGTCGACCACGGCCCTCAGCACGAGAGGCAGCACAGCGTCCCAGCGGTCGTCGAAACGACCGTTCCGCAGCCCGTCGGCGAGCACGCGCGCGGCCTCCCGCGGCGACAGGTCACGGCCCAGAAACGCCGCGAGATCTCCGGACGCCGCGGCATCCAGCCGTGCGCCGTCCGCGATCTCGCGCTCCGCGATGCCGAGCAGGTGCAGGCAGCACAGCGCGTGGTAGCGGTCCTTGTCCGGCACCGTGTCCTTCATCTCGTCAATGAAATCCCGCACGGTGCGCAGGATGTCAGACAGGGTGGGCAGATCCTGGCTCATGGGCAATCCTCAGTCGTAATGCCGCAGGAGGGTCATCAGCAGGTCGTACTCGATCATCGACACGTTGCGCCCGCAGGCCGCGAAGGCGGGCGAACGGCGCTCGCCGGTGCAGTGTCCGTGGGCCTGCATGACGTTGATCACGGCCCAGCGCAGCATGCCGAAGATCTCCCACCAGCGCACGGCCTCGGGATCGATCTCGATGCCGCTGGCGCGGGCGTACGCGGCGTAGAACGGCGCGCGCGCGGAGATCCCGCCTACCGGAAGATCCAGGTTCCCCCAGCGGAAGCCACGCATGCACAACCATCCGAGATCCTCGAGCGGATCCCCGAGATGCGCGCACTCCCAGTCGAGCAGTGCCCGGATGCCGTGCTCGTCCATCAGGAAATTCGCGGTGCGGAAATCGCCGTGCACAAGACAGCGCCGCACGGGTGGCCTCGTGTGCCGGCGCAGCCAGCGCCCGGCGAGTTCTATCGCGGGGTGCGCCTCGCCGTAGTAGTCCAGGCGCGCGAGCTGCGCGCCGAGCGCGTCGCCGCTGTCAGGCGTATCCGCGACGCTCGTCGCCTCGGCGCCCGGGATTGCGTGCAGCCGGGCCAGGATCTCCGCGGCCTCGTCCGCGAACCGCGCGCGCGCGCCGGCAAAGCGCGCGTCGTGCAGCAGGCGACGCGGCAAGGTCTCGCCGGCGACGAAGCCGACCACGTAACCGCGGTCCAGTTCATCCTCCGGGATGTATTCGAACACCGGCTCGGGCACCGGTACGGCGTGACGCCGTGCGACCTCCAGGAGCTGAAACTGCACGTGCGGCGGGGTGAACGGTGAATTCGGCAACCGGTAGGTTTCCTGGCGCGACACGAGGCGGCGGCGCGCGTGTCCCTCGACGAGATCGAACAGGAGAGTCCGGTTGGAGCCGCCCAGCGTCGCGACTTCGACGTTGTCTATCCGCGCGGCGCTGCCGAAGCGCCGGCGCACCGCCGCGGCAATCTTCTCGAGGATCGGCGCAAGGCCGGCGATTTCCGGATCGGGTCCGCGCATCGTTCAGAGCGGGTAGCCGACCGGTTGGCCCTGTTCCAGGATCTCGATGTACTCGGTCATGCCGCACCCCTGCCGGTCACCCCACTGCCAGTGCGTGAACCCTTCGGCGATCCGGGACTCGAGCTGTCGACCGCCTTCCTGGCGGCGGTTGCGCAACGGCAGCAAGGTCACGATCCGGCCTTCGATCCGCACCGCCCGCTGCGCGGTGCGCACGCCCAGCAGCACGTGACGGGGATCCTTTTTCGCGGTCCAGTCGGTCCACACGTCGAGATCGGTGACTTCCTCGTACTCGCCGTCGAACTGCAGCACGCCGCAGCGCCGGGTCACGCCGTCACGGCCGGTGATCTTCAGCAGCATGAAACCGCGGTCTGTCCCGAAGTTCGCGATGAACAGCCGGTAGTGATGAATGTTGGTCCAGTAGCGCGGCCCCCACGAGTGATCCCGCCAGCCGTGCCCCTGAAGCGGAAACGTCTCCGGACCCACCTGGAGGTGTCCGCGCACGTCCACGTGCTGGTTGAAATGCCCGAGGGAAAAATCGCGCCCGTACATGGTCTGCTGCGCGGGGTCGGTCGGCTCACCGCCGTGGAGCGGTGAATTCCCCTGCGCATCGAACACCACTTCGCAGGACTTGCGCGGCGCCTCGGCGAACGCGCGCCGCGGATCGCGGATGAGTTCCGGGTCGTCCAGCACCATGACTTCGCCTGCATAGCGCATTCCCACCTTCTTCAGCGGTTCGACCACCTGGTAGGCGAGCCCACCCGCCGCATGGCGTGTGTTGCTGTCGATCGGAGGACGCGCGAACTGGCACGCGACCCGCCCACCCGGCAGGTACAGGCACACCGACAATTCAGCGTAGCCTTCGTTGACGCGGTTGCCGAGACGCATCCAGCCGCCGTACCGGCCGTCGGCGTCGAAGCCGTTCAGGTACACGCTTTCGTTGAAGTTCGAGTCCGCGGTGGGGACGTGGGTGTACTCGTCCTGGGCGGTGAGGCGGAATGCTTGCATGGCGATGGCTCTTCGAGGGTCGACGGCGCGAATGATCAACGCGCCGTGCGCCGGCGGCAAGCGCGAACAGGTGTCACGGCCGAATTCACAGCGGATAACCCGAGGGGACCCCGTCGCGCAGGACTTCGACATATTCCGTCATGCCGTATCCCACCCGCGACTCCCACGTGAACTCCGTGAAGCACTCCGCGATCCGGGATTCGACCATCCGCCCGGCGATTTCGCGCCGATTCCGCAGTGGCGCGCAATTCAGCACGCGTCCCTGAATGCGGGCCGTCCGTCGCGCCGTCCGCACGGTCAGCCGGAACCCGGTCGGATCCCGCTCCGGGCTCCACTCGTTGAAGAGATCGAGATCCGTGATCTCCTCGTAGTCCCCATCCACCTGCAGCACGCCGCCGCGCCGGACCACGCCGTTGCCGTTCGCGATCTTGAGCAGCATCAGCCCGTGCCGCGCGTCGAAATTCGCCATGTACAGCCGATCGAACAGGATGTTCTGCCACAGCCGCGGGCCCCAGGAATGATCGCGCCAGCCGAGTCCTTCGAGCGTGAACACTTCAGCACCGAGCCGCAGCCGTCCGTGCACCGTGGTGTGCTGGTTGAAATGACCGAGCGAGAAATCACGCCCGTACAGCGTCTCCTGTTCCGCATGCACGGGCAGACCGCCGTGGACCGGCGATGCGGCCTCGTGCCGCCATTCGACGTCCGCCGGGACCGTCGGGCACGCGAACAGTGCCTTGGGATCCCGGAACACCGCGGGATCCCGGACGATCATCAGGTCCCCCGTGTAACGCATGGTCAGGGCGCGCAGCGGCGCGTCGACCTGTACCGCGAGCCCACCCGCTGAGAAACGCGTGTTGTCGGCGATCGCGGGTCGCCGGAACTGGCAGGCAATGCGTCCATCGGCGAGATAGAGGCACACGGCGAGTTCCGCGTAGCCTTCGTTCGGCCGGTTGCCCAGCCGCATCCAGCCGCCCCACCGGCGCGCGTGGTCGAACGCGTTCACGTAGACGCTCTCGTTGAAATGCCGCTCGGCCGTGGGCGTATGCGGAAACTCGTCGTCGGCGGTCAGAACGTAGGACGACATGAAGACATCTCCGTGGGCGACGCGGCGTTCCATCGTACGGGGCGCGCTTCGGCTTGACCATCCGCTTCGTGCTATCGCCGATGCGGCAACCGCCTGCTAGTCTGGAGCGCCCGTCACGGCGGGTGTCCAACGCGGTGGCACAGCGACCCCACGCACGAATCGATCAACCTTGAGGAGGAAACCAGCATGCGCTTCGGCTTTATGGAGGACTTTCGCAACCCGGTGAAGTGGCGCAAGCCGTTCCCGGCCTTCTACTCTTCGATCCTCGACCAGATCGTGCGCGCGGAGGAGCTCGGTTACGACAACGTCTGGCTGACCGAACATCATTTCACCGAAGACGGCTACAACCCGGCGATGTTTCCCACGGCCGCCGCGATTGCTGCTCGCACCTCGCGCATTCGCATCGGCACGTTCATTCACCTGCTGCCGTTTCAGCACCCGGTACGCGCCGCGGAAGACCTTGCTTGCGCGGATATCTTCTCGAATGGCCGGATCGATTACGGGATCGGTCAGGGTTACTCGTATCACGAGTGGAACGCGTTCTGCATGAATCGCAGCGAGCGCGGGCAGCGCATGCGCGAGGGCATCGACCTCATGGTCCGGCTCTTCACGCAGGAGAGCGTGACGTTCGACGGCAAGTTTACGCAGGTGAAGAACATGACCTTGTCACCGAAATCAGTGCAGCAGCCGCATCCGCCTATCTGGATCGGCGCACGAGGACCGAAGGCCATCAGGCGCGCCGCCGAAATGGGCTACCACCTGATGGCGACCTTGGGGCCGGATCCGGCGCCGCTGTACCAGCAGACCTTGCGTGACACCGGGCGCAACCCCGCCGACTTCAAGATCGCTCAGCTGCGCATGGTCTACTGTGCGGAAACCGAGGACCGTGCCTGGGAGGAATGCCAGCATCACCTCTATCACCTGTTCGACTTCTACGCGGAAATCCTCGCCGAGGCGAAGGACGCGGAAGGCGACGATCAGCCGCTGCCGATCACGCGCGCGGAGGACATCCGCCACTCGCCGCTCGCGGAGCACATGCTGATCGGCACGCCTGAACAGGTGGCGCGCAAGATGGAGAAGTTCTGCGCCAACGTGGTCTGCACGGACTTCATCATGGACTGCCAGTTTCCGGGCCTGGATCCGAAACTTGGCACGCGCTCGCTGGAGCTGTTCGCGAAGGAAGTGATGCCGGCGTTCCGGAACCGCTGAGCGCGACGCTGTGCGATGCGCTGTGCCACCGCCCTGGTGTTCGTGGTGCCGTGAACACGGGCTGGGCGCGACACAGATTTCGTGAGCTCAGCGAAGCGCCGGCACCGGATGCCGCAACCCGCACACACGGCGATCGCAGCGTCTCCTGCCGCCAGGTGTCCGGTCCGGGACAGAGCAGCCTCGTGCGCGAGCGGGCCAGGGAGGGTATAGCGAAGCGCGAGGGCAGCTCGTCAGACCATGGAGGGTCTGATGGGCGGAAGCGGCGCACCGGACCGGACACCCGGCGGCAACGGCACTGCGTCAAAGAACGATTTCCTCTCGCGGCCCAAGCAGCGCCCAAGACCGAGGCTGATGCGCCGTGCCGCCGCCCTTCGGCCGTGTCCGTCCTGCGCTTCCACTGCGCGGGCCCTCCCTGGCCCGCTCCGTTGCCGCGTCCGCTTCGCTATGCCATCCATGGCTCGCTCACGGCCGAGGCCGCTCCGGA
>JBFWUN010000020.1:0-71064 GCA_050247235.1 Gammaproteobacteria bacterium
ATCGCCAAGGATGGTGCGAAACTCGTCACGGCGGTCGCGTGCGCCAGGGTGCCGAAGCTCACGGTCATCATCGGCGGCAGCTTCGGCGCGGGCAATTACGGGATGTGCGGCCGCGCGTACAGCCCAAGGTTCCTCTGGACCTGGCCCAATGCGCGCATCTCGGTCATGGGTGGCGAACAGGCAGCGGCCGTCCTCGCGCAGGTTCGGCGCGACAACTTCGATGCCCAGGGAAAGTCCTGGCCGTCCGCGGAGGAGGAGCAATTCAAGGCGCCGATCCGGGCACAATACGAGGCCCAAGGGCATCCCTACTACGCCACCGCACGCCTGTGGGACGACGGTGTCATCGACCCCGCTGACACGCGCAAGGTGCTCGGGCTCGGGTTGTCGGCAGCGCTCAATGCGCCGATTGAACGCACGCCTTTCGGCGTGTTCCGCATGTAACGGACATCCTCATGTTCAGCAAGATCCTGATTGCCAACCGCGGCGAAATCGCCTGCCGCATCATCCGTACCGCGCGCCGGCTGGGCGTGCGCACCGTTGCGGTGTATTCCTCGGCGGACGCCGGTGCCCTGCACACCCAACTGGCCGACGAGGCATTGTGGGTCGGGCCCGCCCCGTCCGCCCAAAGCTACCTCGACATCACCAGGATCCTCGACGCAGCGCGCGCAACCGGCGCCGAGGCTATTCATCCCGGCTACGGGTTCCTCTCCGAGAACGCCGAGTTCGCGCAGGCCTGCGCGGATGCCGGACTCGCGTTCGTCGGTCCCGGCGCGGACGCCATTCGCATCATGGGTTCCAAGCGCGAGGCAAAGGCACTCGTTGCGCGTCACGGCGTTCCCCTGGTTCCGGGCTATTACGGTGCGGACCAGTCGAGCGCGCGCCTGGAGGCAGCTGCACGCGAAGTCGGCCTTCCACTCCTCATCAAGGCATCAGCAGGCGGCGGGGGGCGTGGTATGCGAATCGTCCGCGAATTCGCGGAGTCTGCCGCAGCGCTGGCGTCGGCGCAGCGGGAAGCACAGTCGGCGTTCGGAGATCCGTCGGTGCTTCTCGAGCGATACGTGGACAATCCTCGCCATATCGAAGTGCAGGTCTTCGGCGACACGCATGGCAACGTCGTCCACCTTTTCGAGCGCGACTGTTCGTTGCAGCGGCGTCACCAGAAGGTCATCGAGGAAGCCCCGGCGGTTCTCCTCTCCGCGAACCAGCGGGCACAACTGTTCGAGGCCGCCCTGCTGGCGGCCCGTGCAGTGAATTACGTCGGGGCCGGAACCGTCGAATTCATCCTCGATCGGTCGGGTGAGATTTTCTTTATCGAAATGAACACCCGATTGCAGGTGGAGCATCCGGTCACGGAGCGCGTCACCGGGCTCGACCTGGTCGAATGGCAGCTCCGCGTGGCGTCCGGGGAACCGTTGCCGCTGGGCCAGGACCAGATCAGCTGCGTCGGGCATGCCATCGAAGTGCGCGTCTACGCCGAGGATCCGGCCCAGGATTTTCGTCCTTCCACCGGGCAGATCACGCATCTGAGAATGCCGGCGGAAGGGCCTCACGTGCGAGTCGATTCCGGTGTGACCGGCGGTGGCGCCGTCACGCCGTTCTATGACGCGATGGTTGCCAAGATCATCACGGACGGCCCGAACCGCGCAGAAGCCCTGCAGCAGATGTCCCTGGCGCTCGCGACCACCGAGATCGTTGGCGTGACGGGGAACATCTCGTATCTGCAGCGCATCCTCTCGCATCCTCTGTTCAAGGCCGGGGGGTTCAACACGCATTTCGTCGAGGATGCGCGCGATGATCTGCTCGCCATCGCGCGGGAAGTACCGATGGAGGTATGGTTGCTCGCCGCGTTGCACGCGCACGCGAAAATCGGCGATGTCGCCGCGCAACGCGCGGCACGAGGCAACGACCCTGCGTCGCCCTGGGCGCTGCTGACGGGTTTTCGACTGAACTGCGCCGAACGCTTCGCGTTCCAGTACCGCTGCGCGCAGCAAGCGTGCACGGTAATCCTGGAACGGATGGCGCAACGCTGGCAAGCCGTGATCGGCACCGAAGTGCACGCGGTGGAGGCGTACCGGGTCGACGGACCCGATGTACAGGTGACATTGCCCGGCCGCGTCGTGCGCGGAGCAGTGGTCCCCACGCCCCGCGAGATACACGTGTTCCATGCCGGGGTTCAGTACCGCGTCGAGTTCATCGATCCGCTCCACAGCGGCGAAGCCGACGAGGAATCCGGTGGAAAGCTGGTTGCCCCGATGCCCGGCACGATCACCGCCGTGCTCGTGAAGGCCGGCGACCAGGTGAAGAAAGGCACTCCCCTCATCGTGCTCGAAGCGATGAAGATCGAGCACACGATCAGTGCACCTTCCGATGGCGTGGTGGCTGAGATCCGATTCCAGACCGGCGAGCAGGTGCTCGCGGAAGGGGTTGAGCTCATCAAGCTCGACACGCCCGAAACCATCGCTTGAACAAGGGAGACGAACACCATGCAATCACCCGCCAGTCAGGAAGCGCGCGCGCTGCTGCTGGGGTGCTACGACGGTGTCCTGTCAACACTGTCGGTGGCGGTTCCCGGCTACCCGTTCGGCTCCGTCGTGCCGTTCTGCCTGGATCGGCAGGGCGTCCCGGTGATTCTGATCGCGGACATCGCGCAGCACACCCGGAACATCCGTGGCGATCCGAAGGTTTCCCTGATCGTCTTCGATCGCACCGCGTCGGATCTCCAGGCGAACGGCCGCCTGACGCTGCTGGCTGACGCCGAGATCGTGACGCAGGACGAGGATACTTCGGAGCGCTACTACCGCTACTTTCCAGAGTCACGCGATTACCATCTGACGCATGGTTTCCAGTTCTGGCGCCTCGTGCCGAAGCGGATACGGTTCATCGGAGGCTTCGGGGCCATCCACTGGCTCGAACCCGGCGACGTGATCACGCCAAACCCGTTCGGTCCGGACACGGAGCGCGGCATGGTCGAACACATGGATGCAGATCACGTCGACGCGATGCGAAGGTACTGCGAGGGCCTGGTCGACGCGGATCTTGCGACCTGCGTCCCCCGCTTTGCCGGCTGCGATGGGGAAGGATTCCACCTGCGTGTCGCGGACCGCATCGTGCGGATCCGTTTCGACTCTCCTGTGTCCACGCCGCAGCAGGTGCGCAGCGCACTCGTCGCGCTCGCGCGACGCGGGTAGCGCGCCTACTCAGCGGATCACGCGGGCACGCGCCACGTCGAGACCCGACATCTCGCACTCGTACCCGCGGGCGGGATCGCCTGCGGCGCGGTCGTCGATGGTACCCACAAGCCGCACGTACCGCAGATCGGCAGGGACCACGCGCGTCGCCACGCCCAGTACCGCATGCGTGTCGTTGCCGAGCACCGTGCGAACAGCGCCCTGGCATTCGCGCGCCGCGCATGCCAGGAACGCGGTATCGGACGCCGGGAGCGAACAGTCAGCCCGCGAGGGAGCGGCGACGATTACGTCGGTGGCCGGTACACGTCCGGGACGCGACGTTCCCGACAGGAACGCCACCATCGCCCCAAGCGCGATGAACGCGAGCGCCGCCAGCGTGAGCCGCACAGACGTGGGCACGCTCAGGCGTTGACGTCAACAACCACTCTTCCGCGGATTCTTCCCGCAAGGATCTCCTCGGCCAGTTCCGGCACACGCGCCAGGGGTTCCGTCACGGCGACCTGCGCGAGCGCCTGCGTATCGAGCAGCTTCGCGAGGTCGTTCCACGCGCGAACGCGACGCGCCATCGCACACTGCACCGAGTCGATGCCGCGCAGGGTCACCCCGCGCAGGATGAACGGCATGACCGTCGTCGGCAGTCCGGCGCCTCCCGCAAGGCCGCAGGCGGCCACCAGGCCTTCCTGGCGCACTTGCGCGAGCATCGTCGCGAGCGTGGAGGCACCCACGCTGTCGATGCCCGCCGACCAGCGTTCCTTCTCCAGCGGCTTGGCATCGCGGGCCAGTTCCTCGCGCGCGACGATCTCCGAGGCACCCAGACGCTTGAGGTAATCCCCCAACGCAGCGCGCCCTGTGACGGCGGCAACGGGGTATCCCAGTTTGCTCAGCAGCATCACGGACACGGAGCCGACGCCACCGGCGGCACCGCTGACGACGATCGTGCCGTCTTCGGGCTTGATACCGTGGTCGACAATGGCGTGGACGCACAACATCGCGGTGTAACCCGCGGTTCCGACTGCCATCGCGTCGAAGAGACTGAGCGATTCGGGCACGCGCACGAGGAATGCGCTCCTGACCCTTTGCTGTTGCGCGTAGCCGCCGGGGTGATCCTCGGACAGGCCGTACCCGTTCACGAGCACGCGGTCGCCGGACCGCCACGCGGGATCGGTCGATTCACGCACCGTACCGGCGAGATCGATGCCGCAGACGAGCGGCGTGCGGCGACAGATTCGCCCCTTGCCGGTGACGGCAAGGCCGTCCTTGTAGTTCACCGTGGAGTATGCAACGTCGATCAGGACCCCATCGGTGCCCAGGTCGGCCGCGCTCAGTGTCTTCAATCGCCCCTTGACCTTGCCGTCCTGCTCTTCCGCCACGATTGCGCGTATCTCGCTGCCCACGTGTCATCCCCCGTGATTGGACCTGCAGCGTATTGTACGGGATGCATACCCCTATAATGCCGCCATGAACCGCCAAACCTGGGATCCAGCGACCTACCAGCGCGATGCGGGTTTCGTGGCGGCCCTCGGCACACCCCTGCTCGACCTGCTTGAACTGCAACCGGGCCAGCGCGTACTCGACATCGGGTGCGGCGATGGCGCACTGACCGCGAAGATCGGTGCCGCCGGTGCCACCGTCGTGGCTGTCGACAGCAGCCCGGACCAGGTCCAAGCCGCACGCGCACGCGGTCTGGACGCGCACGTCATGGATGCACATGACCTCCCTTATGCCGAGGAGTTCGACGCCGTTTTCAGCAACGCGGCACTGCACTGGATGCTGGAACCCGCGCGCGTGCTTGCAGGTATCGCGCGCGCACTGAAGCGAGGCGGGCGTTTCGTCGGAGAAATGGGCGGCGCCGGCAACGTGCAGAGCGTCGTCCGTGCCTACGCGGCGGAGTTCGCATCGCGTGGACTCGACCTGGCGCACGCCAATCCCTGGTTCTTCCCGACCGCCGCCGAGTATCGCACGCTGCTCGAAAACGCCGGCTTTGCGGTGCAGGACATCGCGCTGTTCGAACGCCCCACGGTGCTGCCCGGGGATGTCACGGATTGGCTGAAACTCATGACGCAGTCGTTTTTCGGGGGCGTGCCGACGGCCGCGCAGCCCGCATTGATCAACGCGGTGCGGTCGCGCCTGCAGCACGTGGTCCGGCGCGACAACGGAACCTGGGAACTGGACTATGTCCGGTTGCGGTTCGTGGCCGTCAAGCGGTGACCTGCGTGGAAGGCGGCTGTCTCTGCGGTCGGATTCGTTATCGACTTCGGCGCGCGCCGGTGGATGTCTTCCTGTGTCATTGCCGGCAATGCCAGAAAGCCCAGGGATCGGCGTTCGTCGCGAGCGTGCCCGTTCCGGTGGAGGACTTCGAACTGCTGTCGGGCGCGGACGCGCTCAAGGCTTTTCGTGCGACGCCCGCAAAGGGGCGCTATTTCTGCGGGGAGTGCGGGTCGCCGATTTACAGCCAGGTGGATGGTCGGGACGTGCTGAGACTGCGCGCCGGCAGCCTCGATCCGCCGGCGGACCTCGCGGTTCGGGCGCACATCCATACCGAGGGACGCGCCGCGTGGTACCCCATCGCGGACGCGACCCCCCGGTATCCGGGTCAGGAACCTGACCGTCCCTGAGCGCGCGTCAGGCGATCCCGTCAGCCCCGGGCAAGGTGCTGCCGTACCGGTCCAGGAACGCGATCTCGGCCAGCGGTCGCCGCGTGAGCTTCTTCGGAAACGGTCGCGCCGGCCACCCTATCGTGATCATCGCAGCGGTCGAGACGTCCTCGGGGATTCCGAGGAGTGTCTTCACCGCGGGTTCCTGTTCGCACAGCAATGTCGTCAAGGCCGTGCCGAGTCCCGCGGCGCGAGCCGCCAGCAGCACGTTCTGCACGGCGGGATACACGGAGGCCCCGCCGACGATGCTGAGCCGGCCGAGCCGGTTGTCGGTGGGATGCACATCCGCCAGGCGCGCGCAGACGACGAGCATGACGGGAATGTCAGCCATGTGCCGGGCGAAATGATCGGCGTTCTCGAGCAGGCTGGACTTGGCCCCGATCCGCACCGTGCCTTCCTTCGCCGCCGCGAAATAGGGTTCCCAGATCGGAAGATAGAGATCCCGCAGGCGTTCCTTCTTCGCGCGATCGCGCACAGCGACGAAACTCACCGGCTGACGGTTGCCTCCGGTCGGTCCCCAGCGCGCCGCATCGAGTACGCTGGCCAGAACGTCGTCCGGCACCGGGTCAGCCTTGTAGTAACGGCAAGTGCCGTTGGTGCGCATGATCTCGGCCAGTTCCATCCGTCATCCCTCCGCTGCAGCGTCGGCGCATTGTGCGGGAAGCGTCCGTCAAGGTCGAGTCGTCGCGGCGCGGCAAGCCCTGTGTCAGTGCGCCGGGGGCATGGGGCGCCGAATCAGCGGCGCCAGGCTCGCCTGGATCGCATGGGCATCGTACGCATCAGGATCCGCTTCCGGCTTGGTCCCCTTGAACATCACCACGTTGGCCTGCGCCTTGTAGCTCGTGATGGGCAGCGCGGTGCCGCTCGCGAACCCCGTGCGCGGCCAGTAGCGCGGGTAGAACGGATCGAACGTATCGAACCCCGTAACGGTCTGCAGGTACATGGTGTTCGCTTCCGTGTCGTTCTCGGACAGCAGGAAGTAGTCGAAGCCCTCCTTCAACGTGAGTTCAGCAATCCGGTACAGGAGGTGATTCTCCACGTCTTCGCGGGTAGTCAGCGTGTTGCCAACGAAGGTCACTCGAAAGCGGTTCGCTTCGAGCCGCTGCTCGCTGAACCCGCCGTTGTCCTGCAATGGCTGGTAGGGAGTCTGTACGCCGGTGGCGCAGCCGGCGAGTATCGCGGCCAGGCACCACGCGCCGAGTTGTGCGGGCATTCGCATCGCCGTGACCTCGTCGTGCTCTGTCGGCCAGTCTACGCCGGACGCCCGAACTGTTGCTGAACGCACCGGCGCGCTAGCGCCGCCTGGTTTCACCGGGCGCCCGGTAGAACGCGCCATCCTTCATGACCGCCAGGATGCAGTCGCGGGATTGCAGAATCCGCACGTCACGCAGCGGATCCCCCTTCACCAGGATCAGGTCCGCGAGGTATCCCTCGCGGATCATGCCGAGTTCGTGCGGTCGCCCCATGATCTCGCCCCCCAGGCGCGTGGCGGACAACAGCGCCTCCATCGGCGTCATGCCGATGAGTTCGACGAAGTACTCGAGATCCTTCGCATTGCGTCCATGCGGCGTCCACGCGAACCCATAATCTCCGCCCGGCAGAATGCGCACCCGGCGCCGATGCATCTCGCGCAGTCCTTCCAGCGCCTGGGAGAGTTCCGCCTCGTATGCACTGGCAAGCTCGCCGCCGGGTTCAATCCCCCATTGCCCCGCTTCACGTGCGGTGCAGACAAGCCACGCGAGCCCGGGCGCGACGAAGTGGTGCTCACGGCGTCTGGCGAGCATCGTCAACGCTTCGGCGTCGGCAAACGACGCGTGGTAAATGATCTCGATGCCATGCCGGATGCACATCTTCACCGATTCCGCCGACCGTGCGTGCGCGCACACCCGCAGTCCTCGCCGGTGCGCCTCGCGCACCGCCATCGCGCACTCCTCCTCGCTCATCACTGTCGCTGCCGATGGCACGCCAGTGACCTCCTCCCCCGAGAGGTTCAACTTGACCAGGTCCACACCGTACTTGATGAAACGACGAACGGTACGCCGCACTTCCTCCGGGCCGCTGACGACCGCGCCGAAGCTCAACCCCTCGTGCTCGAGATGCGGAGGTGCGACATCGCCGAGCCCTCCCACCGTCGCAATCTCCTGGCTGTTCGCCAGGTAGCGCGGGCCCGGGATCTGTCCCGCATTGATGGCATTCCGGATCACGACATCCAACCGGGGCTTCGCCGCAGCGGCGCCCACACAGCTGGTGAATCCCATGTCGAGATACTGCTCGGCCACCCGCGCGCACCACAGGGTGTGCTCTTCGGGCGGCATGAACTGGATCGCCGCGAGACTGGGCTGGTCGTTCCAGCTGAAGTGCGTGTGCGCGTCACACAGTCCTGGCATCAGGGTTGCGCCGGCGCCGTCGATCACGCGTGCGCGGCCGGCGCGCGCGCGGCGCCCGCGGCCGATCCGCACGATGCGCGCGCCTTCGATCTCGACTTCTCCGTCGAACGGCGCCTTGCCGGTGCCATCGAAGATCCGTACCTGTCTGATCAACGTCCGTTCGCTCATGGGTCAATCTCCGTGTCGCCGGATCAGTCAAGGAATCGTGCGAGGAGGTGGCGCCCGGCATCCACCTGTTCGAGACACGCCCAGTGGCCGCATTCGGGCAGGATTTCGAGCTGAGCCTGCGGCAGTGCGGCGCACATCGCTTCGCAGGCGGCGGCGGGCGAGGTCGGATCCTGGTCACCCGTGACGAGCAGCACCGGACAGCCGATGACGCCCAGTTCCACCTTGCGGGCATCCGCGAGCGCTTCGCACAGCCGGGCATACCCTTCGGGCGGCTGCCGCATCAGGAGTTCGCGTACGAGCGCGACCACGAGCGGCCTGTCCGCGCGGGTCTCGCGCGCGAGGCTGCCGGCCACGATCGCGTCCGCGATATCGGACATGCCGTGCAGCCGTGCCGCTGCCGCGCGCTCCCGCAGGGCCTGGCGTCCGGCCTCCGGTGGCTCGAGGACCGGGCCGAACAGCATCATGCGGCGTACGCGCGCCGGCGCCAGTACCGCCAGCTGCTGGCAGAGCACCGTGCCGAGCGAGTGTCCGACCAGCTGGACTTCGTCGACGCCGAGTGCGTCGACGAGGCGCAGGAGTCGCCCGGCAATGTCCGGCAAGGTTGCTGAAGGATCCATCCGGCTGCGCCCCGCGCCGGGCAAATCGGGGCGGATAACCTGGAACCTCGATACGAGCGGTCCCGCGAGCGGGGTGAACGTGTTGGACGTCCCACCCAGTCCGTGCACCATCATGACCGCCGGCCCGGTCCCTTCGATTTCGACCGTGAGTCCCTCGATCTCCCGGCTGCTCACCGCGCGCCCCGCGCCCGCACCGGGTTCTCGAGGACGCCGATGCCGGAGATCTCGATACGGACGAAATCCCCCGGTTTCAGCCAGCGCGGGGGCGTGAAGCCGATGCCGACCCCTGACGGGGTGCCGGTCGCGATGATGTCACCCGGGCGCAACGTGATGCCGCGCGAGATCGTCGCCACCAGGGTCGGCACGTCGAAAATCATCATGCCGGTGGTGGCCTGCTGACGCAGTTCGTCGTTGACCCAGCAGCTGATCCGGGTATTCGCAAGGTCGATCTCGTCGCGCGTCACGAAGCATGGCCCCATCGGGCAGAACGTATCCTGCGACTTGCCGAGCAGCCACTGCTTGTGATTCTTCTGCACATCACGCGCCGTCACGTCGTTGATGATCGTGTATCCCCACACGTGGGACATCGCCTCGCCAAACGGGATGTTGCGCCCACCACGTCCGATCACGACCGCGAGCTCCGCTTCGTAGTCGGTGTCCGAGGACACCGCGGCGTCCTGTTCGATTGCCTGGCCGCTCGCTATCACGCAGTCGGGGAGCTTGGAGAACACGATTGGCGCCTCCGGCGGCGCGTCGGAGGTGGCGCTCGAATCGTACCCGCTGCGCGCGAACTCCCGGACGTGCTCGTGATAGTTCTTGCCGACGCAGAACACGTTGCGACGCGGCCGCGGGATCGGCGCCAGCAGGTGCAACGATGCGAGCGTCACCGGCGCGTCAGTCGAGCGCACGGCGGGTCGCGGGTTGCCATCTCCGTCGAGCAACGCGAGGATGCCATCCGTCGCGGTTGCGCCCGGAGACTCGAGCGGGAACACGGTGCTGCCGTCGGCTGCCACTTCGCCGAGTCGCACGTCGCCCGTCGACGTGCTGAATACCAGGAGCTTCATGTCGATGTCTTTCTTCGGATAAATCAATCTGGCCTAATGGTAACGATTGCGGGAATCGCTCGCGCGGTTTTTTGTCACCATGCCAGGCCGGCCCGCCCCTGTACCCAAGCCGACGGACTGCCATGACTCCGGACACCCTGTTCGCCTCGCCTGAGACCCTCTCGCATGCGCTCGCCGCCCAGGAATACGTGGCCGACCGGGCGCTCGCACTGTCGCTCAAGCTCGCCCACGATCTCGGCAAACCGGTTCTCCTGGAGGGCGAGGCAGGGGTCGGCAAGACCGAGGTCGCAAAGGTGCTCGCCGCGATGCTCGATACGCCGCTCATCCGCCTGCAGTGTTACGAGGGGCTCGACGCCCACACCGCGCTGTATGAATGGAACTACGCGCGACAGATCCTGCACATCCGCATCGCCGAGCATGATCCGGCCGCGCGCGCGGCGCTGGAGCGGACGATCTTCAGCGACGAGTTCCTGCTCGCGCGCCCGCTGCTCGCCGCGCTGCGCCACCCGGGCCCGCGGCCCGCGGTGCTGCTGATCGACGAGGTCGACCGCGCAGACGAGGAGTTCGAGGCATTCCTGCTCGAGATCCTGTCCGACTTCCAGGTCACGATCCCGGAATTGGGCACGCTGCACGCGACCCATCCGCCCTACGTCGTACTCACCTCCAACCGCACGCGCGAACTCCACGATGCGCTGAAGCGCCGTTGCCTGTACCTGTGGATCGATTACCCGGATCCACTGAAGGAACAGGACATCATCCTGCGCCGCGTGCCCGGGATTGCGCAGCGGCTTGTTGCGGCGATCGCCACCACCGTGCAGACACTCCGCGCGATCGACTTCTACAAGCGACCCGGCATCGCCGAAACAATCGACTGGAGCCGCGCGCTGTTGGGGCTCGGCATCGACGAGATCACCCCGGATCTCCTGCTCGACACCGCCGGCGTGCTGCTCAAGTACCGCGACGACATCGACCGTCTGCGCGCCCTCGGCGCGGACCGGGTGCTCGCCGGCCACGTGGATACCCGCCGCGCGTCCGAACTGCGCTGAAGGTCGATGCCGGTATCGCTGCCGCAAACGCTGCTGAACCGCACTCTCGCGATCTGCCGTCGCGCGCGCGACGCCGATCTGCCGGTCAACCCGGCGCGGATCCTGGATGTCGTCCGCGCACTTCCCCATGTGGATTGTCTCGATCCGGACGACTACCGGATCGCGCTTCGATTGAACCTCGCAAGCAGCCGCGAGGAAGAACAGGCGTTCGACCGGGTGTTCCGCGAGTTCTTCCGCGGGGAAACGTCCGAACGACCGTTCCACAGCCGGATCCGCGGGGAGTCCATGCAGGGCAACCTGGGCCACCAGCACCGCGAACTGAACCAGGAAGTGACGACGTCGCCGGAGAGCTTCAGCGCGGAAGACATGGCGCGCGCGATGGACCTCGGCGATCGTTGGGACGCCAACGGGCCGCCGCTGGACCGCATCATCCGCGAACTGGCGCAGCAACTCGCCACGCGCGAGTCCCGTCGCACCCATCCGTCGGTTCACGGGCGACGGATCGACGTCCGCCGCAGCATCCGCCGCAACGTGCGCCACGGCCTGGACCTGTTGCAGCTGTCACGCAGCGCGCGCCGCGTGCGCAAGACCCGGATCGTCATGCTGTGCGACGTGAGCGGCTCGATGGACGCCTTCAATCCGTTCCTGCTGCGCCTGATGCTGGGGCTGCAACAGGCGCTCAGGAACTCCCGGACCCTGGTGTTCAGCACGCACGTGACCGAGATCACCTCGCTGCTCCGTCGCCGCAGCGTGGCGGACACATTGCGCGATGTTGGCGATGCCGTGCAGCACTGGTCCGGCGGCACCCAGATAGGCGGCGCGCTCGCCACGTTGAATCGCGGTGTTCTGCGGGAGGGGTCCGGCGATTCGACCGTCGTCATCGTGATCAGTGACGGGTACGACAACGGCGATGCGGCGTTGATCGACCTCGAGATGCGCGCCCTGCGCCGCCGCGTCGACACCGTGGTGTGGATCAACCCGATGTACGGCGCCTCCACGTTCCAGGTGCGCGCCGCGGGCATGAAGGCGGCGCTCCCGCACGTCGACCACTTCCTGCCGGCGTTCGATGCAAAGTCCCTGCAGGTGCTCGTGCGTGGACTGAGCCGCATCTGACGGTTTGTCCGGCGCGCATTCCGCTGTAGGCTGTCGCCCGCGCAAGACGGTGCCGCCGTCGCGCTTGCATGCTTTCATCCGAGGACCTCGTAATGTCAAAACGATTCCCAGCCGCTGCCGCGGCCTGCCTGCTCGCCTCCTCCGCGTTTGCCGCGGATCCCGCCAACACCCTGTGGATGGATGTCTCGACAGGTGGACGGGTGGTGATTGAGCTGTTGCCTGATCGCGCCCCGGGGCACGTGGAACGAATCAAGAAGCTCGCGCGCGAAGGATTCTACGATGGCATCGTGTTTCACCGTGTGATCGACGGCTTCATGGCGCAGACCGGGGACCCGACCGGCACCGGCATGGGCGGCAGCGATGAACCCGATCTGAAGGCCGAGTTCACTGACTACCCTTACAAGCGCGGTACGCTCGGCGCTGCACGCACGCAGGATCCAAACAGCGCAAACTCCCAGTTCTTCATCTGCTTCACCGACGACGGCTGCAGTTTCCTGACCGGCCAGTACACGGTGTTCGGGCAGGTGACTGCAGGCATGGAGTTCATCGACAAGGTGGCCAAGGGTGAACCGCCGCCGAAGCCCGACACCATCGTGAAGATGTCGGTGGCGGCGGACACTGCGAAGTAACCGGATCCGCGCACCCTACTCGGGCAACGCAAACGCGATCACGGCGTCCCCCAGCGGGAAGTTGAACAGCGCGTGGCCGCCCGCGGCCACTGCCACGTACTGCCGGCCGTTCACCCGGTACGTCACCGGTGGCGCATTGACGCCGGCACCGGTCGCAAACCGCCACAGACGCGCGCCCGTACGCGCGTCCAGCGCGATGAAATCCCCGTTCGATTCTCCGGTGAAGACCAGCCCGCCGGCCGTCGCGAGCGCGCCCGACATCACCGGCAATTCGGATTTCAGCTGCCATGCAATCCTGCCCGTCGCGGGATCGATGGCGGAGAACGTGCCCCAGCGCGGGACCTTGTCGTTGAAGCTCAGTACCGTGACCGGTCTGCCGGAGACATCATTCTCCAGGTGATAACGGGTGGGCGTGTGCGTGGCCGGGACATACACGAGGCCGGTGCCCGGGTGATACGCGGACGGCGGCCAGTTCGCGCCACCTGCCGCTCCCGGTGCGACCAGCACACCCGCCGACGTTGCGCGCTGGAACATCGGGCTGCTCTGCGGCACGAACGCCTCCGAGCGCCGAATCGCCGCCCCGGTGCGTCGATCGAGCAGGAACATCCAGCCGGACTTGGAGGCCACCGCGAGCGCCGGCACGGACTTGCCGCTTGCGTCCGGCGTGTCGAGCAGCACCGGGGGAGATGCCGCGTCGTAGCCCCAGACGTCGTGCGGCACCAGCTGGTGGTACCAGCGCAGCTTGCCCGTCGCCAGTTCGAGCGCGACCACCGATGAGGTGTACAGGTTGTCGCCCGGCCGCTTGTAGTCGGCGTATCCCGGTGACGCGTTGCCGGTCCCGAAGTACAGCAAGCCGAGCGCCGGGTCGATGGACGGTGTCGAGTAGATGGAACCGCCGCCCGTCTTCCAGGCGTCCGGATACCGCACGAGGTCGGCTTTCTCGGCCGGGATGTCCCGGGGGAGGGGATCGCCAAAAGACGTCCGCGTCGCGAACTCGCCTTCCCACCCCTCGCGGGCTGTCGAATACCAGCGCCAGACGAGCCGCCCGTCGTCCACGTGGTACGCGGACATGAACGCACGCAGGCCGTCCCTCACGCCGGGCCGACCGAGCACCGAGGCCGAGTCCTCCTCCGCGTCGCCGAGCACGGCGCTGTAACCGGTGCCGCTGACACCGACATACACGAGGTCGCCATGGACGGCGGGCGCCATGTTGCCCGCGAAATGCGTGGCGCGTGCGATCGCGTCCGACCGTGCCGCATCGGTTTGCCGGAGTGCGTCGAGATCCTTCGGATCCCCGGTCATCGGATCGACCACCGGCACGTCCCACACCTTCTTGCCCGTGGCGGCATCGAGCGCGAGCAGCCGCGCATCGGCGGTGATCATGTACAGCCGCCCATGGCCCCACGCGACGCCCCGGTTGTGCGAACCGCAGCAGAGTTCCTTCTGCGCGCGTTCGTGCGTGTAGCGCCATTTCGTCCTGCCGGTCGCAGCATCGAGCGCGATGACGTGATTGAACGGCGTGGTCAGGAACATCACGCCGTCGGCGACGAGCGGGTTGGTCGGGAACGTGCCGATGACGCCAGTCTGGAAGATCCAGGCCAGTGCAAGCCTTGCCACGTTGGACGTGTCGATCTGCGTGTGCGCGCTGTAGCGCTGGTTCGCGCCGCCCTGGCCGTACGTGAGCCAATCTTCGGAAACGGCCTGTGCGCCCGCGAGGCGCGCGTCGTCGGCCGCGCTGCTGGCGGACAGCGTCATGGCCAGGATACCCGCGCAGAGGCACCTGGCGTTCGAGACCCGGTACAAAGTCGCCCTCCCCAATGGATTACATGTCGGCGGCAATGTAGCAGCATTCGTGTGTGCGGTGAGCGCGTGGCGTGCGGGCGCTGCGCGCGCTACAGTCCGCGCAACCGCCGCCCGCGCAACCGGAGCCACACGAGTGAACTGCACGCACACGCTGCATGATGCCCAGGGACATTTCGGCTGGGACAATCAACTGCCCCCCGTATTGCATATCGCGCCCGGGGACACCATCGAATTCCGGCCGCTCGATGCGTCCGCCGGACAGATCACCGCCGCATCGACCGCCGACGCCCTGCGCTCGCTGGATTTCAGCCGCGTGAACCCGGTCGTCGGACCCGTGTACGTCGAGGGCGCGGAAGCCGGCGATGTGCTGAAGGTCACCATGCTCGACTTCACGCCGAGCGGGTATGGATGGACCGCCAACATCCCGGGCTTCGGACTGCTCGCGGAGCGCTTCCCGGCACCGCACCTGCACCATTGGAAGTACGACCCGCTCGGCCGCACGCCAGCGCTGTACGGCCCCGGTGGGCGCGTCCCGCTGAAGCCGATGTGCGGCACCCTCGGCGTGGCACCGGCCGCGGCGGGTGCGCACTCCATCGTGCCGCCGCGCAGGGTGGGCGGAAACATGGACATCCGGGACGTGGCCGCCGGCACCACGGTGTACCTGCCGATCGAAGTGCCCGGCGCGCTGTTCAGCCTGGGGGATACCCACGCGGCACAAGGTGACGGCGAGGTCTGCGGGACGGCCATCGAGAGCGCGTGTGCGGTTGCCGCGAGAGTGGATCTCGTCAAGGGGCTGGCCCTGCCGTCGCCGCGCCTCACGACAACAGGACCGGTGTCACGTCACCTCGACGGCGCGGGCTACGAAGTGACGACCGGGATCGGCCCCGACCTGATGGCGGCCGCGCGCGACGCACTGTCCTGCATGATCGACCTCCTGGCCGCGCGCACCGGCATGGCTGCGGTGGACGCCTACCTGCTGTGCTCGGTGTGTGCCGACCTCCGCATCAGCGAAATCGTCGACCAGCCGAACTGGCTGGTGTCCTGCTATTTTCCGCGCTGCGTGCTGGACTGAATCGACCGATCCCGCGTCTTTTCGCCGCGGCCGATTCTGCGCTCGGGAGCAGGCGCGCGGAATCCATCGATCAAGGTCCGCAGGAAGTGCTCGACCTGCCGCCGATCGCGCCCCATGACCTTCATCTGCGCAAGCATGTGCGCGGAGCCCACCAGCAGGCGCGTCGCGTCGTCGGCATCGAGCGTTCGGGCAAGCGACCTGTCCCGTTTGCCGCGCACCATCGTCCCCTTCAGCAACGCGACCACCCGCGCCTGGAACGCGAGGTAGCGCGGCCACACGTCGCCCCGGAACGCCGTGCTCCAGTCGAGCCAGACCCGCGCGTGCGCGGGGTGACTGCCGACCGCCTCGGTGAACGCGAGTCCGGTCTGCACGAGGAGCTCAGGCACCGGATCTTCGCCGCGCTGCACGGGGGCGAGCACGTCCTCCACGATGAAACGCGCGACTTCCTCCAGCACCGCTTCGACCAGTGCTTCACGTGTCGGGAAGTACACGAAGACGGTCGGAACCGATACTTCGGCGAGCCGCGCGACATCCGCGTGGGTGCCGCGCGCGACTCCGGCGTCGGCGAATGCCTCGATGGCGCGCGCGAGCAGCTGCGCGCGTCGTGCCTCGGGCGGCAGGCGTGCCGCGCGCCGCGGTTTCCTGCGGGTGGATTGATCCATCGCAGTATTCTGCCGCAATGCATTATTGATAAATATATTAATAAAGGCCGATACTCCCCATACGGCATCATCGGCCGTCCACTGGAGACCGCGCATGAACGAACCCATTCGTCCCGACCGGCTGGTGCCCGTCGGCTCGCAGGCCAGCCTGCTGACCGAAGCGCAGCTCGCCCACTACGAATCGTCCTATCGGAAGGACTACGATGCCTGGTCACAGGTGCTCGGCGAGAACATCGAACGCATCCGCCGCGGCAGTTTCTCGCTGCACTGGCTGAGCACCGACGGCGGGCACTGGGGCAAGCGCGCCAAGCCCTCCTCGCGCGGCCTGACCTACACGGACATCAACCGGGTTCGCGGTTACGGCGACATCCCCGAGCAGGCAGACTGGTTCAACTTCGCACCCCGCGGTTCGATCCGGGAACCCTACCGCGCACGCATGCCAGTGGTCGACGACTACACGGTCACCGCGCGTGACGAACTCTGGGCCGACAACGTCATCACCCTGTACGAGGAAGCGAAGGCCCGCCAGTGGAATGCCACCAAGGACATCCCCTGGGATGAACTCGAGGCCTTGCCTGAAGACCTGGAGAAGGCGACCTGCCAGCTGTGCACATTCCTCACCGAGGTGGAGTTCGTCGCCGGTGACTTCCCCGCCAAGTGGCTGTACCGCACGCCGCAGGATTTCCTCGAGGTCAAGAGCTTCCTTTCCACGCAGCTGATGGACGAGGCGCGTCACCAGGAAGTGTTCCGCAAGCGCGCGATTGCCGGCGGCGGGCTGCTGCACGCGTCGCCCGGATTCGAGTGGGCGCTGAAGGCGATCCTGGACGCCCCGAGCCACACCATGGGGACCTTCCTGCTGAACCTGCTCGGCGAGGGGCTGGTGCTGTCCGTGTTCCGCTCCGGCGAGATGATCGCCAAGACGCACGTGGACAAGGAGATCTTCCGGCGCTGCCTGCAGGACGAAGCGCGTCACGTGTCCTACGGTGTGCTCGAACTGAAGAACTATCTTGCCACGCACCCGGAACGCGCGCGGGCAGTCGAGGAGATGCACCGTTTCGCCGACATCGGCGAACAGGTGATCCTGAGCGCGTTCACGGAAGCCGCGCTGGTCGAACCGATCGCAGTACTGCTCGCGGGGGGACTCAAGCAGATCGACAAGGGCATGGAAGGCCTCGGCCACATGTGGCGGATGTTCATCGACGAATACCTGCAGCGCTGCGCCACGGCGGGATTCGACCGGCGCGAACGCTGCACGATTCCCCTCGATCTGCCCTGGGGAGTCGCCGCATGAGCGCCGCCGCCGACCAGATCAGCGTCCCGGCTGTCGCGTTCCCGTCGCGCGCGTGGTTCCAGCGGCTCGCTGACCTGATGAACGCGCATCGCGCGCGCCAGGAGCAGCTCGGCTACGTGGATTGCGTCGCGCAGTTCACGATCCTCGATGGCGGTGCCGACGGCGGCCCGCTGGCCTACCGCGTCACGTTCGAGGAATTCTCCGCACTCGACGTGGTGGAGGTCGCCACCAGCGATCTCGGCAATGCCGACTTCGCGCTCGAGGGGCGGCTTGCCGCGTGGCGGGAGATGATCGAGAACATCGCGGCAGGAAACGGCCGCCCGGATCTCGAACACACGTTGAACCGGCTGAGCCACATGGGGACACCGCTCAAGCTCACCTACCCCGATCCCGTACGGATGGACTGCTACTTCCGCTTCAACCAGAGCCTGCAGGAGTTCGTGAATGCCTCCGCGCAGTTCACGACGACATTCGGACGCTGAGCCATGCCCAGGGAGAAGTACGGGCACTTCTACATCGACCGGACCTGCATCGGTTGCGGGGCATGCGACCACGCCTGCCCCGACAAGGTCGATGCGATACACCGGGTGGAGACGGACTATCTCGGCCGCTTCGCGATCGAGCCTGACGACTGCATCAACTGCGGGATCTGCGTGCCGCTGTGCCCGGTGAACTGCATCCACGACGCCCGGCAGGAAGGGGTCGTGGAAGGCGACGGCGGCTACACGCGGATTCGCGAGCTGCAGGACTGGGCACGCACGGTCACTTCCTGAGCGGCCCGGCGGCGCGGCCGCCGGCACGTCATGCAGACCTGCCAGGCAACTTCTCGAGCGCCCGCCCACGCACGGGAAGCTCGCGCACGTGCGGTCCGCCGGCCGCCTGGATCGCGTCGATGAGCGCCGCGATCGCGACGGGAGTCGGTTCCTCGCCGATGCCCGACGGGCGCCCGCCGCGCGAGTCGAGGTGCACGTCCACCGCGGGCATCTCCGCGAGCCGGAGCAGCGGATAGTCGTTGAAATTGCTCTGCTCCACCCGCCCGTCCTTCAACGTGATCCGGGCATTGAGCGCATTGGACAGTCCGAACGCGATCCCGCCCTGCAGCTGTGCCTCGACAATCGCCGGGTTCAGCGCCACCCCGACGTCGGCGACCACGGTCACCTTCTCGAGCGTCGGCGTCCCGTCGGGACGCAGCGCCACGTCGACAGCCATCGCCACGCAGGAGCTGTGGTAGCCCGGAACGTAACTCATGTCGGTTACGGCAAAGCCTCGCCCATGCCCGGCGCTGGGATGGCGCTCGCCGCCCGCGCGAGCGGCGACTTTCTCCAGGAGCGTGCGGTGGCGCCGGATGCGCGCGACCGCGTCGTCGCGATCGCTTCGCTCCGGCGAAATACGGCTTTCGTCGAGCAGCGCGAGCTGCAGCGCGTAGGAACTGACGCCGGCGGCACGCGCCAGTTCTCCCAGGAAGCCCTGGTTCATCCACAGGCTCTGGCTGTGCGCCACGCCGCGCATCCAGCCGAACGGCGGCGGACTGTCGATCGCGGCGTACTCGCAGCGCACGTGGTCGATCGCCCACGGAAACCGCGACATGCCATACGGCTGGACCGGCGCCCGGCCGTACGCCACCTTGCTGTGCCAGGCCACCACCCGGTTGTCGGCATCCAGCGCGCCCCTGAAGCGCGCGCGCGCCACCGGCGCGTAGTACCCGCGACGCATGCACTCTTCGCGCGACTGGATGAGCTTGACCGGCGTTCCCGGCAACTCGCGCGCCACCTGCACCGCCTGGCTGACGAAGTCGTTGGACAGCCGCCGGCCGAACCCCCCGCCGCACAAGGTCAGGTGCAGCTTCGCATCTTTCACGGCGCATCGCGCCGCGTACGCCGCGATGCGCAATGCCTCGTCCGCGTACTGCGTGGGTGCCCACGCCTCGACCCCGGTCGGCGTGACGAGCGCGGTGCAGTTCATCGGCTCGAGGGGGGCATGTTCCATGTACGGAAACGCGTACTCGGCCTCTACCACCTTGGCCGCGCCGTCGAACGCGGATTTCACATTGCCCTGCTCGCGCATCACCTGTCCGCCGGCATCGAGCGCCGCCCCGAGCGCCCGCGCAATGCCCGCGCTATCGGCCGCGGCGTGCGGTCCCGGATCCCACGTGACCGGTAACGCGTCGAGCGCCTGCTGCGCCTGCCACCAGCTGTCCGCGACCACGGCGACGGCGTCGTCCATCTCCCAGTCCAGCACATCCCACAGCGTGGGCGGCACCGTGTAGCCGGTGGGACCGCCGCGGATCGCGACGACCTTGCGGACACCCGGGCGCTGAAGCACCGCGGCAGCATCGAAACTCCGCAACCGTCCGCCGAACGTCGGGGACTGCCGCACGGCCGCGTATTTCATGCCCGGCAGACTGACGTCGATGCCAAACTGTGCGGCGCCGGTGGTCTTTGCCGCGGTGTCGACGCGCGGCAGGCTCCTGCCCATCAGCGACCACTGTTCCGGTGATTTCAGCGCAAGCGACTCGGCGGGCGGGATGGGTCGTCCGGCCGCCTCCACCGCGATCTCGCCGAACCCGAGCGAGCGGCCGCTGGCCGCGTGATGCACGGTGCGCCCAACGATCTCCAGGGTGGCCATCGGAACGCCGAGGCGGGCGGCGGCGGTATCGAGCAGCATGTGCCGTACCTGTGCGCCGGCCACACGCATCGGGTCGAACAGCTTGTCCACCGCCCAGCTCGCGAGCGTGGCGGTATGCACGTAGACATTGCCGCGCTGGATGTTGGTCTGCGCATCGAAATACTCGGTCTCGAACGCGTTCCACGCGAGCCCGAGCTCGTCCGCCAGCACCTGCGCGAGCGTCGTCGTGACCCCCTGGCCGAGTTCGGTCTGCGGGATCCGCAACACCACCCGTCCATCCGGGTGGATGGCCACCCACGACGTGACTTCCACGCTGTCCGGAGTGGCGGCGACCCCGTCACGCCATGCACCGATGCCGAACAAGGCAACTCCGGCGCCGCCGACCAGCGACTTCAGGATCCCCCGGCGGGTCGTCTGCAGCAGGGCCTCCATCAGGCAGCCTCCCCGCGCAGGTGCGCCGCGGCCCGATGAATCCCTGCGCGTACGCGCACGTACGTTCCGCAGCGGCACAGGTTCGTGATCGCGGCGTCGATGTCGGCGTCGGTCGGAGTCGGGTTGCGCGCGAGCAGCGCTGCCGCCGCCATCAGCATGCCGGACTGGCAGTATCCGCATTGCGGAACATCGAGTTCCCGCCACGCCTGCTGCAAGGCGTGGCTGCCGTCCGGACTCAGGCCTTCGATCGTTGTCAGGCGGACGTTCCCCATCGCTTCCAGCGGCACCACGCACGAGCGCTGCGCCGCGCCGTCCACGTGCACCGTGCAAGCCCCGCAGAGTCCCTTGCCGCAACCGTACTTGGTACCGGTCAGGCCGAGATCCTCGCGCAGCACCCATAGCAGCGGCTTGTCCGCTTCCGCGTCCACCTCGACCGTACGGCCATTGATGTTCAGCGATGTCGTCATGTCGAACCCCCGATCATTGCGCTTCACTCGACCAGTACGCCGGCGCGGACAACCTCGCGATCGTCGATCGCGACGGTGCAGCCACGCAGCGGAATGTCGATGTGACAGGCCGTGTTGCGCGTGCCGCCCACTTCGGTGTTCGGCCCCAGCGAGAACAGGAAACTGCCCGCGAACGCGCGCGCGTCCATCGCGATGGTCCGTTCGCGATCGAACAGGCTGAGCGTGGACCATTTCGCGCGGTGCTGCAGCCCCCAGCCAATGTGCGACAGCGCGTAGCCTTCGGGATCCTGGAAGCTCTCCATGTACTCCCGGAAGAGTTCCGCTTCCAGTCCGCCTTCGATCGCGCGCACGTAGCCGCGCTCGACGGTGAGCGTGACCGGCTCCGAAAGGTAGCGCTTCTGGGGCAGCAGGATGTCGCCGCGGTCGAGCACGATGCGGCCGTCGGACTCCCCTTCGTTCGGCCACGTGAACAGGAAGCCGCTCGGCCAGTGGTCCCAGCGGCCGGGTTCGTCCACGAAGCCGTACTCCTTTATCACGGGGTATTGCCCGAGCTGGAACGACACGTCAGTGCCAGCAGCGGAGCGCACCGTCATCCGGCGCGCGCGGGCGAGCTGTTCCGCGGCCGCGTTCACCCGGCTGCGATCCTCCAGCGTCGGCACCAGCCGAAGCAGCACTTCCGGCGGTTCGACGGCGAGCAGGATGCGCGTGCCGGATTCCAGGATCTGCTGCTGTTCCGGCGAGAACAGCAGCAGCATCAGGTCGATCACCATGTCGCTTGCGAGGCATGCGGCCATTGCCGCGCGATTGCCGGTCAGCGGCGTGGTGCCGAGGTATGCGAGGGGATCACGGCTCAGGGATTTCTCCGCGTTGAGCGGCTGCAGATCGACACGCGTCGGGATGGCGCCCAGCGCGCGCACTGCCGCAAGCGCGGCGGCCAGGGTCTGCGGATCCGTGTGCGAACCGGTCAGCACGGTCACATCGGCGCCGCGTTCGAGGCGGCTCAGCGAGAGGACGTGCTTCCAGGCTTCGGTCAGATCGTGATCGCTGACGGGCATCGTCGTGCTCCGGGCTGTGTGCGCGCCCCGACTCTAGCACCGTGCCCGCGAAGCGACTATCGGCACCGTCCGCCCCGCCGCCGGGGGGGCGGTGCCCGCGTCAGGCGCGGTTCAACAGCACGAGTTTGCCCATCTGTTCGGACGCCCACATCCGCGCATACGCCGAGCCCGCGTCGGCGAAGCGGAAGGTCTGATCGATCACCGGCTCGACCCGATGGCGGTTGATGAACTCCACCATCGCCGCGAACTCCTCGGGTCGACCCATCGTCGTACCCTGGATACGGACCTGGCGGAAGAACAGCTTGGCCATTTCGAGACCCTCGGGGGGATTGCCGAGGGTCGCTCCGAAGAACACGAAGCGTCCCCCGTTGTTCAGCGTGTTGAGCGCCTGGTTCACGACGGTGCCGCCCGCGCTGTCGATCACGACATCGATGCCGCCGGACATTTCGCGCAGCGTCTTCTCCCAGCCGGTGGTCCGGTAGTTCACACCGCCCCGCGCGCCGAGGCCGTGGGCCGCGGCGAGCTTCTCCTCGCTGCTGCTCGTGACATAGACCTCCGCGCCATGGAATTTCGCCCACAGCAACGCGCAGGTCGCCGCGCCGCCGCCGATACCGGTCACGAGCACCTTCTGGCCCCGCTGTACCTCACCATGGGTGACGAGCGCGCGCCAGGCCGTCAGTCCGGCCAACGGAAACGCAGCCGCCTGTACCCACGACAGGTGCGCCGGCTTGGCGTGGACGTCGCCGGCCGGCACGCAGATGTACTCGGCGAACGTACCCTGGTCGGGCATGCCGAGCACGCGGAAATTCGCGCCCCCGCAGCGCGGGTCGTCACCCCAGTCGCGCGCCGGGTAGAGCACCACCTCGCGCCCGATCATCGCGGGGTCGACGCCGGCACCGACGGCATCGACGATCCCCGCGCCGTCCGATCCGCTGATCGACGGCAGCCGGATGCGGGGATATGCGCCGACGGTGATCCAGACGTCCCGGCGGTTCAGCGCGGAGGCTTCGAGCCGAACGCGGACCTCCCCGGCACCAGGCTCCGGGGTGGGGACCTCCTCCACGCGGACGTTTTCCGGTTTGCCCACCTCGTGCAGGACGACGGCGCGCATGGTCATTCTCCCTTGAACTGCGGCTTGCGCTTCTCAGCGAAGGCCCGGATGCCTTCCCGTGCATCGTGCGTGTACTTCGTCAGGCCGGCGATCGCGCGCGTCTCGAGTTCCATCTGGGTCTCGAGCCCGTTGGAGAACGTGTCCGCGAGCAGGCGCTTGACCTCGCCGTAAGCCATCGTCGGGCCACCGGCGAACTGCTGCGCGATCTCCCGCGCGCGGGTCATCAGCTGGTCGTCCGCAACGACCTCGGTCACGAGGCCGAGCGCCCTGGCCTGTTCGGCGTCATACCGCGGATTCATCAGCATCATCTCCTTCGCCTTCAGCATGCCGACGATTCGCGGCAGGAAGAAGCTGCTGGATCCGTCCGGCGAGACACCGATCCCGGTGTAGGCCATCGTGAACTTCGCAGACGCGGCGGCCAGCACGATGTCGCCGGTGAGCATGATGCTGAGTCCGGCGCCCGCGGCCGTGCCGTTCGCCGCCACGATGAGGGGCGCGTTCATGCGCTCGAACCGCGCGATGGCGCCATGCAAGTAGGTCGTCATGTTGCGCATCAGCTCGTTGACCCCGTCACCGGCCTTGCCGAACGCGATGACATCACCGCCGGAGCAGAACATCTTGCCGGTGGCGGTCAGGATCACCGCCCGGATCGATCGATCGGCGTCGCAATGATTCGCGACTGTATGGAGATCCTGCGCCATGCGCAGGCTGAGCGCGTTGGCGTCGTTCGGTCGATTGAGCGTGATCGTCGCGATGCCATCCGCGACGCCGAAAGTGAGATCCTGCAGGTCCATGAGTCCTCCCGTGCCTTGCTTGAATGGTGTCGTTCAGTGTTGGGACAGCGCGCGGCCGAGGCGCCGCGCAGGAAGTTCGCGCATGATCTGCCGCCGGCGTTCTTCCGTGTAGCGCAGCCATTCGGCGATCTCCGGCAGGCTGCGCCGGCACCCTTCGCACAGTCCGCTCGCTCGATCGATCCGGCAGATCGACACGCACGGAGAACTGGTCGGCGGGTGTGCGCTCACGCTGCCTCCGCGGTATCGCCGCCGACGAACGCGGCGAGGTAGCGCAGCCCTGAGATCGCGCGCGAGCCGTACCACGACGTCATCTCGCCGTCGATCAGTCGCACGGGCGGGCCGCCGCATGCGGCACGTACCGCCGAAAGATGCTTTGGACGGAACGGATACGGTTCGGAACTGAGCAGCACCAGGTCGACCTCGCGTGCCTGCTCAGCCAGGTTCACCTCGGGATAGCGATCCGGGTGCGCGGCAGGCTGCGTCCGCCAGCCGAACAGCGCAAGCGTGCGCGAGATGTAGGTATCGTTTCCTACCGTCATCCAGGGATCTTTCCAGATGAGGTACAGCACCCGGCGCACGGGTCCGGCACGGACCCCGGCGAGTGCCTCGGTGAGTTCGGCACACAGGTTCTCCGCGCGTGCCTCTGCCCCGAAGATGCCGCCCAGCAGCCGGTAGAGTGCAAAGTTGTCCGCCGGGGCGAGCGGATGCGTGACGATGACATGCGGCACGAGGTAGGCCAGCGCCTCCGCAGTCTCGCGGGTATTCTCGTCGACGTTGACGATGACGTGGGTCGGGGCGAGCGCGCGGATCCGGTCCAGGTTCACGTCCTTGGTCCCGCCCACCTTGGGGATCCCGCGCAGCGCATCGCGCGGATGAATGCAGAACCCGGTGCGCCCCACGAGGTGCTTACGGAGACCGAGGTCGATCACCAGCTCGGTGATACTCGGCACCAGGCAGACAATCCGCGCATCGGCGCCCGCCACCGCGTGACGGGCACCGACCGCGTCGATCAGCTCGGGCACCGCTACGCTCACATGTTGCGCCGGTACTCGCCGCCCACGTCGTAGAGCGCGCCCGAGATCTGCCCGAGCGACGCCACCTTCACCGCGTCCATCAGCGCCTCGAACACGTTGCCGCGATTGCGCGCCACGTGCTGCAGGTGCGTGATCTGGGCCGGTCGCGCCGCCGCGTGCTGCGCCTGGAACGCGCGCACCGCCGCAATCTGGTCCTGCTTTTCCGTTTCCGTCGAGCGCATCAGCTCGATGGTTGTCACCTGGTCCTCGTGCCCCTTCTTCGGCAGGAACGTGTTGACACCGATGATCGGCAGCCGGCCGTCGTGCTTCAGGCTTTCGTAGTAGAGACTCTCGTCCTGGATCTTGCCGCGCTGGTACATCGTGTCCATCGCGCCCAGCACGCCGCCGCGTTCCGAGATCCGTTCGAACTCCTGGTAGACGGCCTCTTCGACGAGATCGGTCAGCTCGTTGATGATGAACGAGCCCTGCCATGGGTTCTCGCAGAAGTTCAAGCCCAGTTCGCGGTTGATGATCAGCTGGATCGCCACCGCGCGGCGGACCGATTCCTCCGTCGGCGTGGTAATCGCCTCGTCGTAGGCGTTGGTGTGCAGGCTGTTGCAGTTGTCGAACAGCGCATACAGCGCCTGCAGGGTCGTGCGGATATCGTTGAAACTGATCTCCTGCGCGTGCAGGCTGCGCCCCGACGTCTGGATGTGATACTTCATCATCTGGCTGCGCGGACTCGCCCCGTAGCGCTCGCGCATCGCGCGCGCCCAGATTCGGCGTGCCACGCGCCCGATGACCGAGTACTCGGGGTCCATGCCGTTCGAGAAGAAGAACGACAGGTTGGGCGCGAAGTCGTCGATCTGCATGCCCCGCGCCAGGTAGTACTCGACGATCGTGAATCCGTTGGAAAGCGTGAACGCGAGCTGGGAGATCGGGTTCGCGCCGGCCTCGGCGATGTGGTACCCGCTGATCGAGATGCTGTAGAAGTTGCGGACGTTGCGGTCGACGAAATACGCCTGCACGTCCCCCATCATCTTCAGCGCGAACTCGGTGGAAAAGATGCAGGTGTTCTGGGCCTGGTCCTCCTTGAGGATGTCCGCCTGCACCGTGCCGCGCACGGTGCACAAGGTGTCCGCCTTGATGCGCGCGTAGGTATCCGCGTCGACGACCTTGTCGCCGGAGACGCCGAGCAGCCCGAGCCCGAGGCGCGTGTTGCCCTCCGGGATCTCGCCGCGGTAGGTCGGCCGCGGCTGATCTTTGAACATCGCGGCAATCTTCTTTTCCGTCGCTTCCCACTGACCGGTCTCACGCAGGTGCTTCTCGACCTGCTGGTCGATCGCCGCGTTCATGAAGAAGGCGAGGACGATCGGCGCCGGACCGTTGATCGTCATCGACACCGATGTCGACGGCGCGCACAGGTCGAAACCGGAATAGAGACGCTTGGCGTCGTCGACCGTCGCGATCGACACGCCCGAGTTGCCGATCTTGCCGTAGATATCCGGCCGCTCGTGCGGATCTTCCCCGTACAGCGTGACGGAATCGAACGCCGTCGACAGGCGATGCGCGGGCTGGCCCTGCGACACGTAATGGAAGCGGCGATTCGTCCGCTCGGGCGTGCCCTCGCCGGCGAACATGCGCGTCGGGTCTTCGCCGGTCCGGCGATACGGGTAGACCCCCGCCGTGTACGGGTAGGCCCCGGGCAGGTTCTCCTTCATGCCGAAGCGCACGCGGTCGCCCCAGCCATCGAACCTCGGCGGCGCGATCTTCGGCACCTTCTGGTGGCTCAGCGTGACGCGGTAATTGTCGCCTTCGACCACCTTGTCGCGCACCTTGTAGGTGTACTTCTCGGACGTGACGGCGGCAATCCGCGCGTCCCAGCCACGCAGCGTGTCCAGCGCTGCCGGCCCCATCGCGGCGAGCGCCTCGTTGTAACGTCGCCGCAGCCGCGCGAGCGCACCATCCGCGTCCGCGACCTTCGCATCCGGGTAGGGTTCGCCTGGGGCGGGCAGCGCCGTGTCTCCGAGTGCGCGCAACGCTTCGTAGCAATGCTGTGCGAGTCCGGCGTCCGCCGCCGTGCGCTCGATCCCCTGGTTGATGCCCCGACCCTGCTCGGCGATTTCCGCCAGGTAGCGGGTCTTCTGCCCGGGAATCAGCACGGTCGCGCGCGGCTCCTTGAGCGTGATTTCCACCTGCGGCGTCCAGCGGGCAGCGTCGAGTCCCGCCTTCGCAACGAGCTGACGGCACAGGTTCACGAACATCCAGGTCAGGCCCGGGTCGTTGAACTGGCTGGCGATCGTCGGATAGACGGGGATGTCTTCGTCCTTCGCGTCGAACGCCTGGTGGTTGCGCTTCCATTGCTTGCGCACGTCGCGCAGCGCGTCCTCGGCGCCACGCTTGTCAAACTTGTTCAGCACCACGAGGTTGGCGAAATCGAGCATGTCGATCTTCTCGAGCTGGCTCGCGGCGCCGTACTCGCTCGTCATCACGTACACGGGCAGGTCGACGAGGTCGACGATCTCGGAGTCGGACTGCCCGATGCCGGCGGTCTCGACGATCAGCAGGTCGAAGCGCAGCGACTTCAGGAACGACACCGCGTCACCGAGCATCGCGCTGGTCGACAGGTGCTGCCGGCGGGTCGCCATCGACCGCATGAAGATGCGCGCGTGGCGCAGGCTGTTCATCCGGATGCGATCGCCGAGCAGCGCGCCACCGGTGCGGCGTCGCGTGGGGTCAACGGCGAGGACCGCGATGCGCATCTCCGGGAAATACTGCATGAAGCGCGACAGGATTTCGTCGGTGACGGAGCTCTTGCCCGCGCCGCCGGTGCCGGTGATCCCGATCACCGGCACCTTGGCTCCGGCCATGCGCCATTCCTTCCGCAGCTTGTCGAGCTGGGCGTCGCCGAGCGTACCGTCCTCGAGCGCGGACAGCATCTGGGCGATCGACAGATCGTCCTCGCGGTCGAGCCGGGCAGGCACGGCCGAGGCGCGCTGCGCGCGGCTGGCGCGCGCGACGAGATCGTCGATCATGCCCTGCAATCCCATCACCATGCCGTCGTTCGGGTGGTAGATGCGCTCGACGCCGTACGTCTGCAGCTCGGCGATCTCTTCCGGTGTGATCGTGCCGCCGCCGCCGCCGAACACGCGCACGTGAGCGGCACCGGCGTCGCGCAGCATGTCCACCATGTAGCGGAAGTACTCGTTGTGACCACCCTGGTACGAGCTGAGCGCGATGGCGTCGGCGTCCTCCTGGATCGCAGCACGTACCACGTCGGACACGCTGCGGTTGTGCCCGAGGTGAATGACCTCGGCACCCGCGCCCTGGATCAGTCGGCGCATCACGTTGATCGCGGCGTCGTGTCCGTCGAACAGCGATGCGGCCGTGACGAAACGCAGCGGAACGCCCTGGGTGGCCGGTTCCGCGGTCGAACGAACGTCTTCTGCGCGAATACTCATCTGCGTGCTCCTGTTCGCGGGACGCGCCCGCGCTTGCCTCAACCCGCGCGGGCGAGCGCCCGCGTCATCTGCTGCTTGAGCCCCTCGTGCAGCGCCCGGATGTCCTTCTGGGCTTCCGGGGTGACCAGCCACTGGTAAACGATGCCGATCAGAGTCGAACAGAACTGCGCGGCAATCGTCCGTACGTCTGCGTCTTCCCGGACGTCGCCCGCCGCGATGCCCTGTGTGATCCACGCCTCCACGTCGCGCTGGCGCCGCTCGTGCACGTTGGCGACGACCCGCTTGAGCTCCGCGTCAGGGCCGATCGAGTCGAACCACAGCATGTAGAACACGCGGATGCGAGCCGCGCCGTCGCGCACGAAGCGAAAGTGGGCGTCGGTCGCCGCGTGGATCGCCGCGAGACCGTGCCGGCCCCGTACCGCCCGGTCGAGCTGCTGCAGCCATTCCTCGCCGACCGTGCGGATGACGCACGCGCACAGGTTGGCCTTGGTCCCGAAGCGCCAGCCGGCCAGCGCGCGGCTGTAACCCGCGAGTTCGCCGACGTCCTTCAACGTGGTGCGCGCCACCCCGTGCCGGGCGATCAGCGAGACGGCGGCATCGACCATGCGCGCATCTGACAGTGCCGAGCGTTCGGCCTGGGTGCGGCGGACCGGGGGGCGCACAAGCGTGTCCATCAGCTCATTATGGTCAATGAACTTACTTGTTCGCAACAAGGAAATTCAGCCGACGTAGTCCTCGGCGAGCGCGGCCGCGGCGCTCCGCGAGCCCACCACGTGATCGAGCTCCGCGAGCTGCAGGCGCTGGCGATACGGGTCATCGTCGGGTGCCCGGTGCAGCAGGTGGGTCATCCACACCGAGAACCGCTGCGCGCGCCACACCCGCGCGAGACAGCGCGCGGGATACTGCTGCAGGCCGGTCTCGCGGCCGGCGCGGTAGAACTCGCCGAGCGCCTCCGCCAGCAGCCGGACGTCGTTCACGGCGAGGTTCAGTCCTTTCGCGCCCGTCGGCGGCACGATGTGCGCGGCGTCACCGGCGAGCAGCAGACGGCCGTGGCGCATCGTTTCGCAGACAAAACTCCGCATCGCCACCAGGTCTCTCTGCACCACGCGGCCATGGACAGCAACCGGGCCGTCGCGCGTTTCCAGCCGACGCGCCAGTTCCGCCAGGATCCGATCGTCGGACCAGGTCGTGATGCGCTCGTCGGGTTCACACTGGAAATACAGCCGCTGCAGGGTTTCCGAGCGCGTGCTGACGAGCGCGAAGCCGCGCGCGTGGCGGGTGTAGACGAGTTCCGGCGACAGCCGCGGCGCCTCGAGCAGGATCCCGAACCAGCCGAACGGATGGATCGCCTGGTACTCGCGCCGGAGGGCCAGCGGGATCGCCTGCCGCACCAGCCCGTGGAACCCGTCGCAGCCCACGACGAAATCGCAGCGCACCTGGCCGGACGCACCGTTGCGTTCGAAACTCAGCAACGGGCGGGCGGAATCCGCGCAATGGATCCCGGTCACGCGGGATTCGAACAGCGGTGCGGCCCCGGCGGCGACGCGCGCAGCGATCAGGTCCTTCAGGACCTCGTGCTGCGCGTACACCGTGATGGTGCGCCCGCCGGTCAGTTCGGCGAGCGGCACACGGTGACGCCGCCCGTCGAAACGCAGCTCGATGCCCGCGTGCACCGCGCCCTCCACCTGCAGGCGCGCGGCGAGTCCGTGGGCACGCAGCAGATCCACCGTGCCCTGCTCCAGCACCCCCGCGCGTATCGTCGTCTCGACTTCCAGCCGGGACCGCTGCTCCAGGACGACCGACGCGATGCCGGCTTCGTCCAGCAGGTGCGCGAGCAGCAGACCCGCGGGGCCGGCGCCGACGATCGCCACCTGCGTGTGCACCGGATCAATCCTCAGCGAGGGCGCGCGCCATCAGCGCATCCACGGCCGCGAGCCGGGAGGTCGGGTCGAACAACCCGTCAATGTCCGTCGGCGCGAGATGCCGCCTGACCACGGCATCCGTGCGCGCGAGCGCGTGCAACGGGCCGCGCTGCGCGGCCGCCTCGGCGCACAGGCGCGCCACGTGCGCATGCGCCTCTTCGCGGCCGAGCGCGACCACGAGCGCCGCGGCAAGCCCGGACGCTGCCCAGTCACCGCCCGTGGTTTCAAGATTCCGGCGCATCCGCTCCGGATGCACGACGAGTCCCACAGCGAGCGCTTCCAGCCCGACGGAGGCGCCGGCCGCCAGCGACAGCAGTTCGGCCAGCGGCGCCCATTCCGCGTGCCATGCGCCGAGCGCGCGTTCGTGCTCCTGCACGAGACAGCCGTACAGCGTGGCGACGAGCCCGGGGGCGCGCAGCGCCGCCGCCAGCAGCCCCGCACAACCCACCGGATTCCGCTTGTGCGGCATTGCCGACGATGCGCCGCGCCCGGGGTGCCATGGTTCGTCGAGTTCACCGACTTCGCGCTGCGCGAGCAGCGCCACGTCGCGGGCGATCTTGCCCCCCACGCCCAGCAGTCCCCCGAGGGCGGCCGCGAGCCGCGCGACGCGCAGCCGATCGCTGTGCCAGGGCGAGGACGGCAACGCCAGGCCGAGCAGCTCCGCGACCTTTTCGTTGACGGCGATCCCCTGCGCGCCAAGCGCGGCGAGCGTGCCGCTCGCGCCGCCGAACTGCAGGACTTCGGCGTCGCGCCGCGCGTCCGCAAGCCCGCGCCGTGCGTCGGCAAGCCCGCGATGCCAGCGCGCAACCTTGAGACCGAAGGTCGTCGGCTCGGCGGTCTGCAGCAGCGTTCGCGCGAGCATCGGCGTGTGCCGATACGTGTGCGCCAGCGCCGACAGCGCGCCGAGTACGCTGGCGAGGATCGCATCGATGCGCGCAAGCACCGCGCGTCGCTGCAGTACATGCGCGGTGTCGAGCGCGTCCTGGCTGGTCGCGCCCCAGTGAACATACGCCGCCGCGGCGGGCTCGAGTGCCGCCACCGCGGCGCCGAGCTGCGCGATGAACGGCGCGACGGGCGTACCGGTGTCGCGCGTGCCGGCCGCGAGGCGCGCGAAGTCGGGCGTGAACGTCTCGCAGACACGTGCGATATACGCCGCGGCCCCCTGCGGAATCAGCCCCGCGTCAGCCTGCGCGAGCGACCAGGCGCGCGCGTATTCAGCAAGGTGTCGCACGAGCGCTGCATCGGACAGCAGCTCCGCCGTGCGCGGATCCGCGAGTGGCCCATCGTGCAGGCGTATCGGCTCGTCGTTCACGCGGACGGCACTCCGCAGTCGAAGAACACTGTCTCCGGCATGCCGTCTGGCGTGTCCTGCAAGGTCACGTCCCACGTGTAGCGACCGGCGCACTCAGTGCAGGCGCGTGCCGCGAGTGTCGCCCGGCGCGCGGGGGGAACACGCGACCACACGGCATCGTCTTCCAGACCCGCACCCGGCAGGTAGACCCGGGTCAGCAGCGGACGCAGCAGCCCCCGCATGAAGATGAGCACGCCGAAATGCGGCGGCGGCACGGCGGGCAGCGGCCAGCAGAAGCGTCCCGCGTCGTCCGTGGCCACGCGCATGAACACGCTCTCTTCCCCGGTGGGAGGCGACCAGATTTCGAGCACCGCATCCCGTACCGGCAGGCCGTCGCCGTCCCGCACGACACCCGCAAGCGCGGGCGCGGTTGCCGCGATCGGACCGTGGGTCAACCAGTCGAGACCGATCGCGAAGAACGGACCCACGGTCTGCGACGCCGTCGGGATTGCCCGCATCACGCCGGGTCCGCCGGGGTCGCGTCGCGACCGCCGAGCACGATGTCGAAACGGTATCCCAGCGCGTACTCGGGCACGGTGGCATGCCAGTCGAACCGCGCGACGAGCCGGTCGCGCGCGCCGACGTCCGCGATGCTGGTGAAAATAGGGTCGAACGGCAGGAGCGGATCCCCCGGGAAGTACATCTGGGTGACCAGCCGCTCCAGCAGGCACGCGCCGAACACGGAGAAGTGCAGGTGCGCGGGCCGCCACGCATTGGGGTGGTTGCGCCAGGGATAGGCGCCCGGTCGCAGGGTCACGAAGCGAAACTCGCCGGCCCCGTTGGTGACCACCCGCCCGGCGCCCGGGAAGTTCGGGTCGAGCGGCGCATCGTGGTCATCGTGCCGGTGCTGGTAACGACCCGCCGCGTTGGCCTGCCAGAGCTCGATCAAGGTGCCCGGCAGCGGCCGGCCAGCCGCGTCGGACACGCAGCCGTGGACGACGATCCGTTCGCCGAGCGGCGGTCCTTCACCTGCGGTCGTCAGGTCGCAGGAATCGGCGAGCCCCGCGAGCGGCAGTCGCGGTCGCCCGAGCTCCGTCGCCGTGGGCGGGATGTCGACCAAGGCGTGCCGCGGCGCGCGCCGCGCGGTCGATGCGTACGGCGGGTGGAGATATCCCGGCTGGGTCCCCGGCGGGGGGCGATCATGAATCCGGGACGCGCGCATACAGGCTGGAGTGTCGGATGAACAGGAACCCTAGCATGGCATCGTTGTGCCCGGGAATCCTGCGTGCCGCCGGCCGCGCGCGGTCGTTCGGCATTGCGCCCCACGCCGCTCGGACTTCGGGCCGGGAAGCCCGATGCGCCAGCCGGTGCGGTGACGCTCAGGCTGTCGGCGCCGTTGCCGCCGACAGCCGGGTGACCGAGACTGCCCACACGTCCCGCCCGTGCGAAAGGTCTCTCCGATGAAGTTCTACTGGTCACCGACCTCCCCGTTCGTCCGCAAGGTCAGCGTCACGGCGCGTGAACTCGGCCTGTTCGACCGGTTGACCGTGATCCCTACGAGGGTCGATCCGACTGCCCCGGATACCGCCTACGCGGCGATCAATCCTTACATGAAGGTGCCGTCGCTCGTCACCGACGACGGCCTCACGCTGTTCGGTTCCAGCGTGATTTGCCAGTACCTGGACACGCTCCACGACGGACCGCCCCTGGTGCCGCACGCGGGTCGCGCACGCTGGGAGACGTTGCGCCTGGAGGCCATCGCGGACGGCCTCCTGGAAGCTGCGGTTCTCGTGCGTTCGGAGACGCTGTTCCGCCCGCCGGAACGGCGCCACGCGCCGTGGCTGGACGGGCAGGTGGCGAAGGTCAGTCACGGGCTCGCGCTGCTGGAGTCCTGGGCGCCGCGAGTCGATACGCCGCTGACGCTCGGGCATCTTGCGGTGGGTTGCGCGCTCGGCTGGCTCGAGTTCCGCCAGCCCGCAGGGGATCCGCGACCCGCGTGCCCTGCGCTGTTCGCGTGGTACGACCGGTTGCGCGTGCGTCCATCGTTCACCGCCAGCATGCCCGTGGCGTCCTGACGCGCCGGCGCGGTCTCAGCGCGCGACCAGCGCGTCGATCTCGGCCTCGGTCGGGAACCGGTGCAGCGCGCGCTTGGAGAAGCGCAGCGCGCCATCCACCGAGATCTCGAACGCACCGCCCGTGCCGCGCACGAGCGTGACCTCGTCCACCCCGAGCGCCTCGAGCCTGGCCCTCGCACGGAGCGCCCGCGGTTCGTAGCTTCACTGGGTGCAGTATTCAATCCGTACCTGCATCGACGGCCTCCGGGGAAGTGGCTTGCCTGGCGCACATCGTACCGCGAAGATGGACGCCCGATCCCGCCGACAACCTCACGGAGACCTGCATGCGTTGCGAAGTCGTTGCGATTGGCACGGAGCTGCTGCTCGGGCAGATCACGGACACGAACTCGTCGTACATCGGCGCACAGCTGGCGCTCGTCGGCATCGATTCCTACTACCAGGTGAAAGTCGGTGACAACCTCGGCCGCATCGTGGGCTGCATCCGCCAGGCGCTGGAACGCAGCGACGCGGTGATCTGCTGCGGAGGACTCGGCCCCACCCAGGACGACATCACGCGCGAGGCGATTGCCGAGGTGATGGGCATGCCGCTGGTGCGGGATCCCGCGATCGGCGAACGCATCCGGCACATGTTCGAATCCCGTGGCCGCGCGATGCCCGAGAACAACCTCCGCCAGGCCGACGTTCCACAGGGCGCCACGACGATTCCCCAGATGCCGGGTACCGCGCCCGGCCTGGTCTGCCCCGCGGGCGCGAAGGTGATCTACGCGGTTCCCGGCGTGCCCGGCGAAATGCGCGAGATGCTGCACGGTACGATCCTGCCTGACCTGCAGCGCCGCTCCGGCATGACCGCGGTGATCAAGAGCCGCGTGCTGCGAACCTGGGGGCACTCGGAGTCCGGACTCGCGGAAATGCTTGCCGCGCACATGGAGACCCTCGACCGGAGTGGCCACGCCACGCTCGCGTTCCAGGCGAGCGGCATCGAGGGCATCAAGGTGCGGATCACGGCGAAAGCAGAAGATGCGGCGCGCGCGGAGGCGGTGATCGCCGCGGAAGAGCGCACCGTGCGCGCAATTCTCGGCGCCTGCGTGTTCGGCGTGGACGACCAGACAATGGAGTCCGCGATCCTGGGAGGTCTGCAGCGCCGTGGCTCGACATTGGCCGTCGCGGAGACCGCCAGCGGCGGACTGATGAGCCAGCGGCTCGGCGTCTGCGCGGAGGCGCCCGGTACTTTCCTCGGCGGGCTCGTGATCGCCGACGACGCGCTGCAGGCACGGCTGCTCGGCGTGCCGGGCGCACCGCTCGCGAACCCGGACACGACCACGGCACTGGCCGCCAGCGTACGCCGCACGTTCGACGCGGACGTCGGGCTGACGACGACGGCAGTCGATCCCGCGGGTCCGCGCGTGCCCGGGCTGCGTCCGGGGACGGTGTTCATCGGCATCGCAACCGCCGACGGCGCGTTCGCCGAACGCATCCAGCTGCCCGGGGATCGCGATCGGATCCGCGAGTTCTCCGTGATCAGCGCGCTGAACCTGCTGCGCCATCGCCTGGCGCTCGGCTGAGATCCGCCCCGACCGGCACGCGATGCCGCGGCCGACGGGGTCCGCCGGCTCGACGCCATCGCGCACGCGCGGTAAGTTCGCGGTCACGTGCGTGCGAGAGGACCCCGGAACATGATCGTCAGCCTCATCGGCCAGGTCTTCGTGAAGGCCACCCAGTTCCTGCATCCGTCATCGGTAGACGTCGATGCGGATGGCATCCGCCACGATCGCGCGTTCGCGCTCGTCGAGGCGGACGATCGTTTCGTTCCGTCGGACCGGCATGCCGCGTTCTATCCGCTGCGCTTCGACTACGATGCGGCCGCGGAGGTCCTCCGCATGCACGCGCCCGGGGAGCGCCTGCTGGAAGGTCCGGCCACGGCCTCCGGGCGGACGTGGACGATTGATCATTTCGGCCTGCGCGGGATCCAGGTGCGCGAGGTGGACGGTCCCTGGACCGCCGCGCTCAGCGAACATGCGGGACGCCCGGTGCGCCTGGTGCGCTGTTTTGGCCCGGGGGCGGCCATCGACGTATTCCCGGTGACGTTCGTCACCACCGGTTCGCTGCGGCGGCTGGCCCGGGAAATCGGCGCCGAGGTCGACCCGGGGCGCTTCCGCGCCGGCTTCGTGCTCGAGCATGAGGTCGAACACGCGGAGGATACTTGGGCGGAGTGCCGTCTCCAGCTCGGCGAGGCCGTGCTCAAGGTGCGCACCGCGGTGCCCCGCTGCGGGGTCACCGGACTGAACCCGGCGAGCGGCGCGCGTGACCAGGACGTGATGCGTGGTCTCATCCGCTACCGGCCGAAGACCACCCTGCCCGATGGCCTGCTGCCCGACTACGCCACGCCGGGATTCGCCACCTACGCGGAAGTGATCACGCCGGGGCGGGTCCGGGTGGGCGATCGCGCAACCTTGCTCGACACCTGAACAACCGCGCGCGGCGGTTCCCGACCGACCGTCACCTCACGCGAGCGCCGGCATGACGTCGTTCACGAAGAGTTCTAGCGAACGCATGCTTTGTGCATGCGTCAGCGAGCCCCACGCGAACGAGGCTCCCAGGTAGTTGATACTGCTCTCCTCGACCTGCTGTACGAGCTGATCGCGCACCTGCGCGGCTGTGCCGATGAGAATCGTCCCCAGCGCGAGACCGCCTTCGAGATCGAAGAGCTGGTCCACGCCGGCGTCCTGCCGCCGGTGCCACAGTTCGGTGATGTTGCGGTAGAACACCGCGTACGCCGCGCGCCCCGCCGCCTGGGCCTCCGCCTCGGTATCGGCGATGAAGATCTGGCGCATGGTGCCGAGAATCGGGTTCTTCACGTGCCCGTTGATGCGGCCGTCGTCATGCCGATGACGTTCCCACGCGTCGCGGTAGCGATCCATCAGCTGGCGCAGCACCTTGGCGGGTCCGAGCCCCGCGTAGTGGTAGCCGTGTCGCGCGGCGTATTCGACGCTGTCGGGGTTGTGCGTGGGATACCACATCGGGGGGTAGGGCTTCTGCACCGGCTTCGATGGCATCGGCACGTCGCGGTACTTGAAGAAACGCCCTTCGAAATCAAGCACCGGTTCGGTCAGGGCGCGGCGGACTATCTCGAGCGCCTCGTCGAAGATCGGCCGCGTCCCCGCCGCGTCCACGCCGAAGCATGCGAGTTCGTGGGGCGAAACGCCGCGGCTCAGACCGAGTTCGAGGCGGCCATTGCTCAGGTTGTCGAGCATGCAAATCTCCTCGGCCAACCGCAGCGGCTCGTACAGCGGCACGAGGAACGCGAGCGGCCCGAAGCGGATTCGCGACGTGCGCTGCGCGACCGCGGCGAGGAACACTGCCGGCGACGGCGCCATGCCGAGCGCGGTGCCGTGATGTTCGGCAAGGTGGTACCCGAAGAACCCGGCGCGCTCGGCGGCGGCGATCAGCTGGAACCGCTCCTCGTACAACTGCGGCGTCGGCACACCGCTGTGATCGATCCAGTCGAACATTCCGAACGCGATCCTGGCCATGGGCGACTCCGCGGGTTGAGGGTCTGGGGATTATGCGCCGGTCATTGCGCGCGCCGCCATCGTTGCATGTCAAACGCGAGGTTCCTGCGTTAACCTCTGCGGGAGTCAGCAACGGGAGCCTGGAGATGCAGAAGATCCGCCGCGGCAAGGTGCAGAAGTACGCGTTCGATTTCCGTGACAAGCCCTGCCTCAGGGTCAAGCCGGGAGAAGCGTTCCAGGTGGAGACCGACGATGCGTTGAGCGGTCTGATCGCCGATGACAGCGATCGCCCCCGGGTGCACAGCATGACCGGGCCGCACATGGCGCGCCTCCTCGAGTCGTGGCCGCCGCTGTTCAACCCCGTCGTTGGCCCGATCCACGTGGAAGGCTGCGAAGCGGGCGACGTCCTGGCGGTGCATATCGACTGGATCGATCCCTGGCGATACGGCTTCTCCGGCATCCTGCCGGGGATCGGCCCGCTGTCCGATCAGGTCCGCTTTCCTGACTGCGTGGACCCTTACGTGCACGTGATCGAACACCTTCCCGGCCCCAGCGGTTTCACCCGGGACGGCACCGCGAAGTACTCCGATGCCCTGTCATGGGATCTGCAGCCCTTCATCGGCACGCTCGCGACGGCGTCCGAGCGTGAAGTCTTCACGTCGGTGCTTGGCCAGGGTGCCTTCGGCGGCAACATCGACTGTCGCGACATTCGTGCGGGGCATACGATTTTCCTGAATTCCTACAACAAGGGTGGCCTGCTCTACATCGGCGACGTGCACGGCGGACAGGGGGACACCGAGTTCACCGGGATCGCGGACGAGACCCGCGCCACGGTGCAGCTGTCATGCACCGTGGTGAAGCGCAAGCGCCTTCCTTGCGTCCGCATCGAGAAGCCCGACAGCGTCGTCGCGGTCGGCATCAACAACCCGATGGAAACGGCCGTGCTGGATGCGACGCGCAACCTGATGGAATGGCTGCAGGAGGATTTCGGGGTACCGCCGAAGGATCTGTACGTGCGGATGTCCTGCGATCCCGCGTTCCGGATCCGCACCTACCAGATGGTCCGCGCGGTGACCTTGCGGAACGTCGTGGGCGCCGAGTACCCGAAAGCGCGGCTGTTCGACGCCCTGACCCCGCCGAAGGCACGCGCGTCGCGACCGCGCCGGCAGCCACGCCGCCGGTGAGCAGCGACGGACGGCCCCATGCGCATGGCCACGGGCACGGACATGCGCATGGCCATGCGCATCTGCACGGGCATCCGACCTCGTTCCAGGGATGGCGATTCGGCGTCGCGATCCTGCTCAACCTGGGTTTCGCGCTCGGGGAAGTCGTGTTCGGCGTGCGGGCACACTCGTCGGCGCTGATCGCGGATGCGCTGCACAACCTGACCGATGTCGCTGCGCTCGTCGTCGCGTGGGGGGGCGCCTGGTTCGCGCGTCGCCCCGCGACCGCCCGCTTCACCTATGGACTGCGCAGCACCACGATCTACGCTGCAATCTTCAACGCCGCGCTGCTGCTGCTGGCGTGCGGAGGACTGGGGTGGGAAGCCGTCCAGCGGTTCGGGCGGCCGTCAGGAGTGGATGCGTCGGTCGTCAGCGCCGTGGCGGCACTCGGCATCATCATCAACGGGGTCTCTGCGCTGCTCTTCTGGAACGGTCGCGCGCGCGATGTCAACGTGCGCGGCGCCTTTCTCCACCTCGCTGCCGATGCTGCAGTCTCGCTCGGCGTCTGTCTCGCCGGGTTCGCCATCCTGCACACCGGTTGGGCATGGCTCGATCCCGCCGTCACCTTGGCCATCGTTGCGTTCATCCTGGCGGGCACCTGGAACCTGCTGCGCGAGGCGACATTGCTCGGCCTGCACGCCGTGCCGCCGGGGCTGAACGTGGCGGACATCACCGCCGCGCTCGGCGCCGAACCCGGTGTCGCCGCCGTGCACGATCTGCACGTGTGGGCGCTCAGCACCACCGACATCGCACTGACCGCGCATCTCGTGATGCCCGGAGGGCACCCCGGCGACGCGCGCCTCGATGACATGGCGCACGCGCTGGCCAATCGCTTCGGCATCCGCCATGCCACGTTCCAGGTCGAGTTGAGCGATCTCCACGCGGCGTGCGCGCTGGACGAACACCCGTCGCAGTGACGAGACGGCCATCCGGATTGCCGCCCCTGCATCGCTGTGCTATGAAGCCGGGTCATGTCATCCGCGTTCACAACGCAGCGCGCCCGCGCATGGCCTTTCATCACTCTGGTCGGCCTGATGCTGGCGTCTGCCGGTGCCTGGAGCGACCCGATCTGGATCGATGTCCGCACGGCAGCCGAGTTCGCCGGCGGGCACCTTCCCGGCGCCACCCACATCCCGGTCGAGGAGATCGGGGCGCGCATCCGGGATGTCACCCCGGATCCCGACGCTGACCTGCGGCTCTACTGCGGGATTGGCGTGCGCGCGCAGATCGCGAAGGTCTATCTCGAGAGCCTCGGTTACCGCAATGTCACCAACGAGGGCGGGTACGCCGACCTCGCCGCCCGACAGTCCGCGGCCGCCGCCGGCGAATGCCGGGAAGCCGGTCCAACCACGCATCAGAAGGAGGGGTCATGCTGAAGCCACAAGTCCCGCAGGAATACGTCCAGGTGGACGCCACGCCGTGGATGCCATTCCCCGCGGCACTTTCGGCCGGGGGGATCCGGTGGAAACTGTTGCACGTGTCGCCCGAGGTCGGCGCGTGGACGGCAATCTTCGATTGCCCGAAGGGCTCGTCGTTCGCGCGTCACGTCCACATCGGCCCTGGCGAGTACCTGCTCACGAAGGGCCGCATGGAAGTCCGCGGGGGCGAAGAAAAAGGAGGGGCGACCGCCGTCGCGCTCTGGTACGGCTACGAATCCTGCAACGCCCGGCACGACAAGACCTACTTCCCGGTCGCGAGCGAGTTCTACATGACCTTCCTCGGGCCGCTGAAGTTCATCGAGCAGGACGGCAGCCCGGTGGCGGTCGTCGGCTGGGAAGAGGCGCAAGCCTTGTGGGAATCCCAGGTCGCCGGTCAGCGGAAGAAACCCCGCGCGGCGCGCGCGCGTGCCGCGGCCGCCAAGCCTGCGGCGAAACGTCGCCGCTAGGCGCCGTGCCGCCGCACGCAGCCTCTGCGTGCGGCGGACAGGATCTCCCGGCGACGTTCCGCGACGGTCGCGCCGAAGCGCGGCGGACTCACGGTGATGGCGCCGGTCAGACCGGCTTGCGCCGCGCGCGATTCAGGATGCGCCTGCCGCCTGCAGCGCGTCCGCCTGCTGCAACTGGTGGGTCACGAGGAATTCACGCGCCCGGCAGCAGAAGCCATTTTTTTCCGGTGCAATACCGAGCGACGTGGCGATGTCTCCGAACTTGTCGAGTGCGACTTCGAGCGCGGTTGCGAGATCCGTCGGCAACGTGCGGAACACGCGCTGGTAGCGCTGTCCAAGCTGTGCCAGTTCCGCCGCGGGATCCGCGTGGTCGCTCGTCGCCGCGAGACTGCACAGTTCATTCGCGAAATGCGCGAGCGCGCGCATGCGGTCCGGCTCGCTGGCCGGCGCCGGCACCACGCCCGGAGGCAGCGCGGCCATGCTCGAGATGAGCGGCGCGGGGAACTTCCAGTTGGCGGCGACCGCAGCGCCGACCTCGGCGCAGGTGGTGCCGAGGATCACGCGCTCCGCCTGCAGCGCCGGCATCCCCTGCGTGACCCGCGTCTGCACCTCGGCGTATTCGTCCTCGAGGTAGTAGATCAGCAGGTTGCGTCCCAGGCGGTTGAACATCGCGGCGACGAATGCTTCGTCCGAGACTTCGCGGCAGAGCTGCAGCGCAAGCAGGCGCGCGAGCAGCCCGGACACGAACGATTCCACCAGCGCGTCCTGCAGCACCGGGTTGCTGCCCTTGAGGTGCTCGAACATCAGCAGACCGTTGCAGATCAGGCGTACGGTCTTGGTCCCCACCCGCGAAATCGCCTGCAGCACTGTCGTGACACCGCTGTCGGAGCGTGCAAAGAACGCGGAGTTCGCCACCTTCATCAGGCGATTGGTGAGACTGAAATCGCGCATCACCACTGCTGCGAGATCCTGCAGGCTGGCCTGCGACTGCTCGTCCGTCAGCCGGTTGATCTCCGCGATGCTGTTCGAGAACGCCGGGAATTCGGGTCGCCGCTGCAGCCGGCGCAGCACGAACTGGACCGCGAGGTCGCGGTTCCCGCGTGCCGTCACCGCGTCGAGCGCTTCGCGCAGCGCGCCGGCCAGCTCACCGGCGTGGGCGAAGCGGCGGGCGGGCTCGCGCGCAAGCGCGTCGCGCAGGATGCTGACGGCCTCGGGCGGTACCCCCCGTTCGTGCAGCACGTGCCAGTCGAATCGCGTCGTGCGGATCTGGGTCGTCAGTTCACGGAGTTTCGATGCGTTCCCCGCGGGCCGCCCGGTCAGCATCTCGAAGAACACCAGGCCGAGCGCAAACACGTCCGTGCGGAGATCCAGCGGCGCGCCCGTGAAATGCTCGGGGCTCATGTAACGTGGGGTGCCCTGCACGTCGTCATCGGCGTCCACCACCTTGGCCCTCTCGACAAAGCGCGAGAGCCCGAAATCCATCACGCGCAGGGTGCCGCGGCCGTCGACGAGCACGTTGTTCGGAGACAGGTCGAGGTGTGCGATCCCGGCGGCATGCGCGGCCGCGACGCCGTCGGCAATCTGCAGGAACTGGCTGCACGCACTCGCGAAGTCGAGCACCGTGGTCTTCAGGTATTCCTTCAGCGGGGCGCCATCCACGTACTCGAATACGAGGTACGGCAGGCCCTTCTCCGCGCCGACTTCGAACAGCGGCACCACGTTCGCATGCGCCACCTTCGCAACCGCGCGCGCCTCGGCGAAGAACTGGTCGAGCGTCGCCTTGGAATCGCGCTGACGGGTCAGGACCTTCAGCGCGACCTTCCGCTCGAGCTGCGGGTCCCAGGCGAGGTACACGCGCCCGTGCAGCCCACTGCCGAGGCGGGAAAGAAGTTCGAAACGTTTGAACGTCGGTCTGCTGGCGGCAGTCATCGGATCAGGGTCCCTCCTCCCAGCGTTATCGGACCCGGCGACGCCGGCTTTAGCCGGCCCGGTCGCGCACGTCGGGGGCTGGTCCGCGACATTGCTTCGGCATGCCGGGGTCCGCGCGTCCCCGGACCATCCCGATCCCTGGGGGCACCGAGCGAGCTTCCCCGGCGTCGGCTAGGAGGGCTCGACCACCCGCATCAGGCCTTCCTGCGCCACCGACACCACGAGCTGTCCGTGGCGATCGTGGAAGCTGCCGCGCGCCAGCCCGCGCGCCCCTGCCGAGGTGACACCCTGGCAGTAGTACAGCAGCCAGTCGTCCATCCGGAACGGCCGGTGGAACCACATCGCGTGGTCGAGACTTGCGATCACGAGGTGGGGGTTGTCGAGCTGGAACCCGTGGTGTGCGAGCAGGGTCCACACCAGCCCGAAGTCCGACAGGTACGCGAGCATCGCACGGTGCATGACCGGATCATCGGGCAGCGGATCCGTCGTGCGGACCCAGGTGCGGCGAATCGGCGCGCCGGTGGCGTCACGGCTGCCGTTGCGCTCGTCGATCGGACGGATCTCGAACGGCGCGACAATCGTCATCATGCGCTGGAAACGCGGCGCCAGCGAATCGAACCGTTCCCAGTGGTAGGTCGCGGGCGCCACTTCTTCCGGCGGCGGCACTTCCGGCATCTCGGGCTGGTACTCGATCCCGGGTTCCGCGCGGTGAAACGACGCCTCCAGCGTGAAGATGGGCTGTCCATGCTGGACCGCAGTCACGCGCCGCGCGGAGAAGCTGCGTCCATCGCGGCTGCGGTCCACCGAGTAGACCACCGGCGAATGGGAGTCCGCCTCGCGCAGGAAGTAAGCGTGCAGCGAGTGCAGCGCACGCGCCGGGTCCACCGTCATCTGCGCCGCGGTGCACGCCTCGCCCAGCACCTTGCCGCCGTACATGCGCCGGACGATGGTGTCGCCCACGGCGCCGCGGAACAGGTTCTCCTCGAGCTTTTCGAGCGCCAGTCCGCGGATCAGGGTCTGCAGCCGCGGGTTCATCACTGGAACGCGTAATCGGCGGTCGGGAACGCCCCGGTGCGCACCTCGCGCACGTAGTCTTCGATCGCGGTATGGATGCTGCCGACTTCGCGCATGTAGTTCTTCGAAAAACGCGTGCGCTTGCCCGGCGCGATGTCCAGGATGTCGTAGAGCACGAGGATCTGACCATCCACGTCCGGGCCCGCGCCGATGCCGATCACAGGGACACCCGCGGCGCGGGTGATTTCCTCCGCGAGCTTCATCGGCACGCATTCGAGCAGCAGCATGTCGGCGCCGGCGTCCTCGAGGGCACGCGCGTCCGCGATCATTTTCTGCGCGGTGTCGTGCTGACGCCCCTGCACGCGGTAAGTGCCCATCTTGAAGATGGTCTGCGGCGTGAGCCCCAGGTGCGCGCACACCGGGATGCCGCACTCGGTCAGGCGCGCGACCATGTCGATCTGCAGCGCGCCCCATTCGAGCTTGACCATTTCGGCGCCCCCTTCCTTCATCAGGCGCGCCGCGTTATGCAGGCAATCGTTCGGGGAGTGGTAGCTCATGAATGGCATGTCCGCCATCACCAGCGCCCGCTGCGTGCCGCGCGCCACCATTCTCGTATGGTAGATGATGTCGTCGATGCTTACCGGGATCGTCGTCGTGTGGCCCTGCACGACCATGCCGACCGAATCGCCCACGAGGATGAAGTCACACCCGGCGGCATCGAGCACGCGTGCGAACGCGGCGTCGTACGCGGTCAGCGACACGATGCGCTGACGTGCCGCCTTCATCTGTCGCAAGGTCTGCGTCGTGACCTTGTCGGTGGCCGTGTGCTGGCTCATGCGGGCTTTTTCGTCATCTTCCGCTCGACGCCAGCCATGAAGCGTGACATCTCGATGGGTGCCCGGGCGTGCCGGCCCTTGCCGATGAGATCGACCCCGTCGTGGGCCTCCACCTCGAAGGTGACGAGCGATTTCGATACTTCGGCAACGGTCGCCGTCACCGTGACTTCGAAGCCGACCGGCGTCGCGGCGAGATGCTTCACGTCAACCAGCGCCCCGACGGACACCCAGCCGTCCGGCAGGTAGCGTTTGAGGAGATCGGTGCAGGCGATTTCCATGAACATGATCATGTGCGGCGTGGCGTACACCGGCGGCAGCTCGGGCACGCGGGCCTGGACGGTGAGATCGTGGGTCACGATGAGCGTCGCGCGATGGGAGGCGCCAAGGGGGACACTTTCCTGCAGGTTCATCGCTTCGATGCTCCTCTCCGGGCCACTCAGGCCGGAATTCGTTCGAGCCAGTCGGCAATCGCGGTGACGATTTCGTCCGGCGAATCTTCCTGGACGAAGTGCAGGCCCTTGACCGTCACTTCCGAGAGGTTTGGCCAGCGGCGCAGTTCGTCGCGCACACGGCCGGTCATGATCATGCCCGGGTCCGCGTTCACGAAGAGCTTGGGCACCGGCGACTGCGCGAGCCACGCGGCATAGCGCTCGACCGTCGCACAGACCTCCGGCGGCTGTCCCTCGATCGGGATCTGGTTCGGCCAGTCCAAGGTCGGACGGCGGCCCTCACCCGGTTCGCGGAACGGTGCGCGGTAGGCCTCCATTTCATCGGCCGAGAGTTCGCGCAGGATGGATTTCGGCAGCACCCGTTCGACGAACACGTTCTTCTGGAGCACCACGTCCTCGCCGGCCTCGGAACGGAAAGTCTGGAAGATTCCGCGCGCCGACTCCGGCCAATCGTCCCACGTCAGCGGGGCGGCGATTCCTTCCATGAACGCGATGCCACGCACTGCCTCGGGGTGCCGTCTCGCCCAGTCGAAGCCAAGTGCGCTGCCCCAGTCGTGGATCACGAACGTCACGTGGTCGTGTACCCCGAGCGCGTCCAGCGCCGCGTCGAAATGCTGCTGGTGAACCTGCAGCGTGTAGCGGCCGGGGCCGGTCCCGGGCAGTTTCTCCGAATCCCCCATGCCGATCAGGTCCAGCGCGATGCAGCGACCGAACCGCGTGAGCCGTGGCAGGATGTTCCGCCACAGGTACGATGACGTGGGGTTGCCGTGCTGGAACACGATCGGGTGGCCGTGCCCCTGCTCGACGTAGGCCATGCGGCGTCCGCATACCGTGATGGTCTTCTTCTGCTGCGACCAGTCGTTCACGCGCGTGCTCCCGCCTGGCGCGCGATGGCCATCACGCGCTCGGCCTGCTTGAGATGCGGCATGTCGATCATCTTGCCATCGAGACTCAACGTGCCGGCCGTCGGGTTGGCGGCGAATGCGTCGATCACGGCCTGCGCGTGCGCGATCTCCGCCGCAGACGGCGTGAACGCGTCGTTGATGACCGCCACCTGGTCAGGGTGGATCGCGATCTTGCCGAGGAACCCGTCCCGGCGTGCCTCGTTGCACTCCCGCAGCAGCTTGTCCGGCGCGCGGAAGTCGGGTTGCACCGTGTCCAGCGCCTGCACGCCGGCCGCGTACGCGCCCATCAGGCACAGCGACCGGGCGAGCACGAACGGCGCAGTGTACTGCCCCTGCTCGTCCTTGTTGGAGCTGGCGCCGAGCGCCGCCCCCAGGTCTTCCGCCCCCCAGGTCAGCACCCGCACCCGCGGCGCCCCCTTGTATTGCCCGAGCGTGAACGGCGCGGCCGCGGTTTCGGTCGCGATCGCGGTGATCGCGACAGTGCCAGGCGCAATGCCGTGCTGCGCCTCGAGCACCTCGAGGTAGTGCGCGAGCTGGAGCACGTGGTGCGGGCCCTCGCACTTCGGGAGCGCAATGCCGTCCGGTCGCCCGGCGACGACTGCGACGAGATCCTTCATGGCATCGGACGAATCGAGCGGGTTCATGCGGACCCACAGCTCGGCGCCCGTGCGGTCCGCCCCGCGCAGGTAGGCCAGGGTCATCTCGCGCGCGACCGGCCGGCGTGCAGCCGCCACGGAATCTTCGAGATCGAGGATCAGCGCATCGGCGCCTACCGATGCGGCCTTGGACATTTTCTTCTCGCTGTCCCCCGGCACGAACAGCATCGAGCGCAGCACCTTCATGCGGGCTTCCTCAGCATCAGTCCGGTGCGCTTGCAGATGGCCACGAGCTCGTTGCGCTGGTTGTAGCCCCGGTGCTCGAAAATGACGATGCCGTTCTGCGGACGCGACTTCGATTCACGCAGCTCGACGACCTCGCTCTCGAAACGCAACGTGTCGCCGTGGAAGACTGGACGGGGAAACCGCACTTCATCCCACCCCAGGTTGCCCACCGTCGTGCCGAGCGTGGTCTCGTAAACCGAAATACCCACCATCAGTGCGAGCGTGAATGCGCTGTTCATGATGCGCTGGCCGAACTCCGTGTGGTTCTTGCAGTAATCCTCGTCGAGGTGCAGCCGGGCCGGGTTGTGCGTGAGGCCGGAGAACAGCACGTTGTCCATCTCGGTGACCGTGCGTCGAATCGGATGGTCGAAGACTTGTCCGACTTTGAATTCTTCGAAGTACAAACCAGGCATGGTGATCCCCTCTTGGACAGTTGGCCGCATTATAGGCGGAAATCGTCGCACGGCGCCGGGGTATCCAGGCCTCTCGCGCGGATCGTCCGACGACCCACGGGAGGGTGCATGCAGTACTGCGAGCAGATGATTGCGGTGTCCGGGTTCGAGCCATGGAACGCGGTCAGCAACGCCGCATTCCTGCTGGCCGCACTCGCCGCGGTGTGGACGGTGCGTCGGCGCGGGGACACCCCCGCGCCGGGACCCGTGGTCCTGATCGGGCTGGCCGCCGCGATTGGCGCGGGCAGCTTCGCGTGGCACGCAACGCACGCGGCGTGGGCGGAACTCGCGGATGTCCTGCCGATCCTCGCGTTCGTACTGCTGTTCCTGTTCCTCGCGGTGCGCCGGCTCCACGGCACCCTCGCCGCCGGCTGCGCATGCGCCGCGATGGCCGGCGCCATCGTCGGCACCGGTGTCGCGCTGCCCCATGCGCTCAACGGCTCCGCGGCCTACCTGCCGGTGTGGCTTGGTCTCGTCTGGCTCGGACTACGGCTGCCTGGTCGCGTGGAACAGCGTGCACTGCGCGCGGCTGCCCTCCTCTTCGCATTCTCGCTGGTGGCCCGCACGCTCGATCTCCGCGCCTGTGAAACCTTCGTGCATGGCAGCCACTGGCTGTGGCATGTCTGCAATGGTGGGGTCATCCACCTCGCACTGCGCGCGGCACTGGCGCCCGCCGGCCGGTAGTCGCGCACGCGCACGGGCGTCCCTGCGGTAGCGCTGATCGTGCCGGGCTTGCCTAGACGGCCGCGAGCTGTTCGCGCAGCACGTTTTTCTGGACCTTGCCCATCGCGTTGCGTGGCAGCTCCGCCAGCACGTGGTAACGCTTGGGACACTTGTACGCGGCGAGCCTGGTGCGCACGATTGCCGCCGCCCGCGTGTCGTCCCATGTCGCGCCGGGGGCGAGCACGATGGCGGCGATCACCTGCTCACCGAAGTCGGCGTGCGGCAGGCCGATCACCGCCGACTCCGCGATCTCGGGCAGTTCGTCCAGCACTGTCTCGACCTCACTCGGATAGACGTTGAGCCCGCCCGTGATCACCAGATCCTTCGCGCGGCCCACCAGCGAGAGGTAGCCGTCGGCGTCGAACCGGCCGTCATCGCCGGTCCGAAACCAGCCATCGCCGGTGAAGTCCTCGCGCGTCTTGTCCGGTTGCCGCCAGTATCCCTGGAAAACGCTCGCGCCCCGCACCTGCACATGCCCTGTGCTGCCGGGCGTCACGACCCGATCGGCCTCGTCGGCAATGCGCACCTCCATGCCCGGCAACGGGAAACCGACTGCGCCCGGCCGACGTTCGCCGACGAGCGGGTTGGTTGTAATGATGCTCGTCTCCGTCATGCCGTACCGCTCCAGGACCGCGTGACCGGTACGGGCGCGGAACGCGTGCCAGGTTTCCGCGAGCAGCGGCGCCGATCCGCTCGTGAACAGCCGGATACCGCGGCACCGCTCGGCGGTGAGCGCGGGCTCGGCGAGCAGGCGCGTGTAGTAGGTCGGAACACCCATCATCACCGTGGCCGACGGCAGCAGGTCGAGCGCGCGCGCGGCGTCGAATTTCGGACAGAAAATCAGGCGCGAACCGGACATCAGGGTACAGCCGAGCGCGACGAACAGGCCGTGCACGTGAAAGGTCGGCAGCATGTGCAGCAGGACGTCCGCCGCGGTGAATCCCCACGCGGCGGTCAGCGTACGCGCGTTGGCCGCGAGATTCCGGTGCGACAGCATGATGCCCTTCGGTTTGCCGGTCGTGCCGGAGGAGTAGAGCAGTGCGGCGAGGGAATCCGGCATGGTGCGCGCATCCGCTCCACCCGGCGGCGCGTCGGCGGCGTCGGCGAGCAGCCCGTCCACCGTCGCGGTGCGCGGAACCCCGTGACGCGTCGCGAGCGCGCGCAGTCCTGCGATCGTCGCGTCGTCACCGGCCAGCATCGCCGGCGCAGCGTCGCCGACGAAGTAATCGACCTCGGTCGGCGTGTACGCCGGGTTCAGCGGATGGAACACGATCCCGGCGCGCAGGCACGCGAGGTAGAGCCACAAAGCGGCCGGCGACTTGTCCGCCTGCACGGTCAAGCGGTCTCCGGGCGCGAGCCCGAGGCGCGTGAGATGGCGCGCGAGCCGCGCGCTCAGCGTGTCGAGATCGCCATAGGTGTAACGTTCCCCCGCGGTGGCGCGGAGGAACTCGGTGTCCGGCGCCGGAAAGTGCGCCGCGAATGCCTGGTACAGATTGCCGTCCGTCACACCTGGGACTCCGCCTTCGGACTTACAGCGAGCGGGAGATCAGCTCCTTCATGATCTCGTTGCTGCCGCCGTAGATCATGCCGACGCGGGCATCAGTGAAGTAGTGCGCGATGGGGTAATCCATCATGTACCCGTAGCCGCCGTGCAGCTGCAGGCAGCGGTGCGCAATCTCGCAGGCCTTCTCGGTACACCAGTACTTCGCCATCGACGCCGTTTCGGAGTCGAGCGCGCCGGCGATGAGCTTCGCGATGCAGTCGTCGAGGAACACCCGGGCGATGCGTGCCTCGGTCTTGCACTCCACCAGCGTGAACTTGGTAGCCTGGAAATCGATGAGCTTGCGCCCGAACGCTTCGCGCTGCCGGACGTAGTCCGCGGTGACACGCACGCACGCTTCCATGCTTGCAACTGCCGATACCGCGATGATGAGCCGCTCGCGTCCGAGCTGGTTCATCAGCTGGAAGAACCCCTGCCCTTCCTGTCCTCCGAGCAGGTTCTCCACCGGAACCCGGCAGTCGGTGAAAAACAGCTCGCAGGTGTCCTGGCCCTTCTGGCCGATCTTCTTCAGCGGCTTGCCGCGCCGGAAACCTTCCAGTCCGTCCGGTTCGACGCACAACAGGGAGATGCCCTTCGCGCGTTCCTTGGGATCCGTCTTGCAGACCACGACGACGAGATTGGCGTTGTACCCGTTCGTGATGAACGTCTTGGATCCGTTCAGCACGTAGTGATCACCGTCCCGGATCGCGCGGGTCTTCACCGCCTGCAGGTCGGAGCCCGTGCCGGGTTCAGTCATCGCGATGGACGAGATGATCTCGCCGGACGCCATTTTCGGCAGGTACCGGCGCTTCTGTGCGTCGGTGCCATAGACGAGCAGGTAATGCGCCACGATGCTCTGGATGCCGCTGCCGAAACTCGTGATCCCGGCCTGCATCAGCTCCTCGTAGACGATCGCATCGAACCCGAAATCACAGCCGCCGCCTCCGTACTCGGTTGGAATGTCGGGGCACAGCAGCCCGATCTCGCCCGCCTTGCGCCAGGCCGACTTGTCGCAGAAGCCCTGTTCGATCCACTGCTCGCGGTTCGGCACGAACTCGGCTTCCAGGAAACGGCGGACGGTGTCACGGTACAACGCGTGGTCGGCAGTCGACCACGGTGAAGGGCTGGCATGCATGGGGGTCTCGATCTCCAGGGGTGATGCGGGTGCTGCGCGCGTCCGGTGTCCTCGGATCAGCCGGCGTGCAGGCCGAGCACGGATACGCTCGCCACGTTGCGGAACGGGTGTCCGCCGAGATTGTGGGTCAGCCCGATCGTGGGCGACGGCAGCTGCCGCTCGCCGGCACGTCCGAGCAACTGCGTGTACATCTCGTACGCCATGCGCAGACCGCTCGCACCGATCGGGTGTCCGAAGCACTTCAGGCCGCCATCGATCTGGCAGGGAATCCGGCCATCCCGATCGAACACACCGTCCATGACATCCCTGATGGCGCCGCCTTCCGGCGAAATTCCGAGATCCTCCATCACCACGAGCTCGGTCACGGAGAAGCAGTCGTGAACCTCCATCATGCTGATCTCCTTGCGCGGATCCCGGATCCCCGCCTCGGCGTACGCGCGCTTGGCAGCCACGCGGGTGGTATGCAGGTAGCTGCCGTCCCAGCCGGTGTTGGACATCTCGAAACCGTTGCTCGGCGCGAGCTGCATTGCCTTGACGGTCACCAGGTCCCTCAGGCCCATTGCGCGCGCCTTCTCGACGCTGGTGACAATGGCGCAGGCCGCCCCGTCGCTGACCCCGCAGCAATCCATCAGTCCCAGCGGGTAGGCCACCATGCCCGCATTCAACGCCTCGTCCTCGGTGATGACCTTGCGCAGGTGTGCCTTCGGGTTGAGCGCGCCGTTCGCATGACTCTTCACCGACACGTGCGCCATCGCGCGCTTCAGGTCCTGCATATCCACCCCGTGCTTCGCGGCATAGGCGCTCGCGAGCTGGGCGAACGCACCGGGCGCGGTGGCATTCGGGAGCCAGAGGTCGTCGAACGTGCCCTTGGTCCGCTCGGGCAGTCCCGCGTAACCGGTGTCCTTGAGTTTCTCCACGCCCATCGCCAGCGCCACGTCACAGGCTCCGGCGGCCACCGCGTATACGGCGCCGCGCAGCGCCTCGGTGCCCGTCGCGCACATGTTCTCCACGCGCGTGACCGGGATGTTCGGCAGCCGCAGCGCGAGGCTCAGCGGCAACGCGGACTTGCCCGCACTCTGTTCCTGGTAGAACAGTCCAAGCCACGCCATCTCGATGTCTTCCCGCGCGATGCGCGCGTCGGCAAGCGCTTCCTTGAACGCTTCGAGAATGAGCTCCTCGGGCCCGCAATCCCAGCGTTCGCCGAACTTGCTGCAGCCCATGCCGATGATCGCGACCTTGTCCCTGATGCCAGTTGCCATGGGTTTACCTCACTCTGTCACGCGGACGCGCCGGGAATAGGCGCAGGTTTCCAGAAATACCGTCTGAAATGCCGCTTGCCGTCAAAATCCTTGATGCGGAATACCATCCGGACCTGGCTGCCGACCTTGACCTGGCCCGGCTCGAAATCCGTGAACTCCAGCATGCAGTTGGCGCCGTCCGGAAACTCGACGTTTCCGTAGATATAGGGCGGCAGCGGCGTATACGCGAGCCAGTCCTCGGTGTAGGACTTCACGCGACCCGCGAGGTCGGCCAGGCTTTCGTCGGTCTGCGTATCCATCGCGCCGCACTTCACGCAGACCTGGGAACGCGGATACTGCAGCGTGTTGCATGCGCTGCAACGCCCCCCGACCATCCCGGTGATGTCCTGCCGCCGACGGTAGAACGCCGACTGCGACGTGCGGTTGTCGCGCTCGGCACGCAGGCCGAAATCGATGTCCAGCCGGTTGCGGAGTGACAGGTACATCGTGTAGTTCCGGCAAACCCGCTTGTGTGCGAGGTAGCGTGACGGGCCGTGGTGGCCCTGCAGCTCCGCGAGCCGTGGCGTGGTTTCCACGACGATTGCATCGGCCCCCTGCCCGAAGCCGATCACGAGGATCCGTTCGCCCGGCACCGCGGTTTCCAGCGCATGCGCCAGTACCAGCAGCGGATGCGCGACGCCGCAGTCACCGCAGTTCGCGAACAGCGGATCGACGAACAGGTCGGGGTTCGCCCGGATTGCCTTCGCAACCCCCTTGCCGATACCGGCGCTCGCCGGGAACACCACGCGGTGAATCTCGCCGATGTCGGTCCGCGCATTGGCGAGCGCCGCATTGACCGCTTTGGGCACGATCTTGTTGTACCCCTCCTCCCGTATCCAGCGTTCTTCGAGCGCGTAGTCGTAATCCGTATCCGCTGCGCGGTACTGGTCGACAAAGTCATCGTGGAAGGATGCCGCCCCGGCGATCGTCGCGATCGGCGCGCCCTCGCCGAGCAGCAGCGCGGCGGCGCCGTGCCCGTAATTCATCTCCTGCGTGCTGCCCGGCTTGCCGTCGCGGCAGTCGGCGGCCACCAGCAGGGTGGACCGGGCGCCGGGATTGAGGCCGAGCCTGACCAGGGCGCTGGTCGCCGCGCGGCGGGAGCCCCCGAGGTCCTCGGTGGTCGTCTGCGCAGGGCAGCGCAATGCATCGGCGACGATGCCGGAGTTGCTCCGATCCGCGAACGGGAGCGTGGTCGATGCGAGTTGGATCTGGTCAGGCATCCCGACGCTGCCGCGCAGACAATCGCGCGCGGCTTCCACCGCGAGCGTGACGGCATCCTCGTCCCAGTTCGCGACCGCACGTTCCCCCTTGGCGAGCCCCTTGGCCGCCGGCACGGCCCAGGCCACCGCATCGGCGATGGCGGCACGGGCGAGCCGCAAGGTGGGGACATAGGCGCCGAACGACAGGATTCCGTAGGTCATGAGCGTCTCGTGCTGATGAAGAAGCGTGCTGGCACGGATAGTAGCATCGGCGGTGGACGTACGGCTTCAGTCCGCGCGGACCATGCGCGGGCCGTCTCCCAACCCGGCTGTGGCGCCTCGCGGGCCATCCCGCTACTCTCCGCTCCTGTTTTCACCTCGACACGGAACCTCATGGCCCAGTACGTATTTTCAATGCACAGGGTGGGCAAGATCGTGCCCCCCAAGCGCCAGATCCTCAAGGACATCAGCCTGTCGTTCTTTCCCGGCGCAAAGATCGGCGTGCTCGGCCTGAACGGCTCCGGCAAGTCCACCCTGCTGCGTATCATGGCGGGCATCGACAAGGACATCGTGGGCGAAGCGATCCCGCAGAAGAACCTGCGCATCGGCTACCTTCCGCAGGAACCGCAGCTCGATCCGGCCAAGACCGTGCGCGGGAATGTCGAGGAAGGCGTGGCGGCAGAGAAGGCACTCGTCGACCGTTTCAACGAGATCAGCATGCGCTTCGCCGAACCGATGAGTGACGACGAGATGAACGCGCTCCTGGAAGAGCAGGCCACCTTGCAGGATCAGATCGACAGCGCCGGCCTGTGGGAACTGGACCGCAAGCTCGAGGTCGCGGCCGACGCGTTGCGCCTGCCGCCGTGGGACATGGACGTGACCAGGCTGTCCGGCGGCGAACGCCGCCGCGTCGCGCTGTGCCGGTTGCTGCTGTCCAACCCCGAGATGCTGCTGCTCGACGAGCCGACCAACCATCTGGACGCAGAATCGGTCGCGTGGCTGGAGCGGTTCCTGGAGGAATTCCCGGGCACGGTCGTCGCGGTGACACACGACCGCTATTTCCTCGACAACGTGTGCGGCTGGATCCTGGAGCTCGACCGTGGCCACGGCATTCCGTGGGAGGGCAACTACTCGTCCTGGCTCGAACAGAAGGAAAAGCGGCTCGAACAGGAAGAGAAGCAGCAGTCGGCGCACCGCAAGTCAATGGAAGCGGAACTCGAATGGGTCCGCCAGAACCCGAAGGGGCGCCAGGCCAAGAGCAAGGCCCGGCTCGCGCGCTTCGAGGAACTGGCCTCGCAGGAGTTCCAGAAGCGCAACGAGACCAACGAGCTGTACATCCCCCCCGGCCCACGCCTCGGCGAGCTCGTCATCGAGGCTGACGGTCTCAGCAAATCCTATGGCGATCGCCTGCTGATCGACGGACTGTCCTTCACGGTTCCGGCGGGTGCCATCGTCGGGATCATCGGCGCGAACGGGGCCGGCAAGTCGACGCTGTTCCGCATGCTGGTCGGGCGGGAAGGCCCGGACCAGGGCACGGTAAGAGTCGGGGAGACCGTGCAGTTCTCCTACGTCGACCAGCTGCGTGACGCGCTCGATCCGAACAAGACCGTGTGGGAAGAGATCTCCGACGGCCTGGACATGATCCAGGTCGGGAACTTCCAGACCTCTTCGCGCGGGTACGTTGGCCGCTTCAACTTCGGCGGCACCGATCAGCAGAAGCGCATCGGCGACCTGTCCGGCGGCGAGCGCAACCGCGTGCATCTCGCCAAGCTGCTGCGCAACGGGGGCAACGTCCTGCTGCTGGACGAACCGACCAACGATCTCGACGTGGAGACCTTGCGCGCGCTGGAAGAGGCGCTGCTGACGTTCCCGGGCTGCGTGCTCGTCATCTCGCACGACCGCTGGTTCCTCGATCGCATCGCAACCCACATCCTGGCGTTCGAGGGCGACAGTCACGTGGAGTGGTTCGCGGGCAATTACCAGGACTACGAGGCCGATCGGAAGCGCCGGCTCGGGACGGACGCGGAACAGCCGCGGCGGCTGCGCTTCAAGCCACTCAGCCAGTGACGTTCGACGCGCTGACCCACCAGGCCTGGCTGACCTTGGGCACCCTCGCCTGGGTCATGGCGATGCTGTTGTTCACGCGCGTATCGACCGACCTCGTGATGATGGCCGGACTCTCGTTCCTGCTGCTCACGGGCGTCGTGACTGCCAGCCAGGCGCTGGGCGGATTCGCCAACGAAGGCATGGCGACGGTTGGCGTGCTCTACGTGGTGGTCACCGGCCTGCGCGAGACGGGCGTGATGACGTGGGTTGCCCAGGCGCTGTTCGGTCGACCGCAGTCGGTGGCCGCCGCGCAGGTGCGGATGATGGCGCCGGTGGCCGCCATCTCGGCATTCATGAACAACACGCCGATCGTGGCGGCCGCGCTGCCGGCGGTGGTGGAGTGGGCCAAGAAGCATCGGATCCCGGTTTCCAAGCTGCTGATGCCGCTCAGTTTCGCGACCATCCTCGGCGGCCTCTGCACGCTCATAGGGACGAGCACCAACGTGATCGTTGCCGGCCTGATGCGCGAAGCGGTGCAGGCCGGCAAGCTCGAACAGGAACTGGGCTTCTTCACGCTTGCGTGGGTGGGGGTGCCATGCCTCGTCGGCGGGATCGCCTACATGATCCTGGCGAGCCGGTGGCTGCTGCCCGTCCGCGACGCGGCGCTCCGCCAGGCGGAAGATTCGCGCGCCTACACCGTGGAAATGACGGTGGAGGACGGCGGTGCCGTCGCCGGCCGCACGATCGAGGAAGCCGGCCTGCGCCATCTCAACCAGATGTTCCTCGCCGAAGTCGAACGCGACGGCGAGATCATCGCGGCAGTCGGGCCGCAGCTCCGGCTCGTGGGCCGCGACCGGCTGATCTTCGTCGGCGTAGTCGATTCGATCGTCGAACTGCAGCGCGTGCGCGGCCTGCTGCCGGCGACCGACCAGGTCTTCAAGCTCGACGGGCCGCGCGCAGGCCGGACGCTGGTGGAGGCCGTGGTGTCGGATCGGTGCCCGCTGGTCGGCAAGAGCATCCGTGAGGGCCGCTTCCGCACGCAGTACAACGCGGCAGTGATCGCGGTCGCGCGCAGCGGCGAACGCCTGCATCAGAAGATCGGCGACATCGTGCTCCGCCCGGGCGATACGCTGCTGCTGGAGGCGCGCCCGGCGTTCGCACAACAGCAGCGCAACTCCCCGGACTTCTACCTGGTGAGCAGCCTCGAGGATTCCAGCCCGCCGCGCCATGACAAGGCGCTCATCGCGCTCGCGATACTCGTTGGCATGGTGGCGCTGGCCACCGGTTTCGAGCACGTGCCGTACTTCGCCGATCGCGGCTTCGGCACATTGCACGCGGCGGTGGTGGCTGCCGGCCTGATGCTTGCCTCCGGCTGCTGCAGCAGTACGTCGGCACGCCGCGCGATCGACTGGAGCGTTCTGATCGTGATCGCCGCCACGCTCGGCATGGGCAAGGCGCTCGAGAGCAGCGGACTGGCGCAGGCCTTCGCGCACGCGATGGTCGCACTGGGCGGCGGCGATCCGCTGGCACAGCTCGTGATCGTCTACTTTGTGACGATGCTGATGACGGAGATGCTGTCGAACAACAGCGCCGCAGTCCTGATGTTCCCGATCGGCCTCGCAACCGCGACGGCGCTCGGCGTCAGCCAGCTGCCGTTCGTGATCGCGCTGACCATCGCGGCCTCCTGCGGATTCGCAACCCCCATCGGCTACCAGACCAACCTGATGGTTTACGGACCCGGCGGCTACCGGTTCACCGATTTCGTGCGCTTCGGCGTACCGCTCAACCTGCTGGTCGCGCTGATCACGCTCACGATCACGCCCCGCGTCTTCCCCTTCTGAGTCCCGGTCCGGTGACGCGCGCCCCGTCATTCGGGTAGTCTCGCGGTGACCCTCTCCGCGGTCAGGACGCGCCGACCTTGAACGAATCCACTTCTCCGACACTTCTCATCGGCGGTACCGTCGACGGCCTCGTCGAACAGGCGGCCGGAATGCTGAACCGTCACGGGCTCGTCACGGGCGCCACCGGGACGGGCAAGACCGTGACCCTGCAGATCCTGGCCGAGGGCCTTTCCGATCTCGGTGTTCCGGTGTTCGCCGCGGACATCAAGGGCGATCTCTCCGGGCTGGCGAATCCCGGCCGCGCGCACCCGAAGATCGACGAGCGCGTGGCGCGACTCGGCCTGGCCGGGTTTCGGTTCCAGGGCTACCCCGTCACGCTGTGGGACCTGTTCGGGCGCACCGGGGTCCCGGTGCGCATTGCCGTCTCGGAAATGGGTCCCCTGCTGCTGTCGCGCCTGCTCGGCCTCAACGATACGCAGACCGGCGTGCTCTACGCCACGTTCAAGATCGCGGACGACAACGGCCTGCTGCTGCTCGATCTGGCGGATCTGCGCGCGATGCTCGCCTGGGTGGGCGAGCACGCGTCGGAACTGCGCCTGCAGTATGGCAATCTCTCGGCAACCAGCATCGCGGCGATCCAGCGCAGCCTGCTCGTACTTGCACAGCAGGGCGCAGACGGCGTGTTCGGCGAGCCCGCGCTCAACCTCGAAGACCTGGTGCGCCAGGCGCCGGATGGGCGCGGCGTGATCAACATCCTGGACGCGACACGGCTCGTGACCTCATCGCCACAGCTTTACGGGTGTTTCCTCATCTGGCTGCTGGCGGAGCTGTTCGAAGCACTGCCGGAACGCGGCGACGCCGACAAGCCGCTGTTCGTGCTGTTCTTCGATGAAGCCCACCTGCTGTTCGACGAAGCGCCGAAGGCTCTCGTCGAGAAGATCGAACAGGTCGTGCGGCTCATCCGCTCCAAGGGCGTCGGCATCGTGTTCGTCACCCAGAGCCCGCTCGACGTGCCGGAGTCCGTGCTCGGCCAGCTCGGGCTCAAGATCCAGCATGCGTTGCGCGCATTCACGCCCAAGGAGCAGAAGGCGGTCCGCGTGGTCGCCGAATCGTTCCGGGCGAACACCGCGCTCGACACCGCCGCCGCGATCACGGAACTCGGCACGGGCGAGGCGCTCGTGTCGACCCTCGACACGAAGGGTCAGCCCACGCCGGTCGCCCGCACGCTCGTGCGGCCGCCGTCCGCGCAAATCGGACCAATCGACGATGAACGCCGCCGTGAACTGCTCGAGTCGAGCGACCTGCTGCCGCGCTACCGGGACCCGGTGGACCGGGAATCCGCGCACGAGCGACTGCTGGCGCGCGCCGCGGCGCGCCAGGCGCCCCCCGTGACGTCGCGCCAGGGCGAAGACGCGACTCCGCGCCGCGCGCGCGCCGCGTCCGCGCGGCAGGGGGTCGGCGAAGCGCTCGTCAAGAGCGTCGTTCGCTCCATCGGCACGCAACTCGGCGGCCATCTCGGCCGGCAGATCGTGCGCGGCGTGCTCGGCTCGCTGTTCGGGCGCGGTCGCTGAACCGCGACCCTCGTAACAACTGCTGACGGAGGTATTGTATGAACGCGACGACCGTGTCCAAGGAGGCGATCATCGATCGCCACGTGCTGACGTTCGACCCGGGCGACAAGCGCAACGGGAGCCTGTACATCGGGGAACCGCTCGAATCGGATTCAGGCCTGCACCTGGGTACCGTGCTCGGTGAACTGCGTGCCGCCGGGCTGTGGTCGCCGGAGCCGGAGAAACAGGTACCCGACGCGCACCGGGCGGCCTACCGGGAACAGCTTTCGCTGGTCGCCGCGCAGACCTACCGCAGTGACGGCGGCGGCTTTCTGATCGCCCGGTTCGACCATCCCAAGTTCCCGTCCGATGCGTCCCGCTGGGACGAATGGCTCGCCTGGTTCGATGCCCGTTACACCCGCGCGTAACCGCCTGCGCCGCTCCGCGCTCATCGTCTCTCTCGTGCTGCCGCTCGGGGCGGAGGCTTACCGCCTGGTCGAGCGCGACGGCTGGCACGCGGACGCCAGCCTCAATGGGCGGCTCGGACTGCGCCAGGGCGAGAACATCAATTTCGGCTTCGGTGCGCTGCCGGGTTTCGCGCGCCTCGGGCAGTCCACCGGCGAGACCTCGCGTACCGATCTCCAGCTGGCGCTGCGCCCCTCGCTGACCACTGAGTACACACTCTCCGACTCGACGCTTTACGGCGGCGTGACCGTGGTCGCTGCGACGACGACCCTCGACGGCGAGCTGTCCGGCCAGTTCGCCCGCGCGGGAGATCGCGTGATCGACACCGACTCGGCGTACGTTGGCTGGCGCCACGGCGTCCTGGATCTCTCGGTGGGCGGACAGCCGTTCACGCTCGGCGACGGACTCATCATCGGCGACGGCAATTTCAACCAGGGACACGACAACGGCCAGTACTGGATCGGCGCCTTCGAGGCGTGGCGCAACACCGCGATCCTGAAAGTGAACACCGCCCCGTTGCGCGGGGACGTGTTCTGGCTGCGCACCGACCAGGATCTCGGTGACAGCCGCATCGTCGGTGCGAACGTGGAAAATGCGGACGCCACTGCGTTCGGCCGCCTCAGCGTAATGACCTTCGAGGTGATCGACGACAACGGCATCGGTTTCGAAGACACCCGGGTGTGGGGTATCCGGGGCGGTGACCTCCACCATCCCTTGCTGCCCGGCTTCGCGTTGTTCGGGGAGTACATCCGCCAGACCGGCGACTCGGCGCTGACCGGTGTCGAGATCGACGCCGAAGCCTGGTACATCGAGCCCGGCTACCAGTTCGCGAACTGGCGGTTCGCGCCGAAGATCCAGTATCGCTACTCGTACTATTCCGGTGACGACGCTGCGACGGCCGCCAGCGAGGAATACCGCGGCTTGTTCTTCACGTTCGGCAAGCGCGGGTGGGACACCTGGTATCAGGGTGAGGTCAACGGCGAGTTCTTCCTGTTCAACCAGAACCAGGTTTCGCACATGGTGAAGCTGTCGCTCTTCCCGAGCGCGCGCCATGCGGTGAAGGCCTACTACTACCACCACGCGCTCGATACCCCGCAGTACTTCGGCGTGCCGACGACCGCGACCGACTGGTCCGACGAGTTCGACCTGCAGCTCGAGTTCTACCCGAACGACCGGCTGTACGGCATGGTGGGCGTCGCCTGGGCAACCCCCAACCGGGCCGCGCGGGACGTGTTCGGCGACGACGACCAGGTGGTCTTCGAGTTCTTCCTTTCCTACACGTTGAAATGAGCATGCGGACACCGCGGGCGCGGCGGCCCGTGGTAACCTAGCCCGCTGTACTGTCCGGAACCGACCTGCCGCCCGGTCCCGGCGGATCCCCGTACTCCCACTCAAGATCGAACCGCAGGAGGAAGTGCCTCATGAAGGCCGTTGTCGCGCAGAAGATGAACGAATACTCGGTGACCACCGTAGACCTGGACCCGCCCAAGATGGGCGAGGTGTTGGTGAAGATGAAGGCCACGGGCGTGTGCCACTCCGACCTCTCCGTGATCAACGGCACCATCCCGAGCCCGTTCCCGGTGGTGCTTGGGCACGAGGGGGCCGGCATCATCGAGCAGGTCGGCGAAGGGGTCACCAACGTGAAGCCCGGAGATCACGTCGTGGTGTCGTTCATCCCGAACTGCGGCAACTGCTTCTATTGCCTGCACCAGGAACCGTACCTGTGCTCCGGCGCGAAGCAGGACGGCAATCTCTTCGACGGCACGACACGGGTGTCCAAGAACGGGCAGCGGATTTTCGTGATGTCCTTCGTGGGCATCATGGCTGAGTACGCGGTGGTCCCCGCGGCCTGCGTGGTGACGATCGACAAATCCTACGACTTCAAGGTGGCCGCGCTCGTGGGCTGCGGGGTCACCACGGGCGTCGGCGCGGCAATCAAGACGGCCGAGGTCAGACCCGGGTCGACCGTCGCGGTCTTCGGGTGCGGCGGCGTGGGACTGAACGTCATCCAGGGCGCCCGGATCGCTGGCGCCGCTCAGATTATCGCGTGCGACCTGTCCGCCGAGAAGATGCAGATGGCGAAAGAGTTCGGCGCGACCCACACCATCGACCCCGGCGCCGACATGGTCAAGCAGGTCACGGCAATGACCAACGGCATCGGCGTCGACTACGCGTTCGACGTGGTGGGCAACAGCAAAGTCATCGAACAGTGCATCAAGGCAACCCGCAAGAACGGTACGGCGGTGCTGGTGGGGGTTGGCCGGCTCGACGACCGCTTCTCGGTCAACGCGGCCATCCTGCCGTTTACGTCGAAAACCATTAAAGGTTGCATGTACGGGAGCGCTAACTTCAAGGTCGATTTCCCGCTGTACCTGAGCCTCTACAAGGCCGGGAAACTGGACCTCGACAGGCTCATCACGCGGACCTACACGCTCGACGAGGCGCCGCAGGCGTTCGCCGACATGGAGCAGGGCAAGAATGCCCGCGGCGTGATCGTGCATTGAGCCCGAGTCCAGGCGCTGCCGGTCGTCGCCCCGTGAGAGCGGCGCGCCGGCACGCCCGACCGCGCGTTGGATTCACAATCCCAGAATCGCGTCCTATAGTACTGATCTGCCTCGAAACTCAGCAGAACACGGAATCCGCTACCGCATCATGGGTTGGGAAATTCGCCTGACGGACCTCGAACGGGGGGACCAGCAGAACCGTTCCTTTTCGCAGGCGACCGTTCGAATCGGGCGCCACTCGGAAGCGGAACTTGTCCTGAAGCACAACCAGGTGTCGCGGGTCCACCTGACGCTCAGCAAGGACGGCGATCACTTCTACGCGGAAGACACGAGCCGCAACGGCAGCTTCCTGAAGGCGGGCGACCAGTGGCAGCGCCTCCAGGTCAAGACCGAACTGCAGCTGCCGGCGACGATCCGCCTCGCCGACTGGGCGCTGAAAATCGACTACCAGGCGGACGAGGACTGGAACAAGTCCGTGATCATCCCGGCCGGCCACCTGGTCAAGCGGACCGAAACCATCATGGTGTTCGATCTCTGCGAGTCGTCGAAGATCGCCAACCAGGACGACCACCTCGCCTACCACCTCAAGGCACGGCTGCAGCAGCTTGCCGAGCCGGTCCTGAACGAGTACGGCATGCGCTTCTTCAAGGGGACCGGCGACGGCTTCCTGGCCACCTTCACCTCGGCCTCCAAGTCACTCGCGGCGACGCTCGAACTGGTCTCGCGCATCAGGCAACGCAACAGCCGCACAAGCAATGCGCCGATCCACTACCGCATCGCGCTGCATCACGGCGACACCTGGGGGATTTCCACCGGCGGGCAGGACATTCACGGCAACGACGTGAACATCACATTCCGCATCGAGGGAGTCCAGGCGGAGTCGTTCGCGTCAGCAGCGATCGAATTCCCGCGCATGGACCGCATCCTGTGCTCGAAGGCACTGCTCAACGAGGTGCGCGCCAAGGAAGGTGAACACGCCGCGCTGCCGACCGAAATCGCGGAAATCGGGGCTGCCGCGCTGAAGGGCATTCACGATCCCGTAACCATCTACCTCGTCCAGGATCGCGGTGAGGCAACCGCACGCTGACCTGCGGCGCGCCCGCGACGTTCCGGCGTGACCCGCATCGCCGTCATCGGGGGCTCGATGGCTGGACTGTGTGCCGGCGTGGCCCTCCATCACCTCGGTCTCGATGTCCACGTCTTCGAGCGCGCCAGCGAGGAACTGGCCAGCCGCGGCGCAGGCATTGCAACGCACGATGAACTCTACGCGTCGCTGGAGGGCGCGGGCGTGCACCTGCGCGACGAAATGGGCGTGCGCTCCGCAGGCCGCCTGCTGCTGGCGCAGGACGGATCCGAGGTGGCACGACTGGCCATGCCGCAGGTGATGACCTCGTGGGGGCTGATGTACCGGTTCCTGCGTGCGCAGATGCCGGATGCGCGCTATCACAACGGTTACGTGCTCGAAGACCTCGCGCAGCATGCCAGCGGTGTGACCGCGCGCTTCGCGAACGGCGAAACCTTCGATGCGGACTGGCTCATCGGTGCTGACGGGACGCGCTCGGCGGTTCGCCAGTGCGTCGCGCCCGAGGTTCCCCTGCACTACTGCGGCTATTTCGGCTGGCGCGGACTTATCGACGAGGCCCGGCTACCCGCCGACGTGCTCGAACAGGTCGCCTATCACATGACCCTGTGCCTCGCACCCGGCGGTCATTGGCTGGGTTATCTTGTCGCGGGTCCGGATGACGACCTCACCCCGGGCCGGCGCTGGTACAACTGGGGCTGGTACCGGACCGCGGACGCGATGCGCCTGCGCGATCACCTCACCGACGCCGCGGGAACCTGGCACGAACACGGGATCCCGCACCCGCTGATCCGACGAGAGCTGGTGGAATCGATGCGTGCCGAAGCCCACGCGCTGCTCGCCCCGCAGATCCGCGCGATCATCGACGCCACTGCCCAGCCCTTCATCCAGGGAATGTTCGATCTCGGTTGCGAGAAACTCGTCCATGGGCGCGTATGCCTGATCGGCGATGCGGCAATCACGGCGCGACCCCACATCGGCCTCGGCGTGTCGAAGGCGGCCGCGGACGCGACGTCGCTCGCCGACGCACTCGCCGCGGACGACACGGCAGGCGCGCTCGCCGCATGGGAGCAGCAGCGGCTGGCGTACGGGCACGCCGCCCTGCGCTTCAGCCGCGATCTTGGCAGCTATATCGGACCCGCGCCGGTGACCGACGAGCGCCGCCGCAAGGCCGAGTACCACCAGCGTCCGGACGTCCTGCTGGCCGCGACGGCCCCAAGCGAGCCGCGGCGCTGGCTTGATCTGTAGAAGGCGCCGGGAGGCCCCGATCCGGTCAGCGTGCCAGCGGCCCGCGTCGCACGGCCCGCGTGCCCTGCAGCCAGGCGCCCAGCAGAACCAGTGCGACCGCGAGCGCCGTGTAGCTGGTCGCGTACCCGATCCGGTCGATCGCGACCCCCAGGCAGAACGCACCGGCCGCCTGCCCCGCGAACAGCATGAACGCCATCAGTGAGACTGACGTACCTCGGGCCTCGGGCGCGAGTTCAGTGGCGAGCATCTGCAAGGTGTTGTGCATCAGGTAGATCGCGAGTCCGAGCAGGAGCAGCGCGGGTGCGGCGATGAGCGCCATCCGCGTGTGCGCCAGCGTGGCCAGGCACCCGAACATCAGGATCCCACCCGCTGCGATCATCGCGCGCTGGCCGAACCGTCGCATCAGCCAGCCCACCGACGCGGTGTACACGAGGCTGCCCAGCCCCACGCACACGAGCATGCCCCCGACCCGCGTCAGGCTGAGCCCGTACTGATCGTGCAGCAGCGCACCGAGAAACGCCGTGCCGCCGAACAGCAGGAATCCTTCGATGAAGACCGCCAGCATGACTTCGCGCCCGGCTGGATGGCGCAGCACGGACAGGTAACGCGCCACCGTGCCGCGCAGCCCGATCACGACCTGCGGCGGCATCGCGAGGCGACGCGCCCCGTACCACACGGCCAGTGCCGCGCACGCCGTCAGTACACCGTACCCGCGGAACAGGTTGCGCCATCCTGCGACGTCCGCGAACAGGCCACCGAGCCCCGCACCGAATATCTGCCCCAGGATCACCCCGCTCATGTAGCGCGCGAGTGCCTTCTGGCGTTCCGCGATCGGGTAATGGTCACCGATGAACGCGAGCGACAGCGGCACGGTCGCGGCGCACGTGATCCCGGTCAGGAAACGCCAGAAAATGAGCTGTGCGAGTGAATCGGCGAATCCGCACATGAAGATGCAGAGCGCGGAAAGCCCCATCGACAGGATGATCACGCGGAGCTTGCCGAAACGGTCCCCCAGCGGACCGTACACGAGGACGAACAGTCCGTAGGGCAGCGAGTACGCGGTGACGATGAGTCCCGCACCGCCGAGCGACACGGCGAACTCCTCCGAGAGCATCGGCAGGAGCGGATCGGCAACGCGCATGACCGCGATGGCGACGAACCCGGCGAAGCCGAGCAGGAGGACGATGGGACGCACCGCGCGATTGTACCGGCTGGGCGAGCGGGTGCCGAGGATCAGCGCAGGTGGAACGCGCGGCCGTTCAGGTGAAGCAGAGCTTGCGCCAGGCACGGACGTCCGTGCCCGGACCGTCGGTCACCCGGATACCCACTTCATGACGTTCACCGTCTGCCACACACCAGCGGACATCACCCGTGAGGTAGAAGTTGCGGCGGGTGCTCGCCACCCGCACCCAGAGTTCCAGTTCCGCGCCAACGGGCACTGCCTCCGACAGGCGCACGCGCAGGCCCCCCCGGGAGAGGTCCGCCGAGTGGCACTTCAGTGTCAGCCGGTTCGCGGGATCATCCGTTGACGGTCCCAATTGAACGAAGAGGCGTTCGCGGCGCGTCGTTCGCAGGTGCGCCCTGCGCTCGTGACGCGCGCGCAGGGCTTCCGCGGTCGTCAGCTTCCTGATCGGGGCCCGCGAAACGTCGTCGGATTCCGAGGTCATCGGTCGAACATCCACAGCGGACGCCGCGGTGGTCGGACCCGGCCATCGGACCCTGACGCCGCGGCAGGCCAGCCGGCGTGTCGCCGGCGGCTCACCCGGCGTGGACCTGGGCGATCAGTTCGGGCCACTGGTTGAAGCTGCCTTCGCCGCCCATCGTCATGTACAGCGACACGCGATCGAGCAGGCCATCGTATCGCTCACGGATGCGGCGACCAATCTCGGACGGCCGACCGATGATGGCCACCTGTTCCAGCACGGTGTCGGGAACCGCCGCGGGCATCTCGTCCATCCGACCTTCGCGCATCAGCGCCCCCAGGCGCTTGGAGAGATCGGCGTGGCCGATGTAGTCGAGCACCGCCGCGTAGCTTGGCGTGGAACCGTAGAAAGACACCTGCCTGCGGACTACCTGCGTCATCGCATCGACCTCCGCCTGCGTCTCGCCGGTGATCACGAACACGGGAGAATACAGCGTGAGATCGGTTACGCGCAGGTTGCGGCTGCGCGCCCCCTCGTCCAGCGCCGGGCGCACGACATCGCGCAGGTAACCGGCCGTGTGCATCGGATGAACATGGAAACCGTCCGCCACTTCGCCGGCTGCGCGGCACATGCGCGGATTCACGCCCGCCAGGTAGATCGGGATGTCCGGCTGCGGCAGCGGGCCCGGCTGGAAAAACGGATTGATCAGCTTGAACTGGTAGAACGGGCCCTGGTAGCTGGGGCGCGTTCCGTGCTGGAAGGTATCCCAGATCGCGCGCACGCAGCGGATGTAGTCCGTCACCCGCGCGGCCGGGTGATCGAACGCCGCAGAAAAGCGTCGTTCAACATGCTGTCTGACCTGCGTACCCAGCCCGAGGTGAAAGCGGCCGCCGGAATATCGCTGCAGGTCCCACGCCACCTGCGCCATGGAAAACGGCGTGCGTGCGAACGCGACTGCAATATTGGTCCCGAGTTCGATGTGCCGGGTTCCCGCCGCCGCGAACGCCAGCGGAAAGAAGGCATCGTTCATCGCTTCGAACGTCCATACGCCGTCGAAGCCGAGTCTCTCCAGTTCACGCGCCTTGGACGTGACCTGCTCCGGCATCGCGGCCGGCATCAAACAATCGATTTTCATGCACGATTATCCTTGGCTTGAATTCGTACCGCGCGGTCGGGGTCGGCCCGGTGAACGGCTCGGGTGATCAGAACGCCTCTGCGGCAAGCGTCATCATCGGCGCCGCGCCGAGTTCCACGCGCACGCGCTGCAGCGCGGTTTCGGGCAGAACGTACTGGAAGAAATACCGCGCGGTGATGAGTTTCGCCTCGTAGAACGCGGTGTCGGCGCCCGCGGAATTGCGCCCGCGCAGGGCCGATTGCGCACTCGCCAGCCACAGGTGACCCAGTGCAACCAGCGCCATCACGTACAGGAACGGCGTGGACGCCGCCCCGGCGTTTTCCGGCTTCATCAGCGCGTTGCGCATGAGCCACTGCGTCGCGCCCTGCAGATCCTCGAGGGCGCGGCCGAGCGCCGCTGCAAACTCGGCGAGCTCCGTATCTCCCGCCGCCTCCTGCACCTGCGCCGCGACCCGCGCGATGAACAGGCGCAGCGCCCTGCCGCCGTTCGCCGCCAGCTTGCGACCCACGAGGTCCAGCGCCTGCACGCCGTTGGTACCTTCGTAGATCATCGAAATACGCGCGTCGCGCACGAACTGTTCCATGCCCCATTCGCGTACGTACCCGTGACCTCCAAAGCACTGCTGCGCATGGGTCGCGTTCTGGTAGCCCTGGTCGGTGAAATAGGCCTTGATCACCGGCGTGAGCAGGCCGATCAGGTCATCGGCCTCCTGCCGCGCCTCCGGTGTGTCCGCCCGGTGCGCCAGGTCGACCAGCACGGCACCCCACAGCGCGAGCGCGCGAGCGCCCTCGTTGAAGGCCCGGGCGTTCATCAGCATCCGGCGCACATCGGGATGGACAATGATGGGATCCGCCTTGCCGGCAGGATTCTTCGCGCCTCCCAGGGATCGACCCTGGAGGCGTTCGCGCGCATAGGCGGCCGCGTTCTGGGATGCGACCTCCGACAGCGAAAGTCCCTGCAGTCCCACGCCGAGGCGCGCCGCATTCATCATGATGAACATCGCGCGCATCCCCTTCTCTTTCTCGCCGATCAGGTAGCCGGTCGCGCCGTCGTAATTCATGACGCAGGTTGCATTGCCGTGGATCCCCATCTTGTGCTCGAGCGCACCGCATGACACTGCGTTCCGATCGCCCAGCGTGCCGTCTTCGTTGACGAGGAACTTGGGCACGATGAACAGCGAGATGCCCTTGATCGTGTCAGGTGAATCCGTGCACTTCGCGAGCACCAGGTGCACGATGTTTTCACTCAGGTCGTGCTCGCCCGCCGAGATGAAGATCTTGGTGCCGGTAATACGGTAGGTGCCGTCCGCCTGCGGTTCGGCCCGCGTGCGCAACAACCCGAGGTCGGTGCCGCAATGCGGCTCGGTGAGATTCATCGTGCCGGTCCATTGACCCGATACCATCTTCGGCAGGTAGCGCGATTTCTGCGCCGCATCACCCACCGCGGTGATGGCCGCGATCGCGCCCAAGGTGAGCCCCGGGTACATCATGAAGGCCATGTTCGCCGAGATGAAATATTCTTCGAGCGCGGTGCCGATGACGTGCGGCAGCCCCTGTCCGCCGTACGCCGGGTCGATCGACAATGCACCCCAGCCCGCTTCGCTGAACTGGCGATAGGCTGCCTGGAATCCGGGCGGTGTCGTCACGCGGCCGTCGGGGTGGCGCGCGCATCCGGCCTCGTCACCCGGAAGATTGAGTGGCTGCAGGACTTCCTCGGCGAATTTCGCGCCTTCGTTCAGGATCGCGCCGACGAGATCCGGAGTCGCCTCGCTGAACCCGGGCAGCGCGTTGTATTGCCGGATGTTCAGCACTTCGTCGAGAACAAACTGCGTGTCGCGTACCGGTGCCTTGTAGGTCGGCATGGAAATTCTCCAGGTTGCGCCACCGCGCGGGTGACCCGCCGCATTATGCTCGTCGCACCACGGGCTCGCCACCGCGGTGCCGGCGCGCATCGCGCTTGTTTTATTTTGTCACACCACGGTGCGCGCCCGCTGCGGCGCTTGGCACCCGTGCGTGCGCCTCGATAGAATCGACCGCACTGATGGACTCGGACCGCACGTCGCCGACATGACGATCAAAGCACGCTTCGCCGTCACCCTGGGCCCCTCGCGGGAAGGCGTGGTCTGGTCGACCACCTACACCGGGACGCGCACGCAGCTGATCGGCAGCGGCATCGTGACGCAGCAGCAGTTTCCCCGACACACGAAGGCGCGCTCCTCCAGCAACGGTGGTCACCCCGAGGCGGGCCGCTGGTATCTCTGGCAGGAGCAGCCGCTCGACGATATCTGGTCAGTCACCTATTACACGGAGGGGATCTTCGAGGACCTGGATCTCGACGAGCTCCGCCAGTTGCAGCGTCACCTGCTGAACGACCTGCAGATCACGCCGGAAACCATTGGCACGATCGTGCAGCAGTGGCGACGCCGGCTCAACGACAGCAACGAACACCCGACCGCAGGCAAGGCCTGAGGCCTCCCCCGCCCCGGTGCGCGTCCGCTTCGAGACCGAGGTCACGGTGTCGAACGATGGTGAGCAGGCACCGGACCTGCTGGCGCGCGCCTGCAACCTGTCCAAGTCGCGCGTCAAGGACGCGATGCAGAAAGGGGCCGTGTGGCGCGTGCAGGGCGCTCGCAAACCCCAGCGACTGCGCCGTGCAGTGACACTGCTCGCACGAGGAGATCGGCTGCAGTTGTTCTACGACAGCGAAATCCTGGACCGCGTGCCGCCGCTTCCCGAACTCGTGGCCGATCGTCGCCGGTACAGCGTCTGGGACAAACCTGCCGGGCTCCTGGTGGAAGGCTCGCGCTACGGCGACCACGCCACGCTGCTGTGCCAGGTCGAATCCCGTTTCACGCCGTCGCGCCGCACCTGGCTCGTCCACCGGCTCGATCTCGAAGCCAGCGGACTCATCGTGCTTGCGCACACGCCGCAGGCGGCCGCCCGTCTGTCCGCGCTGTTCCGCGAACGCACCATCGACAAGCGCTATCTCATCGAAGTCGCGGGGGTGCCCGGTCCGCCGGGTTCCACGGGACGCCTGGAAGCCGCGCTCGACGGCCGCGCGGCGGTGACCGACTACCGCGTCATCACCACCGACACCGCCGGCCGCGTCGCGCGCGTGGAAGTCACGATGCGCAGCGGACGGTATCATCAGATCCGCCGCCACTTCGCGCTGGCCGGTCATCCCGTGCTGGGTGATCCGAAGTACGGTGGCAGGGGCGCGGCCGCTCCCGCGGGTATGCGTCTCGCCGCAACGCTGATCGCCTTCGAGGATCCGTGGACACACGCCGAATCGCGCTTCTCGATTGACGCACGCGTCCGCGCGGCCTGGGGGTGGCCGGACGCGGACGAGATCAGCGCCCCGCCTCCGCCGCCAGGAAATTCCGCCAGCCCGCGTACGCGGTGATGTCGCGCGCGCCGCGCGTAGCCCGCACCTCGCACAGGAATCCCGCACTGCTGGTTCCGTCCTCGAGCATCACGCGACCGATCGACAGCGGCGCCGGGACGCGCGCAACGAAGTCACCGAAGGCGCGCGGCGGCATGCCCCATTCTTCCACCTCGATCGCCGCGCCCGGTTCTTCGCACAGCAGTCCGGGACGCGCCGGCGGCCCACCGGGAAGCGCGTACAGCCGGTACGCCCGGGCGGTGCGGAGTGCGCGCAGGAAACGTCCACCGCGGGCGGTCAGTTCGGCATTGAGCGGGAGACCCCGCATGTGTGCCCCGCAGACGACGACGCGCGTGAGGTGTTCGGCATGCAGCGCGGCCGGCGCCTCCCACGGTTCGCCCAGGTAGCGCGCCGCGGTTTCGAGCAGCCGAAGATCGCGGAACGCCGGTGCGAACAGCGTGACGCCGAGCGGCACGCCGTCCGGCGTGCGTCCCATCGGGACCGCAACGGCCGCGTAATCGAGCAGGTTCATGAAATTCGTGTAATGCCCCAGGTTGCTGTTCAGCTGCACGGGCTCGGCCGTGACTTCCGCGAGGGTGTAGGCCCGCCCGATCGTGGGGGTGAGCACGCAGTCGACGGTTGCCAGGATGCTATCCGTGACCCGTCTGATCTCCGCCAGCCGCCGCATCGCTGTGTAGACGTCCGCAGCACTGCGTTCGACTCCACCCGCGATGATCGCGCGCGTGACCGGGTGCAGTGCCTCCGGCCTGGTATCGAACAACGCACGGATCGCGACGTAACGTTCGGCGACCCAGGGTCCTTCGTACAGCAGGCGGGCGGCTTCGATGAACGGAGCAAAGTCCACGTGCACCGGGATCCCGCCGATCGCGATCATCCGCGCGACGGCGTCCGCGAACAGCCCGGGTGCGGCAGCGTCCCCGAAGAATTCCAATGCGTCAGGCACGCCGAAGCGGAAGGCCCCCTGCGGCCCGGCAAACAGCTCGCCGGCGCGCGCGAACGGGTCTTCCGCATCGAAGTCCGCCACGTGCCCGAATACCGCGGCCGCATCCGCGACCGAGTGCGCGAAAATCGACACGCAGTCCAGGGACTGGCAAGCCGGCACCACGCCGCGCAGGCTGAGCAGGCCGCGCGTCGGCTTCAATCCCACCAGCGCGTTCAGGGCGGCGGGCACCCGCCCGGAGCCCGCGGTGTCGGTCCCGAGCGCGAAACTCGCGAGCCCCCGCGCGCACGC
>JBFWUN010000021.1:0-46354 GCA_050247235.1 Gammaproteobacteria bacterium
GGCCAGGTGGACCGGACCGTCGAGATCCCCGTCAAGGGCGGCCCGATGGTGCACGACTGTGCGATCACCCGCTCGCAGGTCATCGTGCTCGATCTGCCGGTCACGTTCTCGTTCAGGCGACTGCTGCAGCGTGCGGCATTTCCGTACGCGTGGAATCCACGGCATCCGGCGCGCGTGGGCTTGCTGCCGCGGGAGGGCGATGCGCGGGACATCCGCTGGTATGCCGTCGACCCCTGCTACGTGTTCCATCCCTGCAATGCCTATGACGACGAGGACGGCAGCGTCGTCCTCGATGTCGTGGTCCACCCGCGGATGTTCGACCGTTCGCGCATCGGCCCGGAAAGCGGTCGGGCGCCGACGTTCGAACGCTGGCGCCTGCCGGCGGGCGGACACGATGTCCGGCGCGACGTGATCTCCGGCATCGCGCAGGAGTTCCCGCGGCTCGACGAGTCGAGGGTCGCCCAGCGCTATCGCTACGCCTACGCTGTCGAGTTCACCGTCGACGCGGCGGGTGGCCAGCGCCTGCTGAAGCACGACCTGGACACGCGCCGGACACAGGCGCATCACTTCGCAGCCGATCGCAAGCCCGGAGAATTCGTCTTTGTCCCGCGACGCGCGTCCAGCGACGAGGACGACGGCTGGCTGCTCGGCTACGCGTTCAACCTCGCGCGCGGCCGTGGCGAGCTGCACGTCATCGATGCACAGCGGATCGAGGCACCGGCCGTGGCAATCGTGCCGGTGCCGGCACCGATCCCGATGGGTTTTCACGGCAACTGGATCGACATCCGCGAACTCGGCGGGGCGTGACCTCGGGGCATCCGCCGCGCGGAGGCGGACGCCGTGTGTCGCGCGTGCTCAGCCCAGGATGAACGGCGGCGCAAGCGGCGGCAGGCCGAGCAGCATGCGCCCCACCGACTCGTACTGCGTGCCGGCGATCGCGAAGTGCTGGGTTGCCGCGTGCACGTCGCGCAGCGCGCGCTGGAGCGGGCTGGACTTGTAGTTGGCCTGCGCACCGGCCGTCGTGTAGAGGATGTCGACAGCGCGGGCCGCGCCGTGGCACGCGTTGGTCGACGCCAGCAGCATGTTCGCCCGGCTGTCGACCGGCACGTCCAGGCCCGCTTGCGCGTACACGCCGAAGTCCCGTATGGCGTCCTTCAGCCACGCACGTGAGGATCGGATCAGCGCGACGGCTTCGGCGAGACGCAGGTGGAACGTGGGACGGTCGCGCATCACTGTCGTGCTGCCGACGCCCACCTTCGACTGTGCGAGTTCAATCACCCGTTGCACCGCGCCTTCCGCGATGCCGATCGCGATGAACCCCACCTGCATCACGCCGGTGGCATAGGCGGGGTAGCGGTACAACGCGCCGCCGTAGTGGCGGCTGGTCGGTTTCATTCCTGGACCGAACGCCCAGGTGAACGCGGCGTCCACGTATTCGTCCTCGAGAACCACGTCGTGACTGCCGGTGCCGGCGAGACCACTGACCTCCCAGGTTTCCTCGATCCGCACCTTGTCGATGGGGAAGTAGCACGCGCGGACGTCCGGCTGGCCTTGGGGACCGCTTGCGGGAGTCCCGCCTTCGACCACCTGGCACAGGACGAAGTACCACGTGCAATGCGTGCTGCCGCTCGCGAACGACCAGCGTCCCGTCACGCGATACCCCCCCGGTACGCGCTCGGCGCGGCCGAGCGGGAAGAACGTCGAACCGGTGACGACCTGGGGATCGCCGCCGAAGATCCGCTCCACCGGCCCGTCGTCCAGCGGCGTGCTGAACAACGTGTTGACGTTGCCGATCCACGTGCACCACGCGGTGGACCCGTCGAGCTGCGCGACGGGCTCCAGGATCTCCGCGAATTCGAGCGGATCGAGTTCCGAACCGCCCAGCGACTCCGGCAGGTACAGCCGGAACAGCCCGGCGTCGGTCATCGCGCGGATCACCTCGCGCGACATCCGCCGGTTGCGCTCGGCTGCGTCCGCGTGCGCGAGGATCAGCGGCGCAAGCCGGCGGACGCTGTCGAGATGCGGGGCGACCCGGGGATTGGTCGTGAGGGGGGACACCGGTGCAGCACTCCTGTCGGGATCTTGCGAGTCCATGCGTCCGACAGTGTAGTGGGGCTCGCGCGAATCGTCGCCTCCGCGCTAGAGTTCGGCCCCACCCGCGACATGGAGCATTCCCTTGAGCAATCCCTACTACGACCAGGTCATCACCGGTTTCGGCCAGTCACTGCAGAACCTGTCCGCGCTGCTCGACAAGGCCGCGGCGCATGCCGCCTCCCAGCGCTACGAGCCGGCCAACCTGCTGTCGGCACGCCTGTTCCCGGACATGTTCACGTGCGCACGGCAGTTCCAGCTCGCGACCGATTTCGCGAAGGGCGCCGCGGCGCGCCTCAGTGGCAGCGAGCCCCCCAAGTGGGAAGACACCGAACAGACCGTGGAAGAACTGCAGGGTCGTCTGCGCAAAGCGTGTGACTATCTTGCGACGTTCACCCCGGACCGGTTCGCGGACGCCGCCACGCGCGCCATCGAACTCAAGACGCCGGCCGGGACGTTCGGCTTCACCGGCCAAACCTTCCTGCTGCGCTGGGCGGTGCCGAACTTCTATTTCCATTGCACCACCGCCTACAACCTGCTGCGTCACAACGGCGTGCCGGTCGGCAAGTTCGACTTCCTGGGCACCCTCTGACCGCGCGACTCCCCGCGCGTGGGCGCCCGTGGAGGCGCTGCGCGCGGCGGTGTTCACGCGGTCGCTCAGTCAGTCCTGCCGGGACTCGACCACGACCACCGGCCCGCCGCGGCCGAGTCCGAGGTGCTCGGCCGCGTTCTGTTCCGAACACGCGATCTCCAGGACTTCGAACGAGTTCACGAGCGCGAGATACGAACCCGGCGCCACGTCACCGTAAGTGCGATGCACCGGGATCTCGTGGCCCGCCGCCCGCACCAGCGGTCGGCGGAAACGGGCCAGCGCCGCACGTTCGATATTGGTGATGAGATTGCCGAAGTGGTCGGTGGTGATCACCACGCCGTGCAGTTCCCCGCCCCGCCAATCCGGCGGTTCCACCAGCGACGGGATGTAATCCTCCGTGGGGGAACCAAGCGCTGACGGCGCCACGCGGCCGGCCGCGAGCTCCGCCGCCAGCGGCGCGAACAGGTCACGTCCGTGGAACGTCGCGCTGAGCTGCGCGATGCCGAACCGGGCGAGGCCGGCCGGATCGATGCGGATCACGTCGCCCTGCACGCGTTCGATGACACCCGCCAGCAGGCCGTTGTCCGGCGCAAGGAACAGGTGACCGTCACCGCAGACCGCCAGCACATCGCGCGCCGTGCCGACCCCGGGGTCGACCACTGCCAGGTGCACGGTCCCGCGCGAAAAGTAATGGTACGAACGCTCCAGCCAGAAACCGGCCTCGGCCGGCCAGTGCACGTGCGCTTCGTGCGTGAGGTCGACGAGCTTCGCCTCCGGAAAGCGCGCGAGCACCACGCCCTTCATCGTGCCGACGAATGGTCCGCGGTGACCGAAGTCCGTGGTGATCGTGACGACGCCGCTGGGGGTGAATGCGTGCATGCTCCGCTCCGGGTTGCGCCGCGACGGCGTGTTGCAGGTATCAGGGTTCGTCCGGTGTCGCGGCGGGCGGCGGATCACCGCCCGACTGCGCCGCCTTCAGCGACGCGCGCTGGAGTTTCCACAATTCGCGCTGCTGCTGGGCCACCTTGCGTTTCAGGTCCAGCACCTGCCGGTGCTTGTTCTCGAGTTCGGTCAGGTAGGTCATCTCGACTTCCTGCACCGCCTGCCGCACGCGCGCATCAGCTTCCGCCCGCAGCTGGGCGACCGCCTTGCGCAGCCGCCGACGGTAGCGCTGCCGCTCGGCGGAGCGCACGTCTTCCAGGCCGATGCGCAGCGCCTCCTCGGCGCGGGTGCCATCGGGGACCGTCACGTCGAACACGTCCACACCCGGTGGAGCAACCGTCGCCGGTCCGCCCTCCGCGGCAGTCGGCGCGAGCGCCTGCTCCACCATGTCCGCGAGATCGAGTCGCGTGGTTTTTTCCAGGCGATCGAGTCCCTCGTTCAGGTAGTACGCCTCGAGCCCGGCCGCGCTGAGCATGAAATTGCCGAGCGCGCTGTAACCCGGATCGCTGCTGCACACGACGTACCGGCGCCGCGGATCGAGGCTGGTGCAGTTCAGGCGCAGGATCGCGAGCGGCATGTTGATCGCGTGCATTACCGAGCCCTGCTCGAACTCCGCCGGTTCGCGCATGTCGAGCCACGCCGCGCCTTCCGCGACGAGCGCCTCGGCGCGTTCACGCGCGAGCGGCCGCAGGAACGCGGGCGCGAGCAGGCGCTCGAAGTCCTGCTTGTCGATCCGGATCAGCGCGCCGTCGGTCTGCATGCGCACGGTTGCGGCGCGCCCGACCCCCGCGAGCAGCGATTCCTCCCCGAAAAACTCGCCCGGCCCCATCAGGCTCACACGATGCTGGGCACCGCCAAGCCGCTCGACCTCGAGTTCCGCCACCCCCGTCTTGACGATGTAGCAGGCATCGCCCGCCTCTCCCTGCTCGAGGATCGTCTCGCCGGCCCGCACCGGCACTTCCTCGGCGCGCTGCAGGAGACGCTGGATGGTGGACGGTGGCAGCCGCGCCAGCACCCCGATGCTGAGCGCGAGTTCAAGCCCGTCCGCGGCGTCTTCCGCAACCAGTTCCACGACATCGGGCAGCGCCGCGGCGTGCACGTTGGCGAGATTCACGAAGCGGCCGAGCGTCGTCTGCGGAATCCGGAACACCAGCACGTCAGTGCCGGCCCGCGCGCGCGCGGCGCGCTGGCCGGGACCGTGGAAGCAGTCGCACGCACCGCCGGGCTGGGCCTCGTAGTCGCGCGCGACGCGCTCCGGGCTCTCGGTGGTGACCCGGCCCTCGAGCAGGAAGTAAACCCATTCCTGTTCGCGGCGGGTGGCGCAGAACACACTGCCAGCCCGGTGGCGCTGGACTTCGCCGGCCTCCATCACGATGGCCTGGTGGGCGGCCGAGAGGTCGCGCACCATCGGCAGCCGGACGCGCAGCGCGTCCCGATCGACCACTGGGGTGGATGCGGTCGCGTGGGGTCGGCGGTCATCGATCTGCATGCAGTGTCGCGCGGTGAGAGGGACGGATTCCCGGTGCAGTCTAACGGAGTCCCGTCCGGACGGTCAGGCGTCGCGACCTGTTTTCACATTTGCGAGCGCACGGTACCCGGCCGCCATGAACGGCACGAGGCGCGCGTAGATCGCCGCGAGGTCGTGATCACGGCAGAGGCCGTGAGACAGGGTATCGATGCGACCGGTCTCCGCGAAGATCATCGTCAGCGCCCCGATCAGGAAATGAAATCCCCAGTACAGGTCGCGTGGGTCGGCAGCCGGCAAGGCGCGCCGCATGCCGTCGATGAAGAGCTCCGCCACGGGGTCGAACTGGGCCGTCATCACGGCCCGGGTCCAGCGCGCCGCGTTCGCGGTCTGCGCGATGAGCCGCGCGTAGCTCTTCCATCCCGGGCCGCCGTGCAGGCTCTTGTCCAGGAACGGGCGCGCGAAGGCGTCGATCAGCCCTTCCACGTCGGGATTCGGCGGCAGCGCCGCGAACAGGCGGCGGCGGGCATCGTTGAGTTCGTCTGCCCGCCGCTGGATGGTCGCGATGTAGAGATCGGTCTTGGGCCCGAAATGATAGTTGGCGAGCGCGAGTTCGACCCCGGCCGCGGCGGTGATCTGCCGCAGCGACACCCCATCGAAGCCGTGCTCGGCAAACAGCCGTTCGGCGGCGTCGAGGATCCGCTGCTTGGTGGTGGAGGTCTCCGCGGGGGCGATGGTCATTCGGGGGTTGCTATTAATTGAACGTTCGTTTAATTGTAACCCGCGATTCCTGCGGATGACGACCGGCGCCAGGACGGGCCCGGTTCCGCGCTCCGCCCCACCCTAGTGAATGGACGGCACATGGCATCTTTTCTCTGTGGCCTCGACATCGGAGGCACGTTCACCGACTGCGTTCTCATCGACGACACCGGCCGCCTGACGATCTCCAAGGCGCCATCGACCCCGGGCAACTTCGCCGAAGGCGTGCTCGAAGCGCTGCGGCGCGCCGGCGAACGGGTGGGCCTCGGACTCACCGAACTGCTCGGGTCGATCACGATGCTGAACCACGGCACCACCGCCGGCACCAACGCGATCATCCAGCGCAAGGGCGCCAAGGTCGGGCTCATCACCACCCGCGGGCACAACGACGTCATCCACATCATGCGCGGCTCACGCGGGCTGTCCGGCCAGGACATCAAGCTCATCGTGCACATTCCCGAGTCGAGCAAACCGGATCCCATCATCCCCAAGCGCCTGATCCGCGGCGTGTCGGAGCGGGTGGACTGTTTTGGCAAGGTGGTCGTCGATCTCAACGAGGAGGAGGCCCGTGCCGCGATCCGGAGCCTCGTCGACGCCGGGGTCGAGGCGCTCGCGATCTGCTTCCTGTGGTCGTTCCTCGCGCCGGCGCACGAGCGCCGCGTCAAGGCGATCGCCGCCGAGATCGCGCCGCAGCTCTACGTGACGTGCTCGCACGAACTCGCACCGAAGTGGGGTGAGTACGAACGCACCACCGCGGTGGCGCTGAATGCGTACATCGGGCCGCTGACGGTGGGCTACCTGAGCCGTCTCGACCGCCAGCTGAAAGAACTCGATTACCGTCCCCCGCTGCAGATCACGCAGTGCGCGGGCGGCACCATCTCGGTGAAGAAGGCCAGCGATGCGCCGCTGCTGACCCTGGACTCGGGGCCGGTCTCGGGGGTCACGGGTTCGCTCTACCTCGGTGAACTGATGGGTGAACGGAACATCATCACCACGGACATGGGCGGCACGTCGTTCGATGTCGGCGTCATTCACGACGCGAAGGCCGTCGTGTCGTACAAGAGCCTCGTCCACCAGTACGAATACTTCCTGCCGAAGGTGGACGTCCAGACCATGGGCACGGGGGGCGGCAGCAAGGTGTGGATCGATCGCACCACGCGCACCCTGAAGGTGGGTCCGCAGAGCGCCGGCGCCGATCCGGGGCCGATCTGCTACCGGCGCGGCGGCGCCACGCCCACGACCACCGATGCCGATGTCGTGCTCGGTTACCTCGACCCCGACAACTTCGCGGGCGGGACCATGCAGCTCGATCGCGCGGGCGCCGCCGCGGGCCTGCAGGTGCTGGCCGACGAGCTCGGCATGAGCCTCTACGAACTGGCGAGCGGCGTCGCGCAGATCGCCGAGTTCCAGATGGCCGACCTCGTCCGCAAGGCGACCATCCAGAAAGGGCTCGACCCGCGCGATTTCGTGCTGTTCGCGTTCGGTGGCGCGGGTCCCGTGCACATGGCGGTGACCGCACGCGAAGCCGGCATCCGCCGCGTGGTGGTCCCGCAGGGCGACACCGCGTCCACGTGGTGCGCGTTCGGCGCGGCCTCGGCCGACACGCTGCATGTGAATGAACAGGTGCGCATCATGGCATCGCCGTTCGACGTCCGGGCGATCAACGCGGTGTTCGCCGACCTGACTGCGAAGGGTTGCGCGGAGCTGGGGGAGGACGGCATCCCGGCGAACCGCCAGCGCTTCCGCTACTCGGTCGACATGCGACACCGAGGTCAAATCAACGAAGTGGAAGTCGAACTCGACGGCGGGGTACTCGCCGAATCGGACCTGGACGATCTGCGTGCACGTTTCGTGCGCCGCTACGAGCAGCTCTACGGACGCGGCGCGTCCCTGCCCGGGGCGCGGCTCGAATGCGTGACGTTCCGCGTCCGCGCGCACGCCGAGTCGCGCAAGCCGCGGATCCAGACCGCGAGCACGCTCACCGACGTCATCGCGCCGGCGGCGCGTACGGGCACCCGCGAGATCTACTGGGCCGAGAGGAAGAACGCTACTCTGACCCCGATTTACGACGGCTACCGGCTCGAGCCGGGCAACCGTCTCGACGGCCCGTGCGTGATCGAGACGACCACCACGTCCATCGTCGTGCATCCCGGCCAGCGGGTCGAGATGGACGCGTTCGGCAATTTCGTGATCGACACCGGGCTGCCGGGATGAGTGCATGCCTCGGCAATTCGCGCGCGGCGCGGCGGATCCCACGGCTGCCGACGGACCCCGGCACTGCGCACGCACGAACGATCTCCAATCATTGAAGACGTCTTCACGGAGCACCGACATGCCACGCATCAGCCAGATCACCGATATCGATTTCGATGGCGTCAACCATCCCTACGTGCCACCGAAGGAGCTCCGTATCGCGCCGAAGCTCAAGCTGCACCGCGACTGGGATACCGAGGTCGATCCTGTCACCTACGAAGTGGTTCGCCACAACCTGTGGCAGATCAACGAGGAGCACGGCGCGACGATCCAGCGCCTGTCGGGCTCGCCCGTCGCGATGTACGCGCTGGACCTGAACCCCTCGCTGCTGACCGAGGACGCCGAGTTCGTCTACTTCGGTCCCTACATGCAGTACATGTCCGGAGTCACCGACACGCAGGTCAAGTGGACGCTGGAGTACCGCAGCGACAACCCAGGCATCCAGGACGGCGACATGTTCCTCGCCAACGATCCGTGGGTAGGCGCGGCGCACCAGCAGGACGTGATGCTGCTGTGCCCGGTGTTCTGGGAAGGCGAGCTCTTCTGCTGGGTCACCAACTGCCTGCACCAGTACGACATCGGCGGCATCACGCCGGGCAGCTTCTGTCCGTCTGCCGAATCGGTCTACGACGAAGGCATCATGCTGCCACCGATCAAGATCATCGAACGCGGCGAAATCCGGCGCGACATCGAGGCCGTGTACCTGCGCGCATCGCGCAAGCCGCAGCTCGTCGCGCTCGACTTCCGGGCGCAGATGGCCGGCAATTCCACCGCGCGTGACCGGGTGCTCGAACTCATCCGCCGCTATGGTCCGCGCACCGTCAAGGGCGTGATGAAGAAGATCATCGACAACTCCGAGAAAGCGTACCTCGCGAAAATGGCGCGCATCCCGGACGGCCTGTGGCAGGACCGCACGTACATCGAGGCGTGCCGTCCCGGTGACCGGCGCACGCACAAGGTCCAGCTGCAGCTGCGCAAGGAAGGTCACAAGCTGGTGTTCAGCAACGACGGCTCGGCCGGCCAGGACGGCGCCATGAACGCGACTTACTCGGGCTGGCGCGGCGCGATCATGGTCGCGGTCACGGAGCTGCTATGCTGGGACCAGTACTTCGCGGTGGGCGGCGCGTTGCGTCACATCGAGTTCGACCCGACCCCCGGCACCTTGAACTGCGCGAACTTCCCGGCCTCGGTGTCCACGGCGCCGATCCAGTCGATGGAGATCTCGCTGTACCCGGCCTACAACGTGCTGTCGAAGATGATCTACCCGGATCCCGAGATGCGGCGCGACATCATGTGCATCGGCGGTACCAGCCAGTGGCCGGCCACCCTGTTCCGCGGCACGGACCAGTGGGGCGAGCGGTATGGCTACCTGCTGATCGATCCGATCGGCGGCGCGATCGGCGCGTTCGCCCACGCGGACGGCATCAACACCGGCGGCCAGTCGCGGACCCCCATCTGCCAGCTGCCGAACATCGAGCACACCGAGCAGAGCTTTCCGATCCTGTTCCTGTATCGCAAGGAACTGCCGGACTCCGGTGGCGCCGGCAAGTACCGCGGCGGGCTGTCGGCGGAGAGCTGCTTCATTCCGCACAACACCGACTTCATCACCCAGGACACCCTGTCCTCCGGCAACGCGACGCCGACGTCGCCCGGCATGATGGGCGGCTATCCGAGTACGACCAACGGCTACACGTTCATCCGCAACAGCGACATCGCGGCCCGCCTGCGCGCGTCCCGCATGATCGAGGACACCTCCGAGGTGACCGGCACGCCGGAACTGCTGCAGCTCCGGCAGGAGAATTTCGTGCAGCACCCGCAGGATGTCTACGCGGTGCGCTGGACCGGCGGTGGCGGGTTCGGCGATCCGCTCGATCGCGATCCTGCGGACATCGAGCGTGACCTGGAGGATCTCGCGATAACACCGGCCGCGGCGCGCGCGATCTACGGCGCGGTGTTACGGGACGACCGGACCGTGGACGTTGCGGCAACCGCACAGCAGCGCGCCGGGCTCCGCAGCGCGCGCGTGCGCCGGCATGGCAAGCCCGGGCACCGCCGCGACGGCACGTTGCTGTTCGAGGCGAGCGTCGCGCTGCAGGCGCGGCGTGACGACGCGGGCACGTTCTGGGCGTGCGCGAAGTGCGGCACGGATCTTGGCCCGACGGAGGGCAACTACAAGGACCGCTGCCTCCAGGAGATCCACCCGGTGTCCGCATCGAACCCGCTGATCGGCGATCCGCGAGATTTCATCGATGACGACGTCGCGTTCCGCCAGTTCTGCTGTCCGGGCTGCGGAACGCAGATCGACAACGAAATCGCGGTCGCGCACGACCCCGTGCTGTGCGACATTGCGCTGAAGGCCTGACCGAAGGAGAGACACAGATGTCCCGGATCGACGCTCGATTGTCCGAACTGAAGCTCGTGCTGCCGGCACCGCTGCAGCTGCCGCCCGGCGTCAAGCTGCCGTTTCCATGGGTGCGCGTGCGTGGCAACCGCGCGTACGTGTCCGGTCACGCACCGCAAAACCCGGATGGTTCGCTGGCGGGCCCGTTCGGCAAGGTCGGCGCGGCCGTGTCGCTCGAACAGGCACAGCAGGCCGCGCGGCTCACCGCGCTGTCGATCCTGGGCAGCCTGCAGCGCGAACTCGGCTCGCTCGACCGCATCACCGCGTGGCTGCGCGTGTTCGGCATGGTGAACTCGGCCCCGGGCTTCGGCCAGCAGCCCGCCGTCATCAACGGCTTCTCCGAACTCATCCTGGACGTGTTCGGTGCGGACGTCGGCGCGCACGCGCGCTCGGCCGTCGGCATGGCCGAGTTGCCGTTCAACCTGCCGGTCGAGGTGGAGGCGGAAGTCGAGTTCGCCTGATCCGGCATCGGGGTGCCCGGCGACTCTCCTGTCCCGTGCGTCGCGAGGACACTCACACGAGGACGCGCCACGAGACTGGCGGCGGTAGTCCGCACAGGGCCGCGGGCGTGCGCCCGCAGGGCGTGTCATGGCGCATTCAGTCAGCGGCGCGGCAGCCGTCGCCAATGCGGGGCGGGATCACGCCGTGAATGCTCCGCTGCTGACTCTCGACGTGCTGGACTCCCTGCAACGCGCCCTGCGCGACGGACGTCCGGCAGTTGAATGTTCGCTCGATCTCGGACGCTCGACCGCGCGGGTGGAGATCGCCGCCACGGGCTGGCGCCACGCAGGGGATGCGTACCCGTGGCCGACGCGCCTCAAGCCACGCACCATCTATCGCTGGGACGGTGCAGACTTCGTCCCCCTCGTCCGCTACGACGACGCGCTTGTCAAGCTCGTGCCGACCGGGCACGGCGCGCCCACGTTCGAGATCGACGGCATCAAGATGCTGCCGACCGCGCACGTATCGCCATACGACGACGCCCGTGACAAGGTGGACCTGGTGGATCCGGCGGGATGCGTCGTACTCGATACCTGCGGCGGACTCGGATATTTCGCCGCGTGGTGCCTTGCGCGTGGCGCGCGCCACGTGATTTCCTACGAGAAGCGCGCCGACGTGCTGTGGCTGCGCGATCACAATCCCTGGTCACCCGCGCCGGATTCCCGGCTCACCCTCGTGCACGGAGACGTCGTGGCATCCCTCGACGCACACACCGACGGCGCATTCGACGCGGTGCTGCACGATCCGCCGCGCTTCGGCATCGCCGGGGAACTCTATTCCGCGGAATTCTACGCGGGGCTCGCGCGCGTGCTGAAGCGCGGGGGGCGTCTGTTTCACTACACGGGCACACCCAATCGGCTGACCACCGGCCGCGACGTTCCCGGGGAAGTCCTGCGGCGGCTCCGCGCCTGCGGGTTCGACCCAGCACTGCGCGCCGACGGGGTGCTCGCGGTCCGGCGCTGAGCCGCGCCCGCGTGGGTGGCGCGCCCGGGCAACGGGTGGTTGCCAACGTCCGTGGAGGCCGCTACATTAACTCGTACTAATTTACTCTTAGTTAAACCCTATGGCCCTCTACGGCGCGAGCGTCGAATCCAGCCTGCACTGCCTGCTGTTCCTGGTGGACCTGCCGGCCGACGTGCACGCGAGCACCCAGGAGCTGGCGTCACTGCAGGGGCTCTCGGTGCCGTTCGTCGCCAAGCTGTTCGGCGCGTTGCGCACGGCCGGGATCGTCACGTCGGTGGAAGGCATCGAGGGTGGCTACCGGCTGGCGCGCCCGGCCGACGCGATCACCGTGCTCGACGTGGTGACGGCGCTCGAAGGCGACAAGCCGATGTTCCAGTGCCGTGAAATCCGCCGGCAGTGCGCGCTGTTCGGGGATTCGCCGCCCGCGTGGGCCACCCGGGGCATGTGCGGCATCCATGCCGTCATGGTCGAAGCAGAGTCCCGCATGCGGGACGTGCTTGCCGCGCATACGCTCGGGGATCTCGCCGCCGGCGTCGCCCGCAAGGCACCCCGGTCGTTCGGTTCGGACGTTGTCCGCTGGTTCGGCCGCCGCCGCGCATCGCGCGGCAATTCTTCCCTTTCGAAAGGAGGCTCCAGATGAAACATCTCGCCGTTGTCGGCGGTGGCTTCGCCGGCATGTGGGCCGCGCTGACCGCTGCCCGGGAGTTCGCCAAGGCCGCGGCGGAATGCCGCATCACCTTGGTGTCCCGTGACGAGTACCTGACCGTGCGTCCGCGCCTCTACGAGGTGTTCACCCCGGAAATGCGCGCCGCGCTCGCGCCGGTACTGGCCCCGGCCGGCATCGAGCTGCTGGTGGGCAACGTGGACGGGATCGATCTCCCGCATCGGCGGCTGCAGGTGCATACCGGCGACGGTGTCGCACGCGGCGTCCATTTCGACCGCGTGGTGCTCGCGGCGGGCAGCGTGCAACGCCCGTTGCCGGTGCCGGGCAGCAATGGTTGCGCGTTCGACATCGACACCTTCGAAGGCGCCCGACGCCTGGACGAACACCTCCGCGACGTCCTGCGCGACGCGCGCGACGACACCGATCTCACCTGCGTGATCGTCGGTGGGGGCTTCACCGGCATCGAACTCGCGGCCGAGATGCGCACGCGGCTGCGCGCGCACCGCGCCGACGCCCTCGTCGAGCGCGCACGCGTAGTGCTGGTGGAGCGCGCGTCCGAGATCGGTCCGGATCTCGGCAGCAACCCGCGCCCGCACGTGCTGGCCGCGCTGACTGCCGCGGGGGTGGAGCTCCGGCTCGGCTGCACGGTGCGGGCGATCGGGCCTGACGCCATCGAACTCAGCGATGGAACCCGGATCCCCACCCGCACCGTCATCGTCACGGCTGGCCTTGCGGCGACTCCGCTCGCCGGCACGCTCGGCGCGCCCTGCGACGCAACCGGCCGGGTGCACGTGGATGACATGCTGCGCGTGAAAGGGGTGGAGACCGTGTTCGCGGCCGGGGACGCGGCCCATGCGCTGGCAGCCCCCGGGCACCCGGCGCTGATGTCGTGTCAGCACGCCGTGCCGATGGGCAAGCATGCCGGCTTCAACGCCGCGCACGATCTGCTCGGGCTGCCGTTGCGCGCGTACTCGCAGCCGAACTACGTGACGTGTCTCGACCTCGGCGAGTACGGCGCGCTGTTCACGTCCGGCTGGGAGCGCACACCCGAGCAGTCCGGCCCGGAGGTCAAACCGCTCAAGCGAATGATCAACACGCAGTGGATCTACCCGCCGACGGGCGATCGCGCGGCGATCCTCGAGGCCGCGGACCTCGATGCGCCGTGGCCGCCCAAAACGTGATGCGCGCGGCGTTCAGGCCGGCGGGCCACGCATGATCCAGTGCAGCACGTCGTCGCGATCGTGGCGACCCCACACGCCGTGCTCGCCGCGGCCGCGGATGCCCTGCACGGGATCGATCCGGCGCCACTCCATCGAGACCACGCGGTAGGCGATCTTCCATCCCGAGCCGCGATTCTCGAAACGATCGACATACCGGATCCCCATCACGTCGTCCTTGCCGTTGCCGTCGGCATCCTCACGCCGGTGATAGGCCACGGCATAGGTCTCGGCGCGCGCCGCCGCGCCCTCGACCTCGATGAGCATGTTGCCCATGAAATGCTGGGTGGCCGTCCAGCGGGACAGGAACGGCATCGCGGCCGCGAGGAACTCGTCCACGGTGCCCTTGAACGCGCCGTGGTCGTCGTAGGCATCCGGGTGGTAACAGGTGCGCACGAGGTCGATATCGCGCCGATCGATGCCGCGCGCGTAGCGATAGATGACGTCGGCGATCTCCTGGCGCGCGAGCAGGGTGTCGAGCGTATAGGCAGCGGACATGGGCGCTTCTCCATGGGGCATCCGGGTTCGATTATGCGGACGCGTCCCACGCGCTGCCATCGGCGGACGCGACGTCACTCCCCGCCTCGCGCATAATCCGCGTCCACCGATGCACAACACTACACCCCCCCGCCTGCTGCTCGCCCCGATGGAGGGGTTGCTCGACGCGCACCTTCGTGCGGCGCTGACCGGCGCGTTCGCGTACGACTGGTGCGTCGCCGAGTTCGTCCGGGTCAGCGGCAACCTGCTGCCGAGCCGCACCTACCTGCGCGCGGTACCCGAACTCGCGACGTACAGCCGGACACCCGCCGCGGTGCCGGTACGCGTGCAGCTGCTGGGTTCGGATCCCGCCTGCATGGCGGACAACGCGGCGCGGCTGCTCGCGCTCCGACCGGCCGGCATCGATCTGAATTTCGGCTGCCCTGCCCCGGTCGTGAACCGGCACGGCGGTGGCGCGGTCCTGCTCGACACCCCGCGCGTACTCCACGAGGTCACGCGCGCCGTCGGCGACGCGCTGCGCGGTTGCGTGCCGTTCACCGCGAAGATGCGGCTCGGCGTGCGCGACACCCGGCCGGCGCTCGACGCGGCACAGGCCCTTGCGGCCGGCGGCATCGAGACTCTCGTCGTCCACGCGCGGACCCGTGACGACGGTTACCGGCCCCCGGCGCACTGGGCATGGGTGGGCCGGATTGCGGACACTGTCTCCGTGCCGGTGGTCGCCAACGGCGAGATCTGGACGGTCGAGGATTACCTGCGCTGTCGTGCCGAGAGCGGCTGCCGCGATGTCATGCTCGGACGGGGCGCGGTGGCCGATCCATTTCTCGGGGAACGCATCCGCGATCGGCTGGCCGGGCGCGTGCCGCGCGCGCCGCGCGAGGACTGGTCACGGGTGCTGCCGCTGATCGCCCGCTACTGGGGCGACGTCCGCCGGACCCTCACCCCGCGGCACGCCCCCGGGCGAATCAAACAGTGGCTGAACCTCCTGCGCAGGCACTATCCGCCGGCGCAGGTTCTGTTCGACACGTGGCGCACCGTGACCGACCCCGCGGAGATCGATCGCGCGCTCACCGGTGACGTGAGCGCGCTCACTCCATGGGCTTCTGGCGCAGCGCCTTGAGCCTGGCGTGCCGCGCCTTCTCGTCCAGCCGGCGCGTCTGCGCGGCACGCGTCGGTGCCGTGGGCCGGCGCACCTTGGGCGGCGTGGCGATCCCGAGCACCAGGTCCTTCAACCGCGCGAGCGCATCCGCCTGGTTCTGCTCGAGGCTGCGGAAGCGCTGCGCCTTGATCACGAGCACGCCGTCTGCCGAGATCCGCCGATCACGCAGCGCCAGCAGCCGCGCCTTGTAGGCCTCCGGCAGCGAGGACGCCGGGATGTCGAAGCGCAGGTGCGCGGCATTCGCCACCTTGTTCACGTTCTGGCCGCCGGCGCCCTGCGCGCGCACTGCCTGCATCTGCCACTCGTGCTCGGCGAGCGTGACCCGCGCATTGATCCGCAACATCGCCGTGCGCCCGGTACGCCGATCAGCCCAGCGGCCGCACGCCGTAGAAGCGGGCCGCCGTGCGGTAGAACATCGCGTCCTTCTCCGACTCGCCGTAGCGCGCGGCGATCTTCTTGAACGCGTTCCACAGTACCGCGTACGAGACTCCGCACTTGTCGACGGGAAAATTGCTCTCGAACATGCAGCGCTCGGGCCCGAAGCAGTCGATCGCCCGGTGGAAATAATCCCCCGTGCGGCGCGCGAACTCGTCCGATCCCGGGGGGCTGGGCGCCAGTTCGAAATCGAAACCGCACCAGGGCATCGCAAGCCCGCCAAGCTTGATGGTCACGTTCGGGCAGGTCGCGAGATCGGCGAGATCCGTGGCCCACTGCGCGAATATCTCCGCGCGGCGCCCGGCATAAGGCCCGGTGCCGAGCGGTGTGCCCAGGTGATTCAGGTTGATGCGCGCGTCCGGAAACGCCCGTGCGAGCGCCGTAAGCTGTGGCGTCTGGGTGTGGTAGTGATACGCGTCGAACACCAGTCCCATCTCCACCAGCACCTTGAACCCGGCACGGAACGACGCGTCGGCGTAGAGATCCGCGTCGTCGATCCCGGGCGGCGCGAAAAACGCCCCGGAGGACTCCCACGCCGCGATCTGCCGGATCCCCCGGAACAGCGGGCTGGCCGCGACATGCGCCTCCAGCACCTCGCGAACCCGCGCGCCGGCGCGCAGTTCCGCCGTGCCGACCATCGCCCCGATCTGCGTCGCCCCCGGCGTCTCCCGTGCGCGCCGCGCGATCGCGTCCACCCACTCGGTCTCGCCAACCGGCATCAGCGCTTCCGGTCCGCTCTGGCGATAGCCTTCCCAGCACTGCAGGTAGACCGTCTGCTCCACGTGGTGGGTCGCGGTGTCGGCCCGCAGCTTGTCGAGGTCGTAGTGCGGGAACTCGTGCGTCGTCGCGAAAAAATGATGGTGCGGATCGATGATGCGTCGCGTCGGTTCCACGATGTCCTCGCGGACCTGGGCGAGCCACGGCTCGCGGACTTCGATCAGGGGCATGCGGGTTCTCCTCGTATTCGCGTTCAGGGCGGCGGCGGTTTCGGCGCGTCGCGCACGAGTGCCTCGCGCAGGCTCGGCACGTGGCGCCCTGCATGCGGCGGTTCCAGCAGCCCCGCGGTGCGCAGCTTGCCGAGCACACGCGGATTCGCCTCGCACAGCACGACCTCGACGCCTCGGCGCGCGAGATTGCCGATGACTTCCTGCAGCGACAGGATGCCAGTGATGTCGATGAAAGGCACGCGCGCCAGCCGGATCACGACCCCCCGGGGATCGGTGCGCGTCGCGAGCAGCGCGCGTTCGAAGTTCTCCACGGCGCCGAAGAACATCGGTCCCGCGATCTCGAACACCACCCGGTCCGGCGGCACGTCCACGCCCGCATCGGCGCGGACGTCCTCCGCCGCCAGCGGCGCGGTCTCGACCGAGTCCGACATCCGTCGCAGGAAATGGAACATCGAGAGGATCACGCCCACGTTCACCGCGACGACGAGATCGGCGAACACCGTGAGCAGGAACGTGATGACGAGGATGGCGCGATCGGCGGTGGGTGCGCGGCGCAGGATGAACGTGAAATGACGCGCCTCGCTCATGTTCCATGCGACGACAAACAGGATCGCTGCGAGCACGGCGAGCGGGATCCCGGCCGCGTAGGGCGCGAGGAACAGGATCACCGCCACGAGCGTCAGCGCGTGCACCACGCCGGCGAGCGGACCGGTGGCGCCGTTGCGCACGTTCGTCGCGGTCCGCGCGATCGCGCCCGTCGCCGCGAAGCCGCCGACGAGCGGCGCCAGCAGGTTCGCGATGCCCTGCCCCACCAGTTCCTGGTTGGCGTCGTGGCGCGTCCCGGCCATGCCGTCCGCCACCACCGCGGACAGCAGCGACTCGATGGCCCCGAGCATCGCGATGGTGAACGCCGGCCCGAGCAGCGCAAGTGCCTCCGCGGCACCGAACGCGGGCCACTGCAGCGCCGGCAGGCCGCGCGGGATCCCGCCGAACGCGGAACCGATCGTCGCGACCCCGGGCAGGCTCAGCGCGTGGTGCAGGCCGGTGACCACGCACATCGCGACGAGCGGCCCGGGAATACGCCGCAGCCCCGGCACTCTTGGCGCGACCACCACGAGCAGCAGGCCGAGGCCGGACAGCAGCGCCGTCGGCGGATGCCATTGCGGCAGTGCCTGGAGGAGATGCCACAGGCGTTCGTGGAAGTGGGCGCCCGTGATCGCCGGCAGGCCGAGGAAGTCGCGCCATTCGCCGACGAAGATGATGACGCCGATGCCTGCCGTGAAGCCGACGATCACGGGCTCGGAGATGAAGCGGATCACGGCACCGAGGCGCGCGAGGCCCATCACCACGAGCATCACACCGGCCATCAGGGTGGCCAGCTGCAAACCGGCGATGCCGTACTTCGCGGTGATCCCGGACAGGATCGCGATGAAAGCGCCGGTGGGACCGGCGATCTGCAGGCGGCTGCCGCCAAACAGCGAGACCGCGATCCCCGCGACGATCGCGGTGTACAACCCCTGTTCGGGCCGCGCGCCACTTGCCATCGCGAAGGCCATCGCGAGCGGCAGCGCCACGACCCCGACGATCACGCCTGCGACGACGTTGCGGCTCCAGTGCGCACGGCCGAACAGTCCCGCGCGCCAGGCCTCGGTGAGCGCGATCATCGCGTGCGTGCGCGCGCCGTCATTCGCACCGGGCGGTGCTTGCGACGGGGCACGTGAGCGCGTTCATGGCGCCGGATGATACGCCCGTGCACGCGCACCCGGATAGTGTTCACGCGGCCTACAGGAACAGCGCGGAATCGGGCAGCTCGTTGAGATCGTCCGGTCGCGGCGGGTAATGCCGCGCGACCAGCGCACCGACCTCCTCGACGAGCCGTGCGAGTCCGGGACCGTAGCGGCCGGCGTGGAATTCCCGGGTCGCCCGTTCGCACAGTTCTCGCCAGGTCGCGTCGTCCACGTGCGCGTTGAAACCGCGGTCGGCGACGATCTCGAGCGCATGGTCGGCGAACAGCACGTAGATCAGCACGCCGTTGTCCTGCTCGGTGTCCCACATGCGCAGTTCGTTGAACACCTCGAGCGCGCGGGCGCGCGGCGTCACGCCCGTGAGCAGGTCATCGAGGCCGAGCGCGGCTTCCAGCGCGACGCGCAGTTCCCCGGCATGCTGCCGCTCGCTCGCGCGGATCGCGCGCTCGATGTCCTCCACGATGGCCGGCGTGAACGCGTTGCGGAGCTGCCAGCGCGTGGTGCACAGGTGGGTCAGCAGTCGCTTCCACATGTCACCAGCTCCCGGACGCCCCGCCGCCACCGAACGATCCGCCGCCCCCGCCGCCGAATCCCCCGCCGAAGCCACCCGACCACCCCCCCCAGCCGCCGGGAAAGCGATCCCCGTAGCGGCGATGACTGACCCAGCGCCCGCCGGAGTCTCCCCCGCCGAGCAGGCCCGCGAGCACCACCGCGACGACGGCCGATATCCCCGCCGCGAACGCGACCGATGTCACCAGGAACGTGGTGCCGCCGCTCGCCGCGGCCGCCAGCGGCACCCGCAGTCCGCGCGCGCGCCGCCCCGGCACGCGGAACAGCAGCGCGAAGAAGAACGCGAAGAACAGCGCGAGCGACAGCGCCTCGTCCAGTGTCGTGCCGCGCTTCGCTGGCGTCGGCGGGGGCAGCGGTTCACCTTCGATCACGCCGAGGATGCGCTCCACCCCGGCGTTGATCCCGGCGTACAGGTTGCCGGATCGGAAATGCGGGACGATGGTTTCGTCGATGATGCGCTTGCTGGTGGCATCCGTGAGCACCCCCTCGAGCCCGTAACCGACCTCGATGCGCAACCGCCGATCGCCCGTCGCGACGAGCAGGATCGCGCCGTCATCGACGCCCTGGCGGCCGAGCTTCCACGACTCCGCGACTCGCAGCGCGTAAGTTTCGATCGGCTCGTCACCGGTGGAGGGTACGAGCAGCACCGCGACCTGCGCGCCCTTGGCGGCGGTGAAGCCCGCGAGGCGCGACTCGAGCGCGGCACGTTCCCCGTCCGCGAGCGTGCCGGTGAGGTCCGTGACCCACGCCGTGTGTGGTGGAACCGCGATCCCGACCGCGGCCGCCGGCAACGCGCACCACGCGACGAAGAGGGCGACGACGATGCGCATGCGCGGGATGGTCACTGCCCGAATTTCACTTCCGGAGGTTTCGCCAGCGCGGCCTCGTTCTCGACGGTGAAATTGGGCTTCGTCGCGTACCCGAACACCATCGCGGTGAGATTGGACGGGAAGCGCCGCACGGTCAGGTTGTAAGCCTGGACCGCGTCGATGTAGCGCTTGCGCGCCACCGCGATGCGGTTCTCGGTTCCCTCGAGCTGGGCCTGCAGGTCGCGGAAGTTCTGGTCGGACTTGAGCTGCGGATACTGCTCGGCGACGACCAGCAGCCGTGACAGCGCACTGGAGAGTTCACCCTGCGCGCTCTGGAACTGCTTGAACGCCTCCGGGTTGTTCACCACCTCCGCGCCGACCTGCATCGAGCCCACCTTTGCACGCGCGTTCGTCACGCCGAGCAGCACCTCCTTCTCCTGTGCCGCGAACCCTTCGACGGTCCTGACGAGGTTGGGAATCAGGTCCGCGCGCCGCTGGTACTGGTTGACGACTTCCGACCATGCCGCGGCAATCGCTTCGTCCGTGGACTGCAGGGTGTTGTACCCGCAGCCGCTCAGCGCCAATACCAGCCACAACAGTCCCGTCCGTTGCATGATCCGCATGAAAGCTCTCCTGGTTCAGGCACACGTGCGCCCCGTGGGGCACATTGCGGCGTGGGCAACGGGTTTTCAAGCCCGCCCGGCGTGCGCGCTGCGGGCACATGCCGAAGCCCTTATACTGCCCCGATGCTGAACCCGAATCCGACGCTCGTCCGGCTCGAGGACTACCGCCCGCCGGCGTTCACGATCACGACCGTGGACCTGGACGTGGACATCCAGGCGGAATCCACCGTCGTCACCGCACGGCTCGCGCTGGTCCGCAACCCTGCGGCGGCCGATCCGGAGGCACCCCTCGATCTCGACGGCGAGGCGCTGACACTCCTCGAGATCGCGCTCGACGGGCGCGTGCTGTCGCCCGGAGAGTTCGCGTACGAAGGTGGACGGCTCGTCCTCCCGCAGGTTCCGGATCGCTTCACGCTCATGACGCGCGTGCGTATCCATCCGGAACGCAACACCCAGCTGATGGGTCTCTACGCATCGCGCAACGGCTACTTCACACAGTGCGAGGCAGAGGGCTTCCGGCGCATCACGTTCTATCTCGATCGCCCCGACGTGATGGCGCGCTTCACGACCACCCTGCACGCGGATCACGCGCGCTTCCCGGTGCTGCTGTCCAACGGCAATCTCGTTGCCGCCGGTGACGAAGCCGACGGCCGCCATTGGGCGCGCTGGGAGGATCCGTTTCCCAAACCGGCGTACCTCTTTGCGCTCGTCGCCGCGCGCCTGGATCTTCTGGCGGACCAATACCGGACACGCTCGGGACGCGACGTGCGCCTGTGCGTGTACGTGGAACCCGGGCGGCTCGACCAGTGCACCTTCGCGGTTGCCGCGCTGAAAGCCGCGATGCGCTGGGACGAGGACGTGTTCGGCCTGGAGGTCGATCTCGACCAGTACATGATCGTGGCCGTGTCCGACTTCAACATGGGCGCGATGGAGAACAAGGGACTCAACATCTTCAATACCAAGTACGTGCTCGCGCGCCCCGATCTCGCCACCGATTACGACTTCATGATGCTCGATCGCGTGGTCGCCCACGAATACTTCCACAACTGGACCGGCAACCGCGTGACCTGCCGTGACTGGTTCCAGCTGAGTCTCAAGGAAGGTCTGACGGTGTTTCGCGACCAGCAGTACGGCGGAGATCGGTATTCCCACGCCGTGCAGCGTATCCAGGAGGTACGCAACCTGCGCAACGCGCAGTTCCCGGAGGATGCGGGACCAATGGCGCACCCGGTGCGACCGCGCGCGTACATGGAGATCAGCAATTTCTACACCGCGACGGTGTACAACAAGGGTGCCGAGGTCGTACGCATCATGCACACGTGGCTCGGTGCGGCGGGGTTCCGGCGCGGCATGGACCTGTACTTCGCGCGGCACGACGGCCAGGCGGTTTGCACGGAAGATTTCGTGCGCGCGATGCAGGAGGCGAACGGGGTCGATCTCGCGGCGATGCAGCGCTGGTACGACCAGGCCGGGACGCCGCGCGTGACGGTCACCGCGCGACATGACCCGCATACGCGCGAGTACCACCTGACATTCACGCAGCAGCTCACGCCGGTCGGCGGCCAGACCTGCATCGAACCGTTCCCGATCCCGATCCGCCTCGGTCTGCTCGATCGCGCTGGCCACGAGCTGCCGCTCGTGTCGGACGATCCGGCGATGCTCGCCGCCGATGGCGCGGTCTACCTCCTGGCGGAAGCCACCCGGACACTCGTGCTGAAGGACCTGCCGACCGCGCCGATCCCGTCACTTCTGCGCGGATTCTCCGCGCCCGTGATCCTCCAATTCGCGTACTCGGAAGACGATCTCGCGCTGCTGATGGCGCACGACACGGATCCCTTCAACCGCTGGGAGGCGGGCCAGCGCCTGGCGCTCGCGAGCCTGCTTCGCGGGATCGAGGCGATCATGCGCGACAACACACCGCCGGTGGCGGACGCGTTCATCGCGGCCTGCCGGCGCGTGCTGGCGGACGCTGATCGCGATCCGGCATTCGCCGCGGAAGCGCTCGCCCTGCCGGCCGCCACGTTCATCGCCGAACAGATGGACGTGGTGGACCCGGACGCGATACTTGCGGCGCGCAATGCGCTGCGCCGGGATCTGGCCACGCGCCTGCGCCCTGAGCTGCACGCGGCCTATGACGCGTTCCGCGTGGCGGGCCCCTTTGCACCGAGCCCGGAGGCCGCGGGTCGGCGCGCACTGCGCAATGTCTGCCTTGGCTACCTGATGGAGCTCGGAGATCCGGCCCTGGAGGCACTGTGCTTCCGGCAGTTCGAGACCGCCGACAACATGACCGATACGCTCGCCGCGCTGACCGCGCTCGTGAATACCGACTGCGCACAGCGGCAGCCGGCGCTCGCCGCGTTCCATGCCCGCTGGTGCGACGAACCGCTGGTGCTCGACAAGTGGTTCACGGTGCAGGCGACCTCGCGGCTGCCGGGCACGCTCAAGGAAGTGGAGGCGCTGCTCGTGCACCCGTCGTTCGAACTCTCCAACCCCAACAAGGTGCGCGCGCTGATCGGCGCATTCTGCCAGGGCAACCATGCGGCGTTCCATGCCGCGGACGGTGGCGGCTACCGATTTGCGGCGACCCAGGTGATTGCGCTGGACCCGTTGAACCCGCAGGTCGCGGCGCGGCTCGCGCGGGCGTTCGACCGCTGGCGCAAGTTCGATGCCGGGCGCCAGGCGCATGCGCGCGCGGCGCTGGAAAGCATCCGCGCAACTCCCGGCCTGTCCAAGGACACGACCGAAGTCGTCACGCGCGCACTTGAGTGAATAAAAGCATGTTCAAAGGAATCTTCTTCGACCTGGGCGGTACGCTGGTCAGCTACCGGCACGTCAATCGCGTGCACGCACCCATCCTGCTCGAGGCCGCCGCCCGTGCCGGCAAAGGCGATGCACCGCACGCGGTCAAGCACGCGTACGCACAGGCGTCCAGGGAAATCACCGAGCACTACGCGACGAAGGACTACTATCTCCATCGCGACTTCTTCCTCGACACCTTCCATCGCTGCTTCGACCTGCTCGACGCCACGGTCACCGACGAGCTGCGCGCGTGGTACCAGCAGGAACACCTGACGCAGCTGCGCGACTGCCTGGAGGTCAAGCCCGACTGCCATCCCACGCTCGAGGCACTGAAGAATCGCCGCCTCTACCTGTCCATCGTGTCGAACATCGACGATGACATGCTGGAGCCGATCGTCGCGCGGGAGCGGCTCCATCGTTACCTCGATCACTGGACCAGCTCGGAGAGCGCCCGCTCGTGCAAGCCGCACCCCCGCTTCTTCGAAGTGTGCCTGGAGAAATCCGGGCTCGCGCCGCACGAGGTCCTGTTCGTCGGGGATTCGCCGGAGCACGATATCGACGGTGCGGCGCGCGTCGGCATGCAGACCGCGCTGGTGCTGAACGACGGTGCCGAACCTCCGCTGCAGAGCGGCCGCGCACGCGCGACACCGGATTACGTGATTCACTCGCTGTCAGGATTGCTCGATCTCGTTCCCGCGTGAACGCGCCCCGAGGGGGCGCGCCGCGCTCAACCACCCGACCGGAGGTACCGATGACTCGCAAGCAGACCGTGATTCCCAAGGGCCAGGAAGCCTACTACGAGAACTACCACTTTGCGCCCGCCATCAAGGATGGCAACCGGCTGTACTGTTCCGGCGTGATCGGAGTCGGTGCCGACGGCAAGCCGTCGGCCGACCCGGAGACGCAGTTCGCGTGCGCGTTCGACACGCTGAAGTCCGTGCTGGACACCGCCGGTGTCGGGTTCGATCACGTGGTGGAGATGACCACGTTCCACGTCGGCCTGCAGCAGCACCTGGCGACGTTCATGCAGGTGAAGGATCGCTACGTGAAGGCGCCCTACCCGGCATGGACCGCGATCGGCATCACCGAACTGGCGTTTCCCGGCTCGCTGGTCGAGATCAAGGTGATCGCGCGGCTCGACTGACCCTCAGCCGGTGCCGAGGATCTCCGCGGCGTATTCGTACGCGCGGAGCCGTGCCGCGTGGTCGTAGATCTGCGCCGTCAGAATCAGTTCGTCGGCGCGGGTCGCCTCCAGGAACGCGGCGAAGCGATCACGCGCCGTGGCCGGTGAGCCGACACAGGCGTACTGCAGCATGTGCATCACGCCCGCCCGTTCGGACGGGGTCCAGTAAGTGTCCATGTCGTCGCGCGGCGGCTGCAGTTTTCCGGGTGCGCCGCGGAACAGGTTCGTGAACTGCTGCTGCACGGAAGTGAACAGGTGCACGGCTTGCGCATCCGTCGCAGCGATGAACGTGCCCACCCCGCACATCACGTACGGCCGATCGAGCGCCGCCGAGGGTTTGAATGTACGCCGGTAGATGTCGATCGCCTGCAGCAGCGCGTCCGGCGCGAAGTGCGATGCGAACGCGTACGGCAACCCGAGTGCCGCCGCGAGCTGCGCGCCAAAGAGACTGGAACCCAGGATCCATAACGGGACCCCGAGCCCTGCGCCCGGCACCGCCTGTACCTGCTGACCGGGTTGCACCGGGCCGAACAGCGCCTGCAGTTCCACCACGTCCTGCGGAAAGCGCTCCGCGCTCGTCAGCGTGTCCCGGCGCAGCGCCCGCGCGGTGAGCATGTCGGACCCGGGCGCGCGTCCCAGTGCGAGATCGATCCGCCCGGGATACAGCGATTCCAGGGTTCCGAACTGTTCCGCGATCACGAGCGGCGAATGGTTCGGCAGCATGATGCCGCCCGCGCCCACCCGGATTGTCGACGTGCCGGCCGCGATGTGCCCGATCACGACGGAGGTCGCCGCGCTCGCAATGCCCGGCATGTTGTGATGTTCGGCAAGCCAGTAGCGGTGATAGCCCCAGCGCTCGGCGTGCTGCGCGAGGTCGCGCGAGTGCCGGAAGGCGTCTGCCGGGGTTGCGCCTTCCGGGACGGGCGCAAGATCGAGCACGGATATCGGGACACGCACCACCGCGCTTCTCCTCAGGTGAACACCGTCAGCACGCCGGTGTAAGCGTACAGGCGGTTGTGAAAGATCTCGCCGTTCGCGAAGAACCCGACGAGCGGCAGATCGCCCAACGCATCGGCCACCATCCGCAGCTCCTGCGCCTGGTCTCCGAACTGGTGCCGGCCGCGCGCGAGACAGGAGTAATACAGCGCGCCGCGCGGATGTTCCCCGAGTCGCGACGCGATCTCGCGCAGCATGCGCTGCAGGTCGGTGCGTGCGCTGTTGCCGTCGCGGCGACAGAACATCAGGGTGGCCCCGGGCGCCAGGGTCTCGCCTATCGCGAGCAGTTGCCGGGAAGGATCGATGCCGAGCAGGTTGCGCACGAGGTAGTCGCCGGTGTCCGAGCCGGCAATCGGCAGCGCGGCGAAGATGTAGCCCGCCGCGCGGCGCAGATCGTGCGCGATGACGTCGCCCACGTCCTCCTTGAAGACCGCGAGCGCCGGGCGATCATCGAGTTCGATGACGATGTTCCCCTCGCACGCGGTGACCTGGTGAACGGGGCCGATGGGCGTGCACCCCTGGGTGTGGCGCGTGACCACCGGGATCGCGGCCGAGCACAGCAGGCCCGACACCGCGCCGCCCGTCACACCACCCGCCACCTGCGGATGGTCGCCACGCGAGGACGTCAGGCCGCCGACGCAGAACGCGCCAGGCACGGTCTCCGCAAGGCGGGTGATGAATGCCGGGATCCCGGCCTGCGAGGGATCGCCATGCAGCACGCCGAGGTGCTGCGGCGCGCGCGCGAGCCAGGTCGCGTCTTCCGCGCTGAATACCGGGCTCTCCGCACGCTGCGGAGACAGCATCCGGATCTCGTCCGGCGGCAACGCGGCGGTCATTAGCGCGAGTGCGGGCGTGTCGTAATACTCCCGTGCCGTGGCGCAGATGCCGTAACCCACCGTGCCGGTCCACTGCACGTCGGGCGCAACGTGCTGGAGCAGCGCGATGACGGCCGGGATCTCGTCCGCGAGCGCATCCGTCGCGTACACGAAACCGACGTTGGTCGCCGGAGACAGGGTCCCCAGCTGCGCGAGGCAATCGTCGACAAGCGCCGACGTGGCGCCCGGCATGCCCTGCGCATGCGCCAGGCGGAACCGGTCGCGCACCGGGCCTCCGCTCACCCCGGGAACGTCGCCACGCGTTCGAGCACCGTGAACTCGGGCGCGCCGCGGGTGCCGCTCGACTTCATCGTCTCCCGCACGGCCGGATCCGTCGTGAAGCGCTCGAAATCCTCGCGCGAACTCCAGTCGAACACCACCACCACTTCATCGGGCGTCTGGTCCACCTTGAAGAGTTGCGCCGAGCGGCTGCCGTGCTGCCGTCGCATCGCCTGTCCGCGGGTTGCGAACACACTGATGAACGCCGGCAAATCCTCGATCCTGACCCTGCCGAGTATCGTGACCATGGGAGCACCTCCGTGCCTGCCACTATACCGGAACTCCTCCAGGGTCAGAGGTCACTCAGGGCGCGATCTCCACGCGCTTGCGGCGCGCGCCGGCACCGGCGCGGATGGAGACCCGACGCTTCGGCACCCCGAAGTGCGCCGCGATGAGTGCAATCAGCGCCGCATTCGCCTTGCCGTCGATCGGCGGTGCCTTCACCTCGGCGACGAACGCACCGTCCGGCAGCGGGATCAGCGCGTCGCGCCGCGCGCCCGGCTTGACGCGCACTTCGATGATCGTCACGCCCGCGTGCCCGGCCATTCCGCGCGCAGCAGGCTGTAGACCGCGGACGAGCGCACCCTCCCGTTCCACAGCACGCGCTCCTCGCGCAGGATGCCGTCCAGGTGCGCGCCGAGCTTCTCGATCGCCCGCCGCGAACGCAGGTTGAGCGCATCCGTCTGCAGCACCACGCGGTTGATGCCGAGGCGCTCGAACGCGAAGCCGAACAGCAGCTGCTTGCATTCGCGGTTGATCCCGCCGCCGTGGTGTGCGGACGCGAGCCAGGTGGCACCGATCTCGATGCTGCGGTGTGCGGGTTCGAACGCAAGGTACGACGTGCTGCCGATGCACGCGCCGTCCGCATGCCGGACGATCGCGAACGGCAGGCGCGTACCGCGGGCCTTCAGCGCGAGTGCGTGTTCGATCTCGCGCCGCATACCGGCCTCGTCGCGCGGCGGTTCGCGCACCCACCATGTCCACAGCGCGGGATCATCCGCCACGCGCGCGCAGTCCGCGAGGTGCACGAGCGACAGCGGCGCCAGCCGGACGGTGGGGCCGGACAGTTCGAGCGTCGCGAGATCGTGCAGCGTCATCGGCTCACCACGCCGGCGCCGGCCGGGACAGCAGCCACAGCGCCAACGCCCACACGCCGAAGTTGACCGCCAGCACGAGCATGCCGAACGCGGTTGCACGGGGCACCCGCGGATCCCTCAGCGCGAGCGCGCCGTAGCAGACAAGCCCGCCCGCGACCGCACCGAACCCCTGGTGAAACAGCACGATGAGTTCACCGCGTCCCCAGGCGACCCACAGCACGCCGCAGAACATCGCGACGAAACAGAGCCAGTAGGCCTGGCGGCGCCAGGAGGACGGCGCCCGTCGCGCCGTGGCGGCCGCGGGGGAACGGGATTGCCCGCGAGACCGGCGCGCGGGTGGGCGTTCCGCGCGGTCGAGCAGCGGCGCGGCCATGAACCATGCGCCGAGCGACAGCGGGAACGTCGCGAACAGCATCATCGCAATCGCCCCGCCGCGCAGCTGCCCGGGCTGTCCCGCGCGCGCCGGTGTCAGCGGACCGCGGGCCGGGATCACGCTGACCCGCTCGCCCTGCTCGTATCCTCCCGAGCGCGGTCCCGCCAGCGTCTGGCGCACGCCTGCCGAATCCACGTATTCGATCACGGGCTCCGGCGCAGTCACGTCATCGCCAACCGGCACGTCGCGTACGTCGACCACCCGGCCGGAGCGAATGCCGGCACCGGGCGCCGTGAACGCGCGGTATTCGAGCAGGAGCTGCACGGCGAACCAGGCCGCGACCGCGCCCGGGATCAGCAGCCCCGCCGCAAGTCCGAACTCGAACTGCGTCAGCGACCCCACCACGAACCCCACCGCGATGCCCGCGAACAGCGCGCAGAAGAACCACAGCTGCGCCTGGCTCTCAAGTGCCATCACGGGCGACGGCAGCGCGTGCTACTTCGCTTTCGGCCCGTACGCGAGGAACACGTTGCCGGGCATTCCCCACAACCCGTACCCGGAGCCGAAGTACACCCAGCCGTCGACCACCGTGACCCCTGCGCCCTTGATGGCGCCGCCGTGCGCAGGCACGCCGTTCACGGTGGGATGACTGCCCTTGGTATCGACGTCCCAGATCACCTTGCCGGTGGCCGGATCGTAGGCGCGCATGTGGCCGTCCATCGATCCCGAGAACAGCACGCCGGGAATCAATGTCGCCGCCGCGGGCTGGCCCGCGTTGCAGCCCGGCGTGCCTTCGCAATCGGGCCTGGCGGCGGGCGTGTTCCACGCTTCCGCGCCGTCGGCGATACGCACGGCGTACACACCGCCGGCTGCGCCGTGCGTGAACTTGGATTCCCACACGTCCGAAATCGGCACGTAGACCGTGGTGTCGTCCGCGGCGAGGCCCCACTCGATGCCACCGAGCACGCCGCCGGGCGACAGCCGCTGCTGCCATAGCACCTTGCCATTCGCATCCGGATCGAGCGCGTGCAGCACGCCGGACTTCTGGCCCGCGAGCAGCACGCGCCGGCCGTCCGGCAGCCGGCGCAGGATCGCCGACGCGCCGAAATCGACATCCGGGCCGCACTTGTCCTTCACCACCGGGTCCGCCTGCGAGGACACGCATGCGAGCGAGAACGCATCATCGGGCGTGGCCTGCATGTGCCAGCGGATCGCGCCCGTCTGCAGGTCCATCGCGACGACTGCATCGCTGGTGGTGGCAGCCGGCGCGGAGTAGCTGTCGCCCGTGGTCACGTACAGCACCCCGGCGCCGGCATCCACGGTGGGCTGCGACCACACTGCGGCGCCGGACGGTCCCCACAGCTGCGTGCCGGTGGTGGTCATCTCCGTCTTCACCGGCGCCTCGGGGATCACGTACGACTTCCAGATCTGCCGGCCCGTCTGCGCGTCCAGCGCGACCACGCTGCCGCGGAACGTGCAGCATTCGTACTTGGGCGATGCGCCCGCGAGTTCCTCGAACGACGCCACCGGCACGTACAGCACGTCACCGTGCCGCGCGATCGAGCCCGTGACGAGCGCGTACGGGTGATCGTCCACCTTGACCTGCCAGATCAGCTCGCCGGTATCTGCATCCAGCGCGTACACGTGCGCGCTGCGATCGCCGGTGATGAGCACGAAGCGGCCGTCCGGCCGGCGCTCCACGAGGATTGCGCCGCGCACCGCGGCGGGCGTGGGAAACTTCCAGTGCGCGCAGCCGGTGCGCGCGTCGAGCGCGTAGATGCCGCCTTCGTGCGAACCGAGAAACAGGCGGCCACCGACCACCGCCGGCTGCGTGGAGACGGTGGTGCCGCCGGGAAACCCGAACGCCCACTTGAGTTCGAGGTCCGGCAGGTCCGCCGCCGTGAGCCCGGCGTGGGCGGCGGGCTGGAAGTGCGTGTTGTCGGCATCGAGTCCCCAGCCCGACCAGTGCGGCTGATCGAGCGCATCTGCCGCGATCGGTGGCGATGCCGCGCAGCGCTGGAGCTGCTCTTCGCCCCTGGCCGGGATGGGTACGCTGCCCCATTCGATCCCGGACGCGTACACCGCGACCGCCCGCTTCTCGATTTCGCCGAGCGAGGCTGCGACGGGCATCATCTGCCCCACGGTCAGCGCGGCGAAGATCTTCTCCGGCGGCAGCTTCGCCATCTCAGCCGGCGTCATCGCGCGCGGCGCCGGTGTTGCGCTGTGACAGGCTGCGCAGTGCGCATCGAACAACTGCCTGCCGATCATCTTGTCGTCGTCCGCGTGCGCCGCCGCAAGCGCCAGCCACCCCATCGCCACGAGTCCCGCGCCGCGTCCAAGCCAGGTCCGCATGTTCACTCCTCCGATTCGTTCGCGCCGACTCTAAAGGCCCGTGCCCGATTCCGCCACCGGGCCGCGGGCCCCGTACCCGTGCGCCACCGGCGTTCGGCGGGTTCACGGCACATCGATAGCCGCTACACTTGCGCCCTTTACCCCGGAAACCCGCCATGGCCGCCTCTCGCCGTCAACAGCTCGCCGCCGCCGTGATCGGCAACGCGCTCGAGTGGTACGACTTCGTCGTGTTCGGCTTCCTCACCGTGATCATCTCGCGACTGTTCTTCCCGGACGAGAACGAACTGCTCGCGCTACTCAAGACCACCGCGACGTTCGGCGTGGGCTTCTTCATGCGCCCCATTGGCGGAATCGCACTCGGCATCTACGCCGACCGCCACGGCCGCAAGGCGGCATTGCAGCTCATCATGGGACTGATGACGCTCGCGCTGCTGATCATCGCGTGCGCGCCGCCGTACGCCGCGATCGGCATCGGCGCGCCGATCCTGATCGTTGTCGCCCGGCTGCTGCAGGGGTTCGCGACTGGCGGGGAATTCGCCATCGCCACGTCCTTCCTGGTGGAGATCGCACCGCGGCACCAGCGCGGGCTGTACGGGTCGATGCAGCAGTTCGGGCTCGCGCTCGCCGCGCTCGGCGGCGCGCTCGCGGGGATGTCCGTGACCGTGCTGCTGACCCCGGAGCAGCTCGATTCGTGGGGTTGGCGCGTGCCGTTCATCGTGGGACTGCTGATCGCGCCGGTCGGACTTTACATCCGCCGGCACCTCGAGGATCCGGAGGAATTCGTTGCGAGCCGCGCGCGCCAGCCGGCGCAGCGGCGGTCGTTCCTGGCGATGCTCGCGTTGAACGCGCGCGGCGTGGTGGTGACGTTCGGCCTCATCATCTGCGGCACCATCACCTACTACGTGCTGCTGGTGTACATGCCGACATTCGCACGCACGCAGCTCGGGATGTCGCTGTCGGACGCGTTCAAGGTGCAGGTGATCGCGCTGCTGTGCCTGAGCGCCGTGGTGCCGGTATTCGGAATGCTGTCAGACCGCGTGGGCCGCCGGCCGGTGCTGATTGGCGGCTGCCTGCTGCTGCTCGCGGCGCTGTACCCGCTGTTCGCGCGCACGCACGCGGCGCCCGGGTTCGGCAGCCTGCTGCTGATGCAGGTGACCCTGTGCAGCCTGCTCGGCGTGTACTACGGCGCGGTGGCAACCGCGGTGGCCGAGCAGTTCGATCCGCGCGTGCGCTCGACCGGGTTGTCGCTCGCCTACAACCTGGCGGTGATGCTGTTTGGCGGGTTCGCGCAGTTCTTCGTCACCTTGATGATCGATTACAGCGGCGATCCGCTCGCTGCCGCCTACTACGTGATGTTCGGCTGCGTGGTCGGTCTCGTTGCCGCGTGTTTCGTGCGCGAACCGCGGCACGCCTGAGCCATGCGCACATCGCGATCCCCGATGCCCTGGGCACTCGTTGCCGCCGCCGGCGGCATCCTGCTGCTCAACATGGGTGCGCGGCAGTCCTTGGGCCTGTTCATCGCACCGATCGATGCGACGCGTCCCGTGGACCTGGTAGGCATCAGCTTCGCGTTCGCCGTCTCTCAGCTGGTGTGGGGCGCAGTCCAGCCGGTGTTCGGCGCGCTGGTCGAGCGCTGGGGCACGTTCCGGATCATCGTGCTCGGCGCCGCGCTGGTGGCGATCGGCACCGCCGCCACACCGTACGTGCAGTCGTCCGCGGGACTTTCGCTGACGCTCGGGGTGCTTGCTGCGGCCGGCGCAGGCGCCGGCAGCTTCTCCATCCTGATCGGCTGGCTGGCGCGTCATGTGCCGGATGAACGGCGCGCGCTCGCTTCCGGCGTGATCAATGCCGGCTCGTCGCTCGGGCAGTTCGTGTTCGCGCCGCTTACACAGTGGCTGATTGAAACCTGGGGCTGGGTCCACGCGCTGCACGTGCTCGCGGCGAGCGCGCTGGCGGTGATACCGCTTGCGTGGCTGCTGGCGCGCGGGACCGCGCGCGTTGCGCTGCCGGCGGCGCCCGCCGGGGAAATCACGCACCTGGGAGCACAACTCCGCGTCGCGTTCCGCGATCGCAGCTACCTGCTGGTGCACGCCGGGTTTTTCACGTGCGGGTTCCACATCGGCTTCCTGACCACGCACCTGCCGGGGGAAGTCGCGCTGTGCAGCCTGGCGCCCACGGTCTCTGCGCGTGCCCTCGCACTCATTGGCCTGTTCAACATCGCGGGCAGCGTGATTGCCGGTTGGCTCTGCCAGCGCCACCGGATGAAGCACGTGCTGGCCGCGATGTACGCGAGCCGCGCGGTGCTGATCGTCGCGTACCTGTTCGCGCCGAAGACACCGTTCACGTTCTACGCTTTCGCCGCGGCGCTCGGCTTTACGTGGCTGGCGACGGTACCGCCCACCGCGGGGCTGGTGGGCAAGCTGTTCGGCACGCGTTTTCTCGCCACCCTGTTCGGACTCGCGTTGTTCTCGCACCAGGTGGGCGGGTTCTTCGGGGCCTGGCTTGGCGGCGTGACGATGAGCCGCTACGGCGACTACACGTGGATGTGGTACGCGGACGCCGTGCTGGCGTTGCTGGCCGCCGCCGCCAACCTGCCGATCCGCGAGGCACCACTGGCGCGGCCCCTCGTCCGCGCAACCTGATCCCGCAGGAGGAAACAATGAAAGACGACGCACTCAACGTACTCGGCGAACCGCTCCTGCCGTGTTCCCTCGCTCCCGTCACCGGCTTCTACCGCGACGGGTGCTGCAACACCGGCCCGGAAGACGTGGGCAGCCACACCGTCTGCGTGGAACTGACCGCCGAATTCCTGGCGTTCTCCCGGGAGGCCGGCAACGACCTCTCCACCCCGCGCCCGGAGTTCGGCTTTCCCGGACTCAAACCCGGTCAGCGCTGGTGCCTGTGCGCGCCGCGCTGGCAGGAAGCCTACGAGGCCGGCGTGGCGCCGCGGGTGTACCTGCTGAGCACGCATGCAGGCGCGCTCGATTTCGTGGATTTCGACGCGCTGAAATCACGCGCATGCGACCTGTCATGACGCAGCAGCCGTCGAAATCAGGAACTCGTCGAGCGCATCGACGGGACGGGGCCGGCTGACCAGGTAACGGTGACTTCATCTGCACGATCGCGCCCTCGATATCCTGCATGAACCGGGGTTCCGTGAACTCTATATCGAGTCCGCGCCCACCTCCTCCGTATCCCCGCAAGGTCTGCTTCACGAAGTCCACGAAGTGACGCTCGCGGAGCTGCCGTGCCGACACGTTCACCGCGATCCTCGCCGGCCGCAGCCCGCGCTCGAGCCAGCGTCGTTCATCCTCCAGTGCGCGATTGCCGATCAGCTTGAAGAGTATCTGCTTCAGTGCGCGGCGGTCCATGAGGAGAGCCTACGGCAACAGCGCGACGATTACCTCGCGGAGAATCTCGTCGCCGTCGAGCAGTTCCGGCGTCAGCTCGATGCAGTCCGATTCGATGCGTGCGACATCGAGCAGGTCGTTGAAGAGCGTCAGCAGGTGTCGCGCAGTCTCCTGGACGACGGTGAGCTGCCGTTGCTGATCCGCGTTGAGCAGGCCGGGCAGGTGACTCAGCCGGCGCCCGTCAGTGCCGTGCGCACGCGCCGCAGCCAGGCCTGCACGGTTTCCATGTGAGCCGGTCCGAGGCGGAACAGGATCTTGTGGCCCGCGGACGCGGCTTCGAGCGCCGGATCCGCGTAACGGTAATACACCTTGGGCTGCACAAGCCGCAGCGGTTCCGGCGGTGGCACGGCGGTCAGCAGGTGATCGATGACGGCGAGCAACCGGTCGTCAAATGCGCGCCCCGGGTAGCCGAGTTCCTCGTACGCCTGCTGCAGCAGCGGGTGGAAGCGGTGATACAGTGCCACGACCCGCGCCGGATCGACACCCGTCACGAGCGCAACCACGGTGTCATAGCGCGCGTGGTTCGCCGGATCTCGGCGCAGCGAGCCGTCGTCTGCTTCGTACACCAGGAATCGTCCGCCCAGCGGAAGCACGCTGCGCTGCTGCGGAGACACGCGGCCCGCCGTCAGGTTGTCGATCGTCGCGACGAACCGGCGCGCCAGCGCCTCGGGCTGCACGAACTGCGCGAGCGCCTCCGCGGGGACGAGTTCGACGAGCGCCGCACGCATGTCCGCATCGCTCTCCGCGAGCGGGGGCAGCGGTACCGGCGCAATCTCGTCCGCGGGCGGGTGCACGATGGACGGGACCTCCGGTGGCTGTGAAGGTGACGGCACCGGCGGCATCGCCTGCACCGGTGGCGGGGGCGGTACGTCCGCGGCGGGTGCCGGGACGCCGGTCGCGGGCGGCGGCGCAAACACGGGAACCTTTTCCACGAACCAGCGATAGCCAAGCCAGCCCAGCGCGATCGCGACGCTGATCGCCGCGAGTATCTCAAGCGGGCGCTTCACGCGCGTGCTCCGGCGGCACGCGCCCTCATGAACCAGGCGGGCTCAGCGACAGCCCGCTGGTGTCGATGTCGGCGGGCGGCGGCGGTGGAGAGTCATCCAACGGGGTGCCGGCGGGCGCGAGCGCGAACGCGCTCAGGTCGTACTCCGGCTCGGGAGTCGGGATCGCCTCCACCAGCAGTGCGCCCACTTCCGCCACACTCATCCCCGAGAGATCGAACTCCGGGGCCGTCACGCGGGTCGGTTCCACCAGCAGCACGCCAGGTTCGGATATGGTCAGCGGCACCGCGGCCGGTACCGGCGGCGGCGCGGCCGCAGGGGCTGCGCCCGCCGCCGCCGCGGGAGGTGCCGGCGCGGCAGCAGGTGCCCCTTGCGTCACGATCTCCACGCTGGCACCCACCTTGGCGAGCGCCGCCTGGTAGTTGCGCGCGGTCTCGGCATCCACGCCCTTCTTGATCACGGTGCGCGTGGCGCACAGCGCTTCCACGCGCGCGGCATCCACCTTGAACAGCTGGGCGAGCCCCGCCTTCATCACCGCGGGGTCGGCGCCGGCAAGCACCTGTCCGGCGAAGACGATGTCGAAGCGCTGGTCGGCCATGGCGATCCTCGCGGGGTCAGTCGGTCCGTGCGCGCATCGTAAACCAATTCGGCGCGCGTGCGTCAGCGCGTGCGGTGTGCTAAGAACGATGCACCATCACCCGTTCCGGGAGTGTGCATCTTGATCAGAGAGATCCTTCGCATGGGCGATCCGCGGCTGCTCGCGGTCGCGGAGCCGGTACGCGAGTTCGATACGCCGGCACTGCACGCGCTGCTGAGCGATTTGTTCGAGACGATGCACGCAGCGAACGGTGCCGGACTCGCGGCGCCCCAGATCGGCGTGCCGCTGCGCGTCGTGATCTTCGGTTACGCGGCGCGCAACCCCCGCTATCCCGATGCGCCGCTGGTGCCGGAGACGGTGCTGATCAATCCCACCCTGACGCCGCTCGACGAAACGCTGGAAGAAGGTTGGGAGGGTTGCCTGTCGGTGCCGGGCCTGCGCGGCGTGGTGCCGCGCCACGCACGTCTGCGCTACCAGGGTTTCGATGCACGCGGGGACATCATTGACCGGACGGTGGAGGGTTTCCACGCGCGCGTGGTCCAGCACGAATGCGATCACCTCGATGGCATCCTGTACCCGATGCGCATCCGCGATTTCTCGCGATTCGGGTTCACCGACATCCTGTTTCCCGGGTTGGACGCCGGCGACGACTGACGTCGGCGCAGGCGTCGCCCGGGACGGCGGGCCTCCCGCGGCGTCAGTCCTGCAGAACCCCGAGCTGTCGCACGAGTTCTTCACGGCTGGCGCGGAACTGGGGTGACACCATCACTTCCCGTCCGAGGGACTCGGCGGGTTCGTCGCACAGGAACCCGTCCGGGTGCGTCACCGTCGCCTCGAACAGCGCGCCACTCGGCGTACGCACGTAGATGGAGTCGAAATAGCCGCGGTCCTTCACGTCGGACGTATCCGTGAATCCCATGCCCTCCAGGAATCCCTTGATCGCGTCCTGCTCGGCGTGCGTCGCCACCTGGAACGCCATGTGATGCACGGCGCCCTCGCTGAGCGTCCAGCTGCCCTGCTTGAGTGCGGGCTCCACCACGAAGTCGATGTAGGTGCCGCTGCCGCCTGCGCCCAGCGCGTAGCGCACGTAGCGTCCGTCCTCGGCGATCCGCTGCGCGCCCCAGCCGCGCTCCATGAATTCCTCCATCGAATCCATGTCCCGCACCGAGACGCAGATCGCGTGCGTACCGCGCAGCATCAGGTCACGCGGCACGGGCCCGTCGGTGCGCGGCGCGCGGGTGTCGTCCGCGGCGCCGACGATCGTGTAGTCAATGCCGCAGGGATGACGGAAATCGAGGCAGCGTTCACCCAGTCGTTCATCTTCCCGCACGTCGAACCCATGCTGCGTGAGGCGGTCCCGCCAGTACCCGAGCGCCGACCCGGGGACCGACAGGCTGAAATACGTAATCTGTCCCGAACCGCGACGCGCCTTCGGACCGCCGGCGTGGCGTACCGGGAAGCTCGTCACGAGCGAGCTCTCTTCGCCCATGTCGTTGCCGTAATAGAGGTGGTAGATGGGGATCTGGCCGTCGTACAGCAGCGTCTTCTTGACGCTTTTCAGACCCAGCACCTTGGTGTGGAAGTCGTAGTCTTCCTGGGCGTCACCCGTGCACAGGGTGATGTGATGGTGGCGGGACAGCGCGGAACCTGGCAGTGCGGTCGACATCGGGACCTCCAATGGCACTCGTCCGGAGATGGGGAGGGCAAGGTAGCACTGTCCGACGCCGGGCGGAACGCTCGGGGGCATGCGCCCCCCTGGACGAAGGCGACCCCGGCGCGCGCCGCGGGATCACGCCACGGGCGCCGCCGGGGAGCGTGGGCTCAGAACACGATCGGAAATTCGAGGTGCGTTTCGTAGATGAAGTCGCGGTGCGCCCGCAGCGCGGGGGTCAGCGCGGCCTCGATGCGCGGGTCCGTGTTGCCGTAGGCCCCGCGGAAGCCTTCCGCCATCGGGCATTTCTCCGGTGGCAGCGGATCGAGGATGGCGCAGCACGTGGCCCAGTAGATGTCGACCGCGGAGAGCCGGTCGCCCACCAGGTAGCGCTTGCCGGCGGCCTGCTGCCGTGCGAGTTGCGCGGCGACCGCGCTGACGATGTCGCGGATCCTCAGTGCCGCCGCTTCCGCCGCCGCCGGCGAATACCCGTACTTGTCACCCAGGAAGGTCCAGAAGGCGCGCTGCGGGTCATCCGCAGGCAGCGTCTTCAGCGGACCGTCGACCATCAGCAGGCGCTTGACCCACACCATGCCGTTCTCGCCCAGCAGTTCGTTCGCCAGGCCGAACATCGTGACGCGGTCGTCCACGCTCGCCGGCACCAGCGACGGCGACGGTGCGAGCCGTTCGGCGAGGTTCAGCTGGTCAATCCACGAGGACCGCGGGCGCTCGTCGTTCCACGCGACGACGGGCGCGCTCGCCTGCCCGGTCCACGCGATGAGTTCGCTCTGCGAGCCGCCCATCCCGAGCGCGAGATCGGACGTTCCGGCGTCCCCGCTGCGCACGGCGGTGTACTTCAGGCCCTTCACCCAGAACACGCCCTTGCAGGCCTCGCGCCACGGTCCGGGGATCGGGTAGGCCCCGAGCACGATGCGCAGGCCGGACATCTTGCGCGCTTCCGCGATCTCCACGTACCTGACCTTGATGTCCTCGAATCCGATCGCCACGCTCGCCTCCCGTCGCTTGCTGGGTGAATACGCGCGAGCCTGCCACGAAAACGGGCACGCGACCAGTGACGCCGCGCGTGTCGGAGGAATGCACCTGCCGGCGTGGGTGCCGCGCACATGGGCGCTCCGCCACATCCGTTGTATGCTGCGGCGGCCCCTTCCCCTGGAGAACGCCGATGCACGTAGGCATGTCCCCGATCTTCCAGAACCCCGGCAACCAGCTCTCCGACGCCGAGGTCTACCGCGAGGAGGTGCGACTCGCGGACATGGCCGAAGGCCTCGGCTTCGATTCCATCTGGGCGATCGAACATCACTTCACCGACTACACGATGTGTCCGGACCCGGTGCAGTTCCTGACCTACATGGCCGGACGCACCCAACGCGTGCTGCTCGGCACCAGCGTGATCGTGATCCCGTGGCACGATCCCATGCGCGTCGCCGAGCAGGTCTCGATGCTCGACCACCTCTCCGGGGGCCGCATGATCCTCGGCCTCGGCCGCGGGCTCGCGCGCGTGGAGTACGACGGCTTCCGCATTCCGCAGGGTGAAGGACGCGAGCGCTTCGTGGAATACGCGCAGATGCTGATCGAAGGCCTGGAGCGCGGTTACATGGAGGGCGGAGACACGTTGCACCAGCCGCGCCGGGACATCCGCCCGCTGCCGCTCAAATCCTTCCGCGGCCGCACCTACGCCGCCGCCGTGTCGCCGGAATCGATGCCCATCATGGCGAAGCTCGGCGTCGGCCTCCTCGTGATCCCGCAGAAGCCGTGGGACGTGGTGAAGCAGGATCTCGCGATCTACCGTGACGTGTTCGTGAAGGAGAACCGCTGCGAGCCGCCGCCGCCGTTCTGTGGCGGCTTTTACTTCGTGGACAAGGATCCGGTACGCGCCGAGGAACTCGGGATGCGTTACATCGGGGACTACTACCATACGGCGATGAAGCACTACGAAATGGCGAGCAGCCGGTTCGGCACCGACAAGGGTTACGAGTTCTACCGCGGTGTCAGCAAGTACATCGGCAAGCACGGCCAGGAAGGCGCGGCGGCGGATTTCGCCAAGCTGATGCCGTGGGGCACGCCGAAGCAGGTGCTGGAGAAGCTCGACTACATCCGGAGCATCCTCGGCATGAATGCGATCAGCGGCAACTTCAGCTTTGCCGGGATGCCCTACGCCGAGGCGGAGCGCAGCATGAAATGTTTCGCCGAGCACGTGCTGCCGGAGGTCAGGAAATGGAAGGCCGCGCCATTCGGCGAGGCGCCGGCACTGAACCTGCGCGTCGCGTGAACGGCGCGCAGCCGGAGGCCCCGCAATGACCCTCGCCGAAATCACCAAGATCAAGGGACTGCTGCGTGCAAAGGCGCTGCCGCCCGGCGCGCAGACGCCAATTCCCGAGCGCCGTGCGCTGATGGAGAAGCTGGCGTTCCGTGCGGCCGAGGACGTGGCCGTGGAGATGGCGACGGTCGCGAACCGGCCCGCCGAGTGGCTGCGGGTACCCGCGAGCGATCCATCGCGCGTGGTGCTGTACCTGCACGGCGGCGGCTACGTGATGGGATCGCCGAACACCCACCGCAGTCTCGCCGGGGAACTTGCACGGGCCGCCGGCGCGCGCGTGCTGCTGCCGGACTACCGGCTCGCGCCGGAAGCGCCGTTCCCGGCGGCGGTGGACGATGCGGTAGCGGCCTACCGGGCGATCCTCGCGCACGGCGTCGCGCCGTCCCGCGTTGCCATCGCGGGCGATTCCGCCGGGGGCGGACTGACCGTTGCCACCCTGATCGCGCTCCGCGATCGCGGCGTGCCGCTGCCGGCCGCGGGCGTGTGCCTGAGCCCGTGGTCCGATCTGCGCTGCGCGAACGCGGCGTATCTCACGCGCGCCGCGGCGGATCCGATGGTCAACGCCGCAGACATCCGCTTCATGGCGGATGCGTACCTGCAAGGTGCGGATCCGGATTCGCCGCTGGCATCACCGAATCGCGCGGACCTGTCGGGACTGCCCTCGCTGCTGATCCACGTGGGGCGGGACGAGGTCCTGCTCGACGACGCCGTGGTGCTGCACGAGGCTGCGCGCTCCGCGGGCGTGGACAGCACGCTCGAGATCTGGGACGACATGATCCACGTGTGGCACGCGTTCCATCCGATGCTGTCCGAAGGACGTGACGGCATCTCGCGCATCGGCGCGTTCGTGCGCGACCGCTGGCGCTGATCGGTCAACGGCATCCTTTCACGTCGGGGCTCGCGGCATCCGCGCTGCGCAGATGATGGCGGCGCCGGCCCGCGGCATGCGAGCGCCGATCGCGCGGGCCGTGCCCTCGTCTGCAATGACACCGGTTGGTTCGCGCCGGTCCGGCAGGCATCACGCCCCTGTATCATGCGCGCATGTCGCACGAGTACTTCGCCACCGCTCCCAAGGGCACCACTGAACTGCTGGCCGAGGAACTCGGCGCGCTCGGCGCCGCCGACCTGCGCGTGCACGTTGGCGGCGTCTCGTTCACCGGCGATCTCGCGCTCGGTTACCGTGCCTGCCTGTGGTCACGCGTCGCCAACCGCATCCTGCTCGTGCTCGCGCGCTTTCCGGCCGCGGACGAAGCTGCGCTGTACACCGGGGTGGCCGCGCTCGACTGGTCCCTGCACCTGCGCCCCACCGGCACGCTCGCGGTCGACGCCGTCACCACGCGCTCACACCTGACGCACAGCCAGTTCCTCGCCCAGCGCACGAAGGACGCGGTGGTCGATCAGCTGCGCGATGCCGACGGCCGGCGACCGGGGGTCGACACCCGTCATCCCGACGTGCGCCTGAACCTCCACCTCGATCGCGACCGCGCCCAGCTCGCGCTCGACCTCGCGGGCGAGAGTCTCCACCGGCGCGGTTATCGCACCGCGCAGGGCGCAGCCCCGCTGAAGGAGAACCTGGCGGCGGCCGTCCTGCTGCGCGCCCGCTGGGGGGCCATCGCGGCGCGCGGCGGCACGCTCGTCGACCCGATGTGCGGCGCCGGAACGTTCCTGGTGGAGGCGGCGATGATCGCCGGCGATGTGGCGCCGGGCCTGTTGCGCGGTGAGTTCAAGGGCGCCGGCTGGCTGCAGTTCGAGATAGCGACGTGGGAAGCGCTGTGCGCGGAGGCCCGTGACCGCGCCGCCGCCGGCCGCGCGCGCGTGCCGCGGATTGTCGGCAGCGACGCGGATCCGCGGATGGTGGCGCTCGCGCGGCGCAACGTCGCGCAGGCGGGATTCGAAGAATTCATCAAGGTGGTTGCACGGGATCTCCTCGATGCAACCCCGCCGCCGGATGCGCCTCCGGGCCTGCTGGTCAGCAACCCGCCGTACGGCGAACGCCTCGGTGCCGGCGAGGATCTCGCTGCACTGTACCGGACGCTTGGCCGGCGCCTGCGGGAGCACTTCCAGGGCTGGGAGGTGGCGTTGCTGCTCGGCGACAGCAGGCTCGGTCACGCGCTCGGCATCCGCGCACAGCGCGCGCATCCGCTGTTCAACGGGGCGCTGGAATGCACACTGCTGCGACTCACCGTCGATCCCGCGCATTTCGCACCCGACGCCCCGCCCGGCAGTGCGCGCGTGCTCCGCGCTCAGCAGCGGATCGCCCGCCGGGATTCGCCCTCTCCCGGCGGCGCGATGTTCGCCAACCGGATCCGCAAGAACCTGCAGCACCTCGGCCGCTGGGCGCGCCGCCAGGGTGTGACGTGCTACCGGCTGTACGACGCGGACATGCCCGAGTACGCGCTCGCGATCGATCTCTACCAGGCGGACACGCTGTGGGTGCACGTACAGGAATACGCGCCACCCGGCACGATCGACGAAGCGCAAGCGCGTACCCGCCTCGACGACGCGCTTGCCGGGCTGCCGTCCCTGCTCGACGTGCCGGCCGAGCAGATCGTGTACAAGCGCCGGCAGCGCCAGCGCGGCAGCGCGCAGTACGAGCGGATCGCCGAGGCCGGCAACTTCCTGGAAGTGGCGGAGCAGGGCCTGCGCTTCCGCGTGAACCTGCGCGACTACCTCGACACCGGCCTGTTCCTCGATCATCGCCTGACGCGGGCGCTGGTGCGCGCGCGCGCATCCGGCACGGACATGCTCAACCTGTTCGCCTACACGGGCAGCGCGAGCGTCTATGCCGCCGCCGGCGGCGCGCGCAGCACCTTGTCGATCGACATGTCGGCGACGTACTGCATGTGGGCGCGGCAGAACCTCGCGCTGAACGGATTCGGCCTGCCCAAGCACGAAGTCGTGCAGGCGGATTGTCTGACGTGGCTCGCCGCGCCGCCGGACCGCCGGTTTGGCCTGGTGTTCCTGGATCCGCCGTCGTTCTCCAACTCGAAACGGATGGAGGGCACGCTCGATATCCAGCGTGACCATGCGCGGCTGATCGCGCAGGCTGCCACGCTGCTCGCGCCCGGTGGCACGCTGATCTTCTCCACCAACCTGCGCCGCTTCGTGCTGGATGTCACGGCCTTGGGTGATTACGCGATCGCGGATCGCACGCGCGAGACGTTGCCGGAGGATTTCCGGCGCAACCCGCGCATTCACCAGTGTTACGAGATCACGCGGCGCGCGGCAGCACCGCACCGCTGAGGAGGCACCATGCAATGGCCGACGAACCAGGGAGTTTTCACCGCGGGCGACGTGACATTGCAGTCAGGGGCATGCCTGCGTGACGCACGGCTGTCCTGGAAAACGCACGGCACGCCAACGGCCGCGCGAGACAACGTGATCCTCTACCCCACGAGCTACGGCGCGCGGCATTCGGACCTGGAGTGGCTGATCGGGCCCGACGGCATTCTCGACCCGACGCGCTGGTTCATCGTGCAGTGCGATCTGTGCGGCAACGGCCTGTCGTCCTCGCCCTCCAACGACCCGGATTTTCCCGACCTGGTGACCGTGTACGACAACGTGCAGCTGCAGCGCCGTGCGTTGCGTGAATGCCTGGGCATCACGCGCCTCGCATGCGTGTACGGGTGGTCGATGGGTGCGCTGCAGGCCTACCACTGGGCGGCGCTGTTTCCGACCGAGGTCGCGAGCATCGTCGTCAACTGCGGGGTGGCGCGCACCTCCGTGCACAACCAGGTGTTCCTGCGCGGGATGATGGCGATCCTGGAAGCCGCGCCCGAGCACGTCGGCAACGGCCGGTTCTCCGCGCAGCCGCTCGCCGCGCTGCGCGCATTCGGCAGGGTCTATGCCGGCTGGGCGCTCAGCCAGGATTTCTATCGTGCGCGCCTGCACCTCGCCGACGGCCCACCGGGCAACCTGGGCGCGCCGGACCTGGACACCTTCCTGCTCCGCGACTGGGAGCAGCGCTTCGCGGCGCGCCCCGCCGCGGACCTGTACGCGCAGCTGCGAACCTGGGACGCCGCCGATATAAGCGCGAACGACACCTGTCGCGGCAATCTAGACCAGGCGCTGGCCGCGATCGAAGCCGAAGTGCTGCTGATGCCGGGCACGCACGATCTCTACTTCCGCGTGGCCGACAACGAACTCGAACTGCCGCACCTGCGGCGGGCCACCTGGTGCCCGATTCCGAGCGTGAACGGACATCGCGCCGGCAACCCGTTCCCGTGGCCGGAAGACGCGGCATTCATCCGCGACGCGGTACGCGCGCTGCTGGCGCGGGTGCCGCGCGCATGAGCATGCGACAGCGTGTGGTGCCTGGCGAATGCCGGTAAACTCGGCGTGACAATCTGATCCACTTGGACGCCACCGGGAGATATTCGTGATCCGACTGACCTGCTTGCTCGCCGCCGCGGTTGCTGTTGCGCCCGCCTTTGCTCAACAGGCGGATCCGCGCCCGCCGGATCCCGAGAACACGGTGTGGCCGAGCTACAACGGCAATGTGAACGGGCAGCGGTTCGCGGATCTCGCACAGATCGACACGCGGAACGTCGGCCGGCTGGGCGAGCTGTGCCGGCTCAAGGTGGACGACGCGGGCGCCTTCCATACCGGGCTCGTGCAGATCGACGGGACACTGTTCTTCACCACCGCGACGGACACGCTCGCGGTGGACGCCACCAACTGCGCGCTGCGCTGGCGGCATCACTACGAAACTCAGGAACACGGCGGCAGCGCGCTGCAGGTCAACCGCGGCGTCGCGTATGCCAACGGCAAGCTCTACCGCGGCACCGTGGACGGTCGTCTGCTGGCCATCGACGCGACCACCGGCAAGACCGTCTGGCAGTACCAGATCGGCGATCCGCAGCAGGGCGAGTTCTTCGCCGCGTCACCACAGGTTTATGCGGGGCTCGTGATCATCGGCGCGGCCGGGGGCGACTGGGGCATCCGCGGACGCGTGATGGCGTTCGACGCCGAGACCGGGCGCGAAGCGTGGCGCTTCTACACGATTCCGCGCGGTGATGAACCGGGTGCCGAGACCTGGAAGAACGCGCCGAGCGCGCGCTATGGCGGCGGCGGCACCTGGACCACGTACACGCTGGACATGGCGTCCGGCGAACTGTTCGTTCCGGTGGGCAACCCGGCGCCGGATTTCCTGCCGGAACATCGGCCGGGTGAGAACCTGTTCTCGAACAGCATGGTGGTGCTCGATGCGGCTACCGGCAGGCTCAAGTGGTATCACCAGCTGCTGTCCAACGACGGCTTCGACCTCGACCTCGGCGCAGCACCGATGCTGTATTACAACAGCAAGGGAGAACGCATGGTCGCGTTCGGCGGCAAGGACGGCTACCTGTACGGGGTGAACCGCGAAACGCGCGAACGGGTATTCAAATCCGCGGTCACCACGATCACCGAGCCCAAGCCGATCCCCGGCACCAAGTCCTTCGATGTCTGTCCCGGCATTCTCGGCGGCGTCGAGTGGAACGGTCCCGCGTTCGATCGCACGCACAAGTCGGTCATCGTCGGATCCGTCGACTGGTGCGCGACGATGACGCGTGACGATGATTTCCAGTTCGTTCCCGGTCAGTTCAATTTCGGCGGCAGCTTCAAGTACCACGAGCGCAGTCGCGGCTGGATCGTTGCCGTGGATGCGGATTCCGGCGCGGTGCGCTGGCAGCACGAGACCGCGGCGCCCCAGGTCTCGGGCATCACGCCGACGGCCGGCGGCCTGGTCTTCGCCGGTGATACGGCAGGCCACTTCCTCGCGCTCGACAGTGGTGACGGCAAGGTGCTGTTCTCCGCGGATACCGGCGGCGCACTCGCCGGCGGCGTGATCACGTACATGCGCGCAGGACGCCAGTACGTCGCGTTCACGTCCGGGAACGTTTCGCGCCTCACGTTCGGCGTGGTGGGCAGCCCGAGTCTCGTGATCTACGCATTGGACGGCAAGGCGCCCGCCGCGGCCGTCGCCCAGGCTGCCGGCGCGGCGCGCGCGCCGGATCTCGCGGCCGGCCAGGCGCTCTATGGCAAGGTCTGCGCCGCGTGTCACGGCGCGCAGGCCGAGGGCGGCACCGGGCCGACTTTGAAGGGTCTCGCCGCACGCCTGGATCCCGACGCGACGATACGCTGGATCGAGGATCCGGCGGCCATCAAGCCCGGCACGCAGATGCCCAGGCTCTATCCCGCCCCGCTGGATGCGCAGGCCGTGCGTGATGTCGCTGCCTACGTGCACACGCTGAACTGACCCGCCCCGACACCCCGGTGCACGCCGGGGTGTCGTCCACACCCGACAATCCCCGCCGTCGCATCCCCCGCGGCGGCGACCGGCGCCGTTCGCGCGGTGCGTTGCGCCGACCGCGGCGTGACGGATGCACGGAGGCGCGCGTGACCCTGATCACGTTCCGCGGACCGGACGGTGACGGCCTTCACGCACCGGCAATCCGCTGCGCGAACTCGGCGGCGCTGGCACTGCGCTTGCTCTCCCTCTGGACAGCGAAAGTTCGCTGAACAGGTTCACGAAAGCCATGAAACGACTGCTCAAGATCGCCGCCCTTGCCCTCTTCGGTCTCACCGCCGGTGCGAAGGCCGGCACGCTCACCGCGACGTTCCAGAACGACCAGGGTTCGCTGCTCGCACCGGTCAACGAGATCTTCCTGTGGAAGGACGCAGGCCTGAACGCGTTGAGCGTGCGCAGCTTCGGCGGCGCGATGAACGGATGGACCACGCAGACGCTTGGCGACGCGCTCGTCCTTGCCGGCGCGCCGCTGACTGCGC
>JBFWUN010000021.1:46454-70533 GCA_050247235.1 Gammaproteobacteria bacterium
ATCTTCCTGTGGAAGGACGCAGGCCTGAACGCGTTGAGCGTGCGCAGCTTCGGCGGCGCGATGAACGGATGGACCACGCAGACGCTTGGCGACGCGCTCGTCCTTGCCGGCGCGCCGCTGACTGCGCCCGGGACCGGCACCGTGCAGCTCCGGTTCAACTACAGCGGCCCGGCGGCCAGCGCCCCTGCGTACCGCTTCCAGTGGGCCGAAGTGTTCTTCGACGGGGTGGCGCGCCACGTGCGCGCCGCCGGCACCGTGGTCTACAGCGGCACCAACTCGGGCACCTACTCGGGTGACCCGGCATTCACGCATATGAATGCGACCGACATCCCTGGCCTGTTCGTGCCCGCGGCGCCGGTCCCGCTGCCGGCGTCCGGCGCCCTGCTCCTGTCGACGTTGGCGATCGCGCCGGTCGTCGCCCGGCGCCGGCCGCGGACCTCCGCGGAGGCCGGCGCCTGCTGAGCGCACGCGGATTTCTCATGCCGATTTCTTCGTTCGACTGACTCCTCCCTGCGACCTTGGGTCGCCGCCGGCCCCGTGTCGGCGGCGACCTTTCTTTTTCGCCCGCCGCATTTCCCCGCCTGCTCCAGGGTTTCGTATCCTCCGCTTCCCAAGCGATCGGGCTCTCGCTACAGTCACTCCGCAATTCCGCTGGAAACCACGGAGCGTCTGCATGAGCAATACCACCGTTCTCTACGACGACCGCGTGTCCGAAGGCCTTGATGCCTCGGCCAGCGGCGACCACCTGTGGCTCGCGCCCGCGGACTTCGCGCGCGCGACGGGGTGGAAACTCGAAACCCAGGGCCTGTGCCGCGGCGACGCCTGCGTGCAGTTGAACGCCGCGTGGCGCGACGACCAGGGCCGGATAGATCTCTGCGCATTCGCGCGGCACATGGGTCAACCCGTCGTGCACGAGCCGGCGACGAATGCCTATGCCGTCGGCGAATCGTCGAGTGCGCGGCATGCCGCGCTGAGCTCCGGAATGGCCCCCGACTTCTCGTTGCCGGACCTGGACGGCAGGCTGCACTCGCTGTCCGACTACCGCGGCAAAAAGGTATTCCTGTTCTCCTGGGGCTCGTACTGAGGATGCAGCTTCGACCTGTCCGTGTGGCAGGTGATCTACGAAGAACTTCGCGGCCAGGGACTCGAAATCATCGCCGTCGCGCTCGATACCGCCGGCAAGGCTGCGGTGGAAGCCAAGATCCGCGCGGCGGATTGCCGCGAGCGGCCCGCGATGCTGGCCCGCCTGATGGGCTGGAACGACGATCTGTGGGCGCGCCAGTCTCCCCCGACCTACCCGTGCCTGATCGACGAGGCCCACGTGGTGGCTGATCTCTACGGCATCACGAACGTGCCGCAGGGCGTGTGGATCGACGAACAGGGCCGCATCGTGCGGCCGGCGGAATCGGCCGGCACCACCGACATGGTCAGCGTGATGAACCGCGCCACGTTCGAGATCCCGGAAGCAGATGCGGCGCGCGGTGCTGCGAACCGCGACGCGTACATCGATGCGCTGCGCGACTGGGTCAAGCACGGCGCGCAGAGCCGCTTCGCGCTGCCCCCGGCAGAAGTGAAACGCCGCCTGCGGGGCCCGAGCGATGCCGACGTGCGCGCCGCAACCCACGTGAAGCTCGGACGTCACCTGTTCGCACAGGGCCAGCTCGAGCGCGCGAAGTTCCACTTCCGGGAAGCCGTGCGGCTATGCCCGGACAGCTGGAACTATCGCCGGCAGTCCAACATGCTCGATCCGCAGAGCATCGGTGAACTGAACGCGGGACCCGACTTCTGGGAAGCGGTGGACGCGCTCGGTGGCCGTCCGTTCTACCCGGTGGCGGATCTCACGCCGGTGCGCTGAGACGCAACGCCTGCAACGGCGGCTGACTGCCGTTGCAGGCCGCGCGGGCAATCACGCGCGCTACCGGCACCTCAGGACCGGGCACGTCTGACCCGGTGCGCCGCACGCCGCGCCCGCGCCATGCCGAATGCCTCGTTCATCACCAGCGCCGTCAGCACCAGTGCGCCGCCGGCCAGCACGGCGCCGGACGGTCGCTCACCCGCGAAAAGCCACACCCAGGTCACGCCGAGCAGGATTTCGAGCAGACCGAACAGCGCCATCTCGGGCGCCGGCAGCACGCGCGCGACGTAGACCGCCAGCACGCACGGAACGGCGAGCTGCACGGCACCGAGCAGCGCGAGCCACGCCAGGTCGCGCGTGCTCGCCAGCACCGGCAGTGCAAGCGGCAGCGTGGCGAGCGCGGCCAGCGCCGCGCCGAGCAGGATCGCAGTCAGCATGTCGGGGGCGTGCGCCGACGCCGCACGCCCCGCGTGATGCAGCAACGTCCAGTTGATCGCCGCGCAGACAGGCACCGCGGCCGCGATTGCGATGCCGAGGACCTGTCCGCCGTCGGCACGCGCGAGTTCATGGCCGTACATCCAGGCCATCCCGGTCGCGGCGAGCAGGATCGCGACCAAGGTATGCGCAGCCAGCCGATGGCCGAGGGCAACGCGCGCAGTGAGCGCGGTCAGCAGCGGGGTCAGCGCGAGCGTGACCAGCACGTTCGCGACAGTGGTCATCGTCAGCGCGAGCATGAAGGCCGTGAACATGATGCCCCAGCACGCGGCCGACCCCCACATCGTGCCAGTGCCGCTGTGGAGCGCCGTCCACACGCGACGCCGCCCGCGCAGCCAGGCCAGCAGCGGCAGAAGTGCAAGTACGGTGAAGACATTGCGCCAGAACGCGACTTCGAAACCGCTCGCGCGCTCCAACTGCCGTGTGACGACACCCGAGATGCTCCACATCACGTTGCACGCGACGAGCAGCAGCACGGCCTGTGCGTGGCTCACGGACGGAAGTCCTCGCTGGCGCTGCACATCCGGGGGTCCTCGTTCAGCGCCGGGTGATCGTCGGTGACGGCGGATCGACGGGATTCGGCAGCCGTTCGACCGGATCGAACGGCGGGTTGTCCCACCCGTCGGCACCCGCGGCGGACAACCTGCGGCGGGCGATCCGCCAGCCCTGCGCGGTCAGGCGATGACGATCATGGTAGCGTCCCCACAGGTCGATGCGCTGGCCATCTGTCGCGCGCACGTGCCACGCGTAGACGTAGGCAGTGGATTCCGCGGCGTCGTCCCCGGTGAACGTGATGCGGATGTTGGACACGTGATGGCTGGTCGCGCGGAACACGCACAGGGTCTTCGCGAACATCCGTCGCAGGTCGTCGCGGCCGATCACGGCGTGGCGGGCACCCAGTTCGAAGCAACCGTCCGCGCAGAACACGTTTTCGACGAGCGCGTCGGGGTCGTTGCGATCGACGTAGAAGCTGTAATCCAGCAAGGTGCCGGTGATGAGCCGGCGATTCTCCAGTTCCCAGACGGTGCGTTCGAGATTCATGCGACGGACTCCTGCGGACATGCGGAGTACGTTGTAGCCTGCGCGCGGTCCCGCCTACAAGGGGCGCACCGCGCGACGATGGCGTCGCCGCGACAGCGCGGCGATCGCGTAACCGACGGTGCCGAAGAGCGACCCTGCGAAAATTGTCCACAGCATCGCCCGGCTGCTGCCGCTCGCCGCCCAGACATACGCGGTCAGCGACGGCGCGAGCGCCATTGCGAATGCCATCGGCAGCGCGATCGCGCCCATCGTCCGACCGAAATGTTCGCGCCCGAGCCATTCGATCGGCGCCGTGCCGCGCAGGATCGTGGTGATCCCGTGGCCGGTGGCGAAGGTCGCGGTGAACACGCACAGCCATGCGAGTTCGCGCGGCACGAACACCAGCAGCAGGATCGACAGCGGCACGAGCGACGACGTGAACGCGCCGAGCAGGCTGATCGACGCCCGCCGCCCGAATGCCACCAGCACGAGCCGCGCCACCAGCATCACCGGACCGATCAGGCCGAACGCGAAAAACGTCACCGCGTCCGGCACATGTTCGTGCCGCATCAGCGGAACGAACTGGAAGATGAGACACGATGATGTGAGGCTGTAGGACGTGTACCACAGCGCCAGCCCCCAGAACACCGGGTTGCGGAGCCGCCGCCGCATCCACACGCGGCCGCGCTGGCGCTGCAGCGGGTGCGTCCGGTGCCCCGTGGCGGCACGCGGGGGGACGAACAGCCAGTGGATGGGCGCGTTCACGGCCAGGTTGAGCACCGCGAGCACGACGAGCGTCGTGCGCCAGTCGAGCGCCGGCACGAGGTAACCGACGAGCGGCAGGTACACCGTGCCCGCGAGGCCCGTGATCATCGTGACGACCGTGATACCACGGCGCGCCTCGGCGCCGAAGACGCGGTTTACCACCGAGAACAGCGGTTCGATGAGACAGCACGCCATGCACACGCCGAGCGTGATCCAGAGCGCGTAGAACTGCGCCAGCGACGACACGCGCGACCACGCGAGCAGCAGCATCCCCGCGCCGAGCGAGCCGAGCGTCATCAGCCAGCGACCGCCATGGCGATCCAGCAGCGCGCCCACGGGATAGGCCGTCAGCCCCATCACGAGCAGCCCCAGCGTGAGTGCCCCGTTGAGCAGCGGCCGCGACCAGCCGAGTTCGCGCTGCATCGGCCCGACGAACAGCGAAAAACTGAAGAACAGCGTGCCCCAGGATGTCATCTGCGCGAGCGACAGCGGCCACACGAGAACCCACGGCCGATGTCGGAAAGGAATGGAAATCGGCATCACTCACCGCCGCGCGGGCGGCGCCGGCGGCATGCAACGGGAACCCGGGATTCGACCCGCCACGCGGCAGGGAATGTCGCGCGGCGGCCGGTGCCGATTATAGCGGTGATCAGCGGTAGCCCGTGCCGAGCATCGCGCGCACGGTGTCGCGGATGGCATCGATGCGGGCAATCGCCGCCGCACGACCGCATTCGATCATCCGCTCGTAGCGATCGAAATCGAACGGCCCGCCACACTGGTGCGTCTCCGGGGTGATCACGATGTCCGCGCGCAGTGCCTCGAGCGTCGAGCCGTAGGAACCCAGCATCTCCCACGACGCGCCGAACACGTGCTTGAACCCGAACAGGGTGTCGATCCGGTTCTGCAGTCGCGTGCGCTGCTGCTTGCGGAACACGAAGTCATCGCTCGGCACCGCCACCACGTTGACCGCGATGCGGATGCCGCAGCGCCGGCGCGCCAGCGCATCGACCGGGACCCGGGAGACGATTGCCCCATCCACCAGCATCCGCGTGCCATGCGCGATCGGCGGAAAGAAGCCCGGGATCGCCGACGTGCCGAGCACCGCCGGGACCACCGGGCCGCTGTCGATGATCGCGCGCTCCCCGGACGTCAGGTCGGACGCGACCACCGCAGTGGGGATGCGCAGGTCCGCGAACGTGCGCGCCCCGAACACGTCACGCGCGGCGCGCGCGACCTTGCCGCCGTTGAAGATCGACGCGCGCGGCAGCCACGCCGTGTCGCGGATCTTGCGATTCCCGCCGAGAAACTCGCGCATCAGGCGGCCGCCCTCCGCCGCGCTGGCAGCGCGGGCAACGGTGAGTGCCGCGATGCCTCCCATGCTCGTTCCGCACAGGAAATCCACCGGGACGTCGTGGGCTTCCAGGGCCTCCAGCACCCCGACGTGCGCGAACCCGCGCGCGGCGCCCGAGCTCAGCGCGATCCCGACTTCGGAGAACGTCACGTAGCGTGCGACGTGATCGAGCACCGGGTACCGGCTGCGCTGCCACGTGGTGTCGCCGCGGGCCGTCTCGAGTTCCGAGGGCGGCATCACGAACGCCCAGCGCCCCGCTTCGCGCGCGGCGCGCGCGCCGATGAACACGCGGCTGAAGTCGGCCGCGCCCGCATGCTCCGCCACGTGACCGGATACGACGCGCGGATCGCCGGTGGTGACATCGAGCACCACGTCCTCCGGCAGCAGCAGCTGCGCGAACCCCCGCAGCTGCGGGTCTGTCGCCACGATCAGCAGGTACTGCTCGCCCGCCGCCTCGCGCCGCCAGCGCGCGATCGCGGCGTCGACCTGCGTCGGATCCGTCGCGCCGGACGGCCCCGGTGCCGCGCGCTCAGAGGCCGGTGCGTAATGGCGGATGCCGCGCATCAGGACCTCGGCGAACGCTTCCAGGCGGATCGCGGGATCGGTGGTGGTCAGCACGGCAATGCCGGGACGGCGGAGGTCGTTGCGGGTGCGATGACGCAGGCGGTCGATCAGGAGTCGCGTGAGGCTCCGGTGCAGCACCGGCTCCTCGTCCAGCAGGCGCAGGAACGCGTCGCCATCGAGCCGGTACGTGAGCGTGTCGCGCACGGCGACGAGCGTCGCCGCCACCGGCATCCCGGTGAAGAGCGACATCTCGCCGAAAATCTGGCCGGGACCGAGAATGAAACCTCGCCAGCTCCCGGGCGCGTCGGCATCGGACTGCACGCGCACCGCACCGGAGGCGACCGCCTGGAAATACCGGCCCGGTTCCCCGACTCGCGCGATGATCTCGCCTTGCGCGTAGCGCTGCACCGGGATTCTTTCCCGGATTCGCGCGATGGATTCGGGCGCCAGTGCCGCGAAAAACGGAATTTCCGCGAGATCGAGCATAGGGTCCGACTGTAGCCCCCCGCGGGTGAACGGCGCAACGGCCGTACGCGCGGGCCGCGTATCACCCCGCGTGCGCGAACAGGCAGTCGAGCGCGGGCTTGAACATCACGCGCCGGTGCAGAAGCCGCAGACCGTGCCGTGCGAAGAGCCGGGTCAGCGTGGACGCGCTGAAATAGTAGAGGTGCTCGGACGGCTTGATCTCCGTCCATTGCGCGAGATTGCGCGGCGTCCGCCAGTGCGCGACGTCCGGTGTCCTGATTTCGATGAGGCCGGTCGGTTTGAGCACGCGGGCGAGCTCCGCGACGGTCCGGTTCAGATCGGGCACGTGCTCGATCACGTCATACATCGTGATCACGTCGAAGCAGGCCGCGGGATAGCACTGGTCCTCGAACGTGCCGCAGACGATGTTCGCGAGCCCCAGCCGCTCCCGGCCGTAAGCCACCGCGGCCGGTTCGAGTTCCACGCCGCAGGCTTCGAAACCGGCGGCTTCGGCGGCGGCGAGCACGAAACCTGCCGACGCCCCGATGTCCAGCCAGCGTCCGCCGGCGCGCGCGCGCTTCTGCAGCCGCGCGACCCAGCGACGGCACCGGGCGAGCTTCTTCTCGGCCTTGTCGATGTAGCCGCGGCTGTAATGGGCATCGTAGGTCTCCGCCACCGCCTCGAACCGTGGGCGCGGGTTGATCAGGACCAGGCTGCAGGTCCGGCAGCGCACGAACGGTTCCCCGCGCTTTTCGAACAGCGGTTCGAAGCGGTCGCCATCACAGACGGGACAGGGAATCGATTCCAGGGCGTGGGGCAGGTTCATCGGGCAGGACGTGAACGCCGCGGCGGACACCTCGTCCGCCGCGGGGTGAGAGGCGCGGGTCCGCTCAGGCGGCGAGGCGGGCGCGGGCTGCCTGCGTGGCGGCGAGATCGACCTGCCGGGTGGCCGGATCGATCACCACGCCGTACACGTCGCGCGCGGCTTCCGCCGAGATGTACTCGTCCAGCACATCGTCGAGCACCGCCTGCGGATCGCGCTCCAGCGGCGATCCGTAGCCGCCACCGCCGGTGCTCTCGAACATGAACGTCTCGCCGTGACCGAACGGGTACGCGCACAGTAACGGGTTGTGCCACTCGCCCTTCTCGTCGTACCCCCCGATGACCTGGCGCTGGCCGTCGCGATGGATCTTGACCTGCCGCTGGACCGCGGAGTGCCGCCCGCCGGCCACGCCAGGGCTGCCTTCCAGGGTGCGCGCGGTTTCCATGCTGAGTGCGCCCTCCGCGAGATAGCGCACCTTGAACACTGCGCCCAGACCACCACGGTACTTCCCGGCGCCGGCGCTGTCGCGGCGCAGCTCGAACGCCTCGTAGGCGATCGGGAACAGCAGCTCGGCGGTTTCCGCCGGCATGTTCATGCAGTTGCCGAGCGGATCCTCGGTCACGTTCATGCCGTCGCTGTAGGGTGTCGCACCCCAGCCGCCCGCCGGCAGGTCCGAGAAGACGTCGGTCACGCCGTTGGGTGCCACCACCGACGACACGAACCAGTTGCAGTCCGCGCTGGTCGATCCCGTGACCTTGTCAGGACAGGCCTTCGCGAGCGCCTGCCAGATCGCGCTCGTGATCTTGGACGACGTGAGCGTGGTGCAGCCGATGGTCGGCGCCGGCCACTTGGCGTTCAGCCAGGAGTTTTCCGGGATCACGATGCTGATCGGGTTGAACATGCCCTGGTTCTGCGGCGCGTACGGGGCCAGGAAGAACTGCAGGGAGTACAAGGTGGCCGACGCGGTGTTCGCATACGGAGAATTGATGGCGCCCTTGACCGTGCTGTCGGTGCCGGAGAAATCCACCGTGATGTCCGAACCCTTCACGATCAGCTTGACCTTGATGCCGATGGGCTTGTCCGAGAAGCCGTCGGTGTCCGCGTAGTCCTCGCCCTCGTACACCCCGTCCGGGATTTCGCTGATGCTCTTGCGCACGATCCGCTCGGTGTACTTCTGCAGCTGCTTCATCGCGGCCTTCAAGGTGACCAGGCCATAGCGCGCGGCCGCGCGCTGCATTTCCTGCTCGCCGGCGCGCAGGCACCCCACGTGCGCCTGCAGGTCGCCGCGCACGAAATGCGGCGTGCGGGTGTTGTTGACGAGGATGTCGATGATGTCTTCGCGCGGCTTGCCGCGCTCGTAGATCTTGGTCGGCGGCAGCCGCAGCCCCTCGCCCGCGATGTGCGTGCCGGCGAAGGCCTGCCCGCCCGCCGCGCCGCCGCCGAGATCCATCCAGTGTCCGCGGCTGACCGCGAAGCCGACCAGGTCGCGCTCGAAGTAGATCGGCGCAAGGAACGTGATGTCATTGATGTGCGTGCCACCCTTGTAGGGATCGTTCAGGCAGATGACGTCACCCTCGTGGATGTTCTCCAGCCCGAATTTCTCGATGATCGCTTCCGCGGAGAATTTCATGGCCGCAAGATGGATGGGGCAGTTGGCGGCCTGGCTGAGCAGCTGGCACTCGTAGTCGTAGATGGCGTTCGAGAAATCGACCATGTCCGCGAGAATCGGCGAAAAGGACGCGCGCTGGAGCACCGTCGACATGCGATCGCTGGCGTACTCGAACACGCTGCGCAGGACTTCGAAGGTTACCGGGTCGACCAGGGTCTGTTCGATCACCGCGGTATCGATCTGCACTTTCTTGTCCATCTTGGCTCTCCTTCCGGTGCTTCCGGGTCAGGGATTGAGGTCGATGATCAGGTTGCCGTAATCGTCCACGCGGGCGACCACGTTAGGGGGCAGCACCGCGCATGCGTGCTCGTACTCCACGATACCCGGCCCGGCCACCTCGGCCCCCGCCTGCAGGGCGTGGCCATCGTACACCTTGCTCTGGTGCCACGCGCGGTCGAAGTAGATCGCGCGCTCGCCCTTCACGGGCTCCCCGCCGCTGGCCCCCACCGTCACCGGCGGCGGGGCGTCCATGCGGCCCGTGGCGGTGACCCCGAGGCTCACGAACGCCGGCGCGAAGTCGTTCGAACTGACGCCGTACTCCCGCTCGTGACAGCGGTGGAACGTGGCGATCACGTCCGGGATATCGGCCGGCGCCAGCGCCTTGTCGGGCACCGGGGTCTCCACCTCGTAGGACTGGCCGACATAACGCATCTGGGCGGTCCGGACGAGATCGATCCGCTCGCGGGCGACCCCGTCGGCGACCAGCAACGCGACCGCGCGCGCTTCCAGTTCCGAGTATAGGGCATTGACCGTCGCGAGGTCGGCGTCTGCCACCGGCGAGAAGTAGAACGCTTCGAGATCCTGCCGGAGATCCATCGCCGTGGCGCCGAACGCGGAAGCGACCCCGGCATGGATGGGCACGATCACCTTCGGGATGTTCATCGAGTCGGCGACGAAACAGGCGTGCATCGCGCCCGCCCCGCCAAAGCTCGCGAGGATGAAATCGCGCGGATCGCGGCCACGCGAGACAAGCACCTTTTTAACCGCCTGCGCCATGTTCTCGCAGGCGATCCGGATGAGACCGTCCGCGGTCTCGATCGCGGACAGCCCGATCTCCTCCGCCAGGCGTTCCATCGCCCGTTCGGCGGCGCCGCGATCGAGCTGCATCTTGCCGCCGAGCGTGGGTTCGATGCGGCCGAGCAGCAGGTTGGCGTCGGTGATCGTCGGCTCGGTGCCGCCCAGGCCATAGCACACGGGTCCCGGGTTGGAACCCGCGCTGCGCGGCCCCGCGCGGAGCGACCCGCCCTCGTCGACCCAGCCCATCGATCCGCCGCCGGCGCCGACGCTGTGGATGTCCAGCATCGGTACGATGCACGGGATCTCCCATTCGATCTCGTGGTCGCGGGTGATCAGGCCCTTGCCGTTCTCGACGATCGACACGTCGTAGCTGGTGCCGCCGACGTCGGTGTGGATGATGTTGGGATACTTGCCGAGCAGCTTGCTGAGATAGGCGGCATACGCCACCCCGCCCGCCGGTCCGGACTCGATCAGTTCCTCCGGGTGATGCTTCGCGTAGTCGACCCCGGTGATGCCGCCGGAACTCTTCAGGATGAGCAATGCGCCCTTGAACCCCTGGGCCTTCAGCGCCGCTTCCAGGCGTTCGAAGTACACCTCCATCACGGGGATCGTGGCGGCGCGGATCGCGGTGGTGGTGAACCGGCCGTGTTCGCGGAACACCGGTCGCGTCTCGTGCGACAGCACCACCCAGGCATCCGGGCATTCTTCCAGGATGAGGTCGCGCATGACGCGCTCGTGCGCGCCGTTCCTGTACGCATTGATGAACGCCACGGCAACCGAGCGGATACCGGCTTCCCTGATGCGGCGCGCGATCGCGAGACCATCGGCGCGCTGCAGCGGTCGGACCACGTTGCCGTGGGCGTCGATCCGCTCGTTGATCGTGTAGCGGTAACGGCGCTTGATGATCGGCTTGGGCTTGGTCTGGTAGGGGTCGTAGAGCTGCTCGCGATGCTGCCGCCCGATTTCGATCGTGTCCCGGAAGCCCTCGGTGGTCACCATCGCGGGATCCGGGTAGTTGCGCTCGAGCAGCGCATTGGTCGCCGTGGTCGTGCCGTGCATCAAGGTCGAGATCCCGTCGAACGGAATGCGCGCATGCCGGATGGCCTCGAGCACGCCGACCGAGCGGTCGTGCTTGGTGGTCAGGACCTTCGCGGTGGTCTGCTGTCCGTTCTCATCATTCCACGCGAACAGGTCGGTGAACGTGCCGCCGACATCGATCCCTACTCGCCACATACGATGCTCTCCAGGTTGTCGCCTCAGCCGCGCGCGCGGGCACCGGCCGGATCATATAGAGGTTTGAGCGCCGCGCGCGCCGGATACCGGCGGTCGCCGATCTCAATGTCGTAACGCCCGGACGTCACGAACGCATCGGTCACCCCGTCCGGGTGATTGACGTAGCCCATTGCGATGGCGCTGCCGAGCGTATGGCCGTACATCGCGGACGTGGTGTACCCGTTGAGCACGCCGTCGCGATAGATCGGTTCGTTGTGGTAGAGCAGCGGGCCGGGATCGTCGAGTGCGAACTGCACCAGGCGCCGCTTCGGCGGCCCGGCCTCGCGCTGCGCGAGCAGCGCGTCGCGGCCCACGAATCCCCCGGCCTTCTGCCAGGCACAGGTGAACGCGAGCCCGGCCTCGAGCGGCGAGTCATGCGGGCCGATGTCGTGCGCCCATTCCCGGTAGGCCTTCTCGATCCTGAGCGAATTCAGCGTGTGATACCCGCAGTGCGCGAGCCCGTGGGCACGCCCGGCCTCGACCAGTGCGTCGTAGACCGGCAACGTGAAGGCGGTCGGCACGTACAGCTCCCAGCCGAGTTCGCCCACGTAGGTCAGGCGCATCGCGAGCAGGGTCTGGTAGCCGAGCCGGATCTCGCGGCAGGTGGCGAACGGGAACGCGTCCCGCGACAGGTCGTCATCGGTCAGCGACTGCAGCAGCGCGCGCGCGGCCGGCCCCTGGACGTTGAGCATCGAGTATGCGCCGGACACGTCGGTCACCACGCAGAAGGCGTCGCGCGGGATGCCTTGACGAATCAGTGCCTCGACGTGCGTGTGCGTGAATGCCGCGGTCACCACCAGGTACTGATCGGCGGCCAGCCGGGTGACCGTCAGGTCCGCTTCGATGCCCCCGCGCGCGTTCAGGAACTGCGTGTAGACCACCTTCCCGACCGGCACCGCCATCTCGGCAGTCGCGAGGTGATTCAGCACGCGTTCGGCGTCGGGCCCCTGCACCAGGAACTTCGAAAACGACGTCTGCTCGAACAACCCCACCCGTTCGCGCACCGCGCGGTGCTCCTCGGCGTTGTTCTCGAACCAGTTCTGGCGATCCCATGCGTACGCATAGTCCGGCCGCTGGCCCGGCTTCGCGTACCAGTTGGGACGCTCCCAACCGGCAGATTCGCCAAAGCACGCGCCCGCCGCGGCAAGGCGATCGTGCAGGATGCTCTTCTTGACACCTCGCGCGGTGCTCCACTGCCTGAACGGCCAGTGGTCCTGGTAGCCGATGCCGAGCGATTCGACGATGCGATCGTGCAGGTAGCGATCATTGTCCTGCCAGGCGTGGGCGCGCCGGATGTCCACCGTCCACATGTCCATCGGCGGGTACCCGTGCACGATCCAGTGCGCCATCACCATGCCGGCGCCGCCGCCGGACAGGATGCCGAGCGAGTTGAAGCCGGCCGCGACGAAGAAGTTGCGCAGGTTCGGCGCTTCGCCCATCAGGTAGTTGTGATCGGGCGTGAAGGATTCCGGTCCGCAGAAGAACAGCTTGATGCCGGTGTCGAGCAGGATCGGCACCCGGCGCAGCGCCTTTTCCACCACCGGCATCATGCGATCCCAGTCCGCCTGGATGTCGTTGAAGCAGAAATCCGCCGGGATGCCCTGCATGCCCCAGGGCCTCGCGATCGGTTCGAAGAAGCCCACCATGATCTTGCCGGCCTCTTCGCGCACATAGGCGCTGTTGCCCGGGTCACGCAGGATGGGGAGCTCGCGGTGGACACCCGCCACCGATTCGGACACCAGGTAGTAATGTTCCGCGGCCTGCAGGGGGACGTTGACCCCGGCCATGCGGCCGACTTCGCGCGCCCACATCCCGGCGCAGTTCACCACGAATTCGGCCGTGATGTCCCCCTGCGCCGTGCGCACGCCCGTCGCGATTCCGTTGGCCTGCAGGATGCCCAGCACGGGGAGGTTCTCGAAGATCTGCGCGCCACCCATCCGCGCGCCCTTGGCGAGCGCCATCGCGACATCCGCGGGATTGACCCGGCCGTCATGCGGAAAATGGAACGCCGCCTTCACGTCGGAGACATCCGCCAGCGGCCACATCCGCTGGACATCGGCCGGGGAAATCTCGTGGCTTTCGACGTCGAAGCACCGCGCGAGCGCGCAGCCGCGGCGCATCTCGAACGCCTTGTCGTCCGTCATCGCGAGCTGGATGGAACCGCAGTTGATGATGCCCGTGGCCTGGCCCGTTTCCGCTTCGAGGTGCCGGTAGAGATCCTGGGTGTACTTCGCGAGCTTCGTCTGCGCCTCGGTGTCACGCAACGTCGTCAGCAGGCCGGCGGCATGCCAGGTGGTCCCGCAGGTGAGCTGCCGACGTTCGAGCAGTACCACGTCGCGCCATCCGAGCCGGGTGAGGTGGTAGGCGATCGAACAGCCGATGACGCCGCCCCCGATGATGACGACGCGGGCAGAGGATGGGAGGGCTTTGCTCATGGGGTTTTCTCGGTCACGGGGCGCGTGGCGCGCCCGCGAGCGTCAGCCGGGCCGGACACCTTGCCGACCGTATCGGATCGGGTTTCACAAATCAATAATTCTGGGGCCTCTATTTTCAAATATGAATAATGAGGGCCGCGCGGACTGCCGCGGCATGCGGGTCGGTTCAGTAGCTCGGCGGGGTCATCGCCCACAGCACCGCGGCGACGGCGTCCCCGGGATTGCGATAGCGATGCGGCCGGTGGCTCGGAAAGCTGAAGCTGTCGCCGGTCGTCAGCCGGGTCATTGCACCGTCGACCCACAATTCGAGTTCGCCCGCGAGCACCAGCCCGGCTTCCTCTCCGTCGTGCGTGTACGGACTCTCGCCGCTGCTCGAATGCGGCTCGAACGTCGAATACAGCAGGCCGAGATTGCGCACCGCCGGAGAGTTCAGCTGGTAGTCGTCGATCCCGTCTGCGAAGCTGATGTGCCGGCGCGCCGCGGCGCGCACCACGTACTGCTCGACACTCGGGCCAGGGTCGATCGGCTGGAAGAACCACGAGATGTTCACGCCGAGGGCACGGCTGATGTCGTGCAGCGTCTTGATGGAGGGGGACACCCGGTCGCGCTCGAGCTGGCTGAGGTGGCCGACCGAGATCCCGGTCACCGTGGAAACGTCCTTGAGTGTCTTCGCCTGGCGCAGCCTGAGGGCACGCAGCTTGGCCCCGACAAGTCCGTCGTCCTCGCGCGGCACCGGCTCGACCGCGGGTGCGCGGCGGCGCGTGCCGCGGGACACCGTTGCCGGATCACGTCGTTTCAGCAAGGTCTGGACTCCGCCTGTTCGGACCTGCGCGATTATCGCATCGTTCCACGCGGCGCGCGGTGGTCCCGCGGTTCCATCGACCCGGTGGAGGCCCGGCGATATCATTCGGACCGGATGGCCGCCCCGCGGGATCCGCTTCTCCCACGCTCGGAGCACCCCATGAAAGACGTGTACGTGGCCGGGGTCGGCATGACGCCCTTCGGCAAGCATCTCGACAAGTCCCTGAAGGATCTGACCGGTGACGCACTGGCCGCCGTGCTGAAGGATGCCGGCTGCGACCTGCGTGACATCGAGGCGGCATTCTTCGGGAATTGCGTCCAGGGCCACATGGAGGGCCAGGACATGGTGCGCGGCGAGATCGCGCTGCGCGCCTGCGGACTCGAACGGATCCCCGTGATCAACGTGGAGAACGCGTGCGCCACCGCGAGCACTGCGTTTCACCTGGCGGTCAACTACGTGAAGGCCGGGGCCGCCGACGTCGTGCTCGCGATCGGCGTGGAAAAGATGTACTCCCCCGACAAGGCGCTGATGTTCAGCGCGTTCGACGGCGCGTGGGACGTGCACACGGTGGCGCGCAACCGCGACACGCTGGTCGCGATGGGCGACGGCGTGGAGGTGCCGCCGGGTACCACGTCCGACAAGCCCTACAGCGTGTTCATGGACGTCTACGCGGGACTCTCCCGGCTGCACATGAAGACGTTCGGGACGACGCAACGGCAGATTGCGGCGATCGCCGCCAAGAACCACCAGCATTCGGCGCACAACCCGCTGTCACAATACCAGCGCCCGTTCACCGTGGACGAGGTGCTCGCCGCCCAGCCGATCGTCTTTCCACTGACCCTGCCGATGTGCTCGCCGGTCAGCGACGGTGCGGCCGCCGCAATCGTGTGCAGCGCCGCCGGTCTCAAGCGGATCGACGCCGCGCACCGCCGCACGAAGCGCGTGCTGGCGTCCGTGCTGCAGACCGGCAGTCAGCGTGCGCCGGACGATTACACGCACCACGCAACGCGTCTCGCATCGAACCGCGCCTATGCCGAAGCGGGTCTCGGGCCGCGTGACATGTCGCTCGCAGAGGTCCACGACGCGACGGCAATGGGCGAGATCATCGAAGTGGAGGCGCTGCAGCTGTGCGCGCTGGGGGACGCCGGTCCCGCGGCGGAGCGCGGCGAGTTCAGCCTGGGGGGACGAGTGCCGGTAAATCCCTCGGGGGGCCTCGAGTCGAAGGGTCACCCGATCGGCGCCACGGGCCTGGGTCAGATCTACGAACTCGTGACACAGCTGCGAGGCGAGGCAGGTCCAAGGCAGGTGGGTGGAGCGCGCGTCGGGATCGCGCAGAATGGCGGCGGGATCGTCGGCGTCGAAGAGGCCGTGGTCGCGGTGACGATCGTCGGGGGGTAAGCGCCACGCCTGGCGGGTGAGTTCGCGTGCGCGTCCTGCTGGTCGAGGATTCTGACGCTCTGCGGACGACCCTGCGCCGCTGGCTCGTCGCGCACGGTTGGATCGTCGATGAAGCGACTGACTGCGTACGCGCGCTCGAGTTCCTGCACACGTACCGATACGAAATCCTGCTCCTCGACCTGGGCCTGCCGCGCGTGGACGGCCTTTCGGTGCTGAAAGCGCTGCGTGCAGACGGCGCAGCCACGCGGGTCATGGTTCTGTCCGCACGCGACCGCACTGCCGATCGCGTCGAGGCACTGAACCTCGGTGCCGACGACTACCTCGTCAAGCCGTTTGCCTTCGAGGAGCTCGCGTCGCGGCTGCACGCGCTGATGAGGCGCAGTCTCGAGGTCCGAGCCCCCAGCCTCACGCACGGCGCGCTGACGGTGAACCCCGCGAGTCGCGTCGCGAGCGTCGACGGAACGGTGCTGCCGCTGACCCCGAAGGAATACCTGCTGCTGGAGACACTGCTGCGCCGACGCGGTGAAGTGCTGTCCCGCGCGAGCCTGTTCGAGCAGCTTTACGACAGCCACAGCGACAGCTCGGACAAGGTCATCGAAGTGCTGGTGAGCACCTTGCGCAGGAAGCTTGCGCAGGCTGGCCTGCCGGATCCGATCGAAACGCGCCGTGGATTCGGTTACTGCATCGGTTGAGCACCCGCGTTCGCTGCGCTGGCGGTTGACGTTCAGCCTCGCCGCCGGCGGCGGCCTGCTGCTCGGCGTGCTGTTCCTGCTGCTCGACGTGCGCCTCGGCGTCGAGCTCGCGGGCCGCTTCGATTCCGCGCTCTATTCCCGCGCCCGTGCCGTGCGGGCGCTGTTCGATGCCGGCAGCCCGGGGGGCGCGCCAGGCGAACGCGCGTGGCCCGAGTATTCGCAGCGTGCGCACGAAGACTTCTACCAGGTGGTGACCCGCGACAACCGTATCGTCGCGCGCTCGCCGTCGAGCCGAGGAGGCGACATCCCGCTGCCGCCGGCGTCGCCGTCCACGCCGACGGCCACCGGGCAGTTTTACGATGTGCGCCTGCCGGACGGCCATCACGGTCGCGCCGTCGTGCTCGACCTGGCGCCCGGACCGGATGGGGTGACCAGGCGTCTCATCGTCGCCAGCGAACGTGAATCCCTCGACCGCGTGATGCGTGGGTTGCACGCGGTGCTGTTCGCGGGCGCGCTGGTAGCGCTCGCCGTACTGACGCTGATTGCCGTCGTCGTCGTGCGCCGGGGACTCCGGCCGCTCGCCCGGTTCGGCGACATGATCATGCGGCGGGTGGAGGATCCCGCCGCCCCGGCGCCCGTGCCGGAGACCTTGCCGACGGAGCTCACGCCCATCGCGCGCACGCTCAACGCGGCATTCGATCGGTTGCTGGAGGCACTCGCGCGCGAGAGCCGCTTCGGGCGTGACGCCGCGCACGAACTGCGCACCCCGCTCGCGGAGCTGGAACTTCTGACGGCGAGCCTGAAGACGCTGAGCGCCGACCCTCGGGTGCACGACCACGCGGACGCCATGCTGCGCTCGGTGCGCGGAATGACCAGTGCAGTTGACAGTCTGCTGACGCTCGCGCGCTGCGAAGCGGGCTTGGAGCTCCCGGTGTCCGAGCCGCTGGATCTCGTGGGGATCGTCCGACGTCAGATCGAGATCTGGCAGCCCGATATCACCGCGCGCGGCCTCGACGTGCAGGCGCTGCTTGGTGACGAACACTGGGTGCTCGGTGACGCGGCGCTGGTCGAGCGCATCGTCTCGAACCTGCTCGGCAACGCGGCGCGTCACGCGCCGCCCGACGTGGCGATCGACGTTCTGATCACGGACAACGGCGCGCCACAGATCGTGATCCGCAATCCTGCGCCGCATCTCACCCCGGCACTCGCGACCCGGCTCGGGGAACGCGGCTTCAATGCCGGGGATTCGGCGGCGCGCGAGCGCCACGCCGGACTCGGGCTCGCGCTCGCCACCGCGCTCGCACGGACGCTCGGCCTGCGGCTGACGTTCACACTCGAATGCGGCGCACTGGTCGTGCAGCTGGGCGGATTTCAGACACTGCCGACACTCGATGTCACTTGAGCAATATCAATTGGCGCGCTCACCTTAAGCGAAACCAAAGGTCGCGGGTCCTACCATTCGCGGCCATGCAAAGCTCGCTCCCCGTGTCTGCGTTCCGCCACATCCGGCCGCCATGCTGAACGGACTCGTCCAGCGCGCGCTGACCGGCCGCCTGTTCGTCGGCGTAATCGCGCTTGGCCTCGTACTGGCGGGGGCGTACGCGTTCGAGCGGCTGCCGATCGACGCCTTCCCCGACATCTCACCCACGCAGGTCAAACTGATTCTCAAGGCCCCTGGCATGACACCCGAGGAGGTGGAATCGCGCGTCATCGCGCCGCTCGAAATGGAATTGCTGGGGATCCCGCGCCAGACCGTGCTGCGCAGCGCCGCGAAGTACGCGATCGCCGACCTGACGATCGATTTCGCCGAGGGCACGGACATCTACTGGGCGCGCCAGCAGGTGGCCGAGCGCTACGCGAACATCGTTGGTGACCTGCCGGAGGGATTGAGCGGGGGAATCGCCCCGCTCGCCACTCCGTTGAGCGACCTGTTCATGTTCACCATCGAAGGAGGTGCACTTTCGGCGCAGGAGCGGCGCGCGCTGCTCGACTGGACGTTGCGCCCGGCGCTGCGGACGCTGCCCGGCGTCGCCGACGTGAACGCGCTCGGCGGCGAGGTACGGACCTTCGCCGTGATCCCGCGTGGTGATGCCCTGCTGCGGGCGCGGCTGTCCTATTCCGACGTGCTCGATGCGGTCGCCGCCAACAACCGCAACGACGGCGCCGGGCGGCTCGTCGATGGTGAGGAGGCACTGATCGTACGCGCCGAGGGAGCCATCCGAACGCTCGTGGATCTCGGCGCGATCGTGCTCGCGGAACGCGATGGCGTGCCGGTGCGGATCCGTGATGTGGCCGACGTGCGCACCGAGAGCCTGACCCGTTACGGCGCGGTGACCCGTGACGGGCTCGGCGAGGCCGTGGAGGGTATCGTGATCGGGCTGCGGGGCGTCGACGCGTCGGCGCTCATCCGCGCGGTCCGGGGCAGGCTCGCCGAACTTGCGCCGAGCCTGCCACCGGGGGTCCGGATCGACGTGTTCTACGATCGCAGCGAACTGATCGCGCGCGCGGTCCGTACGGTCACGCGCGCGCTGCTCGAAGCGAGCGTGCTCGTCGTGGTGCTGCTGCTGCTGTTCCTGGGCCAGGTGCGTCCGGCAATCGTGGTGGCGCTGATGCTGCCCCTGTCCGCGCTTTGCACCTTCATCCTGATGCAGGTGTTCGGCCTTACCGCCAACCTGATGAGTCTCGGCGGACTTGCAATCGCGCTTGGAATGCTGGTGGACGCGGCGGTGGTGGTGGTCGAAAACGCGCTGAGTCACCTGCAGCAGCGGACTGCCGGCACGTTTCCGCGCGTTCACATCGTGTACCGGGCGACATGCGAAGTGGCGGTGCCCATTGCGTCCGGGATCCTGATCATCTGTCTCGTGTTCCTCCCGCTGCTGACCTTGACGGACCTCGAAGGCAAGCTGTTCCGCCCGGTCGCACTGACAATCGTCTTCGCGCTTGGCAGCTCGCTGCTGCTGTCGCTCACCGCGGTGCCCGTGCTGGCGTCGTTGCTGCTCGCCGAGGGTGGCCAGCACCGCGAGCCATTCGTGATGCGACTGCTGCACCGGGGATACGCGCCGTTGCTGCGCGCCGCGCTCCGGTCTCCATGGGGGTTGGGGGTCGCGGTTGTCGGCCTGTTCGGGCTTGGCACCGCGACATACCTGGATGTCGGCAAGTCGTTCATGCCGACGATGGACGAAGGCGATCTCCTGATGCAGATCGAGAAGCTCCCGTCGATCAGCCTGGCGCGTTCGGTGACGGACGACCTGCGCATCGAACGCGCGATCCTCGCGCAGGTACCGGAAGTCGCGCATGTCGTTGCACGGGTCGGCTCGGATGAGCTGGGTCTCGATCCCATGAGTCTCAACCAGACGGACATGTTCCTTCAGCTCGCGCCGAAGGACACCTGGCGCCATCCCGACAAGGAATGGCTCGCCGAACGCATCCGCGAGGTCATGCAAGGTTTCCCCGGCATGCACGCGAGCTTCACCCAGCCGATCGAGATGCGGGTCGCAGAGATGCTCACGGGCAGCCGCGGCGATGTCGCAATCAAGGTGTTCGGTCCGAGCCTTGCCGAACTCAGCCGGCTGGCACAGGCCATCGCTGCGGAGCTTCGCAACGTGCCGGGCAACCAGGACGTGTTCACGCTCGCGAACGACGGTGTGCAGTACCTCGAGACCCGTATCAATCGGGACGCGGCCGGGCGCGTCGGTCTCGACATCACCGCGCTTCAGGACGAACTCCGCACCCGGGTCGAAGGGCGGACCGCGGGAGTGGTGCTCGAAGAAGGGCGTCGCGTGCCCGTGATCGTCCGGGGCGACACGCGCATGCGCGAAGATGTCATGCGCTTCGTGCGCGGCAACCTGGTGTCCGCAGACGGACACAGCGTGCCGCTGACGGACGTGGCCTCCGTGAAGAGAGTGGACGGCCCGGTCAAGGTGGACCGGGAAAATGCATCACGCTACGCGCTCGTCCAGGCCAACGTGACCGGCCGGGACCTCGTGGGATTCGTGACCGAAGCCAGGGCGCGCGTCGCTGAACGGGTGCCGCTGCCGGCCGGTTACCGGCTCGAGTGGGGCGGACAGTTCGAGAACCAGCAACGCGCTGCGCGACGACTCGCGATCGTCGTGCCGGTGGCGCTGGCAGGTATCCTGCTCGTCCTCTACACGACGTTCCGTTCGCTGCGGCAGTCCGCGCTGATCCTGGCGAACATTCCCTTTGCGCTCATCGGCGGCGTGTTCGGATTGTGGCTGACCGGCGAGTACTTGTCGGTTCCCGCGTCGGTGGGGTTCATCGCACTGCTCGGCATTGCGGTGCTCAACGGGCTCGTGCTCGTTTCCTGCTTCAACCAGCTGGCAGCCGCCGGGCTGTCCCCCGACGCAGCGATCGAACAAGGGGCCCGGCGGCGGCTGCGCCCCGTGATGATGACGGCGACGATCACCGCGCTTGGGCTCGTGCCCATGCTGTTCGCGACCGGCCCTGGATCTGAAATCCAGCGCCCGCTCGCGGTGGTCGTGATCGGCGGTCTCGTGACCTCCACCCTGCTCACCCTGCTGGTGCTGCCGGTGCTGTTCCGCCGGTTCGGATTCGACCGAGGTGCGCAGTGAGCGGGGATGAGCGCGTGCGACTGACCCTGGTGTTCCCGCCCGCGCTGGAACCCGCGCTCATCGACGAAGTACTCGCTTTCACACCCGTCGTACCGGGATTCACGACCTGGACAGGCGAGGGGCACGCCGCGGGTTTCGACCGGGCGAGCGCGACCGAACGGGTCCGTGGCCGCGTTGGCCGACGCATGCTGACGGTGGTCTGGACGCGCGCTCGGATCGACACGCTGCTCGCCGCATTGCGGACCCGCATGCCGGGTACGGACGTGTACTGGTGGATCGAGCCGGTACTCGATTCCGGGAGCTTCCGATGAATCGACTGTCCGGCTTCCTGCTGACCGGCGCGTTTGCAACGATGACGTTCGCGGCAGACCTCCTGCCGACTGCGGATGCGGCCCGCGCCGCGATATCGGCATTGCCGACCGTGATGGCAGCCGCCGCGCGCGTCGACTCTTCGCGCGCGCGCGCGGAATCCCTGCAGCACGGGCCTTACGAGTTCCAGCTGAGCGCTGGCCCCGGCATGCGTCACGAGCGCATGGGACGGACATATGACGAATGGCAGGCCGGTGTGTCCCGCACCTGGCGCCTGCCGCGCAAGGCGAAGCTCGACGCGGCGATCGGCGCGGGCGACATCGCGACCGCGGAATTCGCGATGGAGGACGCCAGGCATGCGGGCGCGAGGGACCTCGCGACGACGTGGTTTGCCTGGCTGCGCGGATCGACCGCCGTCGCCCTCACGAATACCCAACTCGAAACCATGGAGGCACTGCGACGGGTCACCGCGCGCCGGGTTGCGCTGGGCGATGCGGCGCGCCTCGACCTCGAGCGCGCGGACGCGGTCGTCGCACAGCTCGAATCGACGCGCGAAGCCCGGGTTCTCGCGCGGGAGGAAGCGCGCATTGCACTTGCGGAGCAGTTTCCCCGGATTCCCGTTCCGAACACGGCACCCGAAATCCCGACGCCGGACGCGCCCCCCGATGACGAGGTCACACTCGCGCAGACGATCGTCACGCGCAGCCACGAGATCGCGCTGGCCCGGGCGCTGGCCAGTCAGCACCGTCTCGCGGCGGCCCGCAGCGACGCCAACCGCACTCCCGATCCGACGCTCGGCCTGCAGCTGGCTGACGAGATGGATCACGACGAACAGACCGTCAGCCTGGTGTTTTCGATCCCGCTCGCGGGTCGTGGGCGCGATGCGAACGCACGTGCCGATGCAGCGGCTGCGTCCGCGGCGGAAGCCGAGGCGGCCGGTGTTCAGCGCAGCGTGGAAACCGCCGCGCGGCAGCTCGCGCGCACGGTCTCGCGTCGGCACCGAGCATGGCGAGCAGCCGCGCACGCGTTGGCAGCGACGCGCGCGGCTGCGGGCCGCGTGGAGCGGGCCTGGCAGCTTGGCGAAATCGGATTCGGCGAGCTGTCCCTGACGCGACGCGAGCTGCAGGAGGCAGAGCACACCGAACTCACCGCGCGGCTTGCCGCACACGAGGCGCTGGTGCGTCTCGAAATCGATCGACACCAGCTCTGGGCCTTTCACCTGGACGCCGTACCTGACGCCGCCGATCCTTCATCGGGAGACGAGCATGCCCATCCCTGATCCTGCACCCGCGCGGCAGGGCGCCCTCCACATCCGGTTCGTGTACATCCTGCTCCATGCCGTCATTGCAGGGTTGTCACCCCGCGTGGTCGCGCAGGATTCCGCCACGCTCGGACTCGACGCGCGACAGGTCCGCGAACTCGGGATCGCGTGGCACGAGATCCGGCCCGCGGAGCACCTCCGCATCGATGGCCTGACGGCGGAGATCATGCTCCCGATTGATCGGGCCACGGCGGTGGCCGCGCCATTCGCGGGCCGGGTCACCCGGGTGCTCGTGGACGAGAGCGATGCCGTAACCGCGGGCCAGGTGCTTGCGCACATCGCAAGCCGCGAATATGCGGGGGCACGCGCGCGCCTGGACAAGGCGGTGACCCAGCATGCGCTTGCGCGAGCGCGCCTGGCGCGCGACGAGGCCCTGCTGGCCGAAGGCATCGCCCCGCTCGCACGGGTCGAACGCAGCCGCGCGGAACTCCGGACTCTCGTCACCGAGGTCGAAGCGGCGCGCGCGATGCTGAGCGGCCTGGAGTCAGCGGGCGCCGCACCCGGGACATATGCCCTTCAAACGGGTGTCGCCGGCCATATCGTCGAACGCCGGGTGCTGGCTGGTGAGCCGATCGCCGGATTCCAGGTGGCGTTCGTGGTGGCGGAGGACACAAGCCTGCGCGCGGAAGTCCGGGTGTCGCACCTCGATGCCGCCGGCGTGAAGCGCGGCGACGTGGTGCGGCTCGGCAATGTCACCGCCCCTGTGACCGGGCGTGGCGCCATGGTCGACCCTGCCACGCAAACCGTCCGCATCTTTGCACGCGTCCCACCGGACAGTGGACTGCTGCCCGGGCAGCGCGTGGAGGCAGTGCTCGAATCAGCGGCCCCACCTGCAACGTGGGAACTGCCGCGCACCGCGCTCGCCCATCGAGAGGGCGGCACGGCGGTGTACGTCATCGCAGGTGAGCACGTGAAGGTGGTGCCGGTCGAGCCGGTCTCGACGTCGCACGATACGGTGATCGTGCGAGGTCCATTGAACGCGGGGGAACGCGTCGTCGTGAACGGGGTCAGCGCGCTGAAAGCGCAGGAATCGGAGTGAACCCGATCGTCAGGACGGCGGCGCCCGGGGGAAATCCGACGCGCCGCCGACGCGAATATCAGGTGCCGAGTCGCCGGATGGCGGCCTCGGTGCAGTACTGTTCGAACATGGATTCGTCGTTGACCCGCATCCGGTAGCCACCACCAACCGCCTGCACCTGTTCGAGGCGCGTCATGCGGTTGCTCTGGATGTCGTGCG
>JBFWUN010000022.1:0-65427 GCA_050247235.1 Gammaproteobacteria bacterium
ATCCGTGCCGAGCAGCGCGGCAAACGCGGCGCTCGCCCATTGCACGCGCCCGTGGCGATCGATGAACGCCACCCCGCCGGGCAAGGTCTCCAGCAGGGCGCGGGCGAATCCGGGGTGCAGGTCGAACATGGGAGACACGGGCTCGGTCACGCGGGATGACTCACGGACGACGAAGGATCGGCAAGGCTCACCCGCCTGCTAGCGGCACCGCGTTCAGCGGCTTGAACCTGCGATCGTCGCGAGGAACGCGGCTTCGGGATCGGCGCCGGGTGCGCGCGCGGCAAATGCCGCGAACGTGTCATCGAAGACGATCCGACCCGCGTGCAGGACCACCACGCGCTCGCAGAGTGCGGCCACGTCGTGCAGCGCGTGCGAACTCATCAGGAGCGTGGTGCCGGCCGCGCGGGCCGCGGCGAGCCGTGTCCGGGCTGCACGGTGGGCACTCGGATCGAGCCCGCTCATCGGTTCGTCCAGCACCAGCAGTGCGCGGTCGGCGAGCAGGCACGCGACGAGCGCGAGCTTCTGCGCCATGCCCTTGGAGTAGTCGCGGGCGCGCCGCGCGAGCACCGCGGGATCGAGATCGAGCGCGATACATTCGCGCGTGGCCGCCGCGGCATCGAAGTCCACGCCGTGCTGGTCCAGCAGCAGCGCGATCAGTTCCGCGCCGGTGAGATGCCGCGGCGGGAGGCAGCGTTCCGGCAGGTACGCCACGTCCGCCCGGGCGCCCGGCTCACGCGCCGGACGGCCGCTGATCCGCACCTCGCCTGCGTCCGGCGCGAGCAGATCGAGCGCGATGCGCAGCAACGTGGACTTGCCCGCGCCGTTCAGGCCGACGAGCGCCACTGCCTCGCCACGCCGCAGCACCAGATCGGCGCCGATCAGCGCCGGGCGAATGCCGAACGACTTGTGCACCCCGCGACACGCCAGCAGCGGCAGGCCGTCGCCCGCGGCGGGCGAACCGTTCACGGGCGCTCAGTAGAGGTAGACGCCGTTGCAGATTTCCTCGTTGCCGGCGATGTCCCAGATGGGGGGCGTGACGGAATCGTCCACGCAGGCTGCGGTCGACTGGCCGACCTCGCCGAACGTCGCGCCGGTGGACAGCGCGTGGCGCAGCACGCCGGACTGCGGCAGTCCGTCGTCGACCTTCAAATCGAGTTCGCGCATCACGTTGACCGGGATGCCGCGGCCGAGCACGAGGTTCAGCCGGTCGGTCGGCGTGGCTTCCGTGTCGTAGTAATCGTTGGAGCGGAACAGCACGAGGAACCCGTTGAAGGCGTTGCGCGGTGCGAGATCGGTGTCCGTTGCGGTGGGCGCAGCGTCCCCGCCGACGAACGCGCCCTGGATGAAACCTGCGCGGGACAGCTGTTCCCACAGCGCGAGCGCTTCCGTCCAGTCGGTGGTGTGCCGATCGAGTCGTCCGTTGCCATTGCCGCCCGTCGTGACCCCGGGAATCGCCTGCGCCGCGTTGGCGGCCGGCCAGTCCCCCGGCACCTGCCGGAAGCGATCGACGAAGCCGTAGTACGCGGCCTGCACGCCGGAGTTCTGGTCCGCGATGTTGCGGACCCGCGCGCTCGTGATGAGTTCCTGGCCTTTCAGGATGCCGCCGAGCAGCAGGCCGATGATGACGAGCACAATTGCAATTTCGACCAGGGTGAAACCTTGCTGACGGCGAGTGGACATGCGCGGATCCGGGAATGTGAAAGGAGTCACTGAAGGCGTGTGCAGGATCCGCGCCAAGGGCCGGCGCGCTGATCCGGCGAGGGTTTTCCCGGCGAGCACGGCTCGGACTGTCGTCGATCGGTCACTCTGTCGGGAAAATGACAACGCCTCGCTCAGCGCGGCGCGCGGGACGCCGCGGCGGCTTCGAGCGCCGCGAGCCGCCCGGTGAGCCACCGCTGTTCGTGCGGGTCGGTGACCTGGCCGCTCGCGAGCAGGCCGCCCAGCAGCACCTTGGCGGCCTCGATCTCGCCCATGTCCTCCAGCACGAAGATCTCGAGCTGCCGGGCCCAGGAGGGGATCTCCGGCGCATCCGCCCGTGCGAGCCGCCGCGCGTAGTCCCGCGCCAGCGGCAGGTCGTGGAGCCGGTGCCGCGCCACGAAGACCGCGTGTGCCAGCCACGGCCAGCGCCGGGCCGGGTCCGCGGCGAACGCGCGGGCGACGAAATCGAGCATCCGGCGGCTGCGCGCCGCCTCGGGCACCTCCGCGTACAGCCGGCTCGCCGCGAGCAGCGGGTATTGCGCGGCCGGGTCGAGCGCGAGCGACAGCGCAAGCCAGTCTTCCAGCCGCGCGTAATCGAGCGCCGCGAACGGCAGCGACACGCCGGCCTGGTCGTCGAACGCCTGCAGCCACAGGCTCACGATCTTCGCGGCGACGGGCAGTTCGCCGAGCGCCGCCACGCGTGCCACGGACGGCGCCGGCGGGCGCGGCAGCGCGGCGGCGCGGGGGCGCGTCGGCGCGAGCCCCGCACGCCATCCGGCGTGCAGCACCAGCAGCAGCGGCAGCGCGACGCGCAGGCTCACCGGCACGTCACGCCACGGGCGCTGCGCAACCCGCGCGAACACGTTCACGCGGCGCGTCGCTCGCAGTCGACCATGCCGATCACCACGAGCACCGCCGCGAAGAGCACGGTCTCAATGGCAACGAACGCGAGCTCCGCGGCGTCCGGCGCGGCGCGCAGCAGCCACGCGCTCGGCGCGAAGCGCGCGAGATCCGGCAAGAGGACATGGAGCCCGCGCAGCACGCTGCCGGCAGCCTCCGCGAACGGCGAGACCCCCGCGAGCAGCGGATCCTCGGCAAGCCACACCAGCGCCTGCAGCGAGCGGCACAGCACGTAGAACCCGCCGACCGCGAGGCTCGCGAAGGCGAAATGGCCGAGGCTCACGGCCGCGGTCAGCGCGGCGGCGCCGACCAGCACGAGCTCCCCCGCGAGTGCACCGGTCCAGGCGGCGGCCGCAGCCGGCGCGCACCACGCGAACAGCGGCAACCCGGCGAGCGCCGCGGCAAGCGTCGTGGCGAGCGCCCCGCCAGCGAATTTCCCCGCGAGCCAGGTCCGGCGCGCGAGCGGGCGCGACAGCAGGAGGTCGCGCAGGCCGTCATCGATCTCGCGCACCACGTTCTGCACGACAACGAGCGCGGTCGTCGCGACCAGCCCGAGCCGCACGGCGGCGGCATAGAACGCGATCCGGAACTCCGCGCTCTCGGTGATCGCGAGGCTGGCGCCGAACGCGGCGAGCCCCCATGCGAGCGCCACCACGCCGAGCACCGCGCGCGCGAAGTGGCTGCGCACGAACTCGCGCACGGTGAGCTGCACCAGGCTGTTAAACTGTCGAGCGCGCACGCGCCGATTGTACGGCGCGGCCACGAGCCCCGGCACCCTGTGGCGAACCCCATGTTCGACGTTTCCGTCCTGCTCGACCGGCGCCGCGATCACTGGGTGCTCGCGGGCATGCTGTGGCTGCTGCATGCCGCGCTGCAGGCCGCCCCGGAGAGTCCGTTCGCGCGCGCACTGATGACGGCCCATCTCGGACTCTTCTTCCTGTGGCAGCCGCTGTGGCAGCGCGAACAGCGCCTGGACCGTGGCGCCGTGGTAATCATCCTCGCGTTCGTCGCGACGTTCGTCGGCACCCTGAACGGCGGCTGGCTGTTCGCGTGGGTCATCCTGCTGATCGGCATCGTCGCCGGGCGTGCGCGCAGCGTGCGGCGCGAACGCCTGGCCTACATGCTGGGACTCGCCTGCCTGGTGTCCGAGCTGCTGCTCGGCGTGGTGCCGCTGCTGTTCGCCACGGGCGCGGTGGCGCCCGCGGTGGCGGAGGCGTTCCGCTTCGGGCTTTACGTCGTGCCCGGCGCGATCGCGCTGATCCCGGCGGCGACCGTCGCCCGCCAGACATTTCCGATCGACTTCCTGCGCGGGATCATCGTCGCGCTGCTGACCGCGCTGCTCGCGCTCGGCAGCGTGCAGCTCACGCAGACCCGCGCGCTCGACTACGCCACTGCACTGTTCGTGTCGCTGCTTGCGGTGGCCGCGTTCCTGGTGTTCATCAGCTGGCTCGTGACCCCGACCGCCGGCACCGGGCTTGGCGCGCTGTGGGAGAAATCGGTGCTCAACATCGGCACGCCGTTCGAGGCCTGGATGGCGAGCCTCGCAGCGCGCGCGGCGGACAGCCCGGGCCCGGACTCGTTCCTGCGCGCCGCGCTCACCGAGCTCGTCGCGACACCCTGGATCGCGGGTGCCCGGTGGGAGGACGACGAAGGCGCCCATCTCGCAGGGGTCGAGACCCCGCGCGACACGCGCCTCGCGGCGGGCGACCTCGCGGTCACCTTGTACCTCAACCATGCCCCCGGACCGACCCTGCTGCTGCACTGCCGGCTGCTGATCGACACGCTCAACCATTTCCACGCCGCGAAGCGACGCGAGCAGGAGCAGGCGCGCCAGGCGCACCTGCAGGCGATCTACGCGACCGGCGCGCGCCTGACCCACGACATCAAGAATCTCCTGCAGTCACTGAAACTGCTCGCCACCGCGGCGACCCGCGCGGGGCGTGAAGCGGACTCGCTGGAACTGCTGCAGCGCCAGCTGCCGGTGATCGTCCAGCGCCTGCAGTCGGCGCTCGACAAGCTCAACCAGCCGACCGCGGAGCCGGGCGCGACGGCGCCCATCGCGGCGTGGTGGGCACAGCTGATCGAGCGCCACGCCGCGCAGGCCGTCGCGCCAACCGCCCACCTGGACCACCCGGCGCGCGAGGTGCCGACGGATGTGCTGGACAGCATCGTCGAGAACCTGCTCGACAACGTCCGCCAGAAAGCGGCGGGACAACCGGACGTGACGCTTCACCTCGCGCTCGACGACCGCGCCGGCCGCCTGCGGATCTCGGTCGGTGATACCGGCGCGGCGATTCCCGAGGCGATCGCCCGCCAGCTGTTCCGGCAGGTGGTCCCGTCACGCGACGGGCTCGGCGTGGGGCTCTACCAGGCCGCGCAGCTCGCGCGCCACGCGGGATTCGAACTGCGTCTCGCGTCCAACATGCCGGGCGACGTGCGCTTCGAACTCGCGGACATGCGCCCCGCGTGAGTCGGCGTCACGGCAGGCGCCCGGCGCTGACCATGCGGCCGTTCAGGATGCTCGGCGCGAGCCACGCGACGAGATCGTCGTATTCGCACAGCGGCGTCGCCTCGTTCGCGTCATCGCTGCAGCCGGCGGCCTCGCGCGTGTAACCGCGCGACATGAACACCGCGTCGCCGTCAGCGTTCGCGCGCTCGTCGTCGCCGCCCGGCGCGGGCAGCAGTACGCCGGTCGCGCTGCGCGCGCCGAAGCCATTGCGGCCGTGCGAGATCACCACCGCCGGCAGCGCCGTCGCGTAGGTCGCGAGCAGGAACTTGCTCTCGGTACCGGCCGTGGCCGGATTGTCGCCGCGACCCTGTACGGTCAGGTTGCCGGTGCTGCAGAGATCGAAGTGCCCGGGCGCGCCGTTGCCGTTGCACAGGCCGTCGCTCTCCGGCTGCGTGTACGCCGGGTTCGCTACCGCGTACGTGAACAGGTTGCCCCAGGCATCGGCCGGCGCGACCCCGAGATCGCTCCACGGCAGCAGGCCCACGGTGACCGTGCACACCGCGGTCGCGGGATTGCCGGGGTCGAACACCGGATCGGCGCGGCCGTCGCCGTCGGCGTCCGGACAGGGCAGGCGCCGCGCAGTGATCGCGAAGCCGCCGAGTGCCTCGACGATGCGGTCGAGCGCCTCCTGGGTCTGCCGGCGATCGCGCGCTTCGAGCTGCGTCTCGAGCGGACCGAACAGCCCCGCGATCAGCAGCCCGAGGATGAACAGCACCACCGTGATCTCGAGCAGGGTGAATCCGCGGTCACGCGGTCGGTGCATCATGGGATCACTCCAGGGGATCCAGCGCACGCACCCGGTCGTCGAACGCGGCGCCCTGATCGCGCTGCTCGAAGACGTCGTCGTCCACGGCGTTGGCGTCTTCGTAATAGTCAGCGGGCGTAGTGCCCGGGCGCGTCTGCGGCACGGCGCCGCCGAGCGCGCGCCCGGCGCCGAGCACCAGTGCGCGGGTTGCCACCGGCTGCGCGGGCGCGGTGCCGCGCGCGGTGTTTACGGTCAGGCAGCCGAGGGCATGCGTCGCGCAGTCGCCGCCGGTGTCACCGGGGGCGTAAGCCTGCGCATAGGCGACGAACACGCGGTGGTGCCATTCGTTCGCGCGCAGCCAGCGCGGCAGCTCGCCGGGCGAGCGGCGCGTCGCGGGGAGCGTGTCCGGGGTCGGGTCGACGGCCGGATCCGTCGGGTCACGCACGCCGTCGTCATCCACTTCGAGATCGAACGGCACCTCGGCGAGTTCGAACGCGTCCACGAGATCGCCGCCGGCGAGCACGAGGCGCGAGCTGCCGAGCGCGAGCAACGTGCCGTCAGGCTCGATCCGCGTGTCGCTGAGTTCGAGTTCGAGGCGCTCGGCGACCGGCAGGGTCTCGGCATTGCGCGCGAAACGCTGACGGCGCGGCGTGGTCGCGTCCGGCGCGTCGATCCGGTACGGCCAGCCCGTCAGCACCGCGGTGTAGGTGCGCCGCAGCCGCGGCGAGGTGCCCACTTCGCGCACCGCGTGGCAGCCCATGTGACCGCCCGACGTGACCTTGCACAGGCCGGCCGCCCATTCGCCGCCTGGCACGCCGCTCACGTCCCCCGCCAGCGACAGCACGGCCGGCAGCGCGGTGCCCGACGTGCAGGCGGGATCCGCGCTCGCGCGGACGCAGGCTTCGAGCGGCGGCTGCGCGCCCGTCGTGGTCACGCTCCCGGCCGTGCCCGACGCCCAGCGCAGCACGAACGGCGCGGCGAACGCGAACGCGCTGCCGGCGATGTCCGCCGGGTCGCCATCCGGCGTCAGCGGATCGCCGTCCGGCCCCGGATCGGATTGCCTGAGCGGCAGCAGGCCGCGCCGGCGGCCGACTTCGCCGCGGAATGTCGCGGTCGCAGGCGGCGCGAACGGCGCCAGCCAGGGATACGCGCCGTGCGCGGCGTGGTACCGGCGGAGCGCGTCGGCGACCTCCGCGAGCACCCGCGCTTCGACCGCCCCCATCAGTTCCCGGCGCGTGATCGCGCGTACCGTGTCGTTCGCGGTCGCGCTGCGCTCGGCGGTGAAGCAACCATCGCCGCGGGTCGCGTTGTCGCCTTCCAGGTAGGCCGCCGGATCGAACACGGCAGGTCCGCGTGCCTGCGTGCCGAGCCCGGCGCCCGGCGCGATGATCAGCGCGACCACGTCATCGCTGCCCGTGCACGGTGCGACATCGAGCGTGCCCGCGGTGTCCGTGTTCAGCACGCCTGCCAGGTGCGACCGGTACGGATCCGCCACGGCGTACCATGGCGGGGCGCCGCTCGCGTCCGTCAGCGCCGGCAGGTCGAGCGTGTGCCACGGCAGGCGGCCGGTCTCGGTGCCGGAAGACAGCGCGCACGGCGAATCGGCGGCGCCGAGCGGTTCCCCGGGATCGACCCGGAGGTCCGGGCACGGCAGGCGGCCGGGGCCGGTGTCGAGCGGCACCCCGGGGTTGTCGGGATAGCGCACCGCGTAGCCGAGCAGCGCATCGCGCGCGGCCTGGAGCGTGCGGCCGGTGGCGGCCGCGTCGGGGCCGCGCGCCGCGTTCAGCGCGCGCAGCAGGAAATACGCGCCGACACTCGTCAGCACCAGCAGCACCAGCAGGGTCGCGAGGCCGCGCTGGGGTCGCGCCGCGGGGATCTCAGTCGCGCGCGCCATCGGCGACCGGGGGCGCAGGATCGCGGGTGTCGTGCAAGGTGTCGCTCGCCGGATCGTAGGTCTGTCCCGCGCGCACCCGTCGCGGCGCGGACCCGTCGCGTGCGATCTCGAGACCGCTTCCGACCACCCGCGCATCCCCGTCCACGAACCCGGGAAGCGCGAGATGCCGCGCATCCCGGGGTTCGCCGTTGACCCACACGGTGGCCGGACCGTGTGAGCGGGTGACGATGCCGTTCAACGTGACGGGCGGCGGCGGTGCGCTCACCGGCACCGGGTCGGTCGTCGCCGGCAACGCTGCCGGTTCGTCATGCCCGGCCGGTACGGGCGCGGTGACGGCGGCCCGCGCGGCGTCGAGCGCCGTGCGGGCTTCCCGATCGAAGAACAGCCGGCCGAGATCGTCCGCGTGCACCGCGCACGCCCAGGCCGCCAGGATCCCGAGAGCCGCGCCGTGTCGCATCAGTCGACTCCCGTGCCCGCGGGCGGCGCCAGGGTGAACCACCGCAGCACGCACTCGGTCTGCAGCGCGGCGGTCGGGCCACCGGCCGTATCCGCGGGCCGGCTGTCGGCGCGCCGCAGCTCGCAGCGCTCCACGCTGAACAGGCCTTCGCCGCGCGCCTCGAGGTGCGCGAACAGGCGCGCCAGATCGCCCTCGTGCAGCAGCGCCGCGCTGATTTGCATCTCGCTGACACGGAGATCGAACGGGGCGCTCGCGAGCGGCACCTCCGGCGTGTAGGCCTGCTGCGCGTCGATCCGGTAGTCGAGCGCCGGGAGTCCCAGCGACCCGCTCGCCGTACGCACCGCCTCCACCCAGCTGAGCCGCCGCTCCGGGCCGATCACGCCACGTGCGTGCAGTGCGCGGAACGCCGGGTACTGCGCTTCGATGATCCGTTCCTCGTCATCGACGGCGAGGTACTGGCGGCTGGCGGCCCGGAACTGCGCGAAGTTCGCGGTGTACTCCGCGTGCATGCCGCGCCAGAACCAGTCGCTGCTCCACAGGAGCAGGCCCGCGATCACCACGCTGACGGCGAACACGCCGAGCGCACCGCGCAGCACCCCCCACTCAGCCCTGGCGCGCGGCATGCGCAACCCCCAGCACGATGCGCAACGTGAAACCCGCGGCAGGGTCGGCGGCGCCCGCGGAGCCGGTCACGCTGGCGTCCGGATCGAGATCGAGCGGATAGCGGGTCACCGTGACGCTCCGCACGTCCTGCTGCTCGCGCAGGCGCGCCGCGAGCGCGTCGATCGTCGCGAGCGCCCCGCGGAAGTCGCCGTCGAATGCCGCGAGGTGCCCCTCCACGTCGGTAATCGCGTAATACGCGTCATCGGCCGCCGCGGGCGCGGGCGGCTCGGGTGTCCCGGGCGCCGGTTTCCCGTCCGGGTCCGGCACGAACGAGCGCTGCCACGTGAGGCGATCGAGCACGATCGCGGGCGCGGATTCCAGCGCGGCGCCGAGCAGCCGCCACGCGGGCAGCGGCGACGCGCGCAGCGACACGAGCGCATCCGCCGTGCGCACCGCGGTATCGATCGCACTGGCGTCCAGCGGCGTCGGCGGCAGGTCCCGTCGCGCCAGCGCGAGCCGCTCCTGGTAGAACACGGACTTCTGCGCGGCGTCGAGCGCCTGCTGCTTCAGCCCGACACCCTCCACGAAGCGCAGCGCGCTCCACCCCGCGCTGCCGACGATCAGCAGCACGCTCGCGGCGAGCAGCGCGATCTTCCATTGGTGCAGCAGGTGAAAACGCGTTTCCTGGCGCTGCGCGTAGTGCACGGAGGGCGGCGCATCGAGCAGCAGCTGCGCGAACAGCGCGTCCGCGTACGGCGACACGGACTCCGCCGGCAGGCCGAGACGCGGCGCGAGATCGGCGGTGTCGACCAGGAAGTACTGCTCGCCGTCCGAGCTTCGGCAATGGCGCTCGAGTTCCTGCAGCAGTTCCCCGTGACTGAAGAGGTAGATCGCAAGCGGGCTGTCGCGCGAGACGAGCGCCAGGCTGTTCAGGTAGCGCCTGAGCTTGGCGAGCTCCGCGAGCACGTGATTCGCGTAAGGCACCGAGCCCAGCCGCGGCATCTGCGCGAGGCGGCTGATCTTGAGCTGGCCGTCGCGGAAGAACGTCTGTCGCAGACCGCTGACCTGCTGCACGCTGATGAACAGCACGTTGCTGGCAGTCGCCTTCACCGCCTTCAGCAGCGCCGCGCTCAGGATCGGCACCGAGTGGATCCCGGCCAGCGGCACGCGGTGCTTCAGGATCTCCGCGATCCATGGCGCCAGGGTCTCGGGCTTGGTCAGCGCGGTCAGCAGCACGCGATCGTCCCGCCGTCCCTCGCGCTCGCGGCCCTGCGCCAGCGCGAGGCAGTACGGCGTGCCGCGGAACAGTCGCGCGTACTTGCGGGCCAGCACCGCGCGGCGGTCGCCTCCGCGCACGTGCGGGATCGTGTCCTGGCGGTATTCCTCCTCCACCACGTCCACCAGCACGTGCAGCGGCGCCGCGCCCGCCTGCTCCAGGTAATGGGAGAAGGCGCTCCAGCCTCCTTCGCCGGCCGCGAACTCGTAAGCATGCGTGAGCCGGCCGCCGTGACCGGTGTACAGCAGCGCGCGATCGGCGGCGACCAGCAGCACCCGGGCTTCGCCGCGCAGCACGTTCATCATGCGCGCCTCCCGCACACCGGATCAGACCCGGATCTCGGTGAACAGGTCATAGATGGGCCCCAGGATCGACGACATGATCCACAGCACGATCGCGCCCAGCAGGACCGTCACCGCGGGCAGGATCAGGGTCTGCAGCCGGGTCACCGAATCGCGCACGTCGCGGGTGAAGAAATACGTGACGTTGCTGAGCGCGTCCTCCAGCGCCCCGGTGTTCTCGCCGACGCGCAGCATGCGCACGACGAGCGGCGGGAACAGCCCGGTGGCGCCGAAGCTCGCGCTGATGCCGCCGCCGTCGGCGATCATGCGCCCGGCGTCGCGCAGCGCGGTGCGGATCGCGCGGTTGTCCGCGACGTCCTCGCCCGACCGCAGGCACTCGAGCACCGTGATCCCGGACGTGTACATGATCGAAAACACGCTGCACACGCGCGTGACCACGATCTTCTTCAGGATCGGGCCCAGCAGCGGAATGCGCAGCTTCCAGGCATCCACCCGCTCGGCGAACCCGGTGTTGGAACGCAGCGCGGCGACGAACCCGGCAACGCACAGGGGCGGCACTGCGAGCAGCACGGGCCAGTAGGCAGACATGAACGCGGACGTCGCGATCAGCGCGCGCGTCTGCAGCGGCAGCGCCTGCCCCATCGTGCCGAGGAACGACACCAGCTGGGGCACCACGTAGACCATCAGGAAGACCAGCACCGCCAGGATCACGACGCTGACGAGCGCCGGGTACATCAGCAGCTTCCGTGTGTAGGACGCCTGTTCGTCCTGCCACTTGAGGTTCTCGATGATCTTCTGCAGCACCTCGGGCAGGCGCCCGCTCTGCTCGCCCGCGCGGATCAGGCTGACGAACACCGTGTCGAACACCGCCGGGAAGTCCGCCATCGCGCCGGACAGCGTCTTGCCGCCCTCGATCGATTCGATCATCGCGCCGGTGACTTCGCGCAGCCGCTTGTGATCCAGCGTGTCCCGCAGATCGCCCAGCCCTTCGATGATCGGCACGCCCGCGCGCACGAGCTGCTCCAGGTGGAACGCGAACGTGATGAGATCGATGGTGCGGATCCCGCTGCCGGTGACCGGGCGGCGGCGCGCGCGCAGCGCCGTGAAATTCACGAGATCGAGACCCATCCGGCCGAGGCGTACTTCGAGATCGGCCGGGTTGACCGCGTCCACCTTGCCGTGGAGGATGCGCCCGCGCTCGTCCATCGCCTTGTAGCGGTAGGCCTCCATGCTCAGTCCAGGCGATCGGTCAGGTCGACGACGCGCGAGATCTCGTCGATCGTGGTGGTGCCGTCCAGCACGCGACGCACCGCGATCTCGGCGAGCGTCACGAAGCCCTTGCCGCGCGCGGCCTGGTGCAGCTCGCGCGCGGTCGCGCCGCGCGCCACCAGTTCGTCGAGCCCGTGGTCGAACTTCAGCAGTTCCATGACCGCCGTCCGTCCCTCGTACCCCTGGTGCTCGGTGTGACGGAATTCCTCGGCCACGCGGTGGAGCGGCGCCGGATCGTGTTCGTCGAGCCCAAGGATCTGGCGCTCGATGGCCGACGGCGCGTAGGCCTCGCGGCACTCCGGCTTCAGGCGGCGGACCAGCCGCTGCGCGAGGATCCCGATCAGGTTGCCCGCCATGACTTCCGGCTTGACGCCCATGTCGAGCAGGCGCGGGATCGCGCCGATCGCGGAGTTCGCGTGGAGCGTCGAGAACACCTGGTGGCCGGTCATCGCCGCGCGAAACGCCATCGCCGCAGTGTCTTCGTCGCGGATCTCGCCGACCAGGATGATGTCAGGGTCCTGGCGCAGCATCGAACGGATCCCGCTCGCGAAATCGAGCCGCACCGCTTCGTTCAGCGACGTCTGCCGGATCATGCCCATCGGGTACTCCACCGGGTCTTCGAGCGTCATGATATTGACCGACTCGGTGTTGAGGTGGTTCAGCAGGCTGTACAAGGTGGTGGTCTTGCCGCTGCCGGTCGGGCCGGTCACGAGCAGCAGTCCTTCCGGGCGCGCCACCATGAGTTTCAGCAGGTGCAGGATGTCTTCCTCGAGCCCGAGGTCTTCGATCGGCACGATGCCCTTCTGGCGATCGAGCACGCGCAGCACGATGTTCTCGCCGTGCACCGTCGGGATGGTGGATACGCGGAAGTCGATCTGGCGACCGGTCAGCGACAGCGTGATGCGGCCGTCCTGCGGCGCACGCGTTTCCGCGATGTCCATGCCGGACATCACCTTCAGGCGCACCGCGAGCGCGGACCAGTAGTTCTTGTGCAGGCTGCGCACCTGCCGCAGCACGCCGTCGATGCGGTAGCGGAAGCGCAGGAATCCCTCTTCGGGTTCGAAATGGATGTCCGAGGCGCCGCGCTTCACGGCATCCGCGAGCAGCGCGTTGACCAGCCGCACCACCGGCTGGCTGTACTCCTGGCTGTCCGCGTCCAGGCTCTCGTAGTCGATCTCGCCGGTTTCGATCTCCTGCAGGATGCCGTCGACCGACAGCTCGAACCCGTAGAACTGGTCGATGGCCTTCTCGATCTCGGCTTCGCCGGCCATCAGCGGGACGATCTCGGTGTCGCCGCCGATCAGCGCGGTGATCTGATCGAGCGCGACGACGTTGAACGTGTCCGCCATCGCGAGGGTCAGTCGCTTGCGGTTGGCCTCGTAGGTCAGCGGGAGGATATGGAAGCGGCGCGCGAGATCCTTCGGGATCATGCGGATCGCTTCCCCGTCGACGACCACCTTGCTGAGGTCGGCCTTCTGCTGGCCGAGCGCGCCGCCGAGCACGTCCAGGATCACCGCCTCGGTGGCGAAGCCGAGCCGCACGAGGATCTTGCCGAGGTGGTCGCGGTTGCGCTTCTGCTCGGTCAGCGCGATCCGCACCTGGTCCTGGCTCACGACGCCCTTCTGGACCAGCAGTTCCCCGATGCGGAGATTGCGCTTCAAGGTGCTCATGGGCTCACGGGATGGCGAGGGCCGTGATGCGGGCGGCGACCGTCGCGCCATCGAATGCCGTGTTCGGACCGCGCAGCGCCTCGGCCTGCCGGTAGTAGTCCAGGGCGGCCTTGCGCTGGCCCAGCCGATCGAGACTGACCGCCAGGTTGAACGCGTAGTCCGCGTTGCGCGGGGCGCCACGGAACGCTTCGAAGTACGCGCGCTGTGCGTCGCCCCAGCGCGCTTCGCGCGCGTACAGGTTGCCGAGGGCGAAGTGCAGGTAAGGCGCATCGAGCCCCCGGTCGAGCAGCAGTTTCAGGCGGGTTTCCGTGGCGTCAGGGCCGCGGCCGCCCTCGATCAGGAACAGCGCCGCCGTGGCCACCGGGTGGTCCGGGGCGTCGGCCAGCACGGCGCGGTAATACGAATGCGCCTCGGCGAGCCGGTTCTCGCGCAGCGCGACGGCGCCGAGACCGAGCAGCGCGTCACGCTGCTCGGGATGTCGCTTCAGCACGCCGACGTACCCGCGTCGCGCGGCCGCCAGGTCCCCGCCGACATAAGCGGCGTAGGCCTGCGTCAGCGCGTCCCGGAGGGGCGTCGCCACGCCCGGGCTGCGCGCGATGTGGAGATCGCCATTGCGCATCTCGAACGCCTGCGCGGCGGACTCGGCGGACGCCGGCGGGTGCGCGCCCGGCGCCATGGATCCGTCCGCGGGCGGGGCGGGCGAAGCAAGGACGTCTGCCGTCGCCGCAGGCGGCGAGGCGGTGGCCGATGTCGGCGCCGGCGGTGCCGGTGCGGCGGAGGGGGGCGCGGGCACCGCAGGGGATGCGTCGGCCATCACTGCGGCGGGTGCATGCTCGTCTGCCGGCGCGGCAGGCCCCGCCGGGGCCGGCGCATCCGCGGGGATCGCGACCTCCGGTGCCACCGGGATGACCGGCGCGGCGGCCGCGACGTCCGGCACCTCCGGCGGCACGTCAGGGCGCGGCGGAGTCGGCGCGATGGCGGGACCAGGCGGTTCGCGCTCCACGCCAAGCGCGACGCGCGGCGACGGGATCGCGGGCGGCCGTGGCAGGGCCGTCAGCGCGCGGTATCCGACGATCCCGGCGCCGGCGATACACAGGACCAGCACCACGCCAATCCCGAGCGCGAGCGGATTCGCGCGCCGGCGCGCGGTCGCCGCGAAGACGGTGCGGGCGGTCACGCGCGCGGGGCGGCCGAGCGTTCCCGGCTCCGCGAGCGGTGTCGACGAGGTGCCCTCGTGGATGGTCAGCGGCTCCGCGAGCGTGTCGTCGTCGGCGAGCCGGAAGCGCCCGCTCGCGGACAGGCGCTGCGTGGTGCTGCCGAACGCGCCGTATTCGCCCGAGCGCGCGAGACCTGGCGCCTCGTCGGTCTCGTCGCCGAGCGGCTCCAGCCGGAGCTCGCCCGGGCTGCGCGCAAACCCGTCCGTGCGCGGGGTCTCGCCGGCCGCGCGCGCGGCCGCCGCCTTCTTGTCGGCTTCGGCCTTGCGCAGGGCGTCCATCAGGAGGCTCATGCCGTCAACCTCGGATCCGCGCCCGCGGGCGTGCGGTCAGCGGGGGCGTGCGGTGGGAGTCGCATCTTCGCTCAGGTAGCGCTCGTAGTCCTTGAGATCGGTCTCGATATTCGGATCGCCCACGATCACCGGCCGCAGGAAGATCACCAGTTCGGTCTTCTGGTTGCGCACCTCGTCGACGTCGAAGAACGCGTCGCCGATGATCGGCAGGCGCGCCAGCCCCGGGACCTCCCGGTTGCCGCTGCGCGCCTCGTCCTGCATCAGCCCGCCGAGCACGCCTACCTGCCCGTTCACGAGCTTCAGCACCGACTCCATCTCGCGGGTGCGGATGATGGGCACGGTGTTCGTGATCTCGGCGTCTCCCACCCCGTTCAGCTGGCTCGCGAGCCGCGGGCCCGGGTCGATCGCGTCGCCGATCTTCTGCGAGATGGTCGGCCGCACGGTGAGCGTGACTTCCTGGTTGGCGGAGATCTGCGGGGTTACCGCCATCACCAGTCCCACCGGCACCGAGTGCACTTCGGTTTCGACGAACGAGCGCCCCTGCGCGTTCAGCGTGGAGTCCGTGGTGGTCACGTCCAGTGTGAAGTACACGAGCTCTTCCACCACCTTGAGCAGCGCGGTCTGGTTGTTGATCACCATGAGCCGCGGGCTCGACAGCACCTTGGCGTCGCCGAACTCGCGCAGCAGCCGGATCGTCGCCTCCACCAGCTTGCCGCTCGCGTCCGGATCGCGATAGCCGAACGTGAACGCCGACACCGCGTTGTCTATGACCCCGTCGGTGACGGCGCCGAGCAGGTTCTGGTTGAAGCCGAAACCGGCCCGATCCGCGTCCAGCACGATTCGCCAGTCCACTCCCGACTGGTACTGGTCGTTCAACGAGACCTCCACGATGGTCGCTTCGATCAGCACCTGGCGGCGCGCGTTCGCGAGCACCTGGTCGATGAACTTCTGGATGAGGGCGTGCTGTGCCGTCGTCGCTTTCACCGAGATCACGCCCGCCTCGGCGTTCACGAGCAGGTTGGGCGACCCCGGCGCGCCTTCGCCGCCCGGCGCATCCTCGCCGAGAATCGACCGGATGTTCGTCGTCAGCGTGTCCCAGAAGCGGTTGGTCGAGCGCGAGTTCACCCGCGTCAGTGAGCTGTTCGCGCTGCCCGCGCCCTGCCGGCCGCCGCCGCCGCGGCCTTCTTCCTGCGCGCCACCCTCGCCGGTGGTCGCCACCTGGGTCGCGATGCTGACCGTGGTATCGGTGTCGCGCGCGAGGTTCACGTAACCCACCTCGTAGTTGCGGAAGAACGGCGCATCGGGCTCCACGAGGATGGTGCCGCCTTCGATCCGGTAGCGCAGGCCGGCCTGGCGCGCCACGCGATCGAGGATCTGCGGCAGGGTCTGTTCGATCGCATTCAACGTGACGTTGCCGTCGATCGCGCCCGCGATGTCGACGTTCATCGCCGCGTCGCGCGCGAGCGCGAACAGGAGCTCGCGCACCGGCACGTCGTTGACCACCACGGTGTAGCGCTCGGCATCCGGGATCGGCTGCGGCGGCGGCAGGTAGCTCGCCTGCGGCACCACGTCCGGGATCCCGGGGTCGGCCGCCACGGTGTCCGCGCGCTCGAGGTGGCCGTCGGAATCCGGCAGCGGCGGTGGCGCCAGGCCGGCGCAACCGGTGAGGAGGCCGAGCACGAGTCCCAGGCGCGTGGTGCGGCGCATGCGGGCGCGCGTCATCGGGTCTGCGCGCCGGGCTCGCGCGATGGCGTGCCCGCGGGGGCGCCGATGATGCGATCCAGCCGATCGATCGCGTGCAGCAGCGACGGCAGGTCGGGCGCCGTCTCGTGCGCCGGCGGGGGCGCCTCGTGCGCTGCCAGCGCCCAGCCCGTCTCGGCGAGATCGGCGAGATCGGCGTAGCGCGCGGCTGGCGCCGGGGCATCCGCCGCGAGCGGGGTGCGGGCGAGCGCCTCGCGCGTGATTTCCGGCGCCAGCAGCGCGGCGACGGCGAGCACGCCGATCACACCGGCGGAGGCCCACCACAATCGCCGCCAGGAGAACGCGCGTGCAGTCGTGAACTCGCTGTCCCGCGCGGCGCGCGCGATGTGTCGCGGCGTCACGCGCGGTGCGCCGCTCGAGTACGCCGCGAGCAGCGCCTTGTCGGACAGCACGTTGATCCGCCGGAGCAGACCGCGCGAATGCCGCGCGAGCGCGCGGATCGCGCCGCGGGTGAACAGTTCCGGACCCCGGTACCCGCTCGCGTGCAGCCGCGTGTTGAGGTAGTCACGGATCTCACCCGCGCCGAACGGCGGCAGCTGGAAGCGGTACGTGATCCGCTCGTTGAGCTGCCGGATCTCGTGCCGGGCGAGCTTCGCGTCGAGTTCCGGCTGCCCGAACAGCACGATCTGCAGCAGCTTGTCATGTGCCGTCTCCAGGTTGCTCAGCAGCCGGATCTCCTCCAACGTCGCGAGCGGCACGCACTGGGCTTCCTCGACGAACATCACCACGCGACGGTCGTCGGCGTGCTTCGCGAGCAGGTAGTCGTGGAGCTGGTGCAGCAGCATCGGCTTGGTCGCCCCGTCCGGCACCACGAGCTTCAGCTCGCCGGCGATCGCCGGCAGGATTTCATCCGGACCGAGGTTCGGGTTGGCGAGGTAGATCACCTCGCAGTTCGCGGGCAGCTCGCGCTCGAGCATCCGGCACAGCATGGTCTTGCCGCTGCCCACTTCGCCGACCACCTTGACGATGCCTTCGCCGCGCGACACCGCGTAGAGCAGTGCATCGAGCACGGCGCCGCGATTGCCGCCGGGGAAGAACAGGTCCGGGTCGGGCGTGATCCGGAACGGGGACTTGGAGAATCCGAAATGATGGCAGTACATCGGGCGATCCTTCCCTCGATCAGGGGTCGGCCGGCGGGTTCATGCCGAGCCGCGCGAGTTTGCTGTAGAGCGTGGTGCGGTTGACGCCGAGCAGCCGCGCCGCGCGGCTGAGATTGCCGCCGGCCTGTGCCAGCGCGGCACCGATCAGGCGGCGTTCGAATGCGGCCACTGCGTCGTCGAGCCGGAAGCCCGGTGTGCGCAGCCGCGCGACCAGGGACGCCTCCCCGTCCGCCGTATCCGCGCGCGCGGGCACCGGCAGCGGCAGGCTGGGTTCGAGTTCGGGCTGCAGGTCGGCCGCGTCCACGCGGCGCCGGCCGAACTTGGTGCCGAGCCGGACCACGATGTTGCGCAGCTCGCGCACGTTGCCGGGGAACGCGTAACCCGCGAGCAGCGCGTCCGCTGCCTCGGTCAGTTCGAACGGTTCGATGGTGCCGCGGTAGAGCGCGATGAAGTGCGCGCACAGCCGCCGCCAGTCGTCGCCGCGCGCACGCAGCGGCGGCACCCCGACGGTCAGCACGCTCAGGCGGTGGAACAGGTCGGCGCGGAACGCGCCGGCGCGCGTCGCCTCGCGCAGGTCGCGATTGGTGGCCGCGATCACCCGCGCACCCGAGCGCCGCGGCTGCGTGTCCCCGAGACGGTAGTACTCGCCGTCCTCGAGCACGCGGAGCAGCTTGGCCTGGAGCTCGAGCGGCATCTCGCCGACCTCGTCCAGGAACAGGGTGCCGTCACCCACTTCCTCCAGGAGCCCCGCGCGGGTCCGGTCCGCGCCGGTGTACGCGCCGCGCACGGCGCCGAACAGGTGCGCCTCCAGCAGTTCCGGGCTGAACGCGGCGCAGTTCAGCGAACGCAGCGCACGCCCTGCCCGGTGCCCCTCGCGGTGCAGGCAGGCGGCCACGAGCTCCTTGCCGACGCCGGATTCGCCTTCGATCAGCACCGGGAACGGCGAGTTGGCGAACTGCGCGATCAGCGCCCGCAGCGCCTGCATGCCGGCGCTGTCGCCGATCAGCGTGTCCTCGGCGTGAGGGCCGGGCGCGTGGCGCGCGATCTCCACTTCCTGGATCGCGAGCTGGTGGTGCAGGCGGGCGCGCAGCAGCTCCGCGTCGCACGGCTTCGGCAGGAAATCGACCGCGCCGAGCGTCAGCGCGTGCTGCACATTGCGGCGATCGCTCTGTCCGGACAGCACCAGGATGCGCATCGTGCGGCCGCGCGCGAGCAGTTCCACGATCAGCGCGTAGCCTTCCTCGGGCGCGTGCGGCGTGGGCGGCAGGCCGAGATCGATCAGCGCGAGCGACGGCGCGCGGGGCAGGGCGTCGAGCAGCCGGTGCGCCTCGCCGCGGCTGCCCGCGGCGTGGACGTCGAACTCGTCGGCGAGCGTGAACCTGAGCGCGTCGACGATCAGCGGATCGTCGTCGACGAGCATCACGGCGGCCCGGGGCGGGTCAGTCCTCGCGGACATGGCCGGCGGCGCGGCGCGCGGGCTGGTCGAGGCCGAGCGCGCGGCAGATCGCCCCCGTCGCCTCGTACTGGTTCATCGTGTAGAAGTGCAGGCCCGGTGCCCCCCCGGCGCGCAGGCGTTCGCACAGCGCGGTGGTGACCTCGATGCCGAAGCGGCGGATCGCGGCGCGATCGTCGCCGAAATCGCGCAGCCGCTTCGCGATCCAGCGCGGGATCTCCGCGCCGCACATCTCCGAGAAACGGGCGAGCTGGGTGAAGTTCGTGATCGGCATGATGCCGGGGACGATCGGGATGCGGATCCCTTGCGCGCGGCAGCTGTCGACGAAGCTGAAGTAGGCATCCGCGTTGTAGAAATACTGCGTGATCGCGCTGTCCGCGCCGGCCTCCACCTTGCGCCTGAAGTTCTGCAGATCCTCCGTTGCCGAGGCCGCCTGCGGGTGGAACTCGGGATAGGCGGCGACTTCGATGTGGAAATGCGTGCCGGTTTCGCGCCGCACGAACCCGACGAGTTCGTTGGCGTGGCGGAACTCGCCGAACCCCGTCATGCCGGAGGGCATGTCGCCGCGCAGGACCACCAGCCGCCGTACGCCGGCCGCGACATAGCGCGCGAGGATCTCCCGCAGTTCCGCGACCGGCGTGCCGATGCACGACAGGTGCGGCGCGGTCTCGACGCCGGTGCGCGCCTGCAGGTGCTGCACCGTTTCGAGCGTCAGGTCCCGGGTGCTGCCGCCGGCGCCGAACGTCACCGAGAAGAACTCGGGGGCGAGCCCGGCGAGCCGCGTGGCCGCATCATCGAGACGCGCGGCGGCTTCCGGGGAACGCGGCGGGAAGAACTCGCAGCTGATTGAGAATGTCGTCATCGGCCAGCGTTACCAGCGTTGATATGCGTCCGCCGGCCCACGCGCACGGCGGTTGGGGTCCCGGTGGACCGGCAGCTCGGGGCGGGGCCGTTGGGTGATCGGCCGGGCGGGCTTGTTGTGATCGCTCCCGATATCAAAAATATATCGCACATCTAATAGTTTGCAATCATTTTGTCAGTTTGCACTTTAGAAAATCAGGTGCGGGGGCAGGACCCGGTACCACGGTCGGAGTTTGCGCCCGCCCCGGGGGGCCGCGAAAACCCTCGTCCAGGGTCCACGCACCTGCGGGACGGGTTCCCGCCCGGGCCTCGGTCTGCGGCGGTCTGACCCATGGTGGGGCAGCGGAGGTTCAGATCCGGCGGCGCGCGGCCGCTACGACCGGGACGAGACCCGACCCGCCGTGACCCGCCGCCGAACCCGGTGCCGGGCGCGTGCGTGAACAACGAGAACCGATGCCCGAACCGATGGTCAAGTCCGACCTTTCGCCTCTTCCTGCGCCTGGCGCGCCAGGCGCGACCGTGCGCGTCCCTGCGGGCCGGCCCCGCGGCGGGAGCACCCGGTGAACGCCCCGGCGGTGCAGAAGCTCACGATCTCGCGCGGCATCGGCCGCCTCGGCACGTGGCGCTGGCATGCCCCGGGCGATCGGTTCGAGGAGTTCGGCCTGTGGACCGAACTGCTCGGGTACGGTCCGGACGTGCGGCCGACCACGAGCCAGGAACTGACCACTTACGTGCATCCGGACGATGTCCCTCGCATGCGTGCGGCGTACCGCGCGTGCGTCAAGGGTGATACCCCGGAGTACGAAGCCGAGCACCGCCTGCGCGCGGCGGACGGCAGTTATCGCTGGGTGCTGTCCCGCGCAAGGGTGACCCAGCGCGACCTCGCCGGCCGCACCTTGCAGATGGAAGGGGTCTATCTCGACCTGTCACGTTTCAAGGCCGCCGAGCAGGCGCTGCGTGAATCGCAGCAGTTCCTGCGCCTGGTGCTCGACACCATCCCCGTGTCGGTGTTCTGGAAAGATGCGGCGAGCCGCTACCTGGGCTGCAACAGCGCGTTCGCGCGCGACGTCGGCCTGCCCGACACCGACGCGGTCCGCGGGCTGACGGATCTCGACCTGCCGTGGGCGGCCGACGCCGTGACCTACCAGGCGGAAGATCGCAGGGTTATGGCGGCACCGGACGTACCGCCGATGCAGTCGGAAGCGCGGGTCCGCCACGTGCGCGGGACGGAACGCTGGCACGAGACCACCAAGGCGCCGCTGCGCGACACCCACGGCGCGGTGTTCGGAGTGCTCGGCACGTTCCAGGACGTGACCGAGCGCCATCAGCGGCTGCACCAGCTGGAGACACTGGCCACGGCGTTCGCGACCGGCTCCGGCACGCGCCTGCTCACGGCCTTGCTGCGCGCGGCAACCGACCTGAGCGGCGCGCGTGTCGCCTTCGTTGCCCGGATCGTCGATGCGGGTGCGCGTGCCGCGGTGACGGCGATTCATCCTCCCGAGTTCGCGGTGCACGCACTGGACTACCCGATTGCGGGAACCCCGTGCGCACTGACCATGACCGACGGAAGCCATCTGGCGGAAGGTGCCGCGCTCGCCGGTCATCCAGGCGCGGACCGGCTGCGTGCGCTCGGCTTCGAGGCGTACGCTGGCCGCCGGCTGGACGACGAGAACGGGCGGCCCATCGGTCTCCTGGTACTGCTCGGGGAGCAGCGCTTTCCCGATCCGGCCGCGCTCTCGTCGGTGCTCGAGATCGTCGCGATGAGCGCCGCGTCGGAACTCGCGCGCGAACGGCGCGAGCAGGAGCTGATCGAGCAGCGCGAACGGCTCGATCTCGCCAGCGCGAACTCGCAGCTGGGATTCTGGGAATGGCACCTGCGCAGCGGCGAGCTGCGGGCGCTGGTGACCGCGTCCGGCAACGCGCTCGACGCCTGTGTCCCCGCCTCCGCGCACGCGTTCATGCAGGCATTGGATCCCCCCGCGCGCCGGGCCTTGCGCCGCGCACTGACAGCGTACCTCCGCGGCCGCGCCGCGCTGTTCGAGGAGGAGATCGCGCTGCGCATGCCGGACGGACAGGTCCGCTGGCTGCTGCTGCGCGGCCGCACGGCGGCGCGCGACGCGGGCGGCTCCGCGCTGCGCCTCATCGGCACGCACACCGACGTCACGTCGATGAAGACCACCGAGCTCGCACTCGAACAGGCGCGGCGCTTCCTCGGTACCGTGATCGACACGATTCCCCAGTCGGTCTACTGGAAAGACCGCAACGCGCGCTACCTGGGCTGCAACCGGACATTCGCCACGCTCGCCGGCCTGCAGGAGCCGGGCGAGATCATCGGCCTGACGGATCTGGACCTCCCGTGGCATGCGCTGGCGCCGCGCCTGCGCATGGAAGACGAAGACATCCTGCGCGGCCGCACGTCGCACATCCGCACCGAAGACTGCCTGACCGGCCGTCACGGCGAGGACATCTGGCTCGAGAAGAACAAGGTGGCGTTCCGCGACGCCGACGGCCGGATCATGGGCGTACTTGGCACCACGCACGACATCACCGAGCGCAAGCGCTCGGAAGATGAGATCGAACGCCTCGCGTTCTTCGACCCGCTGACCCTGCTGCCGAACCGCCGGTACTTCAAGGAGCGGCTGGACGCCGCGGTCGCGCTCGCCCAGCGCCGCGAGTTCGCCGGCGCTCTGCTGTACCTCGATCTCGATCACTTCAAGAAGATCAACGACACGCTGGGTCACTCCGCCGGCGATCGGCTGCTCGTCGAGGCGAGCGAACGGATTCGCCAGCAGCTCCGCCAGGAAGACGTGGTGGCGCGCATCGGCGGCGACGAGTTCGTCGTGATGCTGGGTGACCTGTCGATGGACGCGCAGCACTGTGCCCAGCAGGCGCGCACGGTCGCGAACAAGATCCGGGCCGAGCTGTCGCGACCTTTCATGCTGGATGACGACGAGCTGTACGTGACCTCGACCATCGGCATCGCCGTGTTCCCGGAGCACCACGACAGTTCCGAGGAGCTGCTGAAGATGGCCGACGCGGCGATGTACCGGGGCAAGACCGAAGGCCGCAACACGGTGTTCTTCTTCAACCCGGAGCTGCTCGCCGAGGCAGGCGAGAAGCTGCGGCTCGAGAACCTGTTGCGCACGGCGGTCGAGCGCGGCGAGTTGTCGCTGCATTACCAGCCGCAGGTGGACGCGCAGGGCCGCGTGATCGGCGCCGAGGCGCTGATGCGCTGGCACAGCCCGGTGCTCGGTCCGGTGTCCCCGGCGCGCTTCATCCCGGTGGCCGAGGAATCGGGGCTGATCGACGAGATCGGCATGTGGGCGATCCATGAAGCGCTTGCCGCGCTGGAGCGGTGGCGGGCAGCGGGCGTGCCGATCGGACACCACCTCGCGGTCAACGTGAGCCAGCGGCAGTTCTCGTCGCCGCGCTTCGTGCCCGAGGTCGTGGCGGCGCTCACCGCGCACGATGTGCCGCCCGGCATGCTCGCGCTGGAGCTGACCGAAACGGCGGCCGCGGAGCGCGTGGAGGAGACCATCACGCGGATGGAGGAACTGAGATCTGCGGGCGTTTCGTTCTCGATCGATGATTTCGGCGTGGGGTACTCGTCGCTGTCCTACCTCGCGCGGCTGCCGCTGCAGCAGCTGAAGATCGACCGATCATTCATCACGGATGTCGAGCACGATCGGACCAAGGGTGCCATCATCGCGACGTTGCTGACCCTCGGTGAGAACCTTGGCCTGACGGTCGTCGCCGAAGGCGTCGAGACCGCCCCCCAGTGGCAGCGCCTGGTGGAGCGCGGCTGCCGCGTCTTCCAGGGCTACCTGTTCAGTCGGCCGCTGAACGAAGCGGATTTCCTGAAGTTCTGCACGGCGTCGACGCGCCGCCCGGAACTGTTGCCGGCGCTGGGCCTGAGCCAGATCGCCTGAGCGCCGGCGCACGTGCGTGCGCCGGCCCGTCGCGTACCGGCCAGCCTGTCGCGGCCGGCCCCGTGGAGGCGCGCACACGCCGCCCGCGCGGTCGCGCAAACCGGCCCAGTTATTTAGAATGCAGCCCCCGCCGCGCGCCGTGGCGCGCGTCCGTCTCAACCACCGAACACATGGTGAAACCCACATGACCGACCCGGCCACGCCCGCTCCTTCCCGCCGCGAACTCGCCAATGCGATCCGGGCGCTCAGCATGGACGCCGTGCAGGCCGCGAATTCCGGTCATCCCGGCGCGCCGATGGGCATGGCCGACCTCATGGAGGTGCTGTGGCGTGACGTGCTCCGCCACAACCCGGCCAATCCCGCATGGGTCAATCGCGACCGCTTCGTGCTGTCCAACGGTCACGCGTCGATGCTGCTCTACTCGCTGCTGCACCTGACCGGCTACGACCTCCCGCGCGCCGAGCTCCAGCGGTTCCGCCAGCTGCATTCGAAGACGCCGGGCCACCCCGAAGTCGGGCACGCACCTGGCGTGGAGACCACCACCGGTCCGCTCGGCCAGGGACTCGCGAACGCCGTGGGCATGGCCCTCGCGGAGCGGGTGCTCGCCGCCCAGTTCAACCGCGACGGTTACCCGGTCGTCGATCACTTCACGTATGTCGCCGTCGGTGACGGCTGCCTGATGGAAGGCATCTCGCACGAGGCATGCTCGCTCGCCGGCACGCTCGGGCTCGGCAAGCTCATCGTGCTCTACGATGACAACCACATCTCGATCGACGGCGATGTCGCCGGCTGGTTCACGGACGATACCGCCGCCCGTTTCCGCGCGTACGGGTGGCACGTGGTGCCGGGGGTGGACGGTCACGACCCGGCGGCGATCGCCGCGGCGATTGCCGCGGCGCGCGAGGACACGGCGCGGCCGAGCCTGGTGTGCTGCCGCACGCACATCGGCTACGGCTCGCCGAACAAGCAGGACAAGGCGAGCTGTCACGGCGCACCGCTCGGCGCGGAGGAAATCGCCGCGACGCGCGCGCGGCTCGGCTGGCCGCACGGGCCGTTCGAGATCCCGGCGCCGCTCGCCGCGGCGTGGGATGCGCGGGCCGCCGGTGCGGCGGCGGAAGCCGCCTGGCAGGCGCTGTTCGCCCGCTACGCGGCGGCGCACCCGGATCTCGCGGCCGAATTCCGCCGCCGTACCACGGGTACCCTGCCGGCGCAGTGGAGCACCGCGCGCGACGCGCTGATCGCCGACTTCCAGGCGGAGACCACCGCCCATGCCACGCGCAAGTCGTCGCAGCTCGCACTCGAACGGCTCGGGCCGCTGCTGCCGGAGTTCATCGGCGGCTCGGCGGATCTCACCGAGTCCAACCTCACGCACTGGAAAGGCTGCATCACGCAATCGCGCAGCCAGCCGCACGGCAACTACGTGAACTTCGGCGTCCGCGAGTTCGCGATGGCGGCGGTCGCGAACGGGCTCGCGCTGCACGGCGGGTTCATCCCGTACGTCGGCACGTTCCTGGTGTTCTCGGACTACGCGCGCAATGCCATTCGCATGGCGGCCCTGATGGGGGTGCGCGCCATCCACGTGCTGACGCACGACTCGATCGGCCTCGGTGAGGACGGCCCGACACACCAGCCCGTCGAACACGCCACCGCGCTGCGCGCAATCCCGAACGTGAGCGTGTGGCGACCGGCCGATTCGGCCGAGACCGCCGTGGCGTGGACCGCGGCGGTGGAACGCACGGGCGGCCCCACCTGCCTGCTGCTGACCCGGCAGGGGCTGAAACCGCAGCCGCGCACGTCCGCGCAGGTGGCGGCGATCGCGCGCGGCGGCTACGTGCTGCTGGACCCCCCGGACGGGCTCCGCGGGATCGTGCTCGCGAGCGGCTCCGAACTCGAGCCGGCGCTTACCGCGGTGCGCGCGCTGAACTCGCGCGGCGCGGGCCTGCGCGTGGTATCGATGCCGAATCCCGGCCTGTTCCTCGCGCAGGACGCGGCGTGGCGGGACGCCGTGCTGCCCCCGGAGTGCCGGCGCCGTGCCGCGATCGAGGCCGGCACGCCCGACTACTGGTATCGCTTCGTCGGGCTCGACGGGCTCGTGATCGGCGTCGAGACGTTCGGCGCGTCGGCGCCGGCGGGCGCGCTGTTCGAGCACTTCGGGCTGACCGCCGCACGGATCGAATCGCGACTTGGATCATGGCTCGGCGGCTGAATCGGCCTTAAGTTTCGAACCTGGGACACGACACACGCATTACGCCGCAAGGCAACGCAGAGGAGAGTACTTCCATGACGATTCGGGTGGGTATCAACGGCTATGGTCGCATCGGTCGCAACGTGCTGCGCGCGCTGTTCGAATCGGGGCGTACGAACGAAATCGAGATCGTCGCGCTGAACGACCTCGGCGATGCGGCCACCAACGCGCACCTGACCAAGTACGACTCCGCGCACGGACGCTTCCCGGGCACCGTGGCCGTCGATGGTGACGCCATGGTGGTCAACGGCCAGCGCATCAGGGTGCTCGCCGAGCGCGACCCGGCCAAGCTGCCCTGGGGCGATCTCAAGGTCGACGTGGTGATGGAATGCACCGGGTTGTTCACGACGCGCGGGAAGGCGGGGCTGCACCTCAAGGGCGGCGCTAAGAAGGTGATCATCTCGGCGCCGGCGAGCGACGAGGTCGATGCGACGGTCGTCTACGGCGTGAACCACAAGTCGCTGAAGGCGAGCCACCAGGTCATTTCCAACGCGTCGTGCACCACCAATTGCCTCGCGCCGCTGGTCAAGCCGCTGCACGAGAAGATCGGGGTGGAGTCGGGCCTGATGACGACGATCCACGCGTACACCAACGACCAGGTGCTGACCGACGTCTACCACAAGGACCTGCGCCGCGCGCGCTCGGCCACCCAGTCGATGATCCCGACCAAGACCGGCGCCGCGGCCGCGGTCGGGCTGGTGCTACCGGATCTCAACGGCAAGCTCGACGGGCTTGCCGTGCGGGTGCCGACGATCAACGTGTCGCTGGTGGACCTGACGTTCCGTGCGAAGCGCGCGACGGACAAGCAGGAGATCACCGCCATCATGAAGGAAGCGGCCGCCGGCGAACTCAAGGGCGTGCTCGCGATCAGCGAACTGCCGCTGGTGTCGATCGACTTCAATCACGATCCGCATTCGTCGATCTTCGAGGTCTCCGAGACCAAGGTCATCGACGGCAACCTCGTCAAGGTCATGGCGTGGTACGACAACGAGTGGGGCTTCTCGAACCGCATGCTCGACACCACCGTCGCGCTGATGAACGCCAAGGGTTGAGCCGATGCTGAGCATGGAAGGCCTGGCACTCGCCGGCAAGCGGGTGCTCATCCGGGAAGACTTCAACGTGCCGTTGAAGAACGGCGCGATCACGGACGACACCCGACTGCGGGCGGGCCTGCCCACGTTGCAGAAGGCGCTGGCCGCCGGCGCCCGCGTGATCGTGATGTCGCATATCGGACGTCCCAAGGAAGGCGTGTTCGACCCGGCGAACTCGCTCGCGCCCGTCGCCGCGGCGCTCACGCGCATGCTCGGTCAGCCGGTACGCCTCGTCGCCGACTGGATCGACGGCGTCGACTGCGCCCCCGGCGAGTGCGTGCTGGTGGAGAACGTGCGCTTCCTCGTGGGTGAGGAGAAGGACGACGAAGCACTCGCGCGCAGGATGGCGGCGCTGTGCGACGTCTACGTCAACGACGCGTTCGCCACCGCGCACCGCGCGCAGGCGTCCACGCACGGGGTGGCCCGCTTTGCGCCGGTGGCCTGTGCCGGTCCGCTGATGAAGGCCGAGATCGACGCGCTCAAGCAGGCCCTGCACGCGCCGAAGCGGCCGCTCGTCGCGGTGGTCGGCGGATCCAAGGTGTCCACCAAGCTCGACGTGCTCGAATCACTGCTCGGCAAGGTGGACCAGCTGATCGTCGGCGGCGGCATTGCGAACACCTTCATGAAGGCCATGGGTCTCCCGATCGGCAAGTCGCTGTGCGAGGACGACATGGTGGACACCGCGCGGCGGATCATCGCGCAGGCGAAGGCGCGCGGCGCGGAGGTTCCGATCCCGGGCGACGTGGTCTGCGGCAAGGAATTCAACGAGACGGCCGTGGCGACCACCAAGGCTGCCGCCGAAGTCGCGGCCGACGATCTCATCATGGACGTCGGTCCGCAGACTGCCCGGCGCATTGCGGCGATGCTCAAGTCCGCCGGCACCATCGTCTGGAACGGCCCGCTCGGCGTGTTCGAGTTCGACCAGTTCGGCGGCGGCACCCGGACGCTCGCGGAGGCCATCGCGGCTTCGCCCGCCTTCTCCATCGCGGGCGGCGGCGACACGCTGGCCGCGATCGCGAAGTACGGCATCGGCGATCACGTTTCCTACATCTCCACCGCCGGCGGTGCGTTCCTCGAGTACCTCGAGGGCAAGACCCTGCCAGCCGTTGCCATTCTCGAAACCCGCGCCGCGGGCTGAGTCTCCCCTGCGCGCGGGCCGGTCCGGCCGGCTCGTGCGCCACGTCCGGCGGCCCCGCGGCTGCGCTTTACCCCCGGCCCGCCCGATGCTTGAATCCCGGCTCCGCCCCTGCGCCGAGGAACCGTCATGCTGACCGACCGAGTGGAACCCCAATGGATCGAAGCGTTCGAACGTGTCTTCGCGCTGTGCAAGGTGGCGGCCGATGACCCGGTGGTGCTGCTCGCCGAGACCCAGTCGCGCGCACTGAACGTCGAGCTCGCACGGCTCGCGCTCGCGCGCCTGGGGGTGCGGGCCTGCCAGGTGACGGTGCCGACCCCGCCGCAGAAAGCACCGGTGCCGATCCGCTCGACCGGCGCGAGCCAGGCCCTGCACGGGCAGCATGCCGCGCTCGCCGCGCTGCAGTCCTGCAAGCTGGTCGTCGACCTGACGCTCGAAGGCCTGCTGCACGCGCCGCAGCTGCCGGAGATCCTGTCGAGCGGTGCGCGCGTGCTGATGGTCTCCAACGAGCATCCGGATGCACTCGAGCGGCTCGTGCCACGCGCGGAGGACGAGGCCGTGGTCAAGGACGCGATCAGGCTCTGCAAGGCGGCGAGCACCTTGCACGTCACGTCGACCGCCGGTACGGATCTCACGGCCGACCTGCGCGAGGCGCGTACCGGCGGGGTGTGGGGCTGGTGCGAGCGGCCCGGCATGGTGGCGCACTGGCCCGGCGGGATCGTGGTGAACTTCCCGCGACCGCACGCGGTGAACGGCCGGCTGGTGCTCGACATCGGCGACGTCAACCTGACTTTCAAGCGTTACCTGGAATCCCCGGTGGTGCTCACGATCGAGGATGACTACGTGACGCACATCGAAGGGCGCGGCACCGATGCCGAGCTGATGCGTCGCTATTTCGCCGCGTGGGGCGACCGCCATGCGTACGGCGTGAGCCACGTGGGCTGGGGGCTCAACGACCGCGCGCGCTACGAGGCCCTGACGATGTACGACCAGCGCGACTTCAACGGCACCGAGCTGCGCGCATTCGCCGGCAACTTCCTGTACTCGACCGGCGCGAACGAGTTCGCGCAGCGCTTCACCGAGGGCCATTTCGACCTGCCGCTGCGCGGCTGCACGGTGCGGCTCGACGATCGCGTGGTCGTGGCCGACGGTGTGCTGCAGTGAGCGCGGTTGCGGATGCCCCGATCTTCGACCCCGCGTCGTTCCGGCTGGGCGACGCCGAGGCCGAACTTGCCGCGCGCGCCCGTACGCTCGCGGCGGAGCGCTTCGCGGCGCGCGCCGCGGAGTTCGATCGTGCCGCGCGCTTTCCGACCGAGAACTACGCGGACCTGCGCGCCGCCGGCCTGCTCGGCATCTGCGTGCCCGTGGCGTACGGCGGACTCGGCGCCGACTTCCGCGCGTATGCGCTCGCCGCCGCCGAGATCGGCCGCTACTGCGGCGCGACGGCACTGACGTTCAACATGCACGTGTGTTCCTGCCTGTGGTCCGGCGCGCTCGCCGACACCTTGGACATGACGGCCGAGGAACGCGCGGGCCACGAACGCCGGCGCCGGCTGCACTACCAGCGCATCGTCGCGGATGGCCGCGTGTACGCGCAGCCGTTCTCCGAAGGCGGCGCGATCGCGGCCGCCGCCGGCGCGGTACCGTTCGCGACCACTGCGCGGCGCACCGCCTCCGGCTGGGTGGTCAACGGGAAGAAGATCTTCGCGTCGCTGGCCGGCCACGCGGACTACTACGGCGTGCTGTGCACCGAGGTCGATGACACCGCGACCTTGAGTCGCCGGCACACCTTGTACCTGGCGGTGGCGGCGGACGCACCGGGAGTCACTGTCACCGGCGACTGGGATCCGCTCGGCATGCGCGGCACGGTGTCGCGCACCTTGCTGCTGCGGGATGTCGAGGTCGCCGACGACGAGGCGCTGATGCCGAGCGGCGTGTACCACCAGGCCGCGAGCCGCTGGCCGCACATGTTCCTGACCCTGTCGCCGAGCTACATGGGCATCGCCCAGGGGGTCTACGACTTCACGGTGAAATACCTGCGCGGCGAATGGCCCGGAGTGCCGGACCGCCGACGCGGCATGGCCGTGAAGCAGGGCAATGTCGCGCGTATGCGCATCATGCTCGAGCAGACCAAGACACTGTGGTTCCAGATGGTCAGCGAGGCGCGCATCGATCCGACACCGGAGCAGTGGCAGCGCGCGCTCGCGGCGCAGTACACCGTGATGGAGAACGCCAACGAGCTGGCGCAGCTCGCGATCCGCACCTGCGGCGGGCAGTCGATGCTCCGCACCCTGCCGCTCGAACGGCTCTACCGCGACAGCCGCTGCGGCTCGCTGATGCTGCCCTGGACGGCAGACAACGTGCTCGAACGGCTCGGACGCGACACGCTGTACCGCCCCGGCGAGCGCGATGACTGAGACCTTGCCCGGCTGGCTCGCGACCCACCTGCGCGAGCGGCCCCACCAGCCGGCGATCTGCTGCGGCGAGCGCTGCGTCACCTACGCGGAGTTCGCCGCGCTCGCTGCCGGTTTCGCGCGACTGCTCCACGACGAATGCCCGCAGACGTCCGGCGCACGCGTCGCGTACCTCGGGGCAAACAGCATCGAGATGCTCGCGCTGGTGTTCGCGTGTGCCGCGACGGGCTGCGTGGCGGTGCCGCTCAACTGGCGGCTCGCGCCGGCCGAACTCGACGCGGTGCTTGCGGATGCGACCCCCGCGGTGCTGTTCGTCGAAGATTCGTGCGCGACGCTCGCGGCCGCGCTCGACACGTCGCTCCCGCGACGTTCGCTCGCCGTTACCCCGGTGTCCGGGCGAGACTCCGCGAGTCTCCTGACCGCGCGCATGCCGGACCCGGATCTTCCCGTACTGCTCTGCTACACCTCCGGGACCACCGGCCGCGCGAAGGGCGCCGTGCTGACCACGCGGACCCTCGTCTGCAACGCGTGGAACGCGGCGCACATGCACGACCTGACGTCGGCCGATCGCGTGCTGACGGTACTGCCGCTGTTCCATGTCGGCGGGCTCAACATCCAGACGTTGCCGGCGCTGCGCTGCGGCGCCGAAGTCCTGCTGCTGCCGCGCTTCGATGCGCCGGCAACCCTGCACGCGATTGCCCACGCACGGCCTACGCTCACGGTGCAGGTCCCCGCCACGTTGCAGGCGCTCGACTCCCTGCCGGCGTGTGCGGCGACCGATTTCTCGTCGCTGCGCGCGATCACGACGGGCTCGACGGACGTGCCGCGCGATCTCATCGCACGCTGGCACGCGCGTGGCGTGCCGGTCATCCAGGTCTACGGGGCCACCGAGACCGGGCCGGTGGCGATCTACCAGCGCATCGAGGACGCGTACGCCACGGCCGGCGCGATCGGTCGCGCCGGCCTGCACACCGCGATCCGGATCGTCCGGCCGGACGGCTCAGCCTGCGCGGTGGGCGAGCCGGGCGAAATCCTGGTCCAGGGGGATCACGTGGTGCGCGGCTACTGGCGGGGCGTGCAGGAGGAGGTGTTCGCGAACGGCTGGTTCCACAGCGGGGATGTCGCGGAAGTCGACGCGCACGGGGTGTACTGGTTCCGGGATCGGCTGAAGAACGTGATCATCTCCGGTGGCGAGAACATCTACCCCGCCGAAGTCGAGCGGGTGCTCCGCGATGTGCCGTGCGTGCGCGAAGTCGCGGTGGTCGGCCGCGCCGATCCGCACTGGGGGGCGGTGCCCGTCGCCGCGATCGTCGCCGACCCGGGATTCGACCCGGCAGCAGTGCCGGCCGCCTGTGCCGACCGGCTCGCGCGTTACAAGTGGCCGAAGGACGTGATCGTGCTCGCGGGGTTGCCGCGCACGGCGCTCGGCAAGGTTGACCTGGCGGCACTGCGCGAGCGGATCGCCGGATGACGACGGGACGCGTGTTCATTGAACGCCGCGGCGATGGTTTGTCGTGCGGGAGACGTTCCGCGCTCTCGAGACACGCGGTGAATCCATCCCTGGAGGCTCGCGCGCCGCATCCCTGCGGCGCGACGGTCTCGAGAGCGCGGAACGTCTCCCGCACGCCGCCAAGCCCCGGTGCGATCCGACGAGCGCTCAGACCATCAGCAATGCATCGGCACGTGTTTCCAGCGCCTGGGCAAGTGCATCCGCGAGCGTGCCGAGCCGTGAGACCGGCAACGTGAGCACGGCGGCGAACTGCGAGCGATCGAGCTGCGCGAGCAGGTCAACCGGGCACAGCGCGACGAGTCGTGCGTCCGGATCCGCGGCTCGCCAGCGCGCGAGCCAGCCGGGGCCTTCGCGCTCGATCAGTCCGTAATCGAACAGCAGCACCGTCGGTTCCAGTCCCGTGAGGGCGGCACCGGCATCCGCTGGTGTCGTGGCGATCCGCACCTTCGCGCCGAGCGTTGCGAGATCTTCGGCAAGCGCCGCGACCCGCGGCGGATGCTCGCTCAGCACCACCACCCGGTGGTCGCGGAACGACGCCGGCGGCACCTCGGATGATGCCTGGGCCGGCGCGGGCAGGGTGAACCAGAACGTCGAACCGATCCCGGGCGTGCTGTCCACGCCGATCTTCCCCCCGAGCGCCTCGACGATCCGCCGCGAGATCGTGAGCCCGAGGCCGGTACCGCCGTAGTCGCGCGTGATCGACCCGTCGGCCTGGGTGAACGCGTCGAAGATCGCCGTGTGCTTGTCGGCGGCGATGCCGATCCCGGTGTCGCTCACCTCGACGCGGAGTGCGCCTGCCGGATCGCGCGACGCGTGGACGAGGACCTGGCCTTCGGGCGTGAACTTCAGCGCGTTGCCGACGAGGTTCGACAGCACCTGGCGCACGCGCAGCGGGTCGGAAGTGATCGTCGCCGGCGCGTCGTGCCGCCAGTGCAGGGTCAGTTCGAGCCGGTGATCGGCCGCGCGCGGGGCCATCAGGTCCACCACGTCCGCGCACAGATCGCGCGGCGCGAACGGGATCGCCTCCACGCGCAGCTGGTGGGCCTCGATCCGCGAGAGATCCAGGATGTCGTTCAGCATCCCGAGCAGGGTCTTGCTGCAGGTCCGGATCATGTCGACGAGGTGGCGCTGGTCTTCGTTCAGCGTCGGTCCGACGAGCAGCTCCGCGCACCCCAGCACGCCGTTCAGCGGCGTGCGGATCTCGTGGCTCATCGTCGACAGGAACTCGGACTTGGCGCGGTTCGCGCGGTCGGCGGCGTCGCGCGCGGCGATCAGCGCATGCTCAGTCCGCTTGAAGGCCGTCACATCGAGATAGGTACCTGCCACGCCGATGATCGTGCCGTGCGCGTCGCGCAGCGGCACCTTGGAATGGTCCACCCAGGTCGCGTCGCGCGGTCCGCCCGCGATCTGCATGACCACGTTGAGCACTTCGGTGCCGAGTTCGAGCGCCCGCCGGTCGCTCTCGAGGGACTGTTCGAGTTCGGCGGGCTCGTAGCCGAGGTCGTGCAACGTGAGCCCGACGACGCTGTCGAAGCCGTGGTCCGCGGCGAACGCGCGGTTGGAGCCGAGGTAGCGGCCGTGGCGGTCTTTCCAGTAGACGCGCTGCGGCAGCAGGTCGAGCACCGTGCGCAGCAGGGCTTTCGATTCCTGCAGACGCGCGGTCGCGAGCTTGGTGGCCGTCACGTCCATGTGCGTGCCCGCGATCAGGCGCGGCAACCCCGCGGTGTCGCGGCTGACCACCTGTCCCCGCACCAGCGCCCACACCCAGTCGTTCTCATCACGGCGGATCCGGTATTCCGCTTCGTAGAACGGCACGCCATGCCATAGATGTGCGGTGAACGCGCGCCGGACACGTTCGCGATCGTCCGGGTGGATCCGTTCCCAGATGAGCGCTTCGTGCACGGACGCCTCGCCGGACAGTCCGTGGAGTTCACGCCAGCGATCGTTCACCACGAAAGTGCCGTGCATGTAATCCCATTCCCAGGTGCCGAGATCACCCCCGCGCACCACCAGGTTGAGCCGCGTCTCGCTCTCGCGCAGTGCGAGTTCGGCGAGCTTCGCCTCGTGGATATCGAACAGCACCCCGTCGACGTGCGTCACGTTATCCTCCAGGCCGGTGATCACCGTGCCCTGGCTCGAGACCCAGCGTTCGCTGCCATCGCGGTGGCGCATACGGTACTCGACCCGCCACGGACGCTGCTCCGCCAGCGCCGCCTCCACGCGACGCAGGCACTCCGGCAGGTCATCCGGGTGGATGAATCCGAGGATCGACGGCGCGTCCGGCCCGGTGTGGGCCGCGGCCGGGTAGCCGCTCAGCTTCTCGATGCCATCCGAGACGTGGACAATCGGCCAGCCTGCGCCCGCGACGCACCGGAACGAGACTGCCCCCGTGTTCTCGACGACGGACGCGATCAGGGCCTGCCGGTTCGCCGCCTCCCGTTCCGCCTCCTTGCGCGCGGTGATATCGACCAGCGTGCCGGTGAAAATCCTGTGGCCGGCATCCTCGCGCGGCGTGGACCGGCCCTCGATCCACGTGGGCACGCCGTCGCGCCGCCGCAGCCGGAACTCGTGACGCCAGGGCTCGCCGTCGCGCACGGCCCGGTCGATCGACGCGCGCATCGCGGCCAGGTCGTCGGGGTGCACCTGCCGCAGCAAGGTCGCGAGCGGCACATCGGACACGCCGTCCGGCAGGTCGAAGAACGCGTGCAGCAGCGGACTGTGCGATTCGAACCGTTCCTCGCCGGTTGCCGTCCAGGTGTACTCGAACACGATGCCCGCGAAGTTGTTCACGATGCGCCTGACCTTCGCATCCAGCGCCGCGTTCGCCGCCTCGGCCGCACGGCGTGCAGAGATGTCGGTCAGCGAACCGGCGATGCGCGTGGCGCGGCCTGCCGTGTTCCAGATCGCCTGGCCGCGCGAGGCCATCCAGCGGTACGTGCCGTCCGCGTGGCGGAGCCTGAACTCGAGCGCATAAGGGGCGCGATCCCGCACGTGCGCCAATACCGTGTGCCTGAATTTCGGGACGTCATCCTGGTGCAGGCGCGCGCTGAATTCCGCCGCGCTGCGCGGCACGGCGTCTGCCGGGAGGCCCAGGAACTCGCCGAGCCGCGGGGAGAAATACGCCCGATCGCTCTCCAGGTCGACGTCCCAGATCACCGCTGCCGCACCATCCACCGCGAGGTTGAAGCGTTCCAGGTGCAGCCGGAGCGAATCCTCGCTCGCGCGCTGCGCGCGCGCCGCGGTGGCCAGCGCGTCGGCGAGCTGCCCGATCTCGCGGACCCGGGTGCGGGTGAATCCGCGCAGCACGTCCGCGAAATCGGGCGCGGTGGTCGCGCGCGTCAGTGCCGCAATGGGTGCGACGACGAGCCGCTGCACGAGCAGGAGCAGCACGGCGAACAGCAGCGCCAGCAACCCTGCCGTCCAGTAGACCTGGCCGTGGACATCCTCGGCGAGCATCGCCGCCTGCCCGGAGTAGTCCAGCACGAGTCGCACGTACCCGTGACGGCGGGCAGCATCCGCCACCGCCAACGTCACACGCATCGCGCAGGTGACCTGCGCGTGCCGGCGATCGAATTCGCAATGCTCGGCCGTGTCTCCCCGCAGGCGTTGCAGCGTTGCCCGTTCGTGCACGGGGAGCTCCGCGGCCGGCGTGTCGATCAGCCGCAGCGTGTCGGCAGCGATCACGCGCTGGCCGGCAACGACGAGAATGCTCGCGATGTCCGGCTCGGCGGCCATCGCGCTGACGATACGTGCGATCTGCGCGTCCTCCGCCAGCACGCCGACCGCGTTCACCACGCTGTGCGCGGCCAGCCGTCCGCGCGCGATCGAACGTTCCTCGAGCAGGTGCTGCAGCAGGTGCTCGGCACCGAGCAGCGTGGCCGCCAGGAACAGCGCCGCGACCACGACGAACGGTCCGAACAGGTGCCGCCGCAACGTGACCTGGGACACGGGCTCAGGGCGTCGCATCGGCGAATGCCGGCGGTGCGCCGACCAGCGCGCGGAGCTCGGCCGGCGTGTATCGCCGGGTGATCTCGCCGATGGCCTGCAACATCGCGGCGCAGCGCGTGAGGATCGGTGGCAGGAAGTCAGGATCGGACAGCAGCGCCGGCTGGTCCGTCGCCGCGAGGATCCGGATTTCGCCGGCCAGCTGCGCCGCGATTTCACGCGGGGTGACGCCGAGCGCGCCGGCCATCCGCGCGTGTGCGTCGGCGGGTTCGCGTGCGTGGTAGGCAACGGCCTGCCAGTATGCGCGCGTGAATGCCGCGACGCGCGCCGGCGGGGTGCGCGGGCTGAACATCAGCAGGTCCGGTACCGCGCGCGGCAGCGCGCGCGTGTCGAATATCGGTGTCAGCGCGAAACGCGCGTCCAGCTGCTGGCGGATCGGTGAGTAGGTGACCACGGCGTCCACGGCGTCGGTGGCCAGCAGTGCCGCCAGTCCCTGCTGCGGGCCCGGCACGAGCGTGATCTCGTCGAGGCGCACCCCGGCACGTGCAAGTGCCACCCCCAGCACGTCGACATTCACCGAATCGGGCTCGAGACCGACACGGCGTCCGCGCAGATCCGACACCTGCGAGATCCCGGGGCGCGCGAGGATGACGTCTCCGCCGGTTGACGTGTCGACGACCGCGGCGATACGTGGCAGGTGCGGGCTGCGCGCATCCGCGAGCAGCGCCTCGACGGGGGTGCCGAAGAAGCCGTCCAGCTGGCCGCGCTCGAACGCACGACGCGCGTCCGGCAGCGACGAGAACTCCACCAGCCGGACAGCGAGCCCGGCCTGCGCGAAATACCCGAGGTCGCGCGCAAGAAACGCGAACGCGTACCCGGGCCAGGGATTGATGCCGACCCGCAGCGGCGGCTCCGGAGCGCTGCCGCAGCCTGCGCACAGCAGGAGCACCCAGGCAAGCAGTCCTCGGCCTGCGTGGCGGACACTGCGCCTGTACCACCGCGCTGCGCGCCGCGCGCCGATCGTGTGCATACCGGGGAGACTCGGGATCGTTGGACCGATTCTCTGTAGCGGACCGTGGTCCCCGGTCTTGAGCTCCGCTGGCCTGCCCGCCCCGCCACGGTCAGAATCGCCGCATGCCGCCGCTCGACCAGCCCGTGTTCCCGCGATGAGTACGCGCCGCGTCGCGATGGTCCGCCTCGCATGCCTCGTGTTCGCGGGTGAAGCGGTCTTCAGCCTGCCGTTCCACGTGCCGAGGTTCTTCCGTCCCGCGCTGCTCGAGACCGCGGGACTCACGAACACCACGCTCGGTGACGTGTTCGCGGTGTACGGCGTGACCGCGATGCTGGCGTATTTTCCGGGCGGGGCGCTCGCCGATCGTTTCCCGGCACGTGGACTGCTCGCAGGCTCGCTGCTCGCCACCGCGGCGGGCGGGCTCTACCTCGCGAGCTTTCCCGGTGCCGCCGGCCTTCGCTGGCTGTACGGGTACTGGGGCCTGACGACGATCCTGCTGTTCTGGGCCGCGCTCATCCGCGCCACGCGGGACTGGGCCGGCCCGCTCGCGCAGGGCCGTGCGTTCGGCATTCTCGACGGGGGCCGCGGGCTCGCCGCCGCGGTACTCGCATCGCTTGCAGTCACGCTGCTCGCGCGCGCAGGTGCGACCTCGGACGCGCCGCTGCGCCACGTGGTCCTGTTCTACACGGCCACGACCGCAGGCGCGGGACTGCTGTGCTGGTGGGTGCTGCCCGGCGGGACCGCGCCGGGCGCCGGCGCGTTTCCTGCCGTCGCCCGCCTGCGGGAAATCTGCACCGGGCGCGTGATCTGGCTGCAGGCGGCGATCGTCGTGACGGCCTACTGCGGGTACAAGGGGCTCGACTACTACGCGCTCTACGTACAGCAGGCGCTCGGCCGGACGGCGACCGAGGCAAGCGCGTGGTTCGCGGCGACGGCGTACCTGCGGCCGCTTGCGGCGATCGCGGCGGGATTCGCGGCCGATCGGATCGGGGCGGGACGCCTGGTCACGGCCATCTTCCTCGCCGGGGCGGTGGGGTATGGCGTGCTCGGTGCCGGTGCCGGCCCGGCGGGTGTCGTCACCGCCACCCTGCTGCTGACGATCGCCGCGGTCTACGCGCTGCGCGGGGTGTATTTCGCCCTGCTGCAGGAAGCGCGCGTGGCGCCCGCGCTGTCGGGCACCGCGGTCGGGCTGATCTCAGTGGTGGGTTACACGCCGGACGTGTTCTTCGCGCCGATCGCCGGACGGCTGCTCGACGCGACGCCGGGCGCGGCCGGCTTCGCGCATGTCTTCACGCTGCTGGGCGGACTTTTCATGCTCGGCGCCACCGCCGCATGGGGATTGCGGCGACACGTCGCGCGGGCCCCCGTGCTCACGCCCCCGGATCGGCGAGCGCGCGGACTTCCGCCATGCTGAGGTGGCGCCACGCGCCTTTCGCGAGCTCACCCAGTGCGAGCGAACCGATGGCCACCCGCACCAGTCGCAGCACGGGGTGCCCGACCGCTTCGAGCATGCGGCGCAACTGACGGTTGCGTCCTTCCGTGAGCGCGATCGCGAGCCACGCATTGCGTTCGCCACTGCGCAGGAGCTGCACGGCATCCGCGCAGAGGATTTCCCCGTCGGCGGACGGAATCCCGGAGACCAGGCGTGCCAAGGTGGCTTCCTGCGGCAGTCCTTCGACCTGGACGTGATAAGTGCGCGTGACGTGGCGCGCGGGATCGAGCAGCGCCGCGGACCACGCCGAGTCGTTGGTGAACAGGAGCAGGCCCTCGCTTGCCTGGTCGAGCCGTCCGACGGGTGCGATCCACGGCAGCCGGCTCGTCGCGAAGCACTGGTACACGGTGTCGCGCCCGCGTTCGTCGTGCGCCGTCGTCACGAGGCCGCGCGGCTTGTTCAGCATCACGTAGAGGCGTGTCGCCTGCGCAACTGCTTCGCCGTCCACCTCGATACGGCTCGTCGGCGTGGTCGGGGCTTCCGGGTCGCGCACGATCTGCCCGTCCAGGCGCACCCGTCCCGCGCTGACGAGCGCAGCCGCCGCGGCCCGCGAACACAGGCCCTGCTTGGACAGTGCGCGGGCGAGACCGATGCGGCGCTCTTCGCGATGACGGGGGCGTAGCGTGCGCATGCCGCCAGTGTAGCGGCTTCGCGCTCGCCGGTTGAGACCAGCACGGCATCGCCGAAGATCGCCCGCGCGGCATCAGCCGCCGAACAGCCGCGCGCCGATCCGCCATCCCCCGATATAGGTGCCGAGCGACGCACCGAAGCCGCTCAGCAGGAATACCAGCAAAGTGCGCGCGACGCGGTTCCGCCACCAGCCGCGCCAGTGCGCGGTGTCGCTGCGCAGCCGGGTGAAATCGCCGACCGTCGGGCGCCGCACGAACGCCTCCGACAGCGCCGTGAACATGCCGATGCCGATGGCCGGATGGAGGGTCGTGAACGGCGCGCCGAGAAACGCGGTCAGGATCGTCAGCGGATGCGCGGCGGCCAGCAGCGCGCCGAACGCCGACAGCCCCCCGGTCAGCAGCACCCACTCCGTGACCATCTCCCAGCCGATGGACGGGTTGCGCGCGAAGCCGATCCCGATGCCGCCGACGATGAAGATCGCGAGCAGCCACGGCAGCACCCGCCATACGCGCGACGGCGGCGGCATCGCCTGCAGTTCGGCGAGCACGTGGTGCGGGGCTGCCTGCTCGCGCTCCAGCGCGTCGCCAAGCCCCGCCAGGTGCCCCGCACCGACCACCGCGAGGATCCGCGCATGTCCGTGGTCGGCGAGCTGGCGCAGCCGCGCCGCCATGTAGCGGTCCCGTTCGCGGATGAGCGGCGTGAACAGCACGTCGGCGCGCGCGGCAAACTCCGCGAACGTCGCTTCGAGCAGATCCCGGTCCTTCATGCGCTCGATGTCTTCCTCGGCGAAGGTCTCGTTCGCCAGCGCGCTCGCCAGCAGCCCGCTGAACAGCACGGTCCGCCGCCACCACGGCACGCTGCGATAGACGCGACGCATGGTCACGCCGATGTCGCGATCGATGACTTCCAGCGGTAGCGCGCGCGCCTGTGCGCCATCGATCGCGGCGCGCATCTCGGCGCCCGGTTCGATGCCGAACTGCGCGCCGAGCCGCTGCTGGAACGCGCCGAGCGCGAGCATCGCCGCGATGAGCGTCGCCTTGCCGTCACGGATCACGTGCACGAGATCGAGCCGCGCCAGTGCCTCCGGATCGGTCAGCGCGCGGGCGCGGTTCTCGCACAATTCCACCGCGATGCAGTCGTAGTCGCCGTGCGCGATCTCGCGGGCGACCGCGTCGCGGCTCGCCCGCGACACGTGCGCGGTCCCAAGCAGGCGCACGGACGCGTGGCCCACCCGCACTTCGCGCAGCGGCGGGGTGGCGATGCTCGTGGGGAGGTCGTCGGGCGCGGACATGAGGGTGCGGAGTTCGGGTCCTGGCGGCGGCTGCGGGTGCGCGGAACCGGGAACCAGTCACGGATTCGGCGGCGCAGCCCTGCTCGAGATGGAGCGAGTGTAACGCGCCGACGATAATTCAGGGCAAGTTAAGCGCGGTCGGGCCACCCTGTGTCACGAAGGGGCGATCCCGGCCCCGACGAGGAGTAGCCCATGTCCCTGCAACGCTTCTCCCTGCGCAGCGGGTTGCTGCTGCTGTCGATGTGGATGTGCACGGGGGTGTACGCCGACGACGATCGCCGGCTCGGCATGCGCTCCCGCGACGACCATCACGGTGGCTACTACGTGCCGCGCCCGCGCACGATCACCCCGACGCGTCCGTTCTTCGTGCAGCCGTATCCACGCTACGACGACTCGCGCCGGGCCTACCGGCACGGCTACCGCGAGGGCTATCGCGATGGCAGCGATCGCCGCGGGCACGGGCGTCGCGGGTATCGTGGTGACGATCGGCACCACGGGCGCGATCGGCACGACGGCGGTTTCTATCAGCCGCGCGGATTCTCCGGATACGCGCCGCGGCCAGGATTCTCGATCTACTACGATCGCTAACGCGCGTTCGACGCTTATCGCCGCTCGCGGGCTTCCTGCCGCAGCCCGCCGGCGACGCCCGTGGATCCGGGTCTCGCGGCCCCGTGCATGATCGACTGTTCCGCCGGCCAGGGGGATGCCCGTGGGCGCGGGAGCGCCAGGTGTCCGGCGAGACACGCCGTGAATCCGTCCGTGGAGGCACGCGCGCCGCGGCCCTGCTTCGCGACGGTCGCGCCGGACACCTGGCGCTCCCGCGCCCGATACACTTGTGGCGTGGCCGGCGGAACAGGCGTTCGGGGATGCGCCCAGGGGGACCATCGCCGCGCGGCGCACCGACCCCCGCGCCGACGCACTGTCAGCGCTGGCAGCGGGGGCAGAAGTAGCTCATCCGCTGCCCGATGACACGCTGTCGAATCCGGCCCTCACCGCATTGCAGGCATGCTTCACCCGCGCGGTCGTAGACGCGCAGTTCGTTGCGAAAGTAGCCCGGCGTGCCGTCGTCGTGCGTGAAGTCGCGCAGGGTGGTGCCGCCGAAGCGGATCGCCGCGTCGAGCACGTCACGGACCGCGACGACGAGATCACCGTAGCGCGCGCGGCTGACCCGCCGCGCCGGCCGCGACGGGTGGATGCGCGCCCGGTGCAGGGATTCGCTCGCGTAGATGTTGCCGACGCCGACCACCACTTCGCCGTCCATCAGGAAATTCTTCACAGCGCCCGGGCGGGGCGCGGCGAGGTCCGCGAGATAGTCCGCCGTGAAGCCGGGATCCCACGGCTCGGGGCCCAGGTGCGCGAGCAGCGGATGGGTGCCCGGATCGGCGGTCGTCCACAGCACCAGCCCGAACCGGCGCGGATCGCGCAGGCGCACGCAGTACCGGCCGTCGAATTCGAGATCGACATGATCGTGCAGCTGGGGCGGTGTGCCGGGGGGCAGCACGCGCAGGCTGCCGGACATGCCGAGATGCACGATCAGCGTGCCCGCCGGAAACTCGAACAAGAGGTACTTCGCGCGCCGATGCACTGTGCGCAGGCGGGCGCCGACCAGGCACGCGGCGAGATCTGCCGGCACCGGCTGCCGCAGCCGCGGATCGCGTACGCGCACCGCGGTAACCCGCCGGCCCTCCACGTGCGGGGCGACGCCCCGGCGGGTGGTCTCGACTTCCGGCAGCTCAGGCACGTCGCCGTCTCCAGCCGAGCCACGCGCCGTTGGCGACGAACGCGAGCGGCAGCACGACCAGGAAGCCGAACCCGATGACCGCCTGCTGTCCGCGCGTGAGGTCCAGCCCGACGTCCGGCGCATGCCGCGGGTCGATCGCGAGCAGCGGATCGTTGGTCGACAGCCAGTCGACGAGACGCACCCCCAGCGCCTGGTTCTCGCCGTTCCCCAGGTAAGTGTTGGACAGGAAATCGCCGTCGCCGAGCAGCGCGATCCGCTGCTCCCGGCCGGCGTGCGTGCGCGTGAGCACGATGCCGAGTGCGAGCGGGCCGGCGTGATCGCCCGGGGCATCGAAGCCCACGTTGCCGACCATCGCGCCGGTTTCCCCCCACGCCGCCGCAGTCGTCTCGAGCACCGTGGTCGCGTTCCAGCCCGTGGGCGGATGCGCCCGCAGCGGCACGGCGTAGGGCAGCAGGGTCAGCCCGCGCAGATCACGCGTGACCGGGTGATCGGGATAGCGGTTCAGCACGGCGATCGCGGGGTTGTCGACGCCGAGCGCCTGGGTGACCGGGTCGACCACCGTCGCGGGCAGGCGTTCGACCCCCAGCGCGCGCGCGAGCCCATCCAGTGCCGCCGGCGCGTCCGGCTCCAGCAGCCACAGCAGCGCGCCCCCTCGCGCGACATAGGCGGCCACGCGCGCCTGCTCTCCGGGCAGGTACGCGAGCTGGGGGCTCGCGAGGACCAGCAGCGCGGTGTTGTCGGGGATCGTGGTGGTGTCGGTCAGCGCGAGCTCCTGCACCTGGTAGCCGCGCGCGCGCAGCGCGCCCGCCCACTGGCTGACGTCGAAGTTCGCGCGGCGCGCGGGGCTGCGCTCGCCGTGTCCGCTCACGAAAACGATGAAACGCGACTCGCGACCGATCAGCCGCAGCAGCGCGCGCGTGAAATCCTGTTCCCGGTAGCGCAGCAGTCTTTCCTGGCGCTCGCCGCTCGCGATCAGCAGTTCGCCGTCGCGGAGGTTCTCGCGGCGCACGCGGTCGGGCACGTCCGCGGGATCGATGTACTCCAGCGCAAGGGACGGCGCGTGGCGCCGGTAGCGCGCCACCAGTTCCGCGATGGCCGTGCGGGCCGGGTGATCGGCGCCCGCGAACGCGGTCACCTGCACGCCGTCCGGCAGCGCGTCGAGTGCCTGCCGGCTCTGCGGGCTGAGCGAGTGGCGGCCGTCCTCGCTGGCGTCGAAACTTGCGCGATGATGCGCGGCGAGAATCCCGGCCGCGACACAGAGCGCGACGATCGCGCCCGCGGCGAGCGCACGCACGACCCTACCGCCCATCGCGCTCCCCCGCGAGGGCGCACACTGCGAGTGCCAGCGCCCCCACCGTAACCAGCGCGAAGTACGCGAGGTCGAACGTATCGACCAGCCCGCGCGAGAGCCGCTGAAAGTGCGCGAGCATCGACAGCTCGGCGAGCAGCCCCGGCGCTTGCGCGGTATGGCTTGCCCAGTCGAGCAGCCACAGGCCGAGCAGGGTCGCGAACGTCGCAACGGCCGCGATCGGCGGCTGGGAGGCCACCGCGGAGAACCACACGCCGAGCGCGCTGCCGGCCGCCATCATCAGCGCGAGCGCGGCGAGGCCGGCGGCATAGGTGCCGAGATCGAGCGTGGTGCCCCACAGCAGGGTCAGGGGCATCAGCGCGTTCAATATCCAGATGGCCGCGAGGAGGCTCATCACGCCGAGGAACTTGCCGAGCACGAGCGCGGTGAGTCGCACGGGTGCGGCGTACCACAGCGGCAGCACGCCATTGCGCCGTTCCCCCGCGAAGGTCTGCATCGTCAGCAACGGGATCAGGAACAGCAGCAGGAAGCTCGTCAGGTTGAACGTGGGAACGATGACGAGCTGCGTGACCCCTGGCGGCGCGTCGAGCGCGCGGATGCGCGGCAGGTAGCGCATGAACAGGTCGACCTGCGCGAGAAACTGGTAGGCGGTCAGGAACTGCACCGCGCCGAGCACCCACCACGCGAACGGCGACCGGAACAGCGCGCGCGCCTCGCGTGCCGCGACCACCCCGATCATGCGGATGCCGCCCGCGGCACGTGATCGCGCGTGACTTCCAGGAACGTGCGCTCCAGGGTGGAACGCCCGGTTGAGATCTCGCACAGGTTCCAACGTTCGCGCGCGGCCGCGGCGATGAGCCGCGCGAGCGCGGCGTCCGGATCCGCCGTCACGAGGTCGTAACCGCCATCCGGCAGCCCCTGCACGTGGACATCGCCGAGCGTGGCCTGCAGCGCGGTCAGCGGCGGCGGCGATTTGAACGCGATGCGGACCGCGCGTGGCGCGGCAGCCGGGTCGGCGTCGTAGACGATACGCCCTTCGTGGAGGATCGCGACCCGCGAGCAGGTACTCTCTGCTTCGTTCAGCAGGTGGGTGGACAGCAGGACCGCGTGTTCGTCGCGCAGCGCGCGCACCAGTTCGCGGACCTCGCGGATCTGCGCGGGATCGAGCCCGACGGTCGGCTCGTCCAGGATCAGCACGGCAGGTTCGTGCACGATCGCCTGCGCGATCCCGACCCGCTGCTGGAAGCCCTTGGAGAGGTTGCGGATGACGCGCGTGCCCACGTCCTGCAGGTGGCAGCGTGCCCTGGCACGGGCGACGCTGGCCGCCACGCGCGCCGCCGGGACGGCGTGCAGGCGGGCGCAGAACGCGAGGTACTCGTCGACCGTCGCATCCGGGAACAGCGGGGGGATCTCGGGCAGGTAGCCCAGGTGGCGTTTCGCGGCGAGCGGCGCGCGCGCCAGATCGCAGCCGTGCAGGGTGACCGTGCCCCGGTGTGGCGCAAGCACCCCGGCGAGCATCCGCAAGGTGGTCGATTTGCCGGCACCGTTCAGGCCGAGCAGGCCGAGGACCTCTCCGCGTTCCAGCCGCAAGGTGACATCCTCCACCGCCACCCGCGCGCCGTACCGCCGGGCGAGGTGTTGCGCGATGAGGAGCGGCTCGGACATCGGCGCGCATTATTCGGCGCGGGCGCACGCAAGTCCATCGCACGCGGACTGCGGCAATGCGGCCGTCGGCCGCTAACCCGCGAAACTCCGGACCCGTGCCGCGCTGCCCCGGGTTTTGCGCGCGGGCCGGCGGCAATTGCGCCTGCCGCTGACGATCGGTGATCATGCCCGGTGGACGAACCGCGCACACGCCGACGTCCTTGTCTTCAACGCAATCCTGGACACCCTTTGCAGATGTCGATATCCGCTGGACTCTTTCAACTTCCGTGGTGGGGATACGTACTCGTGACGCTCGGGTTCACGCACGTGACGATCGCCGCCGTCACGATCTACCTCCACCGCCACTCTGCGCACCGCGCGCTGGACCTGCACCCCGGCGTGGCGCTGTTCTTCCGGACCTGGCTGTGGCTCACGACCGGCATGACGACGAAGAACTGGACCGCCGTGCACCGGAAACACCACGCGTTCGTCGAAACCGCGCAGGATCCCCACAGTCCGCAGGTGCACGGGATCCGCAAAGTCCTGTGGGAAGGCGCAGAACTCTATCGCCTCGAGGCGCGGAACCCCGAGACGCGCGCGAAATACGGCCACGGCACGCCAGACGACTGGCTCGAGCGCCACGTGTTCTGCCACGACCGCATCGGCGTATCGCTGATGCTGATCGCCAATCTTGCGATGTTCGGTGTGCTCGGCCTGACGATCTGGGCAATCCAGATGGCCTGGATCCCGTTCTTCGCCGCGGGTGTGATCAACGGCACGGGGCATTGGCGCGGCTATCGCAACTTCGAAACCGCGGACACCTCCACGAACATCACACCGTGGGGCATCCTCATCGGCGGCGAGGAACTGCACAACAACCATCATGCGTTCGCAAGCTCGGCCTGCTTCGCGATGAAGCCGTGGGAATTCGATCTTGGCTGGTGCTACATCCGGGCGCTGTCGGTGCTCGGCCTCGCAAAGGTCAGGAAGCTTGCGCCGATGCTGGGCACCGATCGCAGCGAACCGCGGCTCGACATCGAGACGTTGCGCACGATGATCGCGACGCAGTGGCAGGTGATGGCTGACTACGCGCACCGCGTCGTTCACCCGGTGCACCGGGAGGCGGTGCGGGAGGCGCCGCACGAGGTCCGCGACGTGCTCAAGCCGCTGAAGCGCCTGATCGCGCGATCGCCGCGGTTCATGCCGGCACGCGAACGTGCGCTGCTGGAGGACGGACTGGCACACAGTCGACCGCTCGCGGTGGTCTACCAGTTCCAGGAGAAGCTCGGGGCACTGTTCACTGAGCGCACGGCGAGCCCGGAGCGACTGCTCGCGCAGCTGCAGGAATGGTGCCGGGAGGCCGAGGCCTCCGGCGTTGCGGCGCTCGCCGAGTTCGTTCAGCGCATGCACGGGTACGCACTGCGCAGGACCTGAATCCTGCGCGCGGGGACATGCCCAACAAAAAACCCGCCGATGGCGGGTTTTCTGCTGGAACGGTGCGTCCGGAGGTTACTTGATCTTGCCCTCGGTGTAGGTCACGTGCTTGCGCACCACCGGGTCGAACTTCTTGCGTTCAAGCTTCTCGGGGTTGTTCCGCTTGTTCTTGGTCGTCGTGTAGAAGTGGCCGGTCCCGGCGCTCGACACGAGCTTGATTTTCTCCTGCATGGTGCTGACCTCAGACTTTCTCGCCGCGGGCGCGGATGTCTTTGAGAACCTGGTCGATCCCGACCTTGTCGATGATGCGCAGGCCGTGCGAGCTGATCCGCAAGCTCACCCAGCGCTGCTCGCTCTCCACCCACAGCCGGCGGTAATGCAGGTTGGGCAGGTAACGCCGGCGCGTCTTGTTGTTCGCATGCGAAACGTTGTTGCCGCTGACGGGGCGTTTGCCGGTGACTTGGCAGACTCGGGACATGGTTCTTCGCCTGGTTGCATCGTGAGGGCGCGCGATAGTAGCCCGATTCACCGCCCGGCGCCAGCGCCCCGGCATCGCGCCGGACCCTACAGCCAGCCACGCTCGGCAAACGACACGGTCTCGGAATCGCCGACGACGAGGTGATCCAGCACCCGGATCTCCACCAGGTTCAGTGCGTCCGCGAGACGCCGCGTCAGCAGCCGGTCCGCCTGGCTGGGTTCCGCCACCCCCGAGGGGTGATTGTGCGCCAGGATCACCGCGCCGGCATTCAGCGCCAGCGCCCGCCGCACCACCTCGCGCGGGTGCACCGTTGCCGCATCCAGCGTTCCATGAAACAGGATTTCGAACGCGATGACCTGGTGCCGGGTGTCGAGGAACAGGCAGGCGAAGACTTCGCGCTCCCGGGACTTGAGCTGTGCACGCACGAAGGCGCGCGCGGACGCCGGGTCGGTGAGCGGGCCTGCCCGCTCCAGGATCGCGCCCAGGTAGCGGCGGCTCACCTCGAGCGCGGCCTGCAGCTGGACGTAACGGGCAGGTCCCATGCCGGGCAGCGCCTCGAACGCCCCGCGCGGCAGTTCAATCAGCGCGCGCAGCCCGCCTGCGCGGGCGAGGAGTCCGCGCGCGAGCGTCACCGCGTCCGTCCTGGCGGTCCCTGTGCCGATCACCGTGGCGAGGAGTTCGGCATCCGACAGCGCGGCAGGTCCGGCCGCGAGCAGGCGTTCGCGCGGCCGCTCGGAACGCGGCCAATCCTTAATGCGCATATAAACATCCCTGTCTAAGTGGTTCAAATCCGGTTGCAATGAAGTGTTGGCGGTGCGCCGCTTGGAGTAGAATCCGGGCACTTTGGCCGCCTGCCACCGAGGTCAGCCGCTGACCCCGGAGACCCGCGGTAGCGGGGCCCGGGCATCGCCGCGGCGGGCCAGGCGAATCGGAGCACCAGCAACTTGAGCTCGAGCGTGTTAATCCATCAACACGTCTGCGTCATTGTGACAGGCGGCATCGCGGCGTACAAAGCGCCCGAACTGGTCCGCCGACTGCGCGACGCCGGCGCCGACGTGCAGGTGGTCATGACCCGCGCCGCCCAGGAGTTCGTGCGGCCGCTGACATTCCAGGCGGTGTCCGGACAGCCCGTGCACACGGACCTGCTGGATCCGTCCGCCGAGGCGGCGATGGGCCATATCGCGCTGGCGCGCTGGGCGGACCTCGTGATCGTCGCGCCGGCAACTGCCGATTTCCTTGCCCGGCTGACGGCCGGCCTGGCCGATGATCTCGCGACGACCCTGTGCCTCGCCACCGCCGCGCCGCTTCTCATCGCGCCCGCGATGAACCAGCAGATGTGGGCGCATCCCGCGACCCGCACGAACCTCGCCACCCTGCGCGCGCGCGGCGTGCACTGCATAGGCCCCGCCGACGGCGCCCAGGCGTGCGGCGATACCGGCGCGGGGCGGCTGGCGGAAGTCCCGGAGATCGTGGCGGCCGCAGGTGACGTCATTGGTGCGGGCCACGGTGCGGGCGCGCTCGGGGGACTGCAGGTCCTGGTCACCGCGGGGCCAACCCAGGAACCGATCGACCCGGTGCGCGTCATCACGAACCGCAGTTCCGGCAAGATGGGCTACGCGGTCGCCCGCGCGGCGGCGGTGGCCGGCGCCGAGGTCACCTTGGTGAGCGGTCCCACCGCCCTCCCAGTCCCCCCGGGCCTGCAGGTGATCCGGGTGACGACCGCGGCCGACATGCACACCGCGGTGATGGCGCACGTGGCGAGCACCGATATCTTCATCGCGACGGCCGCAGTGGCAGACTACACGCCGGTCGCCCCTGCCGCGCGCAAGATGAAGAAGGCGGGCGCGGAGCGGACGCTCACCTTGCAACCGACAACGGATATACTGGCCGCGGTTGCGGCGCGGACACCGCCCCCGTTCACCGTGGGGTTCGCGGCGGAAACGGACAACCTGCTCGAATACGCCCGCGGCAAGCTGACCCGCAAGGCGTTGAACATGGTGGCCGCGAATCTCGTGGGGCAGGCGGGGACCGGGTTCGACGCCGATGAGAACGAGCTGCACGTCGTGTGGCACGGGGGGGAACAACAGCTTGGTCGCGCTTCCAAGGACGCCCTCGCGCGTCGCCTCATCGAATTGATCGCGGAACGATACCGTGCCGGCCGCGCTGTCCAAGGTTAAGTCCGCGGTTGCCCGGATGCCGGGCGGCGCGCTGCGCTACGGGGCGCTCGCGGTGGCCGTGGTGGTGCTCCTGGTCATTGGTCAGCGTCTCCACCAGCACTGGCGCGCACGCACGCTCGCCGAGACGGAACGGGCAGCCGACACCCAGGCCGCGACACTCGCGACGAAGGCCGCCGCGGCGCTCACGCCGTACGCCAAGGGACTGGTCGGGATCGCGCAGGACCCGCGCGTCATCGCGGCGCTGTCCAGCCCGAGTCCCGACGCGCGGGACGCCCTGGGCACCGAGCTCCAATCCCGCTTCCCCGGCGCGCTGCGCCTGCGGCTGCTGCCGCGCGGGACGGCGCAGACCGACCCGAACTCGTCGCCGCCGCTGACCTACGCGTCGCTCGACCTGGTACTGAAGGCAGAGCAGAGCCCGCGTGCACCCGGGGCCGAACTCCATCTGGCGGGCACGCCGAACGCGCACGTGGCACTCGTCCAGCGCGCACCTCCCCAGGGGGAGGCGCTCGGCGTGCTGCACCTCGCGCTGCCGGTCGACGCGCTGCGCAATGCACTCGTCGCCGTACTCGCGACGGCACCCGCCGCACAGGCCGAGGTGCGCCAGCAGGTCCCCGGAGCGGCGCCCCTGGTGATCGCGCAGACCGGTCCGGCCGTCAACGGCGATGCCGAGGTGCTGACCAAGCCGATCCCCGGCACCGGCTGGGTGCTCGCGCTGCGTACGTCGGTGCCGCGCACCGCCGAAGAGGGGATCCCGGGGGGTGCCTGGCTCGGACTCGCCGTCGGGGTGCTGGGCGTCGGCTTCCTGGCCTGGCGAAGGCGCGGGGGCACGGGGGCCCCCGACGAGGCTTCGACCGTGTTCCAGGGCGCAATCCAGGCGATCCTGTCCGGCGAGCACCCCGGCCTTGCGCATCTCCTGCCCGGCGCGGCCGTGACGGCGTCCGCGACACCACCGGCATCACGCGAAACCGTCGCCCCGGTCCCGGCGGCGCCAGTGGACGAAGCCTCGACGACAATCGTCGCGCGTGCGCCGGTGACCGCCGCGCCGCCGACGGCGCCAGCCGAAACCGCCCCGATCGCGGCGTCGATCTTTCGCAGCTACGACATCCGCGGCATCGTCGGTGAGACGCTCACACCCGAAGCCGTGTATCAGATCGGACGTGCGTTCGGCGCCGAGGCCGCCGACCGCGAGCAGCGCACCGTGGTCGTCGCGCGGGACGGTCGCGCATCGAGCGCGGCGCTGCGCGATGCGCTCGTGCAGGGCCTGCGTGATGCCGGCCGCGACGTGCTCGACATCGGCCTGACGCCGACGCCGGTCCTGTACTTCGCGACGCACTATCTCGACACCCGCACCGGCGTGATGGTCACCGGCAGCCACAACCCGCCCGAGTACAACGGACTCAAGATGGTGCTCAGCGGCGAGACATTGTCCGGCGACGCGATCCAGGCCATCCGAGCGCGTATCGAATCGCAGTCTTTCTCGAGCGGCACCGGGTCCCTGCAGGAGATCGAGATCATTCCGGACTACATCCGGCGCATCAGCGAGGACATCCCGGTGTCGCTGGGCGATGCGCTCAAGGTGGTCGTCGACTGCGGCAACGCCGTGCCCGGCATCGTGGCGCCGCACATCCTGCGGGCCATCGGACACGACGTGATCGAGCTGCACTGCGAGGTGGACAGCAGCTTCCCCAATCACCACCCGGATCCCAGCCAGCCCGAGAACCTTGCGGACCTGATCGCCGTCGTCCGTCACGAGGAGGCCGACCTCGGCCTCGCGTTCGATGGTGACGGTGATCGTCTCGGCGTCGTGGATCGTCACGGCAACATCCTGTGGCCCGATCGGCAGCTCATGCTCTTCGCGCGCGACGTCCTGGGCCGCAATCCCGGCGCGAAGATCATCTACGACGTGAAGTGCTCGCGCCTGCTCGCGAACGTGATCACCGAGGCTGGCGGCGAGCCCGTGCTCAGCAAGTCCGGGCATTCGCTGATCAAGCAGAAAATGCAGGAAACCGGCGCGCTGCTCGCCGGCGAACTCAGCGGGCACATCTTCTTCAAGGAGCGCTGGTACGGGTTCGACGACGCCCTCTACTCGGCTGCCCGCCTGCTCGAGATCCTGGTCAACGCGAACCGGCCGCCCGAGGAAGTCTTCGCGTCGCTTCCGCAGGGGGTGTCGACCCCCGAGCTGAGGCTCGACATGCCGGAGACGCGCCACGCTGAGTTCATGGAAGCACTGCGCGCGGCCATCGATTTCCCGGACGGCGAGATTACCGATCTCGACGGCATCCGGGTCGACTTCGCGCACGGCTGGGGCCTGGTGCGGCCGTCCAACACGACGCCGTGCCTCGTGCTTCGTTTCGAGGGAGACGACGAGTCTGCCCTGCACGACATCGAGGAGCGGTTCCGCGCGGTTCTGACGCGCGTCGACCCCGACCTGACCCTTCCTTTCTGAGGACTGACCATGGCACTCGATTCCTCGCAGGCGCTGAATATTGCGCATGTGCTGACCGAGGCGTTGCCCTACATCCAGCGCTACCAGGGCAAGTGCATCGTGATCAAGTACGGCGGCAACGCGATGGTGGACGAGCGCCTCAAGCGTGGGTTCGCGCGCGACATGGTGCTGATGAAGCTCGTCGGCATCCACCCGATCGTCGTGCATGGCGGCGGCCCCCAGATCGGCTCGCTGCTGGACCGGCTCGGCAAGGAAAGCCGCTTTGTCGAAGGCATGCGGATCACGGATGCCGAGACGATGGATGTCGTGGAAATGGTGCTCGGCGGCCTCGTCAACAAGGAAATCGTCAATCTCATCAATTCGCACGGCGGCCGCGCGATCGGCCTGACCGGCAAGGACGGTCCGCTGATCCGCGCGCACAAGCTCACGCTCACGCGCCGCCGCGAGTCCCTCGAGGCACCCGAAATCATCGACCTCGGACACGTCGGCGAAGTCACGTCGATCGATCGCTCGGTGATCGATTACCTCACGCGCGGCGAGTTCATCCCCGTGATCGCCCCGATCGGCGTCGGCGACGACGGCGCGTCATACAACATCAACGCGGATCTCGTGGCCGGCAAGGTTGCGGAGGTGATGCAGGCCGAGAAGCTCATCATGCTCACCAACATCACGGGCCTGCTGGACAGGGAAGGGCGGCTGCTGACTGGACTGGACACCGCCGAGGTGGACCGCCTGATGGCGGACGGCACCATCAGCGGGGGCATGCTGCCGAAGATGGATTCGATCATCGATGCGGTACGCGCAGGCGTGAAGCGCGCGCATATCATCGACGGCCGCGTCGAGCACGCGGTGCTGCTCGAACTGTTCACGGACTCGGGGATCGGCACCCTGATCGAACGGAGATGAGGCGCGCGCGGTGAGACAGGGTCGCCGCCAGCAGATCCTCGAAGTCCTCGCGCACGAACTCGAGACCCGGCCGGGCGCAAAACTCACCACCGCGGGGCTCGCCGCCGCCGTGGGCGTGTCCGAATCCGCGCTCTATCGGCACTTCCCGAGCAAGGCGAAGATGTTCGATGCGCTGATCGAGTTCGCCGAGGAATCCGTGTTCGGACTCGTGACGCGCATCCTGCAGGACGAGCAGGACGCCGCCGAACGCTGTGCGCGGATCGGGGCCGTGGTGCTCGGCTTCGCGGAGAAGAACCCGGGCATCGCGCGGATCCTCATCGGTGACATCCTGCTTGGCGAGCACGAGCGCCTGCGTGCCCGCGTGCTGCAGTTCTTCGAACGGCTCGAGATGCAGGTTCGCCAGGTGCTGCGCGACGCGACGCTCACTCCCGGGCCGCAACCCGACCGGGCGCGGATCACGGAGGCCGCGAACCTGCTGTGCGCGGTGCTGATCGGGCGTATCGCCCAGTTCGTCCGTGGCGGGTTCCGCCAGCCGCCGACCGCGTTCTGGAACGATCAGTGGCCGATGCTGGCGCGCGCCGTGTTCGCCGCCTGACGCACGCCTCAGCGCTGCGCGCTGCGCAGCTCGCGAAACCGCTCGATGTCCGTGTCGAACTTGGACTTGATCGCCGTCTGTTCCTGCTGCTTGGTGGTGATGAACTCGCGGTTCTCCGCGATCTGCTGGCGCACGCTGTCGATGTTCTTCGTGAGGTCCGCCGGGACTTCCTTGCCGCGGCGCTCGAAATCCGCGGCGCGGGAGATCATGTCATCCAGCGATTTCTGCAGCTTGGAGATGTGGCCCTCGGTCAGCCTGATCTGCGAATCGAGGTTCGCGATCTGACCGTCGCGCGCGAGCACCATGTCCTCCTCGGTCGAAAAGGTGTCCAGCAGAACCTTGTCGGCCGCCGCCTGGCGCTTGGCGAGCGCGTCCGCCTCGGCCTGCCGGCGCGCCGCGATCTTGCGTTCGGCCCGTTCCCGGGCCACTTCCTCGCGGGTTTTCGCGCGGCCCTGCTTGCCGATGGTCAGGCCGGACTCGCTCTTGACCTCGTGGCCCTGCTGCGCGTACTCGGGGGGGACGGCGTTGCCGCACTCGCGCACTCCGTCGCGATTGGTCCAGCACTTGATCCCGCCCTGCACGGGCAGCGCCAGTGCCGTCATCAGCATCAGGACCACCCGTCGACCGTTCACTGACTCCCGCCGTTCTCTCGCGCCCATGTTCCCGAACCCGTCTGTAGTGGTCTCCAAGCGATGCCGGGGAATGCCCGACAGTATAGCCATCGACTTGCCCCCCGGCCCGAAGTTCGCCTCAGGGACCGGGACTGGCGCCGAAGCGTGATCGGTAATCGTTTATTTCGGTGATTTCTTGAGTCCGATCCTGCAACCGGAGGTATTCGACGATGTCGTCCAGGCACACGATGCTGACGACCGGGATGCCATGGCGCGCCTGGACTTCCTGGGCCGCGGACAGCGCACCCTGCCCGCGCTCCTGCCGATCCAGCGAGATGACGACCCCGCACGGGGTAGCCCCGGCGGCGGTGATGATCGCGACCGACTCGTTGACCGAGGTGCCGGCCGAGATCACGTCGTCCACGATCACCACGCGGCCGCGCAGCGCGGCCCCCAGGGTCAGCCCACCTTCCCCGTGGTCCTTGGCCTCTTTGCGGTTGAAGCAGAACGGGACGTCGCGATCGTGGTGCTCGGCGAGCGCGATGGACACCGCGGCGCCGAGCGGAATGCCCTTGTACGCCGGCCCGTAGACCATGTCGAACGCCGGCGCTTTCTCGACCAGTGCCGCTGCGTAGTATTCGCCCAGCCGGGCGAGCGCGCGCCCGCTGTCGAACACGCCGGTATTGAAGAAATACGGGCTCTGGCGCCCCGACTTCAGCGTGAAGCTGCCGAATCTGAGCGCGTTCTGGCGCAGCGCGAACTCGATGAAGGCATGCTGGTAGGGTTGCATCAGGATCTCCAGGCCGGCATCACGGCGTCGCACGGCGCGCCGATTCTACGCCGGCCGGCACCCCGAGCGCTGCCGCTGCGGCCATCGTGTCGCGCAGCCGCGCGCATGGATTGTGAATTTCTGTGAGACGACGCGCCGGGGGCCGGCGCGGGCGAGTCGGCACGCGCCATTCAGCGCCGTCGGCACCGGTACAGCGCGACCTCGCCCAGCAGGTTCGGAAGCCAGCGCATGCCGAGCGTCGCGCGGTGACGCGTGTCGAGGGTGCGACGATCGAGCACTGCGATGCCCTCGCTGATGCACAGCGACTCGAAATCCCGGATCGTGCACATGTGGATGTTCGGCGTGTTGTACCAGGTGTGCGGCAGGTGCTCGGTGACCGGCATGCGGCCGAGCGCGATCTGCAGCCGGCAGCGCCAGTGACCGAAGTTCGGGATCGTCACGACGCCCTCGCGGCCCACGCGGAGCATCTCGCGGAGCACGCGGTGCGGATAACGCATTGCCTGCAGCGTTTCGGTCATGATCACATGATCGAACGAAGCGTCCCCGAAATCGGAGAGCCCGCCGTCGAGATCGGACTGGATGACGTTCACGCCGGCATCCAGGCACCGGATGATGTTGTCGGGATCGATCTCGATGCCGTATCCGGTCACTCCGCGCTCACGCTGCAGATGCGACAGCAGCGCGCCGTCACCGCAGCCGAGATCGAGCACGCGACTGCCAGGGCGAATCCACTCGGCGATCGCGAGCTGATCGTCGCGCAGGCCGTTCACGCCGCGTGCTCCGTCACGATCCGTCGGAAGTAGCTGCGCAGCGCGGCGTGGTACTGCGGGATGTCCAGCAGGAACGAATCGTGGCCCAGTTCCGATTCGATCTCGACGTAGCTGACGTCGTGGTTCGCCTCGAGCAGCGCGCGCACGATCTCGCGCGAACGCGCCGGCGAGAAGCGCCAGTCGCTCGAGAACGACGCCACGAAGAACTCCGCGCTGGTGCGGGCGAGCGCGGTTTTCAGGCTGTCGTCGAAACGCGCCGCCGGGTCGAAGTAATCGAGCGACTTCGTCATCAGCAGGTAGGTGTTCGCGTCGAACCGCTTGACGAAGGACTCACCCTGGTAGCGCAGGTAGCTCTCGATCTGGAACTCGATGTCGAAGCCGTAGTTGAGCTTGCCGTCGCGCAGTTCACGGCCGAACTTCGCCATCAGCACGTCGTCGGAAAGGTACGTGATGTGGCCCAGCATGCGCGCCAGCATCAGTCCGCGCGCGGGCACCACGCCGTGGTCGTAGTAGCGGCCGGCGTGGAAGTCCGCGTCCGAGCGGATCGCGTGCCGGGCCACCTCGTTGAACGCGATGTTCTGGGTCGACAGCCGGGCCGCCGCCGCGATCACCACGGCATGGCGCAGCCGCGTCGGGTAGTCCACGGCCCACTGCAGCGCCTGCATGCCACCGAGGCTCCCGCCCATCACCGCCGCCCACGCCTGGATCCCGAGGTGATCCGCGAGCCGCGCCTGGCTCTCCACCCAGTCGCGCACCGTCACCAGCGGAAAGTCCGGTCCGAACGGCTCCGCGGTGACCGGGTTGATGCTGAGCGGACCGGTGGATCCGGCGCAGCCGCCGAGGTTGTTCACGCACACCACGAAGAACCGGCGGGTGTCCACCGGCTTGCCGGGCCCGATGCAATTGTCCCACCAGCCGGGCTTGCGCGACTCGCCCGCGTGGTAGCCTGCCGCGTGATGGTCGCCCGACAGTGCGTGGCAGATCAGCACCGCGTTGTCGCGCGCGGCGTTGAGTTCACCATAGGTCTCGAAGACGAGCTCGTAGTCGTCGAGCACGGCACCGGAATCCAGCCTGAGCGGCGTCGTGAAGCGCGCGCGCTGGGGCGTGACCAGTCCGACGGAATCGATCGGGTACGACACGGACATGCGCTCAGGCCTTCAGAACGGGCGCGCGAGTCCGCCGAGCGGCGCCACCACGAGCATCAGCACCAGCTGCAGCAGCACGATGGCCACCAGGGGCGAGAGATCCAGCCCGCCGAGGTTCGGCAGTATCCGCCGGATGGGCCGCAGCAGCGGTTCGGTCACTGATCCGATCAGGCCGAGCACCGGGTTGTAGCTGCCCGGCGCCACCCAGCTCGCGACCGCCTGGATGATGATCGCGAACATGTACAGGTAGACGAACTTGGACAGCAGTTCGCCGACCGTGGCGACCAGCAACGCGGGCAATCCGAGCCGCAGGCCAAGCATCGCGCCGACAATCCAGACGTTCACGATCTGCAGCACGACCATCAGCAGAACGCTCGCGCTGTCGATCTTGCCGACAGCAGGAATGTAACGACGCAGCGGACGCAGGACCGGGTTGGTCAGCCGGACGATCGCCTGGCTGAGCGGGTTGTAGAAGTCCGCCCGGGTCAGCTGCAGCAGCAGGCGCAGCATCACGGCCCCGATGTACAGCCCGAACAGCGTGTTGACGAGGAACACCCCGGCATTCGACACGTATCCTCCGCCCATCATGCGCCCCCGAATTCCGCGCTGAGTTCCGCCGCCCGCGTCGCCGCGGCCGCGAGTGCCGCGTGAACCAGGGGCTCGAACCCGCCCGCCGCGAAGACCGCGAGCGCGCGCTCGGTCGTACCCCCGGGGGACGTGACCTGCGCGCGCAACATGCCGGGGTCCGCCGGGGAGGTCCGGGCGAGTTCGGCGGCGCCCGCCGCGGTCTCGATCGCCAGACGTCGCGCCACGTCGGCCGGCAGGCCGAGCGCAACCCCGGCGCGTTCGAGGGATTCCAGGAACAGGAAGAAATAGGCCGGTCCGCTGCCCGACAGGGCCGTCACCGCATCGAGGAGCGCCTCCTCGGCCACCCACTCGACGCACCCGACCGCCGCGAGCAGCCGCTCCGCCAGCGCCCGCATCCCGTCCGGTGTCTCTGGTGTCGCGAACAGGCCCGTCGCGCCGCGGCCGACCAGCGCGGGCGTGTTCGGCATCGCGCGGACCAGCGGCAGCGGGGCGCCGATCCAGCGCGCGAGCGACGCCGTGGTGATGCCCGCCGCGATGGACACGACGAGTGGCCTTCGGCGGGCGAACGGCTCCGCCAGTGCGCGCACCACGTCTTTCATCTGCTGCGGCTTGACCGCGAGCAGGACGACGTCGGCGCCGTCCACCGCGGCATCATTCCGCGCCGTGACTTCCACGCCGAAATCGGCGGCGAGCGCCGCGCGCGCGGCGGCGAGCGGCTCGGCGACGACGATCGCCGCCGGGGCATGACCGCGCCGGCACAGTCCGCCGAGGATCGCGCGGCCCATGTTGCCGCCCCCGATGCAGGCGATCCGTTCGTTCATACCGTCGTCCCCCCTTGAAGGTCGGCGAGTTTACACCAGCGCGTCGCGCGGCAGGCGCGGCCCGAAAACCGCGGTGCCGATGCGGACGATCGTCGCCCCCTCGGCGATCGCGACCTCGAAATCCGCCGACGTGCCCATCGACAACGTGTCGAGTCCGGTGCCGCAGGCCGCGAGGAGTTCCCGCAGGTGCCGGAACGCTGCGCGGTGTCGTGCCGGGTCCGCGTGCGGGGCAGGCATGCCCATCAGTCCGCGCAGCCGCAGGCGGGGCAGGTCCGCGAGTGCAGTGACGAGCTGCGGCACCTCGCCCGGGGCGACTCCGCCCTTGGTGGGTTCCGCGTCCAGGTTGACCTCGATGCAGCACTGCAGGGGCGGCAGGTGCGCGGGCCGCTGGTCGTTCAGGCGTTCGGCGATTGCCAGCCGGTCGAGTCCGTGGCACCAGTCGAAGCGGGCGGCGACGTCACGGGTCTTGTTGCGCTGGAGCCTGCCGATGAAATGCCAGCTCAAGTCGAGCCCCTCGAGTGCCGCAATTTTCGGCAGAGCTTCCTGGACATAGTTCTCGCCGAAGGCCCGCTGACCCTGCGCGGCGAGCGTGCGGATGGCGTCGAGCGACTGCCCCTTGCTGACCGCGAGCAACGCGACCCCGGCGGGATCGCGCCCGGCGGCCTGCGCCGCGGCAGCGATGCGGTGGCGGATCTCCACCCACGGTGAGGTGCTGGTCGGCATGCGGTCGTCTCCAGGCTGGACGCGGTCCGGCCGGGCGCTGCGTCGCGGTGTCCGGTACGCCGCGTGATGCGGCCAGGCATGGGACGGGAAGCGCGCGGGCGCCGGTGCGGCGGTGTGCCATCAGTGGCAAATTTCCGCCCAGCTAATTAGAGTCATCGAAAAGGAATCAAGTAGGAACTGCAACGCCCTGCATTCTAAAGAATCGCGGCAGGGCTGGCGAAGGTTCCGGAAAGGGTGGCGAGATGGATATTGGCGAGTTGTTGGCGTTCAGCGTGAAGAACGGGGCCTCGGACCTGCACTTGTCGGCCGGGCTCCCTCCCATGATCCGCGTCGACGGTGACGTGCGGCGCATCAACGTGCCGGCGATGCAGCACAAGGACGTTCACGATCTCGTCTACGACATCATGAACGACAAGCAGCGCAAGGACTACGAAGAGTTCCTGGAGTGCGACTTCTCGTTCGAAATCCCGGGACTCGCGCGCTTCCGCGTCAACGCGTTCAACCAGAACCGCGGATCCGGTGCGGTGTTCCGCACGATTCCGTCGACGATCCTGAGCCTGGAGGACCTGAAGGCACCGAACATCTTCAAGGACATCTCCGATTATCCCCGCGGCGTCGTGCTGGTCACCGGGCCGACCGGCTCCGGCAAGTCGACCACGCTCGCGGCGATGATCAACCACAAGAACGAAAACGAGTACGGCCATATCCTGACGATCGAGGACCCGATCGAGTTCGTCCACCAGAGCAAGAAGTGCCTGATCAACCAGCGCGAGGTGCATCGCGACACGCTCGGCTTCAACGAAGCGCTGCGCTCGGCACTGCGCGAGGATCCGGATACCATCCTGGTAGGCGAAATGCGCGACCTGGAGACGATCCGGCTCGCGCTGACCGCCGCCGAAACCGGTCACCTGGTGTTCGGCACCTTGCACACGAGCTCGGCGGCGAAGACGATCGACCGCGTGGTCGACGTGTTCCCGGCGGAGGAGAAGGACATGGTGCGCGCGATGCTGTCCGAATCCCTGCGCGCGGTCATTTCCCAGACGCTGCTGAAGAAGAACGGCGGCGGTCGCGTCGCCGCGCACGAGATCATGATCGGCACCCCGGCGATCCGCAACCTCATCCGCGAGAACAAGATTGCCCAGATGTACTCCGCCATCCAGACCGGCCAGCAGTTCGGCATGCAGACGCTCGACCAGTGCCTGCAGCAGCTCGTGCAGAAAGGCATGGTGTCCAAGGTGGAGGCCCGCCTGAAAGCCCAGAACAAGGACCTGTTCTGAGCACGTCCCCGGATTCGAGGGAGTTGGCCGCGGCGCGGGTTCACGCCGCGGGAATCGACAGCCGCGGCGTCACCGCCAACAGCGAGGAGAATCGAAATGGAACGTGAACAAGCCATCAAGTACATGCGCGACCTGCTCAAGCTCATGGTCGACAAGAAGGGCTCGGACCTGTTCATCACCGTCGAGTTTCCGCCGGCCATCAAGATCGACGGCAAGGTCACCCCGGTCTCCAAGACCAAGCTGACCGCCGAGAACACCAAGGCGCTGACCTACGCGATCATGAACGACCGCCAGCTGAAGGAGTACGAGGCGACGAAGGAATGCAATTTCGCGATCGCACCCGCAGGCATCGGGCGATTCCGTGTCAACTCGTTCATCCAGCAGGGGCACACCGGCATGGTGCTGCGCACGATCGAGACCAAGGTTCCCACCCTGGACGGGCTCGGCCTGCCGGAGGTCATGAAGGAGATCTCGATGACCAAGCGCGGTCTCGTGATCATGGTGGGCGGCACCGGTTCGGGCAAATCCACGTCGCTCGCGGCGATGATCAACCACCGCAACGAGAACAGCTACGGCCACATCATCACGATCGAGGATCCGATCGAATACGTCCACCCGCACAAGAACTGCATCGTCATGCAGCGCGAGGTGGGGGTGGACACGGATGACTGGGAAATCGCGCTGAAGAACACGCTGCGCCAGGCGCCGGATGTGATCCTGCTCGGCGAAATCCGCGACCGGCACACGATGGAATTCGGACTCGCGTTCGCGGAGACCGGTCACCTGGCGATGGCGACCCTGCACGCGAACAGCGCGAACCAGGCGCTCGATCGCATCATCAACTTCTTCCCGCAGGAACGACACCAGCAGCTGTTCATGGACATGTCGCTCAACATGAAGGCGATCATCTCCCAGCGGCTGCTCAAGAAGTCGGACGGCAAGGGGCGGGTCGCCGCCATCGAGGTGATGCTGAACTCGCCGCTGATCTCGGACCTCATCCTCAAGGGCGAGATCCACATGATCAAGGAGATCATGGCCAAGTCGAACGAACTCGGCATGAAAACGTTCGACCAGGCGCTGTTCGATCTCTACGAGGCGGACCTCATCGCCTACGAGGACGCGCTGCGCAACGCGGACTCGATGAACGAACTGCGCCTGCGCATCAAGCTGCAGGGCAAGGCGGCGAAGGTCAGCGACAAGCTGAGCGGGCTCGACCACCTGGCGCTGGAGGAATCCGCCGAAGAGAGCGGCATGCTGCGTTGAGCGGCCGGAGGGAGGGCCCGCCATGGACATCACACCGTACCTGAAGCTCCTGCGTGACAAGAACGGGTCGGACCTGTTCTTCAGCGTCGGTGCGCCGGTCAAGATCAAGATCGAGGGCCAGGTCAGTTCGGTCGGCAAGACCGTGCTGTCAGGAGAGCTCACGCGCGCCGCGGCATACGGGGTGATGACCGCGGCGCAGATCGATCGGTTCGAACAGACGATGGAATGCGATTTCGCGATTTCGCTCGACGACAAGTCGGCGCGCTATCGCGTCAACGTGTTCCGCCAGCGCGGTGAAGTCGGCATGGTGCTGCGCCGGATCCCGTCGAACATCCCGACGATCGACGAACTCGGGCTGCCCGAGATCCTCAAATCGCTGGTCATGCACAAGCGCGGCCTCATCCTGATGGTGGGCGCCACCGGTTCCGGCAAATCCACGACGCTCGCGGCGATGGTGAACGAACGCAACCAGAAGATGTCAGGACATATCCTGACCATCGAAGATCCGATCGAGTTCTCGCATCCCAACCTGAAGTCAATCGTGAACCAGCGCGAAGTGGGGGTGGACACCCTGACCTACCGCGCCGCGCTGCGGGCGTCCCTGCGCGAGGCCCCCGACGTGATCCTGATCGGCGAGATCCGGGATCGCGAAACAATGGAGGCGGCGCTGGAACTGTGCAACACCGGGCACCTGTGCATGTCCACCCTGCACGCGAACAATGCCAACCAGGCGATGGAACGGGTCATCAACCTGTTCCCGCAGGAACTGCACAAGCAGCTGTTCCTCGACCTGTCGCTGAACGTGCGCTCGGTCATCTCGCAGCGTCTCGTGCAGGGCATCGACGGGTTCCGCGTGGCCGCGATCGAGATCATGATCAACACGCCGCACATCGCCGACCTCATCCTCAAGGGACATATCGGGTCGATCAAGGAGGCGATGGAGGCGAGCGGCGCGAAGGGCATGCAGTCCTTCGACATGGCGCTCTACAACCTCTACAAGGAGGAGCGCATCGATCTCGAGGAGGCGCTCAACAACGCCGACTCGCGCACCAACCTGGAGGCGCGCATCAACTTCGGCTGAGCGCCCGCGCAAGGAGCGCCCGCCCGGGCACGACCGGCGCGCGGCGTCAGGCGGCGTCCGCCAGCGCCGGCAGGACCTCCTCCTGCAGCGCCGCCACCGTGTCCATCGACTGTCCGAACGGCACGTCGCCGAAGGCGATGCGGCAGAGCAGGTAATTGATCCCGGCCGCGGCGATCTGCTCCGCCGCCTGCTCACGGACGGTGGCCGCGGTGCCGACGAGGCACAGCCCCGCCTTGCGCGCATCGGCGAAATTCTCCGGGAAGTTCAGCGGGATCTGCATGTTCTTCTGACGCCAGAGGTAGAGCAGGCTCGTGAACCAGCGGTGGTAGGCGCTCTCCGCCACCTTGACCGCGGCGCTCTCGGTAGGCGCGATCACGATGTGGCGGCTCATCCCCATCAGCGGCAACGGCGCGCCGGCAGGCTGCGTGCGGGCCCAGCCTTCGCGGAAGGCATCGGTGATCGCGCGCACCGCCTCGACAAAACCGTTGGACATCAGGTTCATCCGCTGGCCGGCGGCCCACGAGGCCGTATCCGGCCTCGCCGCGCCGTACCACAGCGGCGGATGCGGTCGCTGGAACGGCGGCAATTCGACCGGGACATCGGTGAAGGCGTAATGCTTGCCGGCGAAATTCAGCCGGCCCTGGGTCATGCCCTGCATCACCACCTCCAGGACCTCCTGGTAGCGCTCCTGAAGATCGCCACTCATCCCGTAGAAGCCCATCTCGATCGGCGAAATGCCGCGCCCGATTCCGAGTTCGAGCCGTCCCTCGCTCATCTGGTCGAGCATGCAGATCTCTTCGAGCAGTCTGAGTGGGTGGTAGATGCTCATCGTATAGACCATCGGCCCGAAGCGCAGGCGTGACGTGCGCTGCGCGACCGCCGCGAGATACACGCTCGGCGCGGCGGCGATCCCGAGGGGTGTGCCGTGATGCTCCGCGAGGTGATAGGCGTGGAATCCCGCGCGATCGTACGCAGCGACCAGCTCCAGCCGTTCGCGATACTGCTGATGCGGCGGCTGCGGCCCGCGATCCATGTGGTCGAACACACCAAACTTCATGTGGCACCCCGCGAGGCCGTGATCCTGTGCGCCGGAGAATAGCAGAGCGCAGTCGCGCGCGGTCGGTTGTTGCACGCCCGACAGGTTGCATAAGATGCGACGTCCGCCACGTTCACCCGGGGAACCCGCATGTCAGCGCCCATCGAAGTCCTGCCGCCGGAAGCCGTCACGCCCGCCTGGATCACGGCGGCCCTGGCCCGCCACGGTATCGATGCACGGGTGAGCGGATTCGACATGGAAACGGTCGGCACCGGCCAGCTCGGCGAGACGCGTCGCTTCCGGCTGCGGTATGCCGGCACGCCGCCCGCGGGCGCGCCCGCGAGCGTTGTCGGAAAATTCTCATCGGCCAATCCCGTCGCCCGTGACTCGGGTCGCACGATGGGCTGGTACCGCGCGGAAGTGATGTTCTACCAGAAGCTCGCCGCGCGGGCGCGCATCCGGACGCCGTTTCCGTACGTGGCGGAACTGGACGCGGCGGGGGACTTCGTACTCCTGTTCGAGGATCTCGCGCCGGCCTGGCAGGGCGACCAGATGCGCGGCTGCACGCTCGACGAAGCGCAGCGCGCGCTTGCCGAGGCCGCGATGCTGCACGCGACGTTCTGGAACGACGCCGCGCTGATGCAGGAGCCGTGGCTGTACATTCCGGAGGGGTCGCAAGGGTTCTACTCGACCGAGCTCATCGAACGTTCCTGGGACAACGTGCGCAACAACTACCAGGAGTACCTGACCCCCGAAGTCGTGCAATGCTGCGATCGGTACGTGCGCAATCACGCGTACTGGAACCGTCCGCGCGCGCTGCCCAAGACCTACACGCATTGCGACTTCCGCCCCGACAACATGCTGTTCGGCGGCGCCGACGGCCGGGTCGCGCTGGTCGACTGGCAGACCGGCGGATTCGTCGGCACCGGGATGGACGTCGCGTACTTCCTGAGCGGCTGCTTCGATCGCGAGACACGCCGCCGCCACGAACGCGCGCTGCTTGCCGGCTACCACGCGGACCTGCTCCGCTACGGGATCACCGATTACACCTTTGAGCACCTGCTGGACGACTACCGGCATTACAGCTTCGCGGTGATCGCCGTGGCGCTCACCGCGACGCTCGTCGTCAAGCGCACCGAGCGCGGGGATCGCATGCTGATGCACATGGCGATCGGCGGCGCCCACCAGGCCATCGACAACCACGCGCTCGATCTGCTGCCACCCTGACCCCGGTCCGGAGCACCCCATGCGACTCGCCAAGCCCCATCTCGACCTCGGCCTGTTCACGCCGGATATCGCCCCCCACACCGCGTTCTGGGGGGACACCGTCGGCCTGCGGCTCGACCACCTGCTGCCGTTCGACGACCTGTGGGTACAGCATCGCTACGATGCGCACGACTCCGTGATCAAGGTGAACCACTACCGCCATCCGCTGCCCGCGCATCCGCCGTCCGGTTACGTGGGGCTGACGATCGCGCGCGCGGGAGTCACGCCGTGGGAAGGCCGCCACCCGGGGGGGCAGTGGGTACGCGTGGTCCCGCCGGGGACCGATGGCGTGGCGCGGATCGCCGTCACGGTCAGCACGCCCGAACCCGCGCGCATGCTCGATTTCTACCTCGGTGCCCTGGAGTTCGACGCGGCCGGGCCGAACACCGCGCGTTGCGGCGACACCCTGCTGTTCGTCGAGAAAGGGCCCGGCGGCCGCGAGACGGAGTATTTCATCGGGCCCGGCTACCGGTACCTGACCGTGCAGATCTTCGATGCCGACGCCGAGTGCCAGGCAATCGTCGCCCGCGGCGGCCGCCTCGGACGCGCGCCGGTCAATTTCGGCCAGGTGGCGCGTTACGGCTTCGTGCTCGACCCGGACGGGAACTGGATCGAGATGTCCGCCCG
>JBFWUN010000022.1:65527-69089 GCA_050247235.1 Gammaproteobacteria bacterium
GCGCCGAACCGCCGGTTCATCGTGACCTGGAACGACGTGTCGCAATGGCAGGCGGGCGGCGCGACGAACTTCGGCCAGGGCACCGCGTACAACTTCCAGATCCAGCTGCACGAGAACGGCGACTTCTACTTCATGTACGGCACGTCAGACGACGTGTCCGAACCGGCGAACCGCGCGATGGGGCCGGCGCAGGTGGGCTGGCAGCTGACGACGACGGATTTCGAAGTCGTGCGCACCGGGCTGCCGCCGGCAGGTACCGGGCTGCGCTTCTCGCTGCCCGCGGCCATCGCCGAGTACCGCTTCGACCAGGGTGCGCTGTCCGGCGCGCCGGGCGAGGCACTGGACTCCTCGCCGAACGCGTTGCACGGCACGCGGATCAATGCACCCGCGGATCTGACGTTCGCGCAGACGGATCCGGCGGGCCGCGTGTGCCAGGCGCTGTCCGTGCCGCTCAACCGCGGCGCGCGGATCGACGCGATCGATACCGGCCTGCCGCCGCAGAAAGCAGGATCCGCGGGCACGATCACGTTCTGGCATCGGAACAACAGTGCGTGGGGCGGAGAAGATCACGTGCTGTTCGATGCGACGATGCGCAGCGGTGAGGACTTCTATCTAGTCCGCGACGACGATGGTCAGCTGCGGTTCGTCGTCACCGACAGCGGCGGCCGGCGGACCCGGCTCATCCAGACCGGCGGCGCGGCGGTGCCGGCAGGCACGTGGAAGCACGTCGGCGTGAGCTGGGACCTGTCGGGAGGACGGGTTCGGCTGGAGATCTACCTCGACGGCGTCAGGGTGGCGTCCACCAGCGACTCGTCGTCCGGTGCGTTGGCGTCGTCGCTCGGATCGCTCCATATCGGCGACAACCGGAGCAGCGCGATCGAACTCTCGGACACCCGTTCCGCCGATGGCCTGATCGACGAGTTCCGCGTCTACAACTTCGCGGGCGGCGCCGCGCTCGTGACCCGCGACATGGCGATCTCGCGCGAGTGTTCGACGATCGACCACTTTGCGATTGCCCACGGCGGCACGGCCGTGACCTGCGAAGCGACCACGGTCAAGCTCGTCGCCCATCTCGCCGGCCACACCGACGCCACGTCCTATCGCGGCAGCGTGAAACTGTCGACGACGAGCGGCCGCGGCGACTGGAGCCTCGTCAGTGGCGCCGGCGTGTTCGACAATGACACGACCGATGACGGTGTCGCACAGTACACCTTCGACGCCGCCGACGGGGGGGCCGTCGCGTTCGCGCTGAGGCACACGGTGGAGACTGCACTGTCGATCGACGTCACTGACGGCACTGCGACGGAGCACACGGGGACCGCCACCGCGGACGAGGATCTGCCGCTCACGTTCGTCGCCGCGGGTTTCGCGTTCCTCGCGGACGGCCGCAGCGGTGCGATCGGGACGCAGATCGCGGGCAAGCCGTCCGGCACCGCGCCCGGAGCCCAGACGCTCCAGCTCGCCGCGATCCGCACCGACGACGCCACCGGCGCCTGCGCCGCCGCGCTCGCCGGCACGCAGGTGGTCGACATGGCCTACGAGTGTGTCGATCCCGCGGTGTGCGCCGGGAGCGTGCTCGACCTGTCGGGCACCGCCATCGCCGGCAACCCGGGGGGCGCGGTCACCGGCTACACGGCACTGAAGCTCGAATTCGACCCGGCGACCGGCCGCGCGCCGTTCGCGTTCAGTTACGCGGACGCCGGCCAGCTGCGCCTGCACGCGCGCCACGAACTCCCGGACGCCGCCGGCGACGGCAGCGGCAGTTTCATGGAGGGTCAGAGTAACGTTTTCACGGTGCGCCCCTTTGCATTGGCGTTCACGGTGACGGGCAACCCGGCGGCAAGCGCTGCAACGGGGCCGCGTTTCCTCGCGGCCGGTACGCCGTTCGCGGGCCTGGTGCGCGCAGTGCAGTGGCGCGCGGACGACGATCGCAACGGCGATGGCATCGCGGATGGCCACGAGGCCGCCGACACGGATCCGTCCAACAACGCATCGCTCGCCGACAATCCCGACACGCCCTCGTTCAACCCGGGCGGCGCGGCGACCCTTGGCGCTCGACTGTTCCTGCCCGTCGGCGGCAATGCCCCGGCCCTCGCCGGCACCACCAGCGCGACGCTCACCGGCGGTCGCGCCGCGCTCGCCGGGCTGCGCTGGGACGAAGTGGGCATCATCGAGCTCGTGGCCGCACAAGGCGGCAACTACCTGGGCATCGGTGCCGCGGAAACGGGGCGGATCCGCGGCGCCACCGGCGCGGTCGGCCGCTTCCATCCCGCCCGCCTCGACGTGAGCGCGAACGTGCCGGCGTTCGCCGACACCTGCGGCGTGTTCACGTACGCGGATCAGCCGTTCTTCTTCGCCACCCCGCCGGTGCTGACCGTGACCGCGCTGAACGCGCGCGGCACGGTGACCCGCAACTACACGAGCGACGGCTTCTTCAAGCTCGCGAGCGGACTCGCCGGCCGTGCATACGCGGACGCCGCGGGGGTCGCGGCCGGATTCGACAGCCTGCCCGGCGGCGCGGTGACGCTCGCCGGTGAGCGCGGACTGACCGGCAGCGCCACCTTGACGCTCGCGACGGCGGGCGGCGACCGCTTCACGTATGTCCGCGCGGGTGTCGTGGCGCCGTTCGCCGCGCGCGTGGACGCCACGTTCCCGGCCGTCGATCTGACCGACGCCGACGGCATCTGCCACGACACGGACACCAACGGCGACTGCGACCCTTTCAGCATCAACGACATGGGTGGCGCCGACCTGCGGGTGGGACGGCTCGCGACCGCCAACGCGTTCGGTTCCGACCTGCTGGATCTTCCCGTCCCGGCGCGCACCGAGTTTTTCGACGGCAACGGGTTCGTCGCCAATGCCGACGATGCCTGCACGACGATCACGACCACCGCGCTCGATCTCGGCATCGATGGTACCGGCAACGCGCCGGCGCCCGGTGATCCGTCGGTGCCGCTCGGTGCCGGCGCGACCACCGCCGCGATCACGTTCGCGCCCACGGTCGCCGGTGATCTCGGGTTCGGCTTCAGTGCGCCCGGTGACGGTAACACGGGTGACGTGGACTACCGGATCGACCTCTCGAGCGCCACCGGCGCGGCAGCCGAATGGTTACGGTTCGACTGGGACGGCGACGGCACGTTCGACGATGACCCCGGTGGCCGCGTCAGCTTTGGCCTGTTCCGCGGTCGCCCGGCGGTGGTCTACCAGCGCGAACCGTGGTGATCCGCCGGCTCCGAACTGGGGCCTCGCCCTCCGGTCCAGATCAGCAGGGCCGAACGGCATGCCAAGGCTGGCGACCCAAGCCCGCGGCGAGTCCGGCGTCGGCGCGGCCACCACGCACATGGGTTCTTCGCGTACGACCCCATCAGTGTCCCAACTTCGAGGCAGATACGCGCTTTGAGGCTGATACGCGCTTTGAGGCTGATACGCCGTGCTGCCGCCCTTCGGCCGTGTCCGTCCTGCGCTTCCACTGCGCGGGCCCTCCCTGGCCCGCTCCGTTGCCGCGTCCGCTTCGCTATGCCATCCATGGCTCGCTCACGGCCGAGGCCGCTCCGGACGGACA
>JBFWUN010000023.1:0-67565 GCA_050247235.1 Gammaproteobacteria bacterium
CGGGCTGACGGCATTGCCGAGCCCGGAGTTCTGCATCATTGCCACCCCGAAGCGACCGCCGATGTACGCACCTGCCGCGGCAGCCACCGCATCTCCCTCGTTGGCTGCGGACAGGTAGGTAAGCCTGGGTTCGTCGATGACATAGTTGATAAACGGTGTCAGGAACGAACACGGAACGCCGGCGTACCAGTCGACGCCGCGTGAGGCGGCGGCGTCGACGAATTCAGCAGCCTGCAGCATAAGCCTCCCTCAGGCGTCCGCGGCGAAATTGCCCGCAGACTCCAAGTCCTTCGCGGAGTTTACGTCGAGCCAGTGACCGTGTACGTACCAGACGCGCACGGGGCATTCTCGTTCAACCAGCGCGTTGAGCAGATCAGGGAGGCCGAGCCGCGCGAAATCCTCCCGCGCGCTCAGGTGGCTCAACGTCTCCTCAACCCAGCGCCGGCCCTCACGGCGAACATGCAGCATGCCGATCCACCGCCCGTCCGCACGCGCGCCGGTTGCCGGCGGAGAATTCGCGATCCGCCGCAAGGTTACCGCCTGGCCCCACATCGCGCGGTCATCCGGTTCGCTGCACCAGGCAAGGTCACCAGTCACCTGCGCGTCGGTGCGACTCGAATCCACGACCACTGTGACGGCCTCCGCGTGTTCCGTCAGATCCCGCAGAATGTAGCTGCGGAACAGCAGATCGCCGTAGGTCAGGATCATGTCGTCGGAGAATTCGTGCGCCGCGCATAGCAGACTGGAGAGTTCACCCGTTGTTGCGTGCGCAGGATTGGTGACCAGCCGGATGCCCTGGACGTCGATGCTCTCCGCCTTGTAGCCCGCCACAACGACGATGTCATCGATGCCACGTTTCTTGAACTTGTCGACCATGTGCCGCAACAGTGGCTTGCCTGCGATCGGCAGCATCACCTTCGGTCGGTCGTCCGTGAGATCAGCGAATCCTTCTCCGCGGGTGGCGGCCAGCACGATGGCTTTTGTTTCGTCGCGCAGTCCTGAGAAATAGCGCTCCTCGGCCGCCTCCAGTTCATCCGCGCCCTGCAACCGGAAAATCTCGTCGACACTCGCCACACGATCTTCGATCTCGACCAGTGACTCGTCCTGGTGGATCTGGGCGGCCACCTTCTGCATCGCCGAGACTGCACTCCGAATCATGTGGTTCGCCCAGATGACCAGACTGATCTTCGCCCGACGGAATACCTCCACGGGGGTGCTGTAGTACTTGGTCGGCACGATCACCAGCGGCGCACGGTCGGCCCATTCGCGAGCAAACTCCAGGATCTGATCGGGTCGCGACAGCTTGCTGTGAATGAGGATCGCATCCGCTCCGGCCCGGCGATACGCTTCGCCGCGACGAAGCGCCTCGGCAATGTCCCAGCCCGCGATCAGCGCTTCCACCCGCGCGACGATGCAGAAGTCAGAGTCAGACTGGCTGTCCTTGCCCGCCGCGATCTTGCCGCTGAATTCCGCGATATCCGCGAGGGGCTGCCTCTCTCCGGAGATGAAACTGTTGGTCTTGGGGAATATCTTGTCCTCGATGCACACCCCGGCGACGTCACGCTGCTCGAGTTTGCGCACGAGCCGGCGCATGTTGTTGAAGTTGCCGTAGCCGGTGTCCCCGTCCAGGAGAATCGGGATCTGCGTTACGTCGGACATGAACTCCAGCACGTCCACTACCTGCGTCCAACTCGCCTCGTTGTTGTCACGAACGCCGAACTGCGCGGAGATCGCGAGCCCGCTTGCCCAGATGCCGTTGAATCCCGCTTCCTCCACGATGCGGGCGCTGATCCCGTTGTGCGCCTCGCACAGGAACTCCAGGTCGGGCGAAGTGAGCATCTCGCGCAGTCGCGTGGTCTTGCGCGGTCTGGAGGGTACGGCGTCGGTCATGGGTATCGATCCAGTTGCGGAAGTATCGCATCGCGCGCGCGTACGAGATCCTCGGGAAAGTCGATCTCGAGCCACGGCAGAGCGGCGACTCGCTCGAACGCCAGCGGATACCGGTCTTCGAGCACGAGATCGCGAATGATCTCTTCGTAGGGTTCGTCGAGGCGCCCCGCGTCGACGTAGGTTTCACAGCCTTTCGCCAGCGCGCGCGCGCAGGACGGTCCGAACTTGAAAAACCCCACTGATTCGCCCCAGAAATCGTAGCGCAGGTCTGCCGCGATGCGTTTGCGGAACTCGACGATCCGACCGTTCTTCACGCAAATCTTGACCGGTTCATCACCAGGCACGAAGTCTTCGTCGAGCAGGAAGCAGTTCGGGTGTGGGCTGTGGGCCAGGCGGGACAGCAGGGCCGGTGCGTAGAGCACGTCCGCATCCATCAGCAGGATGTCGTCGTCGCAGGTCAGCGCTTCACGCACGGTCCACAGGCTGACTACGCTGCCCCGACGGTAATCCGCGTTGTGGATGCAGCGAACGGGGAGCGGTGCGTTCTCGATGTGCGCCTCGATCAGCTCTGCGCGGTAGCCGACGCAAAGCGTGAGTGATGCCACGCCGAGCGACGCGAGATTCTCCAGGTGGCGTTCGAGCAAAGTTCGCCCGCCGAAGGTCAGCAGCGACTTGGGGCCGTCGGTGGCAGTTCCCAGGCGATTGCCGACACCCGCGGCGAGCATGACGGCGCGCATCGTTCAACGGTTCCAGGAACGGAAAACCTGGCGGAAGCCGAAATAGGCGATGGCATCTTTCATGTTCGAGACGAAACGCCGCACGGGGTTCATGCTTGCACTGGTGACGTATTCCAGCGTGAGCGCGATTCGTCGTTCGTTCTCTCCCAGTGGCGTCACGCGATGCCAGAGCTTGTCGCCGTTGAACACGACCAGTGCGCCCGGCGAGAGATGCATTCCCTCGACCGGCCGTTCACGCTGCGCGTCACCCTTGAACAACTGGTACTCGAGCAGGCAGTTGGACTCGTCGACCAGGCCGACCAGGATCGTGTACCGGGCGCCGTTGTAGTACGACGTGTCGTAGTGGTATCCGATGTGGTCACCGGCTTCCGTGTAGTAGTACAGCGCGTACGTATGGGGATCGTTGCCCGGGCACAGCAACAGCGGGCATCCGATGAGCCGCCCCAGGAAATCACGGAACGCCTCGGAGCGGTACAGATCCCCGAACTGCGGCGCGAGGCGATCCAGGTCGAAGCGACTGATGCTGCCGCCCTTCTTGTGTCGCGGGATGTAGTTGCGATGGACGTGCGGTTCCAGTGTCGGCAGCGCCCCGCGGACCGCGTCCAGCCAGTCGTGCGGCAGGAAATTCTCCAATGCGATGAATTCGTTCTGAGCGGCGAACTGGGCGCGCAGCCGCTCGGTGTCGAGTTCAGCCACGCGCGTGGCCATGCGCTGTTCGAGAGTGGCGGACGTCATGAGATAACCTCTGCAGGGGGCAGTGCGCGATTCAGGGTCTGCGGGCGGGGTGGCGGGACACCGGGGAGGGCGTACCGCGGCGGCGGCAGGTTACAGGGCGGACAATCGTCATTCAATACCGGCCCGGTCAGTATCCGTCGCGCCGAAACCAGCGCACAGCCGCGGTGATCGCGTCGCGCGCGGGACGGGTCTGGTAACCCAGTTCGCGGACGGCGCGCGCGCTGCTGAAAAACATCCGTTTGCGGGACATCCTGAGCCCGTCGACGGTCGCCTGCGGTTCCGGTCCGTTGGTCAGCCACGCCCAGCACTGCGACGCGTAGGCAACGGGATAGACCAGCCCTCTGGGCAACCGCACGCGCGGTGGCGCATGGCCGCAGAGCCCGGCAATCGTGTCCAGGATATCTTTCAGGCTCATGTCCTCGCCGCCAAGGATGTAGCGGCGACCCACTTGACCCAGATCAAAGGCGAGCAGGTGGCCCGCGGCGACGTCCTCGACATGCGCGATGTTCAGCCCGGTATCGACGTACGCGGGGATCTTGCGCGCGATTGCGTCACGCACCACGCGACCCGTAGGGGTCGGCTTGATGTCGAAGGGACCGATAGGCGTGGATGGATTGACGATGACGGCCGGCAGTTCCCGGGTCGCCACCATTTCCCGTACGGCTTCCTCGGCCAGGAATTTCGAACGCTTGTAATGCCCGACCATGTCTTCCAGGGAGGAGGGAGTGTCCTCGTCGGCAGGCTGAGAATCCCCGCGGATCCCGAGCGTCGCGACGCTGCTCGTGTAAACGATCCGCGGTATGCCGGCGGCAAGTGCCGCTTCCATCAGGTTGCGCGTCCCCGTGACATTGCTGTCATACAACTCGCGTGGATTGCGCGACCAGAGCCTGTAATCTGCCGCGACGTGGTAGAGACCGTCGATGTCGCGACACGCGTGAAACAGCGAGTCGGGCGCACGCAGATCACCCTCGACGATCTCCGCATCCAGGCCCGCAAGATTCCGGCGGTCGCTGCCGGACCGGACGAGCGCGCGCACCGCGTCACCCCGGGCGAGCAGTTGCCGGGCCACTACGCTGCCGACAAAACCGGTCGCACCGGTGACCAGGAACTTCATGCGGACGTCCCGGCTCGTCGACGCAGCAGCGCGAATTGTCCAAGCACCACCAGGAACGCAACGGGAGCGCCGAAAGCGGCGGCCCTGAGGAACAGCGGCAGGGCGTCGGTCAGAGTGACGAGCGGCAGGAGGTAGAGGATGTCCTCCGCCTCGAAGCCAGCGAAGCGCGGCTGCGCGGTTGCCACCTTGCCGTGAGTGTCCTCGATGAGATAGCGGAGGTGGAAAATCCCGGCAACTGCGAGTCCTGCGACCGTTCCCAGCATGATCGCGCCGTCTCCAAGCGATTGCGTGAGCCCGATGCCGATGCACGCGAACAGTCCGACCGTCACGAGAGCGTCCGACGCGAGATCGTACAGGTGACCGAAACGACTCGTCCGGCCGCTCATGCGGGCAAGCTCGCCGTCCGTGTGATCCAGGAAGTTGGACAGCACGATCACCGTGGCGGCGAGGTTCGGATGCCGGCCGGTGGCAAAAAGGGCTGCGCCGAACAGGCCGACGGCGAGCCTGACTGTCGTCAGTACGTTCGGGCTGACCGACGTGCGGCACAGCGGTCGGACGAGCGCGGCGGCGAGCCGTGCATCCCAGGGTTTGACGGGTGCGTTCATCGATCTCCTCGTTCGGGTTCCCAGCTGGCGGCCTCGATCAGGCCTGCCGCCGCGCGCAAGGTCACGAGGGCCCGACGATACCACCATGCGAGACGCAGCAGCGCTCCAAGCTCGCCCGGCCGTCGCGCGAGTGCCGCCAGGACCTTCACGAGCCCCCCGTCGGCCGCCATGCCGGCAAGCGCGCTTGCCGGTAACGAGAAATCTGCCGGGTCCACCACGGCCCTGACCGCCAGGAACGGCAGGTCGTGGGCATGCGCGACCGCCGCCACCGCGCTCGTCTCCATGTCCACCGCCTCGCAGCCCGAGTCGACAAACGCAGCGTTCTTCTGCGCGCGTGTCGGCAAGGGTGTTGCGTGCGTCAGCGCTGCGCATTCGTGGGGACAGAGCGAGGACAGCGCGCTGCGCAGGGAGGATCTGAGCGGTGCATGCGTGGCGTACCAGGTGCCTTGCAAAGGATCCCGACACCGCGCATAGAGCAGCAACGTACCGGCTGGCAGCGACGCGGTCAGCGCGCCGGCGGTACCCCATGAGAGAAGCGTGGTCGCGCCTTCTGCCACCAGCGCTTCGGCCGCGCGGGCCGCAGAGGCTGTCCCGACTCCCGCCACTCGTACCGTCCAGTCTGCGCGCCGCACGCAGCAGCTCGCCGCTTCCCCGGGCAGGGCCGCCACGACGCCGACGCGACTGCGCGGTGGCGGGATTGCCGCAGGCGCGACGGTTGACCACGGTACAGGAGCGTAGGGACCCGAACTCACAGTGAGTGCTGGGCTTCCATCCCCTCGATGAACGTCGGACCTTTCGGCATCACCCGCAGTCGCGGCAGTCCGAACGACGCCGTGTTGAACAGCCCGCGCAGCGCCCAGTCCCGGCGCACGCAGAGGGAGGTGGCCACCACCGTCGACTTGACGGCGCGTCGCGAAATCTTGACCTCCTGGCCGCTCGTGAACAGCGGGTTGGCATCCAGGCGACGCAAGGTCAGGACTGCCATGCCGAGGGCCCACAGACAGAATTTGCGAATGCCCGTTTCGTCCGAGGGAACGCGCAACGTGTACGTCAGCGCATTGCGGAGGTGCCCATGTGCGATCGCAATCAGTGAACGAATTCCTGCGGCGAAAGCCGCACCGCCCTGGCCGGGTGCAATCTCGCTCAGGCGGATTCCGTACGCGTTGAACGCGCTGCGGGGCAGCCAGCAGGCGCCGCGCGCGCGGTCTTCCCAGATATCCTTCAGGATGTTCGTCATCTGGAGCCCCTGCCCGAACGAAACCGCGAGTCGCATCATTTCCGGCTTGAAGGACCGCAGCGACGCGCAATGCTCGCAGAAAAGCTCGGTCAGCATTTCACCGACGACGCCGGCCACGTAATAGCAGTATCGATCCATCGCGGTCTGATCGGCCACGCCATCGAGCGTCTCCTGGCCCTGGTAGAAGACCATGCCGTCGATCATCACGCGGACGCAGCGCGCGAGCGCAGCCTGCTGGACAGGGTTCAGGGAGTGCGTGATCCGCAGCACCGCCGGCGTGTTGCGGATGAGATCCCGCTCGGCGGCCGAGTTGTGTGCGGCAAGCCGGGGTTCGAGTGAGCGCGCGAAGTGCTCGCCGCCCATCTCGTTTTGCACCGCCGCCAGGAACTGACGGGAGAACTCGCGCTTGTCGTCGAACGAGAGCTCGGCATCGTCCTCGATGGTGTCGGCGATCCGGCACAGCAGGTAAGCATTGGCAACTGCCCGGTAGAGCGCCGGTGGCAGCACGGGGATGGTCAGTGCGAAGGTCCGGGAGACCCCTTGAAGGATCCTGACCTGGTAGGCGTCGTCCGTGGAAATAACGCTCTCCTCCTCGCCATGGCGCCCCCGGGCAGCCTCTGCGCGGGACGCGACGCGGGCGTCCGCGCAGAACGGACGGGACGATATAAAGTGGTCGGGGTGACAGGATTCGAACCTACGACCCCTGCCTCCCGAAGGCAGTGCTCTACCAGACTGAGCTACACCCCGACTGAATCGATCCCGTTGCTCAGAAGCGTCGTTCCACCGCGAAAGTCGCGAGCCCGTGCAGCACGTCCCGGTACTCGGATGGCGCTACGACCGACAGCGCAGCCTGGGCTTGCGTCGCCTCCTGTTCAGCGAGCGCGAGAGTGTATTGGATGGCCCCGGTCGATTCAATTGCCGCCGTGATTTCGGTGATCCGTTCCCGCCCCCCGGCCACGATGGCCTCGCGGATCAGCGTCGAGACACCGGGTGCACCCCGCCACATGGCGTACAGCAGCGGCAACGTGGGCTTACCCTCGGCCAGGTCGTCACCGACATTCTTGCCGAGCTGCTCGCTGTCAGCGCAGTAGTCGAGCGCGTCGTCGACGAGCTGGAACGCCGTGCCCAGGTGTCGCCCGTACGCGGCGAGCGCTTCTTCCTGGGCCGCGGTTCCGGCGGCCACGACCACCCCGAGCTGGGCCGCCGCCTCGAACAGCTTGGCCGTTTTGAAGCGAATGGTATCCAGGTAGCGCGTTTCGGAAATGTCCGGGTCGTGGCAGCTCGCAAGCTGCATGACTTCACCTTCCGCGATCACGTTGGTCGCATCGGCCAGGATTTCGAGCACCCGCAGATCGCGCAGGTCGACCATCATCTGGAACGCGCGGGAGTACAGGAAATCACCCACCAGCACACTGGCTTCGTTGCCCCAGATGAGGTTGGCGGTCTCGCGGCCGCGCCGCATGCGGGAATCATCCACCACGTCGTCGTGGAGCAAGGTGGCCGTGTGCACCAGTTCAATGATTGCCGCAACTTCGAGATGCCGGTCGCCCGGTTCGCCGCAGGCCTTTGCCGCGAGCAACGAAAGCGCAGGGCGCAGGCGCTTTCCGCCAGCGGCCACGATGTACGACCCGAGCTGGTTGATAAGCGCAACCTCGGAGCGCAAACGGATCCGGATGAGGCGGTCGACCTCCGCCATCTCGGCCCCCAGCAACGTCCGGAGGCGGTCGAGCGCTGACGTTGCGGGTGAAGAGCTCAAACGGTGATCCTGAGAGTGCGGGGCGGGTTGGAGGCGGCCGGGCGCGATTCTGCCAAGGGGCATCGACAATTAGCAATGGAACCTCCCCCCGGCCGGGGCCGTGCGGGGGGCGTCGGACCGTCCGTAGGGGGCAAGGTTCTATTGCGCAGCCGCAACGTCACCATTAGAATTCCGCGTCCCATCCCGCCCTTGCGCAGACTACCGAAGAGCCCCAAGCCATGCACGCGATCATCCGGACCGGCGGTAAGCAGTACCGCGTCACCGAAGGCGACACCCTGCGCATCGAATCGCTCCCCGTCAATCCGGGCGATTCGATCGAACTCGGCGACGTGCTGATGATCACCGATGACGGTCAGACGCTCATCGGCAAACCGCAGGTCCCCGGTGCGAAGGTCCTCGCGACCGTCGTCGCGAACGGACGGGGCCCCAAGATCCGCGTCGTGAAGTTCCGTCGCCGCAAACACCATCGCAAGCAGATGGGCCACCGGCAGAACTTCACCCAGGTCCAGATCACCAGCATCGTGAAAGGTTGAGAAACCATGGCACACAAGAAAGCCGGCGGCAGCACGCGCAACGGTCGTGACTCACAGGCCAAGCGGCTGGGCGTCAAGAAATTCGGTGGCGAAATCGTGCAGGCGGGCAACATCATCGTCCGGCAGCGCGGCACCCGTTACCACGCGGGCAGCGGGGTCGATTGCGGACGGGACCACACGCTCTTTGCGGTCGCCGACGGTCGCGTGACGTTCTACACCCGCGGTGCCGAAGGTCGCACGTTCGTGAGCGTCGTTCCCGCCTGAGCGACGCCTCCGACGCGCTCGGCACGAAACCCCGTCATGCACGGGGTTTTTTGTTTGCCGAACCGGGTCTGCAGCTCGCGGTTTCTCCCCACGGAGCCACGATGAAGTTCATCGACGAAGCTGTGATCACCGTGCACTCTGGCAAGGGAGGCGACGGCTGCCTCAGTTTCCGCCGCGAGAAGTTCATCGAGTTCGGTGGCCCTGACGGCGGTGATGGGGGAAACGGGGGCAGCGTCTTCATTGAAGCCACCGGGCGGCTCAACACGCTGGTCGATTTCCGCCACAAGCGCTCGTTCAAGGCGGGCAACGGTCAGCCTGGCATGGGGCGCGATCGTATCGGTCGCTCGGGCGATGACCTGACGATCGAGGTGCCTGTCGGCACGCTCGTGCGTGATCTCGAGACTGATGAACTGCTGGGAGACCTGACCGACGAAGGTGCCCGCATTCTGGTCGCGAAAGGCGGATTCCACGGGTTCGGGAACGCGCATTTCAAGAGCAGCACCAACCGCGCCCCCAGGCGGACGACCAAGGGCATGCCGGCAGAAACACGGCGACTCCGCTTGGAACTCAAGCTGCTTGCGGACGTCGGGCTGCTCGGCATGCCGAACGCGGGCAAATCCACTCTGATCAGCCGGATCTCCGCGGCACGTCCCAAGGTCGCCGATTATCCCTTCACGACGCTTCATCCCGTGCTGGGGGTCGTGGTGTGTGGACCGGATCGGAGCTTCGTCGTGGCCGACATTCCGGGCATCATCGAAGGTGCCGCGGAGGGGGCAGGACTCGGGCTGCAGTTCCTTCGGCACGTGGAACGCACGCGAATCCTGTTGCACGTGGTCGACGTATCGGGGCTCGATCCGGAACGTGAGCCCAAGGCCGACTTCACGACGATCTCGCGAGAACTGAAAAAATACGGCCGCGCACTCGCCGCCAAGGAACGCTGGCTGGTCTTCAACAAGATCGACGCGTTGGCCCCCGCGGACCGGCCGCAAGACTGGGGTGTGGTCGCGCGCCGGTTTCGCTGGAAGGGCCCGACATTTGCCATCTCGGCCGCAACCGGAGAGGGCTGTCGTGAACTCGTCCTGGCGCTCGAACGACGATTGCTCGAGCAGCGCGAGGAAAGCGCACCCGCGGCGCCGTCCGTGCAGCGCCGGGCCCGGGCCGCGCCGGGCGCGCGCCATGAATGATCTCTGCGGAAGCGCCACCACGCCGGTTAATGCGCGCCGTTGGGTGGTGAAGATCGGGTCCGCGCTGACGACCAGCGACGGGGCGGGACTCAATGCCGACGCCATCGGTGGTTGGGCGCGGCAGGTCGCCGACCTGCGTCGGGCCGGTCATGATGTAATCATCGTCACCTCGGGTGCCGTCGCCGAAGGTGCCGTGCGGCTGGGCTGGAAGGTGCGCCCGAAGTCGCTGCATCACCTCCAGGCGGCGGCGGCCGTAGGCCAGATGGGCCTGGTGCGCGTGTGGGAACTCGCGTTCCGGGAACACGGCTGCATTGCGGCCCAGATCCTGCTCACGCATGACGATGTCGCAAGCCGCGAACGCTACCTGAACGCGCGCAGTACGCTTTGGACCCTGATGCAGTACGGCGTCATCCCCGTTATCAACGAAAACGACACGGTAGCCACTGAGGAAATCAAGCTCGGTGACAATGACACGCTCGCCGCACTCGTCGCGAACCTCATCGACGCAGACCTCATGGTAATCCTGACGGATCAGGAGGGTCTCATGAGCGCGGATCCGCGCACGGATCCGGCGGCCGAGTTGATCGCGCGGGCGGATCTCGATGATCCCCAACTGCTCACAATCGCCGGGGACGGCGGCGCGTGGGGACGTGGGGGGATGCGGACGAAAGTCCTCGCGGCCCGCCTGGCGGCCCGCTCCGCGACGTCAACGGTCATCGCGAGCGGACGCCGCCCCGGTGTGCTGGTGGACCTTGCCGCGGGCGTGTCGATTGGCACGTTGCTGGTTGCGCCGCCGACTCGACAGGCGGCTCGCAAGCAATGGCTCGGCAGTACGCTGCGCGTGCGTGGTCGCCTCCACCTCGATGATGGCGCCTGCAGGGTCCTGAAAGCGCAGGGGCGAAGTCTCCTGCCGGTGGGGGTGGTGCGCTCCGAGGGGGATTTCGACAGGGGAGAACTGGTGGCGTGCCTCGATCCGCAGGGGCACGAAATCGCCCGTGGTCTCTCCAACTACAGCGCGGAGGAAGTCGCGCTGATCAAGGGTCTCGCGACGAACAGGCTCGAGGCCGTTCTCGGCTACTCACACGAACCCGAGCTGATTCATCGGGACAACCTGGTTCTGCTGTAGGCGCCCCGAGGCGGCCGCGCCGTCGGGCGTGGACCGAACAAACGTGCCGTCCGCGATCTGCCCGGTGAGACCCGGGCCGGGGTTTCGTCTCGGTGGGTTCAGGCCATCGCCCGGATTCGGGCATGCAGGCGGGACTTGTGGCGGGAAGCCTTGTTTTTGTGCACGAGCGAGGTCTTCGCGAGCTTGTCGATGATCGGTACGGCTGCCGCGTACGCAGCCTGGGCAGCTTCCTTGTCACCGGTCTCGATCGCCTTGATCACCTGCTTCAGGCGCGTGCGGAACATGGACTTTCGGCTGGCGTTGTGGAGGCGCCGCCGTTCGGACTGTTTGGCACGCTTACGTGCCTGCGGGTTGTTGGCCACGGTGGGCTCCGGCTCGATGGTGAAAGGGGCGGAAATATGCTTGCTCGGAACCGGAGTGTCAACCCGCGCCGGCCGATGCGGCTGCGCTGACCCGGTGCGGCTCGACTATAATCCGCGCGCCCTCGCTCGAGGGTGGTGGCGCATCTCTGGCACATCGCCCGCCGCCCGCAACGCTGGAGCAATTCCCTGAGCAAGAACCTGCTGCGATCGACCCTGCTGGTGGGGCAGATGACGCTCGTGTCCCGCGTGCTCGGACTGGTGCGGGATTCCGTCATCGCCGCGGTGTTCGGCGCAAGCCACGCGACGGACGCGTTCTTCGTGGCGTTCAAGATCCCGAACCTGTTCCGACGCCTGTTCGCCGAGGGCGCGTTCTCGCAGGCCTTCGTCCCCGTGCTCGGAGCCTACAAGGCGGAGCGAAGTGAAACCGAGACGCGGGAGCTGGTGGGCGCCGTCACCGGAGTACTGACCGCGATCCTGTGCGCCGTCACCGTGTTCGGCGTGGTTGCCGCGCCGCTCGTGATCATGGTCGTCGCACCGGGTTTCGTGAACGACGCCGCGCGCTTCGCCCTGACCGTCGAATTGCTGCGCCTTACGTTTCCATATCTCTTCTTCATCGCACTGACAGCCTTGTTCGCCGGCGTGCTGAACACTTATCGGCGCTTTGCTGTCCCGGCGCTCACACCAGCGCTGTTGAACGTCGCACTGATCGGAGCCGCGCTGCTCGTGGCCCCGCGCCTTGCCGAACCGGTGCTCGCGCTTGCGATGGGCGTGCTTGCCGGAGGAGTTCTGCAGCTCGCGCTGCAGGTCGGGGCGGCATGGCGTGCCGGGGTGCTCTCGCGTCCGCGGGTGGCGTGGCGACATCCGGGTGTCCAGCGGATCATGGCCCTGATGCTGCCGGGCATTTTCGGTGTGTCGGTTGCGCAGCTGAACTTCCTGGTCGATACGCTGATCGCCTCTTACCTGCGGGAAGGCAGCATTTCCTGGCTGTACTTCTCGGATCGGCTGATGGAGTTCCCGCTCGGTATATTCGGTATTGCGCTGGGAACCGTGATCCTGCCGAGCCTCTCGGAGTACCACGCGCGTGGCGATCACCGGATGTTCTCCGAGACCCTGGATTGGGCGCTTCGCATCGTACTGCTGATTACTGTTCCCTCGGCCGTCGGGCTGGCGGTCCTGGCGGGTCCGATCCTGAGCACGCTCTTCCAGTACGGTCGCATGAGCGAGTTCGACGTGATCATGTCCGCGCGAAGCCTGGTGACCTACGCGTTCGGGCTCAGTGGTTTCATTCTCGTGAAGGTGCTCGCCCCCGGGTTCTTCTCCCGCCAGGACGTGCGGACACCAGTGCGGATCGGGGTTATCGCGCTCGTCTCCAACCTCGTTCTGAATCTCGTGCTCGTATGGCCATTGCAGCACGCCGGTCTTGCGCTCGCGACGTCGCTCGCCGCGTTCGTGAACGCCGGTCTGCTGTTTCGCCTGCTGAGACGCAACGGCGCGTACGTGCCGGGATCCGGCTGGAGAACCTACCTGTTCCGCATCGCGTTCGCGGTCACGGCGATGGCCGCGGTGCTCTGGGTGCTCAAGGATCCGCAATCACAGTGGAGTGATTGGGGTGTCGCGATGCGCGGTACCCGCCTCACCTTGCTCGTGGTCGCGGGTGTCGCCACTTACGTTGTGGCGTGCTGGGTCGCCGGGATTCGACCGCGTCATGTGGCCCAGCCGAAGCCGGCGCTATAATCAGGCGGCTCCACGCCACCGAGACCCAATCGCGAAGCGACCAGCGCGCATGCAGATCATCCGAGGGATTCACAACGTCCGACCCGAACACCGGGGCTGCGTGGCCACGATCGGCAACTTCGACGGGGTCCACCGCGGTCACCAGTCCGTGATCAAGAAGCTGATCGAACTCGCGCGGGCGAGTGGACTGCCGGCCACGGTGATCGTGTTCGAACCGCAGCCACGCGAGTACTTTCGCGGAGACGATACGCCTCCGCGACTGAGCAGTCTGCGCGACAAGTGCAAGCTGCTGGCGGAGTACGGTGTCGAGCGTCTGCTCGTGCTGCGGTTCGATGCCGGGCTCGCAGCCCTGACCGCGGCGCAGTTCATTGAAGGTTGCCTCGTGAACGCGCTCGGCATCAAGGGACTCATCGTCGGTGACGATTTCAAGTTCGGGTGCGATCGCGGGGGCGACTTCACGACGCTGCAACGATTCGCGGACCAGTTCGGATTCAAGGTCGACTACACCAGCACGTTCATCGCCGATGACGAACGCGCCAGCAGTACGCGTGTCCGCGATGCCCTGATGGAAGGTGATTTCGTCGCGGTTTCGTCCCTGCTCGGCCATCAGTATCGGATTTCCGGCCGCGTCGTGCACGGCAACAAGAACGGCCGCACGATGGGCTTCCCGACCGCGAACCTCAATCTCTCGCGGCGACGCTCGCCGCTGCACGGGATCTTCGCGGTCTGGGTCCAAGGAGTTCGACCGGTGCGCTGGCCCGGAGTCGCGTACGTCGGCACGCGGCCGATCATCAATGGCCAGAAGTGGGTGCTGGAGGTTCATCTGCTGGATTTCGATGAGGACTGTTACGGTCGGCATCTCTGTGTCGACTTCGTGGAGCGCATTCGTGGCGATCTTCCTTTCACGAGCTTCGACGCGCTGGCCGCGCAGATCCGCATCGATTGCGCGGACGCACGGAAGATTCTCGCGCAAGGCGTGACATGACCGCCACAGCGCGCGCCGCCCGCGGCTGGTTCGCGCTGGCCGTGACATTGCTCGTCATCGACCAGGCCACCAAGTTCCTCGCCGAGAATTGGCTGACCTACAACCGCCCGATCCCGGTACTACCGAGCCTCAACCTCACGCTGCTCTACAACCGGGGGGCCGCGTTCAGCTTTCTCGCGGGACAGGACGGTTGGCAGCGCTGGCTGTTCTCGGCGCTTGCGATCGGGGTCAGCCTTTATCTCGCGGCGCTGCTCCGCAATCCCGCGCCAGCGCCTCGTGCGTACCGTGCGGGACTTGCGCTGATCCTGGGCGGCGCCATCGGCAACCTGGTGGACCGCGTGCGGCTTGGTCACGTGGTCGACTTCATCCAGGTCTATCACGACAACTGGTTTTTCCCTGCTTTCAATGTGGCTGATTCGGGGATCACGGTCGGTGCCGGCCTGCTGATCCTGTGCACACTGCGCGGCACCTGGCCGGACGCGGCTGCGTAGCGGCGCAAACGGTGCGTATAATCGCGCTGCACCCGCCCACAACCCCTGGAAGACACGCAATGGAAATCCACCTGGCCAACCCCCGCGGTTTCTGTGCCGGCGTCGATCGCGCGATCGGCATCGTCGAGCGGGCGCTCGAACTGTTCGGCGCACCGGTGTACGTCCGGCACGAAGTGGTCCACAACAAGTACGTGGTGGATGGGCTGCGCGACAAGGGTGCCGTGTTCGTCGACGAACTGGACGAAGTGCCCGACGATGCCACGGTCATCTTCAGCGCACACGGCGTCGCGAAGGCGGTACGCGAGGAAGCTGCGCGGCGCAAGCTCCGCGTGTTCGACGCAATCTGCCCGCTGGTCACCAAGGTTCACATGGAGGTCGGGCGTTATCAGCAGGAAGGACGCGAGTGCATTCTCATCGGGCATGCGGGTCACCCGGAAGTGGAGGGCACACTCGGGCAATATCGCGCGCGCAATGGTCGTGGGGGTATGTACCTGGTGGAGTCGGTCGACGATGTCGACCGGCTCGAGGTGAAGGATCCGTCGTTCCTCGCGTTCGTCACGCAGACCACGTTGTCGATGGACGATACCGCGGTCGTCATCGATGCACTGCGCAAGCGATTCCCGAAGATCGTCGGGCCCAAGAAGGAGGACATCTGCTACGCCACCCAGAACCGCCAGGATGCGGTCAAGACCTTGCTGACGAAGTGCGATCTGATCCTGGTGGTCGGATCGCAGACGAGTTCCAACTCCACGCGCCTGAAGGAGATCGCGGAAAAGCAGGGCATCGCGGCCTACCTGATCGACAATGCAGAGGAAATCCAGCAGGAATGGCTCGCGGGCAAACGCAGCGTGGGGGTGACGGCTGGTGCATCCGCACCCGAAGTGCTGGTTGAACAGGTGGTCTCACGCCTCAAGGAATGGGGTGGGCTCGCGGTGAACGAAGTGCCGGGCATCAAGGAGCAGGTCGTATTCAGCCTTCCACGCGAGCTCGTCCGCGCCACCGATCACGACCACGATCACGCGGCTGCCTGATCGCGCCGCGTTGCGCGCGTGTCGCCGTGATCGGTTACGTGCGCGCGAGGATTACTTGCACCACGCCTCGATACTCTTGTCTGTCTCGCCGACGCGGCGGACGCGTTCTTCTTCGGAGATGTATTGCAGCTCGCCCTTTTCGTTCTTCTCGCGCAGGCGGCGGGACGTCTCGAGCTGCGTGCGTATCTCGCGCGCCTTCCTGCACTTCTCCGCTTTCTCCTCGGCACTGGGGCCCTTCGGAGGTTCGGTTTTGGCCGCTTGTGCCGGTTCTTTCGGCGCGGTCCGCGCACGCAGCTGCTCGATTGCCTCGGGGGATTCCTTCGCGTACCGGGGCTTGACCACCTCGCGGGCGCCTTGCGGCGGCGGTGTCGCCGAGAAAACCGTCTGACCGTTCTCGTCCTTCCATTGGTAGATCTGTGCCGCCGGCGCGATGGCGACCACGGCCGTGAGCGCCATGCCCGTCAGCAGCCGGGCCATGCGGGGGACCGGAAGCGCCATCATCGCCAGCATGTTTCCACGTCACCGATCTCCGTAGCCTTCGTCCCACGCGAGTCCAATGAGAGATCGCCGCACTTGGGATCGTTGTGGGGTGCCACCGGGGTAACGGTCGCCACGTAGCAAGTGGCGATATCGCCACCACCAGGGCACTCCTCCACACTCGCCTCGTAGTGACCCTCCGCCGACGCAGGCGTATCGCTGGCAAAGCCGAGATCGGACAGATCCTCGGTGTAGGTGTTGTTGTCGAAGTAATACCGTTCCATGCGGGCAGAAATCTCTGAGAGCAGCGCCTTGGCTTCCGCCCGCTTCGCGCGCCGCGTGTACTCCTGGTAGCTCGGATATGCGACCGACGCCAGGATTCCCACGATGACGACGACCATCATGAGTTCGATCAGCGTGATGCCGCGCTGGGCGCGCGGGCTTCCTTGAAACTTCACTGGGTACATCGGGCTTCTCCCGCGCGACCGGCTTGCCGGTCGCGCATGGTTTATCTGACTCACTCGGCGCTGCGATGTTCGCGCCAGGAGATCTCGCCGTTGAAGATCTGGTCATCGAAGTCGATTGCCTCGCAGGCGATGGCGGCGGTTGACGTCGTGGCACATAGCCGTCCGCCCTTTGGCCCGTCGCCATCTTCAGTCGCGTCTCTATCCGACAGCGAACTGCTGGCGCCCCCAAAGACGTCGCCACTCTCAACCTTTCCCTCAATGCGCGTTACTTCGTAACTGTCAGGATCAGTCCCGTCTCCGCGCATAGGAGATGGGGGTGATTCAGTTACCCCGTCGTCGCAGTCGCAGGGAATGTCGCCAAATACGCCACTCAAGGTCGGCATCCCTGTAAACGTAGATAGGCCGAGTAAAATACTTGACCCCTCTGCAGTACATACAGCGGTGTCGGGTGTAAACGCGGGTACCAAAATAATCCCGCCGATCGCCGTCATACCACTAACCCCACGCTGCGCAGGCGTCGTGCCGCTGGCGGCGAAATCCCGACGCCAGCCGCCGGCGCTGATGATTTCGGCCGCAACCGCCTTCAGGGTCGTTGAGGGCGTGGTGGTTCCGTCGAACGAGACGCCGCCGCTCGAAAACACCCGCGCGTTGGTGACATCAAACAGCGCATCGGCGTCCACCACGGCGTCCAGCGCATCGGAGCCGTTTGGAATCGTGTCAACGACACCGATCATTGTCTGCCGGCGAACAGTCGACTTGTCTGCGGTCGTCTCGAACCGCCCGGATGCCGCGACCACCCATCGGCGCAGACGGTCATCCAGCCGCAGGGTGGGCGCCTGGGAGAACGGCTGGTTCAGATCCGACACGAGCCGGAACGGTGCGGTCCAGTCATCGGGCGAGACTTCCTCGTTCATCGAGATGCGGAACAACGCACCGTGGTTGACGGTATCGAGATCCGAAGAAGCTCCCACTGTACCGAAGTAAATCGCATCGCTCTTGTAATTGAAGTTGTAATCCACACCGGTGATGTCGCCGATGTACATGTTGGCGTTCTTGTCCGCCGTGTCACCATCGGCCGTCGTGTTTGGAAGTTCCTTGGTCTCAACGAGACCCGCAAGCGCTGTCACATCGGCGACGTCATCCAGGCCATCGCCGAGCTTCGACAGGTCGTAGACGAAGATGTTTGCGTTGGACGCACCCGAGAGATAGGACGCGGACGCCAGATCTGACGGGCCCGTGCCCACGACCAGGAACCACTTGTTGTCTTCGCCACCTTCGCCCACGTTGTTGACGACGACGGCCTGCGGGACCGATGTCGTGAACTGCAGGTTGGCCGGGGCCAGCTCCGCGAGCACCACCGGCGGATCCTCGGGATTGGTGATGTCGAGAATCACCACCGCCGACTTGGTTTTCACGTCGTCGCGCGTGTCGCCATCGGCATTGGCAGCGCCCACACCGTCCTGCTCGGTATCCACGGTGATGCCGGTCGCATCCGAACCGCCGCCGTAGGCCATGGTCGCTACCAGGATGGTTCCCCAGCCGCCGGGATGCGTCCCGGAGGCGCCGTCGTCTGCGAATATCTTGACGTCGAACACGCGCGCGGCGTTGTCCACCCCGTAGACATGGCTGTAGTCGGTACGGGCGGACCATTGAAGATGGGGCAGCAGGTTTTTCGGCACGTACGCCCACAGTTCGGCGCCCAGCGGATGGTTGGTCTCGCTGCCGGGACTTTCTTCGAGAAACCCGGTATCGAGCTCGAAGGTCTTGTCGGCTGCATTAAAGAAGCCGGCGTTGAATGCGTGGATCATGCCGTCGTTGGAGCCCACGTAGACCACTTGCCGCCGGTTCTCGTAGCGACGCCGGAAATCCCGGTACGAATCGTCGCCGAACACGATGTCGAATGCTTCGCGGGGCTTCTCCACGGAAATCGGCGTCGAGTGCACGATGTCGCCGAGCCGGATGGTTTCGGTGGCGCCATCACCTGCATAGTCGAGCACTCGTTTGCGCAGACCGGCGACTTCGATTCCACGTGTCCAGTTCACGAGGTCCTCGGCCTCGTCGACGTCGTCCGCATCCACCCACATGAAATTCGACGTGGTGAGTCCGTCAGCTTCCAGCGCGACTGCTTCGCCAGTATCGACGGCGCCATCCGTATCGGCATCCATCCAGGTGAGGATGAACCGGCCCTCGTCGGCCGGATCATCGTAACTGCGATTTGCCGCCAGCGAGCCTTCGTCGATTGCCGACAGCTGTTCGCGCGCGTTCCAGATGGTCTTCAACTCGGTGAGTTCCGCGACGCTCGAGGTGGATTCCACGAACTCGTCGTCCTTGGAACTGGAGAAGCGCCGCAGTTTCGCCTTGCGCTCGGTGACGTCGTAGAAGAGATCCACCACCTTGTCCGTGTTGTAGTCTTCGAGCACACCCTTGAGTCCGCCGTCTTCGCGGATAAAGCCGTCTGAGTCCACCCACAGGCCGTGCAAAGTGCCGATCCATTTCACTTCGTTGCCGCCGCCGTCCTTGCGCGACGGGTCGTAAATGGCCTGGAACAGCGCGCCGTTGCCGACGCGGTCGTTGGCCACCACCGCAGCCGAGGTGCCCGAAGACACACGCTCGAGAATCGAGAGGAAGATCGTGTTCAACGCGCTTTCCAGCGCCCCGGGGTTTGTCACGAAGAAGAAGTTGTCCGGGATACCGTCACCGCCATCCACCTCCGCCCCGGAAGTATCCTTGGCGTCCCATTCGTCGGCGAGATCGGGTTCATCGTTCTCATTCAGATCCTTGAAGCCGCCCCACTTCGCGGCGTAGAACAGTGGCGATTCCAGGATGCCCGACGCGCCGGTCGCCGACACGGTGAACGTGTGCGCCTGCGCGCCGCGCTGCCCGCCGGTTTCCGACAGCGCGCGGCAGTTGCTGCAGCCGGGCACACCGGTCGGATCGGTGCCGACGCTGGAGAAGTAGTTCGCACCCTCGATGCCAGAGTACGCATGGAATCCATCCTGCGTGGTCCCGCTGACGACGAACCCGAACAACTGGCCGGTGACAGTCGATTCAGCCACCGTCTTCGTGATGATCCGGACCGTGGCGGGAGAAACATTGGTATCCACGCGGTACTCGATGGTTCCCCACATGTCCTGGTCGTAGTCACCCCCCTGTTCGCTGTCCTCCCAGTTCACGTAGAACTTCGCATAGAAGTGTCCGGTGCCCGTTGCGGCCGTCGTGCTGGTCGCGTCGACGACCTCGCGATGCGGCACCACGATACGGAAATCCACCAGCGCACCACCCCCATCCTTGGTGGGGTCGTTCGATGCTTCGTTCGTGTTGTTACCGCCTGCCCGCAGGCGGTACGCCGGCAGGATCTTCACGATCTTGTCCGCGGTGGCGACGCTCGCGCCGATCGGCACGTCGATGACGGGCGTACTCGTCGCGAGCGACACCGCGAACGTATTCACCGTCTGGTCACCCTTGAACGCTGCGCTGGTGCGCAGGTCGTTGGTGTGGGCGTGGTGCGCGAGACCCGCCATGAAGAACGAGCCGCGGACGGTCGGGGCCTCCGGGCACAGGCCGGAGGCCTCGCCGAGCGAGGCGATTTCCTTGGAGGTGCAGAACTCGTTGGTGTCAGAGGCTGTGCGACCGACGAAGAAATCTTCTCCCGTGATCCCTTCGCCATCCCCCACGGCCTTCGTGGTGGAGGTCACATCGCCGAACGTCGTACTGTAGACCGAGCTCACGTTGTCATACGAACTGACGCTCGCATTGAACACGATCGAGTTAAGCGATGCACAGAAGTTATCGGTGTTGAGCGGATCCGTGGTCCAGCTGTCCTGAACGAGCCCGGCGATGGAGCCACTGTCCGACGCATTGAACGCCGAGGTCGGCCCGCGGCCGCTGCTCAGTGCGAAATACCGCAGCGACTCATAGAAAATTTCCGAGATCGGGTTGCCCCAGCTGCGGCACTTGCCTTCTGTGATGTCCGTCAGCTGAAACGTGCAGTCATCCCCGCCGGCGGTCCGGTCCGTGGAGTCGGCACCGTAGGTGCCGTTGTTGTACGCGTATCCGTAGATCCGCATTGCGTTCAGTGTGCGGATGATGCCGACCTGGGTGCCGGTCTTCGCGATGAACGTGCCATCCGACGTGTTGACTTCGTCACTCATCGAACCCACGTTTTTGCGCAGCACGCCACCCGAAATGTTCTTCGCGTAGCTGCCAGTCATCAGGCCGAACTTGATCTGGCCGGCCAGGCCATAGCGCTGCAAAAGACCTTCCGGCTTCAGGTTGGAGCCGTACGCGGTGCAGTTCTCGAGGTTCTGGTCGCCATCGAAGAAGTCGGACTCGCAGACCTTCACGCGGACGATCTGGTCCCGGGAACCGCTCGGCGACTTGAGCTCCTTGGATGAGGACGGATCACTGCTGACGGCGAAGATGCCAGATTCCGCGGAATTGTTGCTGTTCCCGTTGTCGCCGTTCTCGTTGTCCCAGGAGCACTGACGCCGCTCGTTGGCGTTCCAGAGCTGATGGTTCTCCTTGACTACGCGCATCATCGGCGCGGGGTTCGGGGTTTCCGTCGGCGTCGCGCTCGAAGTCCCTTGCGAACTGCCGGACGACTTGTAGGAGATGTTGCAGATCGTGATGCCTTCGTCACTGTCATCGATACCGTCGGCATCGCCGCCATTGTCGCCGTCGACCTTCAGCGAGCTGTACGGCACGAGATCATCGATGTCCGCGCCGTTGTAATACTTGGCGAACGCGTGCGCGTCGCCCGGCAGGTGCGCGCGTTCGAGCACCGTGGCCGTGGCGGTGTCCGTGGAGCGGTATCCGCCGTAGAGAATCTTGCGCACGATGTCCATGCGGGTCATCGTCGCCCAGTTGAGGAAATTGCCGCTCCACGCATCGTCGAGCGAGCCGGAACAGTAGTGGTTGTTTGTACCACCCGCCACGCCCACGGCTTCAAACGCGTTATCGGAATCCGAATATCGATAGCAACGCTCGGCGTGGAAGTAGCCGTAGTACTCGAAGGAATCGTCGTAAGTGCGTTCGATGTCACCGTCTCCGGTGAGATCCGTGTAGTCGTTGTACGCCTTCAGCCAGTACTGGTGGTCGAGCGACATCGTCAGCATCACCAGCGGCGGCACGTTCTGCACGATCTCGATGGGGGCGGACGCGAACGTGCTCATCTCCGCGCCCGACAGGTTGGCTTCGGTGCGTGGCGCCCACAGGAAGGGCAGGGCGGCAAGGCTCAGTGCCAGTCCCTGGCAGAATCCGGCAAAAAGACGACGGGTCTTCATGGCATGCTCCAGCAGGTTCGGATCCGAAAGATCAGTTCAGCAGCGCGCGGAACTCGGCGGTGGTCTCGACTCGCGCGTTCCCCGCGCTGTAGCCCACTGCCCGGATGTGGTAGATGATGTATTTTAGCGTGATCGGGATGCCGAGGATTTTTCCGCTATCGTCTTTCTCTCCGACTTTCGTGATCCACACGTCGGTTCGGATGTCCTCCGAATCGATGACGCCGTCGGCATCCACGTCGGAAAAGAAGCGGATGTCCGGGACGTTGTGTCGATCTTCGTCAGGGTCGTAAAGTTCCGTCAGCGAATACGGCTGGTTGAACGGGGACATGTCTTCATCGTCGTCGACGAGCTCAATGAAGCTCGCGAACTCCTCCAATCCCGGGACACCGGCCACCGTGTCCGGCACGGTGCCGCCGAGGGCCTCCGGCCAGCGACCCTGGTAATACGTCAGCGAGTCGAGCAGGGGGCCCATCATCATCCGTACGCCCTCGGAAGCCTGGAACGCCCGCCGGTTGAGCGCGGTGTTCGTCGTCATCTTCAAATCGAGCGTGGTGGAACGCATCGCGACCACGGCTACCATCGTCATGACGATGAGCAGCACCAGCGCGACGATCAGCGCGAAACCTCTATGTTGTGTGCGCATGCAGGGTTCTCCGTTCAGCGGAGGTTGCGGGTCATGTTGCGGCTCTGGACCGACGCGTTGTACGCCTTGCGCCGGAACATCCGGTCGGCGTCGGCCACCGTGTACTCGAACCCCGCGCCGTCATCACCGCCGTAGAGCCGGTACGTGCGTTCGTCGGTGAACGTGACGTCACGTTCGGCGTTCCGCAGCACCAGGCTGATGCGCGTGTCCACGACGGTCCGCCACTCCGGTCCGCTGCCGGTGCCAGCTTCTACATCCGTGGCCGGGAGATAGATGTTCGGTGAATGATCGCCGCTGCGATCCACGCCGTACAGCACTTGGAACTGCTCGACGCCCGCCACCACGTCTTCCTGCACCAGCACGCCGTCACGCAGCGTGAGGCGTGCCAGGGTGGGAATCGTGTCGTCCGCGGCGTCACACTCGTCAGGATCTCCACGCGCCTGAGACGCACAGCGGCGAATGAAGTAGATCTCCACCTTCATGAGGTAGTTCGCGACGAGATCCAGGTTGTCGTCGCCAGCGTCCATGATCTGGATGTCCGGGGGACCGGAACCGGCGTCGTACCGGTCTTCGAAATCCGCACCGTCCACGACGTCAGCGCCGCCCGCGGCGCGGGCCCGCAGGAACTGCGTATCGGCGGCCGCGATTACCGCAGCATCCGGCAGCCGCTCGGACGCCGCGTAGCGCAGGATGAGTACGTCCGTGTCCGGGAAGTAATCCGCCGCCGGGATACAGTCCAGCGGCGGGTCATCATCGCCGTCGAACCCTTCGACGCCGTACCCGAGATCGAGGCCGGGATCGTCATTCTCGAGAACCGCGGACTCCGTGCAGTCAGTGGCGGGCGCATCGGTCTCCACCGCGATGGATTCCGGCTTGGCCCCGCCGAAATGCCCCGCCATGCGGATGCTGTACTCCAGCTGGTTCAGCGCATAACGGGAGTTCTCGTTCAGCACGTTCGCGCCTTCCTGGATGCGGTAGGCCTGCTTGTTGCTCGCGAAGAGCTGCACGATGCCGGCGAGCAGGATCAGGCCTACCGTGATCGCCACCATCATTTCGATCAGCGTGATCCCACGCTGATTCATGCCGACTGTCAGGTCACTGTTCATCTCGGGTCGTCCAGTTGCGGTCTAGCCGGCCGGCGGTTCGGCCGGGACAGGTTCACCTTCTCCGTCGTCCCCGCCACCCAATCCGCCTTCGTCTTCGTCGTCTGCGGCCGGCGGGGTGATGCCGTCCACGGCCATGTCGGCATACGGGGTCACGCGGACGAAGATGCGTTTCATCGCGACGTCCGTCGCTTCGACATCTCCGTCCCCGTCGCTGTCCCCGAGGTCGTCGGCGCCGACGGTGCGTTCCATCCAGATGAGCTTGATCGCGTAGATCGCCCCGACGTTGTCACAGCCCCAGTCGTCCGGCGTGAACTCCTCGTTCGGGGTGGAATCGATGCACACCGCACCCGCCCCGCCGGGCAGCATGTCCGCGTTCGATTCCATCGGCGCGTCATCCGCCGCGGGGCTGTTCCAGGTCACCAGGTCGTAGATCGCGAGCTGTTCGCGATTGCAGACGGCGGCCGCGCAGTTCACGTCGAACTCCGTGGGCATTTCGCCGCCCAGGGTGTCGCCTTCCAGGTTGTAGTGTCCCTCGACTACGCCGGCGGGATTGGCCCGCATGCGATCGGCGAGCGCCTCTGCCTGGGCCACGGCCACCGCGCGCAGCTGTGAGCCCTGCGTGAAACGCATGCCGCTTGCCTGCAGTCCAGCGATACCGAACAGCCCGATCGAGAAGATCACGATTGCGATCAGGACTTCGAGCAAGGTGAAACCGCGGGATAGCCGCGTGAAATGGCGGGCGGCAGGCATCATTCGGGGCACTCCAGGGCATCACCGGTCGGACCTGTGGCGCTGGGAGCCGTCCGGCCGGTGGGGCTGATCGTCAGCGCACGGGCATGGCCGGCGCCGCGAAAGTCGCACAACGTGAAAAAGGCATCGTCCAGGTCGCACGCTTCCGTGGCGCCGTCGGCATCGGCGTCACAGCGCGCGATACCCATGCCGCTGAACGCGATCAGGGCACCGACATCGGCGCCGCCCACGAGCGTGTTGGCGCCCGTCATCGGAGCTTCCACGGCGACGAGGCAGTCGTCCGTGTCGCCTTCGTTGCAGCCATCACCACCGCCCGCGTCGAATGCCAGGTCGCCGTTGCGGTCCACGAACACCATCCAGCCATCGGACCAGTTGGCGTCGTCGGTGCACGTATCACCGTCCTCCGACACGCAGACGACGGTCAGCGTGTTCTGCTTGACGGCCTCGCTGCGGGCGAGCGCCAGCGTGCTGTTGAACGTGTTGATCTGGGACACGAGACGATTGTCCAGGATGACCGAGCGCATCTGGGGAACGGCGATAGCCAGCCCGATGGCCAGTACGGCAATCGTCAGCATCAGTTCGTGCAAGGTGAAACCGAGGTGCCTTCTCATGCCGGCAAGTATCGGTACGCCCCGCCCGATCTTCATCGTCGGAACCGCCGAGCGGTAGCGTCGGGCGGCATGAACGGCGGCCAAGGGTCCCATGGCGCGCGTGTTCGTGTGACGGCCGTCACGGGCCGGGGGAAGGCCCGACGCGGGATCGCCCCGGGCGCCGCCTTGGCCGGAATCGGGGGGCTGCGTATACTGCCTCCATGGCTGATGCGCAACCCCCCGTGGCCAAGTCCGAGATCGCTGCACTGCTCGAAGCGCGCGGGATCCTGCCGACCGCGCAGCGGGTCGAAATCGCGTCACTGCTGCTGGCGACCCCCCGGCACGTATCGGCCGACCATGTCCTGACCCAGGCCCGCCAGCGTGGGCTCGCGATCTCCAAAGCCACCGTCTACAACACGCTCGGACTGTTCGTCGAACGCGGCCTGATGCGCGAAGTTATCGTGGACTCAGGCTGTGTGTTCTACGATTCCAATACGCAGCCCCACCATCACTTCTACAACGTGGACGATGGCACGCTCGCCGATGTCCCCACCGTCGACGTCGCGATTGCGCGGCTGCCCACGCCGCCACCCGGGACCGTGACCGACGGAGTGGAAATCGTCATCCGGGTACGGAACCGGAGCTGAAGCCCGGACGCCCGTTCGATAATGCGCCCGATTCGGTTATCATGCCGGCCCCGTTTGCCGACGTAGCTCAGCTGGTAGAGCAACTGATTCGTAATCAGTAGGTCCGCGGTTCGATTCCGCGCGTCGGCACCATACCGCCCATCTGCTCAGCGAGCGCTCACCCGTCCCAACGGCGTCGGACACGACCCCGCCCGCGCGTCCGCGGAACTTCGGTAGAACCTCAGAACGCCGGGCGCCGATAGCCTCCGGGCAGGCCGTCCCGAGACAGCACCAACTGCCAGAGTTGCAGCCCGCGCGCGCGGAAGACCCCCGCGAACAGCAGCAGGTAGTACCGCCACAGGCGGTGGAAGCGCGGCGGCATCGAATCCGCGAAGCGTGGCCAGGCGGCCATGAAGTTGTCGTACCAGCACATCAGCGTACGCGCATAGTCCGCCCCGAAATTGTGGAGATCTTCCACCACGAAGCGGCGGTTCAGCGCATGCGCGAGGCGGGCAAGTCCTGGGATCTCGCTGTTGGGGAAAATGTACTTCGTCACCCATGGGTCGATGCCGGACCCCGGATCGCTGCGTCCAATCGTGTGCAGCAGGAACAGCCCCTCCGGGGCAAGGTTGCGTCGGGCGCGATCGAAATACGTTGCGTAGTTCTTGCGTCCGACGTGCTCGAACATGCCGAGCGACACGATGTGATCGAACTGCTCGTCGACATCGCGGTAGTCGCAGAGTCGGATCTCAACCGGCAGACCGGCGCAGACCTCCCGCGCGTACGCTGCCTGTTCCTTCGAAATCGTCACCCCGACAACGTGCGCGCCATAGCGTTCGGCCGCGAAGCGCGCGAAGCTCCCCCAACCGCATCCGATGTCCAGCACGCGCTGACCTTGCGCGAGCCCCAGTTTGCGGCAGACCAGGTCGAGCTTGTGTGCCTGCGCGGCGTCCAGAGTGTCCGCGTGTGCCCAGTAGCCGCACGTGTAGACCATGCAGCCGCCCAGCATCTCGCGGTAGAACGCGTTGTTGAGATCGTAATGAACCTCCGCGACCCGCCGCGCGAGCCGTGCGTCCTGCAGGTTGCGGCATGCCGCGATGACCGCCGAGAGAACGCCGCGCAGGTTCAACGCACGCCGATCGAGCCCGCTGCGCACGAGCCGTTCGAAGAACTGGTCGAGCGCGGGGACGTCCCACCAGCCTTCGAGATACGCCTCCCCGAGACCGAGCGAACCCTGGAGCACGCACCGTCTGAACAGGCGCGGCTCGTGCACACGCATGTCCCACGCGCGGTCACCGCCGACCCGGATGTCGGCGCGCGCGAGCAAGCGTTCGTACGTGCGCCAGATCAGGCCGTCGAAGGGGCCCGCGCGGCGCGCCGGGGGGGGCGGCAGACGCCGCGGAAGCACATCACCGGGAGTGGTCATCTCGATTCCTCCACAGTCACCAGTCCGCCATTGCATGTCGGGAACCCAGGCGCGCCCTGCGGCTGTCCGGATCGGCCGGCCGGCCGCCAACGTCACACCCGCGATGCCCGTTCCACGCTGTTCCGGCCGCGGCGTCGGCGCCCCGGGCACGGGGTGCCCCGGGACCCGAGCACACCCGCCATGGCGCGCGGATCCCCTGAAAACATTCGGAGATTCGTTACACCAGATAGGACAAAATCCGGCCGTGCGCCAGCGTCGCCGACCCGGCCGGGATGGAGTTTCGCTCGTGGAGGGGTGCCGAAAGACGCCGGGGACCCCGGCGCCTGAATGAGATCAGTCGAGCAGAACCACCGGGTCGCCGGCGCGGATGGTCCCGGCCTGGCGCACGTGGGCCCCGACGCCGAGGTTCTGCTCACCCTCGCGGACGATCGTGCGCAGGATCGTCTTGTCGAAGGGCAGTTCTGCCTGCGGGCGCACCGTCATGCCGCAGCGGGGGGTCGGTGCGGAGACCTGGATTTCCGCATCGCCGATCCGCAGGATGCGACCCAGCCACGCCTGCTCGGCGAGTCCGCGCTGGTCCGGTGTCGTCTCGACGAAGAGGTTCGGTCGGAACCGCCGTACGTCCCACGCCGCCGTGGGGTTCCTGTCGTGCATCGCGGCGAGTGACGCCGTCGTGAGCAGGTGCAGTTCCTCGTTGTCGAAAAATGTGCCCGGCACGGACACGTAGTCCATGAGTACCTCGGGGAACTGGCTGAAGTCCGGGATCGGCTCGCCAGGCTCACGGGCGAAAGCCGCCGTGATCTCTGCGACCCAGCGCTCGGCATCCGGTTTGTAGCGCTTGTAGAAGTCGCGGTTGCTCGCGGGCTGCAGTGGCCACAGGCTCGCCCGCGTGCCGCACAGCGCCGACAGCTTGGCGTGGATGCGCGGATCGTCGCTGCCAAGGACTTCGCCGTCCGGAAACGTGATGTCGACGGTCGACACCGCGCCCTCCCGCGGTTCCTCGCGGTAGCGTGCGGCGCACAGCATCAGCTGGGGATACAGCTTTCCCCACTGGACCTCCTGGCGCCGCTCGTCGCGCATTGCCCAGCAGCGATCGCCGACCAGTCCGAGAGAGGTCACCCGCGCGGACGGCACCGTCGATCCCTGCATGGACTTCACGGGGAAACGCCAGATCTGCTTGACGGTACCGAGTGTCTGCATGGAGAAACTCCGCGGCGGGGTCACTTTCGATGGGTTCGATCACGCGCGGCGGTGAGCTCGCGATCCGCGGCCAGCACCTTGTCCTCGAGCGCGCGCCGGTAGCGGACCAGCGCGGTCCGCATCCGTGCATCCTGCAGCGCAAGGATCTGGACCGCAAGCAGCCCCGCGTTGGTCGCGTTGTTGATCGCAACCGTCGCCACCGGCACGCCGGCCGGCATCTGCGCGATGGAGAGCAACGCGTCCGTCCCGTTCAGCAGGGTCGCGGCCACCGGCACGCCGATCACGGGCAGGTGCGTCAAGGCCGCCGTCATGCCGGGCAGATGTGCCGCGCCGCCTGCCCCCGCGATGATGACCTGCAGCCCGCGGCGCGCAGCGGTCTCGGCGTACTCCGCCATGCGCCGGGGCGTGCGATGTGCCGACACGATCGATACCTCGTGCGCGATGTCGAACTCGCCCAGCACGTCCGCCGCAGCCTGCATGATCTTGAGATCGGATGTGCTGCCCATGATGATGCCGACTTGCGGCCTGGCCGCGCCGCGGGTCCTGGTACCGGTCATGACGTCCCCTTGATCTTCAGCGTGTCGCGCAGCGCCGCGGCATGTGTCAGCGCCTGCTCAATCGTGGTTGCGGTGATCGTCACGTGGCCCATCTTGCGGAAGGGCTTGACGGTGTGCTTGCCGTACAGGTGGATTGCCGCGCCGCGCCGCATGGCGTCCTCCCCGCCGACCACCCGCGGTGTGCCGTGGGCATCCGGTTCGCCCAGCAGGTTGAAACTCGCGGCCGGGTGCAGCAGGGTCGTGGGTCCGAGTGGCATACCGGTCACCGCGCGCAGGTGCTGTTCGAACTGCGACGTCGCACACGCCTCGATCGTGTAGTGCCCCGAATTGTGCGGTCGCGGCGAGATCTCGTTGACGAGGATCGCGCCGTCGCGGTCCAGGAAGAACTCGATGCCGAAGATGCCGACGCCGTCGAGTGCCTCGACCACCTCGCGCCCGAGCTGTTCGCAACGCGCGACCTGCGCCGGCGCGATGTTGGCCGGCGCGCGGATGAGGTCGAGGATATTCGCCCGCGGATCGAACACGGCCTCGACGACCGGGTACACCGCCATCTCGCCGCGCGCACTGCGCGCAACCATCACGGCCAGCTCCTTGTCGATGTCGACCAGCCGCTCGACGAGGCAAGGCATTGCCAGCATCGCGTCCGCGTCCGCCGGGGTGCGGACCACTTTCACACCCCGCCCGTCATACCCGTGACGTCGCGCTTTCAGCACGCAGGGCATTCCGAATCGCTCGACCGCCGCCCTGTCGTGGGGGGCGATCTCCCGGAAATCGCTGGTTGGCAGCGCGTGGGTGCGCAGGAATTCCTTCTGCCGGAGCTTGTCCTGGATGATGGCGAGCACCTGGGCAGAGGGGGCAACGCGCGTACCGCTGCGCTCCAGTGCTTCCAGGCACCGGGCCGACACCGCCTCGATATCGAGCGTCACGACGTCCGCCGCGCCCGCGAGATCCGCGAGACGCGCGAGATCGTCGAACTCTCCGACAATCTGCGTGGCGAATTCGTGCGCCGGGCAGTCGGGCGTCGGATCCAGCACGGTGATCCCGAGGCCCAGGCGCGGGGCGGCTTCCGCCATCATTCGCGCGAGCTGTCCCCCGCCGACGATGCCGACGCGGCGGGCGGCGAGGGATTGGGGGGCGGGTAGGGGCGGACGGATCGCGGACGTCATGGTGTTTCCTCTCGGGCGCGCCCGAGGGTCGCCGGTGAAAACGCGCTAGCTTAAACCCACTGGCGTACAGGGAACCAGTTCCCCCGTCGACGTGTTTTCCGAGGCGGCTGGCGTGGATTCCCGAACCCTCGAGCCCACGCGTCCTCCGGGCATTTCCTGCCTCAAAGTGCCGCCCGGTCGGGCGACCGGGCGGCAAAGCCCAGAGGGGTTGGGTCGGGAGCATTGCTCCACGTCCGGAACTACGCGCCAGAACCGCCAGCGGATCACCGTGCGGGCGTGCCGTGGTCGGGCGCGCGCGGACGCGGTGCGCGGTCGGTCGATGCCGGGCGTCGCCCCGTGACGGCTGCGCATGCGCGCGAACAGTCCTATGATGGGGACACAGTCCGATTGCCGGGAGGAGTCCCCATGGGCGCAAACCACACGCGGCCGCTGAGCGATGTCGAGATCCGTGTCAAGGCGCTGGAAGCGTTGCTGACGGAGAAGGGTCTGATCGACCCGGCCGCCGTCGACGCGCTGATCGATACCTACGAACACAAGGTGGGCCCGCGCAACGGCGCCCGCGTCGTCGCGCGGGCGTGGGCCGACCCCGCTTACAAGCGACGCCTCCTGGAAGACGGCACGGCCGCGATCGCCGAGCTCGGGTACACGGGCATCCAGGGTGAGGACATGGTCGTTGTCGAGAACACCCCGGAAGTTCACAACGTGATCGTATGCACGTTGTGTTCGTGCTACCCGTGGCCGACGCTCGGCCTCCCGCCGACGTGGTTCAAGTCGGCGCCGTACCGCTCGCGCGTCGTGAGCGAACCGCGCGCCGTACTTGCGGAGTTCGGCGTGCAGGTACCGGACAGTGTCGCCGTCAAGGTCTGGGACAGCACCTCCGAGGTGCGTTACATGGTGCTGCCCGAACGTCCCGCCGGCACCGAAGCAATGACCGAGGAGCAACTCGCGGAACTCGTGACCCGTGACTCGATGATCGGCGTCGCGAAGGTCCAGCCACCCGCCCGATAGGAGGTCAGAGATGAACGGAATTCACGATCTCGGCGGCATGCACGGCCTGGGGCCCATTGTCGTCGAGCCCAACGAACCGGTATTCCACGCCGACTGGGAGCGCCGGGTGTTCGGAATGTTCCTGCCGATTTCGGCGCTCGGGGCGTTCAACCTGGACGAGCTCCGGCATGCGATCGAACGGATGGGCGCCCCGGCGTACCTGAACACGAGCTACTACGAGCACTGGCTGCACGCTTACGAAACGCTGCTCGTCGAGAAGGGCGTGCTGACCACGGACGAACTCGACGCCAGGCGTCGGCAGGTCGCGAAGGAGGAAGGCTGATGGCCATCAATGCCCAGCAGGCGCTGGCCGCCGTCAAGGCGGGCGCGAGCGCGCGGGTGGATCAGCCGGTGCCGGCGCGATTCAAGGTGGGGGACCGGGTGAGGCTTCGCAATCTGAATCCCGCGGGACACACGCGTATGCCGCGCTACATCCGCGGCAAGGAAGGGACGATCGAGCACGATTACGGCGTGTTCGTGTTCCCGGACACGCACGCCGCCGGCCAGGGGGAGAAGCCGCAGCACATCTACGTGGTTCGCTTCAGCGCGCGTGAGCTGTGGGGACCGCAAGGACGCGACACCGACGCCGTCTGTGCCGATGTGTGGGACGACTACATGGACCCGGCGTGATGGAAGCAGGTGATCGCTGTCCGGTGATGCCGAACGTCACCGCGGTGCCCGGGATTCCGCGCGACGAGGACGGCGTGGTGTTCGCCGCGCCATGGGAAGCAAAGGCATTTGCGCTCGTCGTGCATCTGCACCAGCGCGGCTGCTTTGCGTGGGGCGACTGGGTCGACGCGCTGTCGGGCGAGATCGCTGCGGACCGGACCCGCGCCGAGCCGACGCCCTATTACCTGCTGTGGTTGGCCGCCGCGGAGCGCCTGTTCGCAGCGCGCGGCCTCGTTGACACCGGTGCACTCGCGCAGGCCCGCGCCGCCCTGCAAGTCGCGCAAGCCGGCGCGCACGACCACGCCGCAGACCACGACCATGCGCACTGACGACGTGCGCGGAGCGGGCGGTCAGTTGCCGTAACGTACGCGGGTGCCGTGTTCGAGCGCGAGATCCAGTTCGGCCGCGCTGAGCCCCTTCGGAAAGAAGCAGCCCGACACGTGCGCCTGTGCAAAGCTCGCGCCCTCGAGCAGGGTATCGCGGAAGTCGATCCCGCGCAGGTCCGACATCCGGAAATAACAGTCGCGCATGTCCAGCCCGCGTGCATCCAGCCCGCGCAGGTCCAGCCGGCTGAGATCCGTGCCGACCAGGTCACAGGACTCGCCCGTCCCCTTGCGCCGGTTGAATTCCGCGATCTCGCCCATGCGCAGCAGCTTGTACATCTGGCAGTCACTGATGCGCGGTTTGTCGTTCATGAGGACCTCCTGGGGAACCCGTTCTACCCCGGTGTAGCGGCGGGGCGGGATTTGGGTTGACCGCGGCGGCCGCCCGCGCGGGGCTGGCGCCCGCGCCGGCCCCGGGTCACTGCGGGCGCAGCAACTCGATCACGTTGCCGAGCGTCCCGTAATTCATGTAGCCCAGTCGCGTGACGGGTTGCAGTCGCCGCTCATCCACCAGGCCGTTCACGATCATCCCGTCTGCAATATAGACACCGAGCACTTCGCCCACCACGACGTGGCTCTCGCGGCCGTCGCGAGTCGGCGGCAGGTGGACCACCTGGTACACCCGGCATTCCAGGGCCGCGCGTGCGCTCGCAACCCGCGGCGGGCGAACGAGCGTGGAGCGCACCGACGATATGCCGCAGGCGGCGAACTCGTCCACCTCGGGGGGAAATGGTGCCGAGCTCGCATTCATTGCGGCGAGATCCTGTTCGCCCACGACGTTCGCAACGAACTCCGGCACTTCGCAGATGTTGCGGTAGGTGTCTTTGCAGGTACCGGCCGACGCCGAGTTCGGCGCGAACATCACGTACGGGGGATCCGCGCACACGAGGTTGAAATACGAATACGGGGCGAGGTTCAGCACACCCGCCGCGCTGATCGAACTGATCCAGCCGATGGGCCGCGGCATCACGAGGGCGTTGAGCGGATTGTGGGTCAGCGGCGCGGGACGCAGACCGTCTGCGATCGAGTAGAACATCGGAAAATTTCGCTGGCTCGGCTGTGGTCGAACGGAGGTCTCGCGTACGATAGGTGCCGCCAGCCCGGAGTGTCAAACCCGGCGCCCCGTCCCGCCAGGAGGAACCATGTCGCGTCTTCTCGAACCGTCCCGCGTGCTGCCGCTCGTCGCCGGACTCTGCGTTGCCGCATCGGTCGGTGCGCAGGAACTCGATCTACCCGATGTGTCCCTGGTGGACGCGGCCACCGTCGCGGAGATGCCCGATCCGATGGTAGGAGAGGTTCGCGAGTTCGTGGGCCCCGTCGCGACCATCCCGTGCAGCCGCTGGGAGATCGTCACTGCCGACGCCGAAGAGATCGTCAGCGCCTGCGAACATTACAGGATTCATTTCAAACGCAGCGAACAGCTGAACATGTACAAGGTCGTCGCCGCGAAGGGCGAGATCGCGCTGCAGTTCGAGCCCGCCTACCCGGCGATCCAGTTCCCGTTGAAGGTCGGCGCACACTGGCGCGAGAAGTACACCGGCCACTCGGCCATCGAAGGCCTCTCGTGGGACGGGGACGTCGAATGCGACGTCGCCGACTTTGCGGAGGTGAAGGTGGCCGCGGGTGCGTTCAAGGCCTTCCGCATCGAGTGTCGCGATCGGTGGAGAGTCGGGGAGAACGGCAGCAGCGTGACCAGCACCACGTGGTACGCGCCGGACATCGCGGCGGTGGTCAAGACACTGAACTACGAAGATCCGCGCTGGAACACCGAGCTCGCGGCCTACTCGCGTTGAACCGCGTGATGCGGATGAACCGGCCGTTGCGCCGAGGATGACCGGACGCACGTTTGTCGCGGCATGCGTCGCGCTGAGCCTGCTGAGCGTGCTCATCGGCACGGTACGGCTCGCCATGGTGCCGCTCGACTCCCACGAGATCTTCGTGGCCGGCACCGCGCGCGAGATGCTCGCGCGTCGCGACTGGATCGTGCCGCACTTCAACGGCGCGCCACGTCTGAACAAGCCGCCGCTCAGCTACTGGATGACCGGCGCGGTGGCTGCGCTCGCCGGCGCGCCGCCCGAGGTCGCCGCGTGGCATGCGCGCGCGGTATCGGTGCTCGGGGGGGTGCTGCTGCTCGGCGCGACGCTCGCGACCGGGGTGCTGGTCTTCGAGCGCGCCACGGCTGCGGTGGCCGGCGCGCTGCTCACCACGAGTGCCGGCATGTTTTCCTTCATGCACGATGCACGCCCGGACCTGCTCTACGCGGGATTCACCGCGGTGATGCTCGCAGGCACCGCGTGGAGCGCGTACGGACGGGGACCGCGTGCGCGCGCGTTCGTCGGTGGCGCGGGTCTGGTCTGGCTCGCGTTCGCGTGCGCCACCTTGACGAAAGGGCCACACGTCCCGGCACTGGCGCTCCTCGGCATCGCGATGGCGCTCAGGCGCGAGCGCGGCAACTGGCGGGCCGTGCGGACGGTGCTGCGGCCGCTCGGCGGCATCACGCTCGCGGCGGTACTGTGTCTGCCGTGGTGGGTGCTCCTGGATGCGCGGCTGGCCACGATCGCGGTGGAGTCCACCCAGCTTGGTGGCACGTTGCTCGCGCCCAGGCTTTCACGCCTCGGTGACCCGTACTATCTCTACCGACCGCTGCAACTCGTGCTTCCGTGGCTGCCGCTCGCCGGTTTCGCCCTGGCCTGGTGGGGCTGGGCCGGCGCCACGCGACGCGCACTGCCGTCGCATGCGGGCTTCGTGTTGTGGCCGCTGCTCGTGGTGTGTCTCGGGCTGAGCCTGGGCCGGCAGTACCGCTACTTCTATTTCCTGCCGCTGCTCGGCTTCCTGTGCCTGGGCGCCGCGGTCGCGTTGCGTGCGGCGTTCACGCGGTGGCCGCGCGGCGCGCTCGCCACACTGGGGCTGCAGGCCGTGGCAGTGGTCGCCTGCGCCGGCTGGGTTGTGCAGCATGCGGACTCCGTTCGCGCGGGCGTGCTCGCGTGGCTTGCCGCCGGGGGCGTCGCCGCCGCCGTGGCCGTGTCTCGCCGGTACGCGACGCCGGCGTGGCGCGTGTTCGCGGCCCTGTGTGTCGCGATGGCCGGCGTTTGGCCGGCCGCCGCACTGACGGGGGCGCTCTGGAACGCCGAACGTTACGGCGCACATGCGCTGGCACAGACCGCGGCGGCGGCGCTCGCACCGACCACGCCGCTCGTCGCGCTGGAGGTCAGCGGGACGATATACGTGTATTACGCGGGACGACAGGTGCAGGAACTGGCGGACGCATCACGGCTCGCGGGACTGCTGGCCGAAAGCCCGGACGGCCGACTCGGGCTCGTCACGCGCGACACCCGCCGCGCCGACCTGGATGCCGAATACATCGTGGAGGAACTCGGGCGGTACCGTCGCGGCGACGGGGACGACGTGCTGCTGCGGCTCGCCCCGCGCGCGCGCTGACGAGGCGTTCACCTCCGCCCGGCGCCTCGCGGACTCCGGGCAGGCGGTCACGCGCCGCTCAACCCGCGTTGCAACCCGTCACGTAGCGCGCGCGGATGCCCTGTGAAAACGTCATGTTCTTGCCGCCCATCTTCACCGCGAGCTGGCCTTCGATGATCTCGCCGCGACGCCGCAGACGCGCGCTGCCCGTCGCCACCCTTGCCGACTCGCAGACCAGCACGTACTCCACTGCTTCTTCGCGCTGCGCGGCGTAACCGAACGCACAGCCGCGCAGCGCCGGCTGGCGGAGCACGGGAAACAGCGCAGTGACCCGATCGCGCGTCACGCACACGCGTTCTTCCGTTGTCATCCGGCGCATCTCCTCCAGGTGCGGCATCACCATATTCGCCCGGATGGTGTAGTCACCCTCCGGCAGCGGGAAGCCCGCCTCGACGTCCGCGGCATTCGCTGCCGCGCAGGCAACGGATGTCGCAATGGCAAAGAGAGTCGCGCGAATCATGCAGTACACTCCTCGGCTGTGCGGGCCCGACACGCGATCCGTGCCCCCGCGCAGGGGAAGGGCAGGGAACCGCGGGGGGCGTTGCCTCCCGCAAGGTTGTCGCGGGGCGATGGTCGACGTCGCATTGTCGGTCAGCCGGGACACCGCGCGCACCCGGTTCTTGCGCTTGAATTCCCCGTGACACCCCGCCTACCGTGACGGCATGAGCTCAACCCTGTCGCGCCGCCAGGTCCTGCACGCGCTTGCCGCGTGCGGCCTCGCGGGCGCGCTGCGGGCGGTCATCGCGAAGGAGGACGACGTGCATCTCTTCACGGATCCCGCGCTCGCGCGCTACGGTTTCGGCGACGGTCACCCGCTGGGCATCGATCGGCAGGGTGCCTTTCTCGACGAGGCCCAGGCCCAGGGACTCGTGGCGCGGGCCACGGTACGGCCCGGCCGGCTCGCGACGATGGCCGAACTCGCGCGCTTTCACGATTCGCGCTATGTCGATTTCGTTGCCACCGCGGAGGCGCGCGGCGTCGCACTGCTCGACGGTGGCGACACCCCCGTGTTTCCCGACCTGTTCGCCGCGAGCGCGCGCGTGGTCGGTACGGCGCTCGCCGCGCTCGACGACGTGATGGCGGGACGTGCCGTGCGCACCTTGCAGCCGATCGGCGGCCTGCATCATGCCGCGCGGGACCGCGCTGCGGGTTTCTGCGTGTTCAACGATCTCGGCGTCGTGGTCGAGACCCTGCGGCGGGAATACGGGATCCGACGCGTGGCATACGTCGATATCGATGCTCACCACGGGGATGGGGTGTTCTACGCGTTCGAACGTGACCCGGACCTCATTCTCGCCGACATCCACCAGGACAGCCGCACGTTGTTTCCCGGCACCGGTCGTGCCGACGAAACCGGCCGTGACGCGGCGCGCGGCACCAAGCTCAATATCGAGATGCCGCCGCGCGCGGACGACGCGTCGTTCCGTCGCGCGTGGGAGGCCGTGGAGGCGCACCTTGCGCGCTTCGCGCCCGCGTTCATCATCTTCCAGTGCGGCGCGGACAGCCTGGAAGGAGATCCGCTGGCGCAGCTCGGCTACACCCACGAGGCGCACGCACACGCCGCGCGCCGCCTGCGCGACCTGGCCGAACGATATGCGGAGGGACGACTGATGGCGTTCGGCGGCGGCGGCTACGACCGGCGCAATCTGGGGCTCGCGTGGAGCTCGGTATTGCGCGAACTGCTGGGCTGATCCTGGGCGTCAGAGTCGCGTGCGGTTCAGCCGCAGCGCGTTGCCGATCACCGACACGGAGCTCAGGCTCATCGCGAACGCCGCGAGCATCGGTGACAGCAGCCACCCCGTGAACGGGTACAGCAGGCCGGCCGCAAGCGGAATGCCGAGCGCGTTGTAGAGGAACGCGAACAGCAGGTTCTGGCGCATGTTCCGCACGGTCGCCGCCGACAGCGCGCGCGCGGTGACGATATCGCGCAGATCGCCGTGCAGCAGGGTTACCGCGGCGCTGTTCAGCGCGACGTCGGTGCCGCTGCCCATCGCGATTCCGACATCCGCCTGGGCGAGCGCCGGCGCATCGTTGCTGCCGTCACCGGCCATCGCGACGACCTTGCCGCGCGCCTGGAGCGCGCGCACGAGTTCGAGCTTGGACACCGGAGTCATGCCGCCGTGCACCGCCGCGAAGGGCAGGCCGGCAGCGACCGCGTGCGCCGTCCGTTCGTCGTCTCCCGACGCGAGGACGAGTTCGAGGCCGCTGGCGGCGAGTCGCGCAAGGGCTTCGCCGGTCGTCGGCTTGAGCGGATCATGGATGGCCACCAGGCCGATGAGCGTGGCCTCGCGCGCGACGTACGTGACGCTCGCGCCGCGTTCCCGGGCCGTGTGCGCGGGACCGTCGAGCGCCGACACGTCGATGCCCGACTCCCCCAGCAGCGCGGCGTTGCCGACGCGAACGACCGCACCCTCCACCCGGCCGGTCATTCCGCGCCCGACGAATGCGCGAAAGTCCTCGACGAACGGCACGGAGATCCCGCGGGACTGCGCCGCGCGGACCACCGCCCCGGCCAGCGGGTGCTCGCTGCCCGCGGCCACCGCGGCGGCGAGGCGCAGCACCTCGTCGGGGGTGATCTCCGCGCAGCGTTCGATCGATTCGAGAGACGGCTTGCCGACAGTCAGCGTCCCGGTCTTGTCGAGCACGAGTGTGTCGACATCGCCGAGGCGCTCGATCGCAACGGCATCGCGAAACAGCACACCCGCCAGGGCGCCCCGCCCCGACGCCACCATGACGGACATCGGCGTCGCCAGCCCCAGTGCGCACGGACAGGCAACGATCAGCACCGCCACGGCGTTGACGAGCGCGAACGGCCAGCTCGGGGCCGGACCGAACACCCCCCAGCCCACGAACGTCAGCGCGGCAACTGCAACGACACCCAGGACGAAATGGCCCGCGATTGCGTCCGCCAGCCGTTGCATCGGCGCCTTCGAGCGCTGCGCGGCCGCAACCAGCTGGACGATCCGCGCGAGCATGGTTTCGGCACCGATCTTCTCGGCGCGCATCACGAACGTGCCGTCGACGTTCACCGTGGCGCCGATCACGCGCGCCCCCATCCGGCGCGCCTGGGGCAGCGGCTCGCCGGTCAGCATGGATTCGTCCAGCGCGCCCGCGCCCTTGACGATGAGACCGTCCACCGGCACCCGTTCACCCGGCCGGATCCGCAGCCGATCCCCGTGCCGGATCTCGTCGAGCGGCACGTCGCTCTCCACCCCGTCGGCGGCCACCCGGCGCGCGGTGCGCGGTGCGAGTTCGAGCAGCGCGCGAATCGCGTCCGACGTGCGCGCCCGCGCCTTCAGCTCGAGGATCTGTCCGAGCAGGGTCAGCGACACGATTGTCGCGGCCGCCTCGAAATAGACGGGGACGCGCCCCATCGCACGGAACACCGCGGGGATCATGCCCGGGAACACCGTCGCCACCGCGCTGAACGCGAATGCGGTACCGACGCCGAGCCCGATCAGGGTCCACATGTTCGGGTGACCGCTTCGCAGCGACTGCACACAGCGACGGAACACGGGTTGCCCTGCCCACCCGACCACCGGGAGCGTGAGCAATCCCTCGAGCCATGGCTGCACTTCGGGCGCGACGAGCGGCCACGCGTGCGCGCCCATCGCGAGCACCACCACGGCCAGGGTCAGCGGCAATGTCCGCCAGAAACGTGCCCGAAAATCGGCGAGTTCGGCCGCGCCGGCGTCGTCCTGCGCAGACGGCATCAGCGGCTCGAGGCTCATGCCGCACAGCGGACAGTCGTCGAACGTTGCGCTGACGATCTCCGGATGCATCGGGCATGTGTAGCCGCTCGCCGACGGCGGCGGGGTCGCGGGGCGGGGTGGTGGCGTCGCCGGGTTCGCGAGGTGGTACTCCGGCGCCGCGGCGAATTTCGCGAGGCAACCGGCGCAGCAGAACCGATAGGTCTGGCCGGCGTGTTCGAAGTGATGCGGCGACGCGGGCTTCACGGTCATGCCGCACACCGGATCGCGCCACACGGAGTCGTCGTTCGCCGGTGTCACGGAGGGCGGGGGGCTGGTGGGCGAAGACTGGATCATGCGGTGCGCTCGTACCTCGTGGGCATTATGCCGCGAAGCGCATCAGGTCGAACCACGATCCGCCGTTGAGCATCCTGGATCCGGGCACGCTCGCGGACGGACGAAGTTCTTGGCCGCCCGGGGCCCCGGGTGACCGGCGACGTGTCGCGCGTCCCGCTACGGCCTCAGGGCCAGTGGCCCGTCTCCAAGGTGGCCGGAGACCAGTCACGGAACGTGCACGCCAACGGCATTGCGCCGCGCAGCCAGACCCCTGCCTCGGGATGCAGGCGCCAGCCGCGCTCCGCACCGTCGAACCCGGCGACGTCCGCCGGGTTCCACAGGATTTCCGCGCGGCCCGTCAGCATCAGCAGGTCGCCGGTCTCGAAGTCCGGAAACAGCACGCCGGCATACGGGTGTATCACCAGGTTGCCCAGCGTCATGAACAGGTGGTTGCCCGCGAAGTCAGGCACGCGCAGTGCGCCGGAAGGTTCGACACGCACGAAACCCGCGCGCCCGCCACGATGCGAGACGTCGCTGCCCGGCGGCCGGTCGTCGCCCGCGGGCGCGTGGGATGCGACGAAGCACGTGTCTGCGCGCGCGACGAGTGCGCGGGCGTCGTCATCGAGGACGCTCAACGACTCGATCCGCGGAGTCGCCGGCGGCGTTCGTGCGGCAGCGGGGACGACGTCGCGCGACTGGATGTATTTCGGACAGTTGCCGCAGTTCTGATCGACCCTCACATTGAATCCCGCGTCGTCGATTCGCGTGATCCGCCCGTTCGCGCGATTGCGCCGGCGGGTCGGAAACTCGAGCCCGAGCAGTCCGAGTGGCGCCCCGACTGCAAGGATCTCCGCGAGCGGATCCCCGGGCAGCGGCCGCGCCGCGATCCGGATCGTCCGCGCATCCGGCGCCCGCACGAAGCCGGGGATGCCGGCAAGGACGGAGGCCCAGGGCCGGCCGCGGGTGTCCACGGCGCCGACGAACAGCCACGGCAGCTGCGCAAAGAAGGCGTCGTAGTAGTCGGGCATCTCCACCCGCACCATCCGCCGGGCGGCCCACGTCATGCGGTCCGCGATGTCGAGCCGCGCGTGCACCGCGCGTTCGCCCGGGTGGAACAACGAAGGCGTCGTATCGTCCATGCCGGCATTATGGTCGATCAGCGCACCGGTGCCAGCGTGTCCGCGCGAGGATTTCCGGCGTATCGTGAGCGCGAGGATTTCCGGCGCGCGAACCCGCGAACGGCCCCCGACCCCAATCCGACAGGAGGTATGCATGTCCCTGAGCGGCAGAACCGCACTCGTGACCGGCGGCGGCCGCGGCATCGGTCGCGCGATCGCGCTGGCACTCGCCGAAGACGGCGCGGATATCGCAGTGAACTACCGGCGCGATGACGATGAAGCCGCGAGGACCGTCGCGGCGATCCGCGCGCTTGGCCGCCGGGCCGAGGCGTATCGCGCCTCGGTGGACGATCCCGCCGCGGCCACTGCGATGCTTGCGCGCATCCACGCGGAACTCGGGCCCATCTCCATCCTGGTCAACAACGCCGGCATCGCGAGCCGTGGCCAGACCGTCGCGGACACCGATCCCGCGGAGATGATGCGTGTGGTCGGGGTGCACGCATTCGCGCCGTTCTTCCTGTCGAAGCTCGTGCTGCCGCAAATGCGGACGTGTGCGCGCGGCGACATCATCTTCATCTCGAGCATTGCCACGCTGTCCCACGCGGCACGCGGTGCGCCGTACAACATGGGCAAGGCCGCGATGGAGGCACTCGCGTTCACGCTCGCGAAGGAGGAGACGCGGAATCGCATCTACGTGAACGTCGTCGCACCGCCGCTCACCGATACCGAGATGGGGCAGCGGCTCGCGAAGGCACGCGGCGTGGCGGAGTTCCACGACCTGGACGCCTCCGCACCGTTTGGCCGGATGTGCGTGCCGGAGGACATCGCGAACGTGGTGCGCTTCCTCGTGTCGCCGGTCAACTCTTACGTGTCCGGGGAGAAGATCACGGTGCACGGCGGCGGCGCGCAGCCGGGGATCGTGTAACGCGATCCACGTCTGCCGATGCCGCGGTCAACCCTCATCTCCTGCCGGCCGGGTTCGCGCGCATGCCGCTGACTGAACCCGACATCGGACGCCTGCTGACCGCGATTGAGTTCGCGGCACACAAGCACCGCGATCAGCGCCGCAAGGATCCGGAGGCTTCTCCCTACATCAACCACCCGCTCGCGCTCGCCCACGTGCTGTGGCACGAAGGCGAGGTCCGCGATCCGGACGTGCTGATCGCGGCCGTCCTGCACGACACCATCGAAGACACCGAGACCTCGTACCAGGAACTGCGCGGGCAGTTCGGCGAGATCGTCGCGGACGTCGTGCTGGAAGTGACCGACACCAAGTGGCTGCAGAAGGCGTCGCGCAAGCGCCTGCAGATCGCCAAGGCCGCGCACGCCACCGAAGCCGCGCGCCTCGTCAAGATCGCCGACAAGATCTGCAACCTGCGCGATATCGTCGCGCGCGCGCCGGCCGGCTGGACGCTCGAGCGCCAGCGCGAGTACTTTGAATGGGCCCGGTGCGTCGTCGACCAGCTGCGCGGGACGAATCTCAAGCTCGAGCGGCGCTTCGATCAGCTGTACGCGCAGCGGCCTTGAGCCCGGGTGGGGGCAGGGGATACGTCCCGGTGGTTCAGCCGCGCAGATGCGCGCGGCACGCAATGACGGCGCCGGGCCGGCGGCCTGGCGGGAGATCAGGACGGAGTTGGTGGAGCTGAGGGGGATCGAACCCCTGACCTTCGCATTGCGAACGCGACGCTCTCCCAGCTGAGCTACAGCCCCACGCGGTGAGGGCGCGATTCTAACGGCATCGGGCGGGGAATGGCCAGCCCGAAATCGGCGGCCCGCGGGCCGTCGCTTGCCATTACACTAGCGCGGCCGAGCCCCCGGCACTGCCCGCGAGTCGCGACTGATGGCCGCCGTCCTTCCGCAAGTTTCCTCTCCCTTCCGGTTTCCCGCGTTGACCCGCGGGCCGCTCCACACCTTGCAGGTCAATCTCGGCTATCGCTGCAACCAGGCGTGCACGCACTGCCATGTGGATGCGGGACCGGCGCGGACCGAGGAGATGCACCCCGCAACCGTCGACCTCGTACTCGAGTTCGCACGCCGGCGGCGGCCGCAGGTCCTGGATATCACGGGCGGCGCGCCGGAGCTCCATCCGCATTTCCGGCGCCTGGTGACGGCGGCGCGTGATCTCGGACTGGAGGTCATCGATCGCTGCAACCTGACCATCCTCGAGGAGCCGGGCCAGGAGGACCTCGCCGGGTTTCTCGCCGCGCACGCGGTGCGGGTGGTGGCGTCGCTGCCGTGCTATGGCGCGGACAACGTGGACCGCCAGCGTGGCAGGGGTGTGTTCGAGAAGAGTCTCCGCGGCCTCCGCCGGTTGAACGCGGCCGGTTTCGGCGGACCGGACGGGACGCACGTGCTCGACCTTGTCTACAACCCGGTCGGCGCGTTCCTGCCGCCGCCGCAGGCTGCGCTGGAAGCCACCTACCGGACCAGGCTGCGCGAGGATCACGGCGTCGAGTTCAGCCACCTGCTGACGCTTGCCAACATGCCGATTGCCCGCTTCCGCCACGCGCTCGCCCGCGAGGGCCGTCTGGAGGCCTACCTGCAGCTGCTCCGCGACAACTTCTCTGCCGCGAACCTCGCGCACCTGATGTGCCGGAGTCTCGTCAGCGTGAGTTGGGAGGGTCACGTGCATGACTGCGACTTCAACCAGATGCTGAAGCTGCCGTTTGCAGCGCGCCCGCGTGCCACGCATCTCGCCGAGCTGCTCGATGCTCCGCTCGACGGTCTGCCGATCACGGTGCGGGATCACTGCTTCGGCTGCACCGCCGGGCAGGGCAGCAGCTGCGGCGGCGCACTGGAGCACTGAACGGCCGGTGCGGATTCCCGCGATCTCGATCATCGTGCCGGCGCTTAACGAGGCCGCCGGCCTCGCGCGAAACCTGGCGCCGCTGCAGGCCTGGCGCGCGCGCGGTGATGAGGTGCTGCTGGTGGACGGCGGCAGCACGGACGGCACCCCCGCGATCGCGGCGCCGTCCGTGGACGCGGTCCTCGCAAGTCCTCCGGGGCGTGCGCGCCAGATGAACGCGGGCGCGCGCGCGAGCCGCGGGCACCTGCTGCTGTTCCTGCACGCGGACACCACCCTGCCATCCGAGGCGCGCGCGCTGCTTGCACGGTTCGCGCGGCCCGACTGGCGCGGCTGGGGGCGTTTCGATGTGCGCCTGTCCGGCCGGCATCCGCTGCTTCGGGTCGTCGAACGCGCGATGAACGTACGTTCCCGCGTGACCGGCATCGCAACCGGTGACCAGGCAATCTTCGTGAGCCGCGCGCTGTTCGACACCGTGGGTGGCTATCCGGACCAGCCGCTGATGGAGGACGTTGAACTCTCGGCGCGGCTGCGCGCGCGCGCCTGGCCCGAGTGCGTGCGCGCGCCGGTCATGACGTCCTCCCGGCGCTGGGAGGTGGACGGAATCGTGCGCACGATCGTCCGGATGTGGTGGTTTCGCTGGCAGTACTTTCGCGGCGCCGACGTGGCCGCGCTCGCCGCCCGTTACCGTCACACGCGGGAACGACCGGTGCACGCCGCGGGGCCTCCAGGAGAGGTGCAGGCAACCCGGCACGGGCGCGCGGCAGTGGTGGTGTTCGCGCGCCGGCCCATCCCGGGCGCAACGAAAACCCGGCTGGTGCCGGCGCTCGGCGCGGCAGGCGCCGCGCGGCTGTACGCCCGGCTGCTGGCGCGGACCTTGAACGAAGTCACGCGCGTGCCCGGCGTGCAGCGGTGCCTCTACGTGGATGACGCGGACGCAGTGCCGTGGTTCCGTGCGCGTCTGCCGGAAGACTGGCGGGTGCGGACGCAGCGGGGCGATACCCTCGGCGCCCGCATGTCCCAGGCGCTGACCGAGGTGCTCGCGGAACACCCGCGCGCAGTGCTGCTCGGATCTGACATCATCGATTTCGAGACCGCGCACGTGGTGGCCGCGCTGCAGGCCCTGGCCGGCGGTGACGAGGCCGTCGTCGCGCCGGCGGCCGACGGGGGTTACTGGCTGATCGGACTCCGACGCCCGTGTCCCACGCTGTTCGACGGGATCGGCTGGGGCACGCCGGAGGTGTACGCCGAAACCGTCCGCCGGCTGGCAGAGGCGGGGATGGGCTGGCGCGCGCTCGCCCGCTGCCACGACGTGGACACGCCGGACGACCTCGCAGCGCTCGCAGCGCTGCTCGATCGTTCAGCGCGTGCGCCGCTGCTCGCGGGCGAGTTCGGCGCAGAACTGTTCTACCCGGCGCAGTGAACTTCCCCGCAGGTCCACGAACCTTGCACCGACCCGCGGCACGCGGTTCTTCCGCAGCGGATCGTCGATGTAGCGGAATTCCACGTCCATGACGATCTCGCGTTCTTGGGGCAAGGTGAGCTGACAGATCGCGTGCATCCCGTGGTCACGCGCCGGATCGAGCGTGCCGATCCGCACCCGTACGCCGAGTCCTTCCGGCGAGATGTCGCGGAGTTCGCCAGACAGGATGCGTTCGTCCGGCAGCAGCAGCGAGACCGGGTAGCCGGTGTTCAGCGGTACCGACACGCGATGGGATTGGCGCCGCTGCGGGTAATCGATGCGCTCGGGGTAGGGCACCTTGTAGAACGGCAGGCCGCCCTCGGCGCTGATGCGCGCCACGCGGCTCGCGAAACGTACTTCAATTCCATCCAGCCGTGCCCGTACCTGCAGGTCACGCGCGCTCTCCAGGAGCACGTGACCGTCGCGCGGCGCGAGCTCGTCGAGCACGACGTACTCGTCCTCGTGGACGACTTCCAGGATTGCACTGGTGAACGGTTCGGGGTGCGTGCCCACATGCACGGTGAGCAGGCAGCGACGATCCTGCAGCCGCCGCAGCACCTCGGTGATGTGCGTACTGGAGTCGTCGCGGTCGACGATGGGCAGATCCTGCATCGGGAACCCGGGAGGCGTGAAGCGGCGGTCGCGGCCGGTTATACGCGCTCGAAACGCACCGCCGCCGTCTCGCGGCTCAATCTGCCGGCCGCGGTGTAGGTGCGTTCGTTCGGGCGACGTCCGCTCAGCAGATCGAGCATCGACGTCATGAAGGACCGGCTGGCGTCGATCGCCGCGCCGTTCGTCCGGTTGGCGAGCGCGCAGCGTCCGAGCAGCGCCTGGATCTGGGCCCACTGTTCCCGTTCGCGCGGGTCGCCCGCCGTGGTGGGCGGCTGAACCTGCGGGGTCAGCCGCTCGAGATCGCCGGCGAGCCGCAGTTTCTCCGCCACGGCTGCTTCCAGCCGTGCGGTGTCGCGCTGGCGCACCGCCTCGTATTCGCTCGCGAGCGCCGCGTCGAAGTCCTTCAGCAGCGCGTGCAGCTGATGCCGCGGCTGCGCGTCCCCCATGGGATCGGATTCCGGTCCTTGGGTCACGGTGCCTTCCCTGCGCCGAGCAGGTTCTCCATCGCGATCAGCTTGTCTGCGATCGCGTCCGCGTCCACCTGGTAGCTGCCGTCCGCGAGCGCCTGGCGCAGCTGCTCCACGCGTGCGCGATCCACCTGCGGCACGTTCTCCACCGACTTGCCCAGTTCCTGCAGGCGCGTCCCCAGGTCGGTCAGCTGGACGACGTCCTGCGCGCCCGCTCCCGCGGGGCGGCTCACCGGGTTGACGGGCCGTTCAGGGCGCGCCGCCGCGTTGTGCAACGTCGTCACCACCCCCGAGCCCGGACCATTGACCTCTGCGACCATCGGCCTCTCTCCTGTTGTTCTGCGCGTCTTAGCGGCCGGCCCGCCGGGGACTTTAGGGCGCGTGCCAATAATGTGACGCAGGAACGATCCCGGGTTCCCTGCCGCGTCGCGGCGCGTTGACGCTAGCGGACCCGCAGGACGCCGTCGACCCCCACGATTCCCTCCACCACCCGCCGGGAATTCGTATTGCGCGCCTGGATCCGGTCGCCGACCGCCCCGTCCTGCAGCGCGACGCCCGCCATTCTGACGGCGATCGGGCCGCGTTCCAGCGCGAGGGTGATATTGGCCCCGCGCCGGATCGCACGCGGGCTGCGAATCCCGTTGACCGGCAGCACGGCCCCCGCCGGGAGCGGCCGCTGGACCTGCTTGCCCACGACCGCCGCCGCATCCTCGAAGTACTGTGCCGTCCGCTCACCGATCCACTTCTCCTGCACGGTCACGTCGGTCGCCGCCACCGTGTGGCCGGCCGGAAGCGCCCGCGTCGCGACCACGATGCGGCGCTTCTCGCGGACCATCACCGGCACGAAGATCGACCACGGCGCCGCGCCGTCGCAGCGCACGTTCACGCTGGTGGGACCGAGACCGGGTGCCCCGGGCGGCTGCGTCGCCGACAACGGCAGTTCGCAGGCCGGCAACCGCAGGCGCGCGTCCAGCCGCCCGACGGTGACCTGCAGGTCGGTCGACCCCCCGGACCGGGTGTCCGTGACATGCGCCTCGGCCGCGGCGCGGATCGCGGCCAGGTCCTGCACCCGCAGGCGCGCGGTTGCCGCGTCGACTTGCCGGGTCAGCAGCGCGGTAAGCAGCAACAGCATGACGGCGTAGAGATTTCGCATGTCCGGGCCTCGTCCTGGGGGCGATGCCTTGAACGATGCAAGGGATGTGCCGGTCGACGGTTACGGCAGCAGCCGCGGCGCTAAAGACCCGGGCGGAGCGCGACGCTACGGTTTCACGTGCCCGCGCGCGCGATGCCGGCATTGCTGCGCGGGTCATTTGCGACGGTCGGAAGGCGGCGTCCCCCTGGCGCCCGGAGAATGCTGCATGAGTGTCATGGACGAAGTCGATCGCCTGACCCGCCTGGCCGGCGAGAACCGCATGGAAATGCTGCTGTTCGCGCTGACCTCGCCGCAGGTCTACGGCATCAACGTGTTCAAGATCCGCGAGATCCTGCCCTGTCCCCCGCTGCGCCGCGTGCCCCACGCTCATCCGTTCGTGCGTGGCGTGATGCGGACGCGCGGCCAGACCGTGACCGTCATCGATCTCGGCGCCGTGCTGGGTCAGTACGAGGACCCGCGGTGTCCGCACGGCACCGTCATCATCACCGAGTATTCCGGCCGCGTGCTCGGGTACCTGGTGCGTACCGTGCATCGCATCGTGAACCTGGACTGGGAGTGGGTGCGCCCGCCACCGGCCGGGCTCGGTGACCAGACCTGTATGACGGCCGTCGCCGCCATCGACGATCAGCTCGTCGAGATCATCGACGTCGAACGCATCCTTGCTGACATCGTGGGCCTGTCGTCGACGGTCACCGCCGACGTCCGGCTCGACGGCGCGGGCCTGCCGCGCCACGTGTTCATCGCCGACGACTCGGCGGTCGCGCGGCGTCAGATCGGCCACGTGATGACGCAGATCGGCGTGACGTTCGACTGCGCGGAAAACGGCCGCGATGCGCTCGCGCGGTTGCATGAGTACGCCGCGCAGGGTCCGATCGGCCAGCGGCTCGCGATGCTGATCTCGGATATCGAGATGCCGGTGATGGACGGGTACACCCTGACGAGACGGCTGAAGGCCACGCCGGCGCTCCAGGATCTGCACGTGTGCCTGCACACGTCCTTGAGCGGCGGGTTCAACCAGGCGATGGCTGCGAGCGTGGGGGCCGATCGCCTGCTGCCGAAATTCGATCCGGACGAGCTCGCCCGCGAAGTCGCGCGCGTGCTCGCCGGTGCGGGCTCGCCGTTGCCGCCCGCCGCCTGAACCTGCCTGCGCTTGCCGCGGGCGGCGTCGGTTTGCCGCCTGCCCGTGCGCGCTCCCGCATTCCAGCCCTTGATCGATCAACGGGTTGGGTCATGCCGACCGACTTGGCACGAGTTTCGCTCCTTTGCAGGCGACGCAATCGAACGAGGCACCTCCCGTGCGCAATCTCGACCAGGCCATCGGCATTCACGCGCAGACCGCGATCCTGCGGGCGAAGCGCGCGGAAATCCTCGCCGCGAATCTCGCGAACGCCGACACGCCGCATTACAAGGCGCGTGATCTCGACTTCTCCGCGCTGCTGAGCGATGAACTCGGCGGCACCGCGCTGAACCGCACGAACGGCCAGCACCTCGCTGCCGGGGAGCAGGACATCGGCGGCGCGGAACTGCTGTACCGCGTGCCGGCGCAGGCGTCGCTCGACCAGAACACCGTCGACGTCCAGGCCGAGCGCGCCGCGTTCCTCGACAACGCCGTGCGCTACCAGGCGAGCCTGCGCTTCCTCGAGAGCAAGCTCACCGGCCTGCTGAACGCATTCCGCGGAGACTGATGATGTCGCTCTTTTCCGTCATGAACATCGCCGGTTCCGCACTCGCGGCCCAGACCGTGCGCCTGAACGTCACTGCCAGCAACATGGCCAACGCGGACAGTGCCGCGAGCAGCCTCGATCGCACCTACCGCGCGCGGCACCCGGTGTTCCAGACCCTGGCGCTGGAGACCGAGGCGTTCGACGACGCGCCCAACGCTGGCGTGCAGGTCGCCGGCATCGTCGAGAGCCAGGCGGCGCTGCGCCGCGAATACCAGCCCGGCCACCCGCTCGCGGACGGCGACGGCTACGTCTTCCTGCCCAACGTCAATGTCGTCGAGGAGATGGCGAACATGATCGCCGCCTCGCGCAGTTACCAGACCAACGTGGAGATCATGGAAGCTTCCAAGCAGATGCTCTCCCGTACGCTGGCCCTCGGCCAGTAAGCGTTACGACGAAAGGAACCGCGATGACCGATCCCTTCAGTGTGCTGCCGACCGGACTCGATGCCGCGCGCCTCAAGGAACAGGCGAAGACGGGTGAACGTGACAAGGTCAGCCAGGAAGCCTTTCTGGAACTGATGGTCACCCAGCTCAAGAACCAGGATCCGATGAAGCCGATGGAGAACGGGGAATTCCTCGGTCAGATCGCCCAGTTCGGCACCGTGTCCGGCATCACCGAGCTGCAGAAGTCCTTCGCGTCGCTCGCGACTGCGCTGCAGTCCAGCCAGGCGCTGCAGGCCTCCACGATGGTCGGCCGCAAGGTGCTCATCGAGCACGACCGGATGCTGGTCGACGGCCTCGGACCGGCGAAATTCGCACTCGACCTGCCGGTGGACGCGACGCGCGTGCGCGTGTCGATCCAGGACGCGGCCGGCACGCTCGTGCGCCAGCTCGAGCTGGCCGGGATGAGCGCGGGCACGCAGGACATCGCGTGGGACGGCCTCGATGCCGCCGGCAACCAGGCCCCGGCCGGGACGTACCGCCTGAAGGCCGAGGCGCTCATCGACGGCAAGGCGCAGGCGGTCACCACGCTCGTGCGCGCGCCGGTGGAGAGCGTCACGTTGCCGCGCAATGGCGGCGCGGCGGTGCTGAACCTGTCCGACTACGGCGCCTATGACATCGATTCGATCAAGCGCGTGCTCTGAGCCGCGCTGAAGACACTCCCAGGAGAAAGACATGACATTTCGTACCGCCATCTCGGGGTTGCGTGCCACCCAGTCCGATCTCAACGTGATCGGGAACAACATCGCGAACGTCGGCACCACGGGCTTCAAGGCCTCGCGGGCCGAGTTCCAGGACGTGTTCGCGACAACGAACGTCGGCGTGTCGGCGACGGCCACGGGCAGCGGCGTGAACGCCGCGCGCGTCGCCCAGCAGTTCACGCAGGGCAACATCACGTTCACCGACAGCGGGCTCGATCTCGCGATCAGCGGGCAGGGCTTCTTCATCGTCGACGATGAAGGCGCGCGGCTGTTTACCCGCGACGGCGCTTTCGGTGTGGACCGCGAAGGCTTCGTCGTGAACTCGAACGATCAGCGGCTGGTCGCATTCGAAGTGGACGATACCGGCGCGGTCACGGGCTCCACCGCCCCGCTGCGCATCTCCAGCGCGAACACCCAGCCGCAGGCGACCACCGAGATCGAACTTGGCGCGAATCTCGATTCGCAGGCCGTGATCCCGCTCGTCGCACCGTTCGATGCCACGGACAACAACACGTTCAACAACACCACCGCAACGTCGATCTTCGACTCGCTCGGTGGCACCCACCTGATGCAGTACTACTTCGTGAAGACCGGCAGCGGCACGTGGAACGTACACGCATTCGTGGACGGCACCGCCGTCGGCGCGGCCACGCCGCTCGCATTCGGCACCAACGGCGCGCTGACGACGCCGGTGGGCGGCACCGCCACGTTCGGCCCATTCACGCCCTCGGGCGGCGGCGCGGCGATGAGTGTCGACATCGACTTCACGGAGATGACGCAGTACGGCGCGCCGTTCGGCGTGAACCGGCTCACGCAGGACGGTTTCACGACCGGCCGCCTCGCGGGCATCGACATCGACAAGAACGGCAACGTCTTCGCGCGCTACACCAATGGCCAGGCAGAGCTGCAAGGCCAGGTGGCACTCGCGAACTTCTCGAATCCGCAGGGGCTGCAGTCGCTCGGCAAGAACAACTGGGCGGAGACTTTCGCGGCCGGTTCGCCGCTGATCGGCGCGCCCGGATCCTCGAGCATGGGGCTCATCCAGGCGGGCGCGCTGGAGGACTCCAACGTGGACGTGTCCGAGATGCTCGTGAAGCTCATCGTCGCGCAGCGCAACTTCCAGGCGAACACCGAGGTCATCCAGACCGCGGACGCGGTGACGCAGGCCGTGATGAACATCCGCTGACGATTCCTGACCCGAGCCACGTCCAATGGACCAGATGATCTTCGTCGCGATGAACGCCGCCCAGCAGATGATGCACGGGCAGGCCCAGGCCGCGAACAATCTCGCCAACGCGAACACCGTCGGCTTCAAGGCCGACTTCGAGGCGTTCCGCGCGATGCCGTTGTTCGGGGAGGGGCATCCCTCGCGCGTCTACGCGCTCGCCGAACGGCCGGGCATCGACTTCGCGCCCGGCGCGCTGCAGTCCACCGGCAACGAACTCGACATCGCGGTCATGGGCGAGGGGTTCATCGCCGTCCAGGCCCCGGATGGCAGCGAAGCCTACACGCGCGCCGGCGACCTGCGGCTCGATGCTTTCGGTCAGCTGACCACGGCGAACGGCCACCCGGTGCTCGGCAACGGCGGGCCGATCGCGCTGCCGCCGTCGGAGAAGGTACAGGTGGGAGGCGACGGTACGATCTCCGTGCGTCCGCTCGGCCAGGAAGCGAACACCCTCGCGGTGATCGATCGCGTGCGCCTGGTCCGACCCGATCTCGCGAACCTCCACAAGGGACAGGACGGACTGTTCCGTACCAAGGACGGCATCCCGGCGCCGCCGGACGCCACGGTGCACATCACGAGCGGTGTGCTCGAGACGAGCAATGTGAATCCCGTGCACGAGATGATCCAGATGATCGAAACCGCGCGCCGCTATGAACTCGCCGTCAAGGCGATGCGGACCGCGGAGCAGAACGACGCGCAGGCCACCCGTTTGTTGAACCTCGGCTGACGCCGCGCCCCCACTCTCAGGAGCACCCATGCCATCCGCGCTGCATATCGCCAAGACCGGGCTCGACGCCCAGCAGACCCGCATGTCCGTGATCGCGAACAACCTCGCGAACGTCAGCACCACCGGCTTCAAGAAGCAGCGCCCCGCGTTCGAGGACCTGCTGTACGAAACGGTCAACCAGCCCGGCGCCGCGTCGTCGCAGAACACCGAGCTGCCGTCGGGCCTGATGCTCGGCACCGGCGTGCGCACGGTGTCTGCCGGCAAGATCTTCACGCAGGGCACCTTGGAACAGACGGAGAACTCGCTCGACATGGCCATCCAGGGCCGCGGCTTCTTCCAGATCCTGCTGCCCGACGGGTCCACGGGCTATACCCGTGACGGATCGTTCGCGATGAACTCGCAGGGCCAGCTGGTGACCGCCGCCGGCTACCAGCTCGACCCTGCCATCACGATCCCGGCGGAGACGCTGAGTGTCACCGTCGGCACCGACGGCACCGTGTCCGCGGTCGTCGCGGGCAGCAACACGCCCACGCAGGTGGGGTCGATCCAGCTCGCCGATTTCATCAACCCGCAGGGACTGCAGGCGATCGGGGACAACCTGTTCAAGGAGACCGTGTCCAGCGGCGCACCGCAGGCGGGAACCCCTGGCCTGAACGGCGTGGGCACGCTCATCCAGGGCAACCTCGAGGGCTCGAACGTCAACGTGGTCGAGGAGCTCGTGAACATGATCGAGACCCAGCGCGCGTACGAGATGAATTCCAAGGCGATCAAGACCGTCGACGAAATGCTGAACTTCGTCGCGCAGACGCTCTGATGACCGGGACTGAGAGGGGAGCATGATCCATTCCAGGCTGATCCATCCGATGGTGGTGCTCGCGGCACTCGCGGGGCTGCTCGCAGGCTGCAACAGCATGCCGCGCCGTGACCCGAACTTCGCGGCCTCGTACCCGGCGCCGCTCGAGGTGCCGCGCCAGCAGCAGGCGGCGACCGGTTCGATTTTCCAGTCGGGTTACGACGTGGTGCTGTTCGAGGACGTCAAGGCTCGACGCATCGGCGATATCCTGACGATCCGCCTCACCGAATCCACCAATGCCACCAAGGCGTCCAGCAACGACATCAGCAAGTCACAGGAGTCGACGATCGCGAACCCCACGCTCCTCGGCGCCTCCCCGACATTCGGGTTGCCGGGCGTGCTGCCGCTCGACGTGACCGACGGCAACACCCTGGAATCGAGCTTGAGCGGCGAGCACGAGTTCCAGGGCGAGAGCGCGACCGCCCAGCGCAACAGCCTGCAGGGCGATATCACCGTCACGATCGCGGACGTGCTGCCCAACGGCAACCTGGTCGTGCGCGGCGAGAAGCGTCTGAACCTGAACGCGGGCAACGAGTACGTGAAGATCTCCGGCATCGTGCGGCCGGTGGACATCCAGACGAACAACGTGGTGCCGTCGACCAAGGTCGCGGACGCCACCATCGTCTACAACGGCGAGGGCGCGGAGGCGGATGCGAGCAAGATCGGCTGGCTCGCACGCTTCTTCGTCAGCGCGCTGATGCCGTTCTGAACAACGGGAGAGCCCCCATGCGCAGCTTCACGACCTCCCTGCTGATCATCGTCACGTGTGCATTCGCCGTGTCCGCCGGAGCCCGCGCGGAACGGGTCAAGGATCTCGCGGCGGTCGCCGGTGTGCGTGACAACCAGCTCGTCGGCTACGGCCTGGTGTTTGGCCTGGACGGCACCGGTGACCAGACGAGCCAGACGCCGTTCACGATCCAGAGTATCAAGAACATGCTGCTGCAGCTCGGCATCACCGTGCCGGACAACGTGAACCCGCAGCTCAAGAACGTTGCGGCGGTGATGGTGCATGCCACCTTGCCGCCGTTCGCCAAGCCGGGTTCCACCATCGACGTCACGGTATCCTCGATGGGCAACGCGAAGAGCCTGCGCGGCGGCAGTCTCATCATGACACCGCTGAAAGGCGCCGACGGCACGATCTACGCGATGGCGCAGGGCAACCTGGTGGTCGGCGGCTTCGGCGCCGAAACCCAGGACGGGTCGAGCATCTCGGTGAACGTGCCGAGCGTCGGCCGCATTCCGAACGGCGCCACGGTGGAGCGCGAGGTCGTGAGCCCGTTCCTGACGAGCCCCGAGATCGTGATGAACCTGCACGCACCGGATTTCACCACCGCCACCCGCATGGCGCAGGCGATCGAAAAGGTCCTCGGCGCGGGCAGCGCGCGCGCGGTGGATGGCTCGTCCGTCGCGGTGACGGCGCCGGCGGATGCCGGCCAACGGACGTCGTTCATGGCGATCGTCGAGAACATCGAGCTGGCACCGGCCGAGGCACCGGCCCGCGTCATCGTGAATTCGCGGACCGGCACCGTCGTGATCGGCCAGAACGTGGTGGTGAACGCCGCTGCGGTGACGCACGGCAGCCTGACGGTGACGATTTCCAGCACGCCGATCGTCAGCCAGCCCGGCCCGCTGTCGGGTGGTACCACGGCGGTGGTGCCGAACTCGCAGATTGACGTCAAGGAAGAGAAGAACCGGATGTTCCTGTTCAACCCCGGGGTGTCGCTGAACAATATCGTTGAAGCGGTCAACAACGTCGGGGCCGCGCCGGGGGACCTCGTCGCAATTCTCGAGGCGCTCAAGCAGGCGGGGGCATTGAAGGCGGAGCTCATCGTGATCTGAGCGGGCTTGTACACGGTTCGCGCGCCCCTTGTGCCACCTCCCGGCGGCGGCGCCGGTTGGGGTTCGCCGCGACGCGCTCGAGTACTTCCCAGTATCGCTCGAGCGCGCACGTCCTGTGCGCGCACGGTCGCCGCGAACCCAACCGGCATCGCCGCCCAGCCGTGCAGGTCCTGCAACGCCGGGATCGTCCCGGGGTCTGGCGCAGCAATCCGCAAGTGCGCCCCGCGTTCTCGCCGGCAAGTGATTGCCGGCCTTGCCGCCCGCTCGCCATGGGGGTGCATGTGCCGGACGTCGATTTCGTGGACCGCTTCACAGGATTGGCGCGTCGGGCGCCCGTCACGCCGCCTGGCATCGAACCTGCATTACCCGGGAACACGGATTCCACGAGACAGCCATGACTTCCGCCACCCGCAGCGTCACCGACTTCCAGCGCTTCGCCGGTCTCCGCCAGGAGGCGCGGCAGGACGAGGCTGGTGCGTTGCGCGAGGTGGCGCGGGAGTTTGAGGCGCTCTTCATCCAGATGATGCTGAAGGCGGCCCGCGAGGCATCGCCGGCGGAAAGCGAGTTCGATTCCCAGGAAGTGCAGCTGTACCGCGAGATGTTCGACAACCAGATCGCGCTGCAGATGGCGGACGAGGGGCGCCTCGGGTTTGCCGACATGCTTGCCCGGCAGCTGCCGCGTGCTGAGGCGGTGAACGACGGACCCGTGGAGCTCAGGCTGCCCGAACGGCGGATCTTCCCGGAAGCCAACCCGCATTTCTCGCCGGTGCCGGAGCCGGACGTCGCGGACGAAGTCGTGGACATCACGAACTGGCAGGCGCGGATCACGAACCGCGCGCAGGATGATCGGGCCCGCGAGTTCGCCGCGCAGCTGCTGGGGCATGCCCAGCGCGCGGCCGCGCGGCTCGGGACCACGCCGGAGGTGCTGGTGGCGCAGGCTGCGCTGGAAACCGGCTGGGGGCGCCACGTGATGGATGGCGGAAACGGCCGCAGCTCGCACAACCTGTTCGGCATCAAGGCGGATCGCAGCTGGGACGGTGACACGGTCACGCGCCGCACCCTGGAATATTTCGACGGGCGGCCAGTGAAGGTCAACGCGGCGTTCCGCAGCTACGCGGATTTCGGCGCGGCCTTCGACGACTACGCGCGCTTCATCCAGGAAAACCCCCGCTACCAGCAGGCGCTCGAACGTGCCGCCGACCCGCGTGCGTACGCGACGGCGCTGCAGCGCGCGGGGTACGCGACCGATCCGCAGTATGCGCGCAAGATCCTTCAGATCCACGACCAGCTCGCGGCGCTCTCGACCGCCGCGACCACGCGGGAGTAATCAGCGATGACGATGGCCGCCTTCGATATCGGGATCTCGGCGCTGCTCGCCAGCCAGCGACAGCTCGCCACCACCGGCCACAACATCGCGAACGTCAACACGGAAGGTTACTCGCGCCAGCGCGTGGAGCTCATCCAGCGGCCACCGCAGTTCGAGGGTGTGGGGTTCGTCGGCAAAGGGGTCGACGTGTCGACCATCCGGCGCACCGTGGACAACTTCCTGACCGAACAGCTGCGCCTGACGTCCTCCGGCGAGGCGCGCGCCGCGATCTACGGCCAGCTGACGGACCAGGTGGACGCGCTGATCAGCGACGGCACCTTCGCGCCCGCGCTGGAGCGGTACTTCGCCACCCTGCAGGACCTCAACAACGACCCGTCATCAGCGCCCGCGCGCGAGGTGTTCCTGACCGCGGCGCGATCGCTGGCCGATCGCTTCCGGGACTTCGACGCGCGCTTCACGTCGCTGAGCGAGAACGTGAACGCGGACATCGTTGCCCGCGTCGACCAGCTCAATTCGCTGACGTCGGCGCTCGCCAGCCTGAACCGCGACATCGTGCGCGCCAACGGGGTGGGCCAGGGTCAGCCGCCGAACGACCTGCTGGACCAGCGGGACAAGCTGCTGAAAGATCTCTCGAAGATCGTCAACGTGACCACGGTGGACCTGCCGGATGGCGCGGTCGATGTGTTCGTCGGGCGCGGACAGATGCTCGTCGCCGGTGGCACCAGCGTGCCGCTCACCGCCACGCGCAACGTGTTCGACCCGACGCGGCTCGAGGTGTCCATCACGACCAGCGGCGGCGCGACGGAAATCAGCCGCGCGATCACGAATGGCGAGTTTGCCGGGCTGCTCGCGTTCCGCGACGAGATCCTGGACCCCACGCGCAATGCCATCGGCCGGCTCGGGTTCGCGTTCGCGACGACGATGAACGATCAGCACCACGCCGGCATGAACTCCCGGGGGGTGCTCGGGGGCGACCTGTTCGCGACGGGCGCGCCGCTGGCGAGCCCGCTCGCCGGCAACACCGGGACGATCACCCTGGCGCTCGACCCGGCGGCGGTCGGTAACCTGACCGACTCCGACTACCAGCTCGTGCACGACGGATCGAACTTCGTGCTGACCCGCCTGACGGACGGCGTGCAGACCACGTTGAGTGGCGCCGGGCCGTTCGCGGTGGACGGCATGACCATCACGCTCGGAACGGCGCCGGCCGCGGGGGACCAGTACCTGCTGCAGCCGACGCGCTTTCTCGGGCGCGGCATGACATCGCTGGTGACGGACCCGCTGGATATCGCGCTCGCGAACCCGGTGAAATCGTCCGCCGCGCTCGCGAACATCGGCTCCGCGCGGATCACGCCGCCCGAGGTGCTCGATCCTGCGAACGCGTCCCTGACCACGCCGACGACGATCGTGTTCGCGGATCCCCCGACGGCATTTCAGTTGAACGGCGCCGGGCCGCTGATCCCGTTCACGAGCGGAGCGAATATCGACGTGAACGGCTGGCGGGTGCAGATCACGGGGGCGCCGGACGCGGGGGACGTGTTCCGCGTGGATCCCAACACGAACGGGGCGGGCGACAACCGCAACGGCCTGGCGCTGTCCGCGCTGCGGACCCGCGAAATCCTGGTCGGCGGCACCGCGAGCTACCAGGACAGTTTCAGCCAGCTCACCGGCAAGGTGGGATCGCGCGCGCAGCAGGCCATCATCACGCGCGATGCGCTGCGGGTGCAGCGCGAGAATTCGGAGGCCCAACGCGATGCAGTGTCCGCCGTGAACCTCGACGAGGAAGCCGCCAACCTGATTCGATTCCAGCAACAGTTCCAGGCCGCCGCGCAGATCATCCAGATCACGAACGAAGCGTTCCGGCGCCTGCTCGACGCGGTGCAGTAACCATGCGAGTCACCACCAACCAGATCTTCTTCCGCTCGCTGAACAGCGTGCTCAGCCTGCAGGACGACATCCACCGCTCGCAGCTCCAGGTGGGGACCGGACGCCGCGTGCTGAAGGCGTCCGACGACCCCGTGGCCTCGTCGCAGGCGCTGAACCTGTCCGGTCGCCTCAACGCGCTGGACCAGTACGAGCGGAACTCGGGCCTTGCGACCTTGCGGCTGGCGGAACAGGAAAGCGCCATCGACGGCGCACAGAACACCCTCCAGCGGGTGCGCGAACTGGTGCTGCAGGCGAAGAACCGCTCGATGACCACCGCCGACCGACGCTTCATCGCGGCCGAGATCAACGAACGGCTGAACGAGATGCTGAATCTCGCCAACAAGCGGAATGCGAGCAACGAGTTCATTTTCGCCGGCACCGCGGTCGACACCCTGCCGTTCACCACCGACGCCGCCGGCGCGGTCCAGTACAACGGCAACTTCAACACCCGCGAACTCGAAATCTCGGAAGGACGGACGGTGGGCGAGGGCCTGTCCGGGGCCGACGTATTCATGGCCGTCCGGAACGGCAACGGCACTTTCGTCTCGAGCCTGGGCACCGCGAACACCGGAACCGGGCGCGTGATCAACGACACCGTGGTCGACGTGACGTCGTTCACGACCGACTCGTTCCGGATCGTGTTCACCGCACCGGACACCTACGACGTGGTCAACGATACCGCGGGCACCACCGTTGCGAGCGCGCAACCCTATACGCCGGGCACCGCGATCCCTTTCAACGGGATCTCCGTGGCGATCACCGGCGCGCCGGCGACGGGCGATGCATTCCTGATTGGCCCGAGCCGCCACCAGTCAGTGTTCGCGACCATCGCGAAGGCGCGCGACGACATGTCCGTCGACCTCACCACGCCGGAACTCGGCGCCGAGTTCAGCTTCAACATGGACCGCGCGCTGAGCGACATCGATCTCGCGCTCGACAGCCTGAACTCGATCCGCGCGCAGATCGGCGCGCGTCAGCACGCGCTCGATGCGCAGTCCACCATCAACGCCGAAGCCGGCATCCAGCTCGAGACGGTGAAGTCGCGGCTGCTCGACATCGACATGGTGGAGGCGATCAGCGATCTCGCCCGCCAGACCCAGGCGCTCGAAGCGGCGCAGCAGGCGTTCGTGAAAGTGCAGGGATTGTCGCTCTTCAACTTCATCCGCTGATTGACTGCCGCGGGTCCGTCCTTCTTCTTCCTCCGTCGCTCCCGAGCCGCGCGTCACTTTCGATCCCGCCCGTTCTCGGTCATTGTCCTTTTCCACTTCCGTCGTCCCGAATCCTCGTCATCTCCAATCATCGTCATTCCCGCGAAAGCGGCAATCCGCGCGGTGTCGATGCCGGCCGGTTGCGCCTGGTGTCCTTCGCGGTGTCCGACTGCGAAGTCCTGCGGCGGGTCGGGTCGAGGGTCGGCTCGGAATCGGCCACACGGTGGTTTCCCGCTTTCGCGGGAACGACGCATGGCGGGAAGAACCAAAGCCAGGAACGACAAGGGGCAGGTTCCGGGGCCGATGCGGCCCCCGTTGCGCGGGCCAACCGCGCGCGCGATCAGTTCGAGTTCTTCTGGCCCGTGAGACTCGCCAGCTGCTTGGTGAGCAGGTCACCGGTCTGGGTCAGCCGCGACACCAGCGAATCGAGCGAGGCGAACTGCTGGGTGAAGCGCAGCTGCACCTGGCGCAGCCGTTCCTCGAGTCGCGTCTTGCGGTCGTCGTTCTGGCGCAGTTCGCTGTCCAGGCCCTGGGTGCGCCCGTCGAGCGGGCCGCCGGTCGCGAGGAAGCTGTCGGCCAGGTTCCTGAGCTTGACGGCAAGGCCGTTGTCGGGATCGGCGAAGAGGTTCGCGATGCCCTCGAAGTCGTTGCCGAGCGCGCCGCCGAGCGTCTTGGTGTTGAGCTCGAGCGTGCCGCTTTTCTGCGTGGAAATCCCGATTTCGAACGCGTTCGAGAAGGTACTTTCCGCGCGGCTCTGCGCGTTCAGCACCGCGCGCATCTGCGACTCGATGTTGAGCAGCACCGGGCTGTCCGGCTTCAGTACTTCCCTGCGCATCTTGCCCATCAGGCCGACCAGGTCGGAATAGGCCTTCGTGAATTCCTGGACCGAACGCTCCACCGCGCCGGTATCCCGCTCCACGTTGAGCGTCACGGTGCCGGCCTTCTTCAGCGTGATGCTGACGCCCTGGATGGCCTCGGTCAGCGTGTTCGAACTGCTCGTGACGTCGAACTGGCCTTCGAGCTTCACGCTCGCGTCGAGATCCGCCACGTTGAACCCCGCCGTCGCATCGCGATCGGCGTTCAGCGTCGTGAGGGTAAAAGGATCCGCCGCACTGTAGCTCACCGTCAGCGCACTCGCGCTGCCCGTGCCGTTGGCCGCCAAGGTCAACCGGTAACCGAGATCGTCCTTCATCACGGACGCGGTGACCCCGGTATTCGAGGTGGAGGCGTTGATCTCGTCCCGCACCTGGTTCAAGGTCTTGCCGCCGATCTCGACGACGAAGTTGCTGCCCCCGGTTCCGATCGTCATCGTGTCGCCGGCGGTGCCGATGACCGTGGTGTCCGCGTCGGCGAATACCTGTGTGGAGGCCATGCGGTGGTTCTCCGCGATGCGGTTCACCTGCAGGGAGTAGACGCCGCGCGCCGCGGTAGCCGACGCAATGCCCGACAGCACGTCCTTGTCGGAGGACGTCGCGGTGTAGACCTTGAACTTGGCGAGGTCGGCCAGCTTGGCCACGGCGTCCCGGAAGGACGACACGGCACCCTTCAGTGAGCCGTACGCGCTGACTTGCGCTTTGAGCTGGACGTTGCGGCCTTCCAGTGCCACCAGCGGCTGGCGCTCTACGGCCATCAGATTCTCGATGATGCCGTTGACGTCGAGGCCGGATCCGATGCCGGGAGAACTCAAAGCCATGCCGTGATCCTCGTCGTGCGGGCGGCGGCCGAACCTGGTCCGCCCCTGTGCACGGGGTTGTTCAGGCGCGTTCCTCGAGCAGCACGCCCGCGGTCTCGCGCAATCGTTCGGCGATCGCCAGCAGTTCCTCGGACGGGATCTGCCGGATCACCTCCCGGGTTTCCGTGTCGATGACCTTGACCACGGTATCCCCGGATCCCTTGTCGACGCTGAACTGCAGGCTGCGATGCAGGTTCTGCACGTGCGCCGTGAGATTGTCGAGCGCCTTGTCCAGCGCCTCCGAATCGAGCGCGGACGTCGGTGTCCGCGAGGTCCTTGCGTAGTGGGCCGCGCCTGCCTGGGTCTGGGCCGCGGGCGCGCCGGGCTGCACCGGGGTCAATCCGGTGATCCGGTTGCCGGACCTCAAGTCCGACACGCGTGTAAGGGTCTCTTTCTCGAACATGATGCAACCCTCGTCAGCGTGAACGGGGGATCACGAGCGGGACTTGCATCCCGCTCGCACCCCCCTGCACACCAGCTACGTTGCCGCGGTCGCTTAACGGCCGAGCAGCGAGAGCACCGTCTGCGGCGCCTGGTTCGCCTGGGACACCATCGCCACACCCGCCTGCTGCAGTATCTGCGTGCGGGTCAGGCGCGCGGTTTCCTCGGCGAAGTCGGCATCCTGGATGCGTCCACGGGCCGCGGTGATGTTCTCACGCACGTTCTCGAGGTTGCGCACCACCGCTTCCATACGGTTGAGCTTCGCACCGAGCACCGAACGTTCGCTGTTGATGGTATCGAGCGCTTTCTCGAACACCAGCATCGCGAGGTTCGCCGCCGAGGCGGTTGTCACCGACGCTGCGTTGACCGTGGCGTCCGCCAGGGTCGTCGTCGAGCTGCTGACCCCCACCAGGGCCGCGCCCGTGGTCGAGGAGTCATAGCTCGTCGTCAGGTCGCCCAGCGTGTCGTTCAGCACGATCGCGCCGTTCGCACCGGCCGCCACCGAGGTGGTGCCCGCGGCGAAGAAGGCGGAGATGCCGGCATCCACCGAGGTGTTGGCCGTCACCGTGATCGCGGCGCCCGTGCGGTTGATCAGCACGATCGCCTCGTCGGTCGCGGTGGCGCCGTCGGGCGTCGCCACCTTCACGGCGGTCACGCCGTGCTGCGACGTCAGCGCGTTGATGGCGGTGACGAGATCCGTACCGACGGTGCCGAGCGAGCTGGTGGCGCCGACCGCGCCAATGGCGATGCCGTTGATCGTCAGCGCGCCGGCGGTGATGCCGTCGATCGCGGCAGCCGTGGTGCCGGCGGACGCGAAGTTGGAGCCGACGAGTCCGTTGCCGAAACCGAACGCGTTGATGCCGGTCTGGCTGGACACCGCGTTGATCTGGTCAATCTTGGTCTGCGCGACGGTGTCCGCGGCGACCGCGTTGCCGAGGTCCGCGCCTTCGAGGGTCGCGCTGCCGGCGAGCGCCACGTTGTACGCCACCGAGATGCGGCCCGCGAGCTGCGAGTCGGTCAGCGAGGAGACCGTCGAGTAGTTCGTCGCCACGCCCATGCCGGTCGGCGACAGGTTGGAGATCGACACGTTGATCGTCTCGTTCACGAACGCGCCGATCTGGAAATCGCCGCTGAATCCGCCGGTCATCAGCTTTTCGCCGTTGTAGCGGGTCTGGTTCACGATACGGGACATTTCGTCCAGGATCTGGCTGACTTCCTGGTTCAGCGACGAGCGGTCCGACGCCGTGTTGTAGCTGGCCGCCTGCACCGCGAGGTCGTGTGCGCGGTTCAGGTTACGGGTCATTTCCTCCATCGCACCTTCCGCGGTCTGCGACACGGAGATACCGTCGTTCGCGTTGCGGATGGCGACCGACAGACCGCCGATCTGGGTGGTCATGCGGGTGGCGACGGCGATGCCCGCCGCGTCGTCCTTGGAGCTGTTGATGCGCAGGCCGGAAGACAGGCGCTGCACCGCGATCGAAAGGTCCATCTGCGTGCGGTTCAGGTTCCGCTGCGCATTCAAGGACATGATGTTCGTGTTGATCGTCTGAGCCATTTGAGAGTCTCCTCATGGTTCCTGGCGCGTGGGTGGCGAGCCTGGGAACCGCGTTTCATTGGCGGACATGCCCGACATGGACATTCACCGCCTCCCGCGTGCTGTATCGGGAGGGGCGGCTGGATTCTTGAGCGGGATTCCGGGGAGTTCCGAATTCTGTGAAGCGCTTTGCGTTATCGGGGCAAATGCCCGGACGCAGTGTTTGCCGGGAGGGGGGGAGTGCGTGCACCGCGCGCAATGGCCGAGCGTAAACCATGCCCATCGAAGTCGATGAGGCGAGGCGCCGGTGCCGGAGAGCCCTGCGACGACGCGCTCGAGTACCTCCCCGTATCGCTCGTGCGCGCACGTCCTGTGTGCGCACGGTCATCGCAGGGCTCTCCGGCATCGGCGCCGTGGGGGTGGCACCTCCTGCGTGACTGATGTTCACGCGCAATCAGCTAGCGGCCGCCGGTCCGACGACCTGAAGCCCCGCAGTCGACTTGGCCCGCCGCTTGCAACGCTCGGCGTGAAACATCACGTGGGAGGGGGCATGGGGAAATCCTCGCGAAGACGCACGTCGCGGCAGGCAGCGGACGCGGGCCGGGTGGCGGCGGTTGCGCGGCGGCCCGATCGCGCCAGCCTGGACGCGGCTGGCCAGGCCACGGCGCAGGCGGCGCGCCTGCACGCCGAAGGCCAGTACCAGGCGGCGTTGAACGCGTATTACGCGGCGCTGACACTCGCGCCCGACCACGCCCCGGCGCTGCACGGACTCGGCGTGGTGTGCTTCCAGCTCGGCCGCGCCGATGACGCGATCGTGCTCGTCCGGCGGGCCGTCCAGGTGGACCCGACGGTGGCCGAGTACCACAACAACCTCGGCACTTTGCTGGCGGCCAGGCGGCAACTCGAGGAGGCAATCGTTTGCCACCACCGGGCACTGCAGCTCGCGCCGACGTTCGCCGAAGCCCACAACAACCTTGGCAACGCGCTTCGCCAGTTTGGCCGGTACGACGAGGCGCTGCTGTGCTTCGAACGCGCGCTGACCCACCGGCCCGGTTACGCCGAAGCGGCACTGAACCGCGGGAACGTATTCGGCGATCGGCATGACTACGCCTCGGCACTGGCCGCCTACGAGCAGGCAGTGCGCCTGGATCCCGGGCTGGCCGATGCGCACAACGCGATGGGCACCGCGCTGAAGCGCCTCGGGCGCTTTGACGACGCGCTCGCGGCGTATCGCCACGCACTCGCACTCGCGCCGGACGCCGCGATCGTGCACTACAACCTTGGTACTGCGCTGTACGAGGCCGGCCAGCCCGAAGCCGCCGGGGAGGCGCTCGCCGCCGCGCTGGCGCGCCAGCCGGAGTTCCCCGAGGCGCTGCTCAACGTGGGCAATCTCGCGAAAGACCAGGGACGCCTCGAGGATGCGCTGGCGTATTACCAGAAGGCGCTCGCGCTGCGGCCGGATTACCGCGGCGCCCACGGCAACCTGCTGTTTGCGCTGAACTACGTGGATGGCATGTCGCAGCAGGCGATCTTCGACGCGCATCGTGATTTCGAACGCCGGCACGCCGCCGCCCTCACGACGGCGTGGCGGCCGCACGCGAACATCCCCGACCCGTCGCGCCGCCTGCGCATCGGCTACGTCTCGCCCGACCTGCGCGCGCACGCGGTGGCGTTCTTTCTCGAGCCGTTGCTCGCGCATCACGACCACGCGGCAGTGGAAGTCTTCGCGTACGCGGAAGTCGCTTACCCGGACGGGGTCACCACACGTCTGCGCGCGCTGTGCGATCACTGGCGGAGCACGGTCGGCCTGCGCGACGACGAGGTGGCCGAGCTGATCCGTGCGGACGGGATCGACATCGTGATCGACCTCGCAGGCCACACCGCGAACAACCGCCTGCTCGCACTGGCGCGCAAGCCCGCCCCGCTGCAGGTGTCCTATCTCGGGTACCCCGCGACGACCGGTCTGGCGGCGATGGACTACCGTCTGACCGACACGGTCACCGAGCCCGAGGGGACGAGCGAGCATTTCTACACGGAGCGCCTGCTGCGCCTGCCGGACAGCCTGTGGTGCTTCCGCCCGTTCCCGGACATGCCGGCCGTGACCGCGTTGCCGGCGCTCACGAACGGGTATGTCACGTTCGGCTCGTTCAACAACTTCGCCAAGGTGGGCCCGCGGGTGATCGCGTTGTGGGCCGATGTGCTCAACGCGCTGCCCAGCGCGCGCCTGTCGCTGCTGTGCGCGGCCGATGCCGCGACCCAGGCGCGCGTGCGTGCGGACTTCGCGGCGCACGGCGTGGCACCGGAGCGTCTGATCCTGCACGGACGCGAGCCACGCAGCGCGTACCTGCAGCGCTTCGCCACGGTCGACATCGCGCTCGACCCGTTTCCCTGCAACGGGGGCACCACGACCTGCGATGCACTGTGGATGGGGCTGCCGGTGATCGCGCTCGTCGGCGACACGTTCCTGTCGCGTGCGAGCTACAGCGTGCTGACCGCGGCGGGTCTCGACGAGTTCGCCCGCCTCTCCCCGGCGGATTACGTCAGCTACTGCGTGCAGCTAGCGCGCAATGTCTCGCGGCTCGCAACCTGGCGCGCCACGTTGCGCGATCGGCTGCGCGCGTCCCCGCTGCTCGACGGCGCCGGGTTCGCACGGCACTTCGAGACCGCGCTGCGCGGGATCTGGCAGACCTGGTGCGCGGGCTCCGCACAGGACGCGAACGACGGGACGCCGGCATGAACCGGCCCGCCCGTCTGAATCGCCGCGCGCTCGAACGGGCCCTGCAGGACGGGCTGCGCGCGCATCGCGACGGGGACGTCGCGACGGCCGCGGCGCATTACCGGACGGTGCTCGCGAACGAACCGCATCACCTCGATGCCTTGCACCTGCTCGGGATCGCGGCGCGGGACGCCGGGCAGCCCGCCGAGGCGTTCCGGCACCTGGAAAAGGTGGTACACCTGCGGCCCCGCTTCGCCGAGGCGCACGGCAACCTCGGGCTCGTGCTCGCAGAGCTCGGCCGACCCGAGGCGGCGATCGCGGCCTTCCGGCGCGCGCTCGCGCTCGATCCGGCGCTCGTCGAAACCTGGTTCAACCTGGCGAACACCTTGCGCGACGCGGGCGACGCGGACGGCGCGCTCGCGGCATACGCGGAGGCGCTCGCGCGCCGGCCGTTCGCCGCGGGCTGGCGCAACCACGCGCTGCTGCTGACCTCGCTCGGCCGTCATGAAGACGCGGTGGCGGCCTTCCGGGCGGCGCTCGGACTCGCCCCGGACGATGCGGACCTGTGGGACACGCTCGGCGTGGTCCTGCAGGCGCTGCGGCGGTTCGAGGAGGCGATCCCATGTCACTTCCGGGCCACGCGGCTCCGCGAGGGATTCGCGCAGGCGCACAATCACCTGGGCAACGCACTGAAGGAATTCGGCCGGATGCCGGAGGCGATCGCGGCCTACCGCGCGGCGCTTGCCGCCGATCCCGCGCTCGTGCCGGCCTGGAACAACCTGGGCAACGCGTGTCTCCGGCTCGGCCAGCTCGATCACGCGATGCTGGCGTTCCGGCAGGCCCTGACGCTCGATCCCGACTTTGCCGACGCCGAGCTCAATCTCGGCAACGTGCTGAAGCTGCAAGGGCACCTGGGCGAGGCTGCCTTCTGCTTCAACCGTGCGCTCGCGCTGAAGCCGGATTTCATCCAGGCCCACAACAATCTTGGTGTGGTGCTGGCGGAACAGGGGCAGCACGCCGACGCCGCGGCACATCTCGCCCGCGCGCTCGAACTCGATCCCGGATTCGCGGAAGCGCACAACAACCTCGGCAATCTCCACAAGAACGCCGGCCGGCTGGAAGAAGCAATCGCCTGCTTCCGGCAGGCACTGGCACTGCGGCCCGACTATGCGGGCGCGCACAGCAACCTGCTGTTCACGCTGAACTTCGTGGACGGGGTCACGCCCGCGGCACTGCTCGCGGCGCATCGCGACTTCAATGCACGGCACGCCGCGCACCTCACGCGCGTGGCGGCACCGCACGCCAATTCGCCGGATCCCGCGCGGCGCCTGCGCGTGGGCTACGTGTCGCCCGATCTCCGCGCCCATGCCTGCGCGTTCTTCGTGGAACCGATCCTGCGCCACCACCGACGCACGGAGGTTGAAGTGCATGTGTTCGCCGAAGTGGCGCACCCCGACGCGGTGACGCGGCGGCTGCAGGCGCTCGCAGACGCCTGGCACAGTACCGTCGGGCTGGGTGACGACGAGGTCGCCGCGCTGATTCGCGCACAGGAAATCGACGTGCTCGTCGATCTCGCCGGACATACCGCCAACGGGCGTCTGCTCGCGCTCGCGCGCCGGCCCGCGCCTGTCCAGATGACCTACCTGGGTTACCCGGCGACGACGGGCCTCGACGCCATGGATTACCGGATCACCGATTCGGTCACCGAGCCGCCGGGTGTCGCCGATCCGTTCTACACGGAGCGTCTCATCCGTCTGCCGCACACCCTGTGGTGCTACCAGCCTTTCGCGGACATGCCGGCGGTATCGCCACTGCCCGCGCTCGCGCGCGGTTACCTGACATTCGGGTCGTTCAACAGCTACACGAAGATCGGCCCGCGGGT